>NZ_VFUA01000082.1 GCF_006440735.1 Mesorhizobium sp. B2-7-1 | reverse complement strand
ATGCACTCGCTCGATAGCATGCAAAACTGTTCGCGATGTCCTCGCACACCTGTTCGCGATGTCCCCAGTCCAAACACTTCAGAGACGAGAGGGGAATGCCGCATGTGGCAAGCTTACGCAGCGCCAGGCGCCATTCGAGGAAGCGCCGCCCAGGCTCCACGACGAAGCGGGCGTCCGAGCGTTCCGACGAAACGAAGTAGATCATGATCGGCTGGGTCACGACCGCGAGCGAAGCCCTGCACATCACCTGCGCCCAGAACAAAGTATCCTCGTCATACGCAAGTCCGGTCGGAAACCGTGTATCGCCGACCACGCTCCGCGATACCAGCGCGGTGCCGATCGCGATAGAGCGGACCTGCCCTTGCAGATAGGCCGAGGCATTGGCGAACCCGTTCGCCGTGTAGCCGGCCGGCGTCTTGAATTGCCGATCTTGGCCGTCGGTGCGCCGCCGGTAGGCGCCGATCACCATATCGGGGCCTGGCGTGGTCCTGGACAGCAATGCCCGCAACCCTCCTTCGAGATGCAGGTCGTCGGCGTCGATCATGTAGAGCCAGGGAAAGCGTGCCTGCGCCAATGCAAGGTTGCGCGAGCCACCCGCGTCCCGGCAGCTCGACTGGATGACCCGCAACGGCAGGTTAAGCCGCAAGGAGGCATCCGCTGCCGCGGTCGCCGTGCCGTCGGTCGAGCAATCGTCGACCAGGATCACTTCGCCGATGACATCGGCTTCCGAGCGCAGCGTAGTCAACGTGTCGGCGATGGTCGCCGCCGCGTTGTGCGCCGGAATGATGACGCTGATCGCCGTCATAGCCGAGCCCCCCTATGCCCCGCCAATCCGTCGTCCCAGTAGCAGGCCCCAGTAGCAGGATAGTGGGCGGATCGCAATTTGAGAAGCAACTCGGACGGTGTAGGCCGCCCGCCAGCCATCAGGCGGCGACCGGAATGACGTCGACCGCCTGCTCGCCGACCTGGCCACCCGTCGTCTTCAGCACGCCGACGATCGGCGCCACGTCGGAATAGTCGCGCCCATAGCCGACCGTGATGTGGTCGTTGCTCGCCCGCATGCCGTTGGTCGGGTCGAACTCCTGCCAGCCGGCATCGCGCCCGCACCAGGCCCTGATCCAGGCATGCATGGCGTCCGCGCCTTCGAGCCTCGGCTTGCCCTTCGGTGGAATGGTGCGCAGGAAGCCGCTGACATAGCCGGCCGGGATGCCGAGCCCACGCAGGCCGGCGATCATGATATGGGAAAAATCCTGGCAGACGCCGCGCTTCAGCGCAAAAGCGTCGCTGGCCCGCGTCTGCACGGTGGTTGCCTTGCCGTCATAGGCGAAGTCGCGATGGATGCGGTTGCACAGATCGACCGCCGTGGCGACGGTTGACCCCGACAAACTGTCCCGTGCATAGGCCGTGATCGCCGCATCGATGCCGACATGATCGCTGGCGGCCAGGAAATGATGCGGCGCGGAAGGCGATAGCGACCGCACCGTATCCAGTTCCGACTTCAGCCCGCTTATGTCGGGTGAGACATCGAGGCCTGGCTCCGGCCGCGAGACCGACACGCGCGCGCTCATCCGGATATCGAGCGTCTCATGCGCATCGCGAAAGGCGATCGAGGTGACGTTGTTGCCGAAGAAATCGGAGAAATCGGCACGTTCGGCCGGCGTCGGCTGGAAGGACAGCGAAGCTGCGATCACACGCTGCACCCCGGCGATCGTCTGCGGCATCACGCGCACCTGGTGCCGCCCGCCGCCGGCGGCGGCGGCATAGTCGTAATGCAAATGAAGCTTGATATCGTAGAGCATTAAAGCAATTCCAGCAAAAATGCGCAGTGGTCAGGCTCGGCGGCTTCGCCGTAGCCTTGCGTCCGGAATTGCACAAAAACAAAGAGATAGAGCATTGGAGGCGATCCTTTTCGCTGGAAATGCTCTACCCGAAATAGGCCTTGGCGAGACTGTTGTAGAGACCGCCGATCTGGCCGGCGAGATCGTCGAGCGTCCCGGCACTCATGTCGGAAGGTTCCATGACGGCGATTGCCGTGTTGAGCTGCAGGATTTCCTTGGCGGCGGCCGACATGTGCCCCTCGCCGCCGATCGAAGGCAGCATGCCGATCTCGGCCTTCAGCCGTTCGAGCTGGAACAGGATCGAGCGCGGGTTGAGCGGGTCGAGCGCCAGCAGGTCGATCACCGTGCGCCGCCCGGCCTGCACCGGATATTGCCGCCGATGGGTCATGACGCTGTCGCCAATCTCCAGCATCATGTCGAGCGCCCCTTCCGGCGCCCCATTCCTCGTCAGTTGGCTAAGCGTGCGGGCGATCTGGATGCCGCGCTCCAGCCTGCGGCCGATCTCCAGGAAACGCCAGCCGGTGAAGCGGTACATGTTCTCGTGCAGCAGGCCGGAAAAGCCGGCGAGCTTGCGCAGCATCACCGTCATTGCCCGCGTCGCGTCGTCTCCAGGCGCGACCGTCTCGGCGAATTTGTGGATGGTCTTCGACAGATCCTTCAGCGCCAGCCAGCCATCCGGCGAGAAGCGGTCGCGAATCTGACCGGCGCTGTAGACCGCGCTGTCCAAAGTGCCGATCAGCCCCGGCGGTATCGCCGTTTCGACCTCGATGCCGAACGGCTCGAGATAGTCCCTGATATCGGCAAGCAGCGGCATATCAGGGTCGGACGTCTCGGCGAGCCGCACATGATAGGCGCGCAGCACGCGCACCGTGTCCTCCGAGCGCTCGATATAGCGCCCGAGCCAGGTCAGATTCTCCGCCGCTCGGCTGGGCAGGCTGCCCGGCATGGTGCGGGTGAAGCCGTCATGCTCCTGCGGCAGCAGCGTCTCGCGCTCGACCGGCCTGTCGCTGACCACCCAGACATCCGCCGCCTGGCCGCCCCGCTGCATCGCGATCGCCGTCGGATCGAGCGAGAAGCCGATGCGGGCGAAGCCGCCGGGCATCACCGCCCAGCCTTCCGGCGTGCGCGCCAGATAGACGCGCAGGCTGGCAGGCCGTGGCTCCAGCAGGCCGCCGACGAACACCGGCGTGGTCGACAGCGTCACCGCTTCCTGGCCGACGAAACCGTCGCCATCCGCCTCGATGCGCGCAACGAGCTCGGCCCGCTCGCCCGCCGATAGCGACGATCCAAGCCGGGTCGCGCCGTCGTCCTCGAAGGCAAGCCGGGTCGACAGCGCCGGGCCGACGACCATGCGGTCGATATTGGCCAGCACATGGGCGCGCGCGGCCTCCTGCCCGCACCACCAGGTGGCGATGCTCGGCAGGTTGAGATCGTCGCCTTTGAGCTCGCGCGCGATCCTGGGCAGGAACGACAGCAGCGCGCGCGTTTCCATGAGGCCGGAGCCAAGCGCATTGACTGCGGACACCGTGCCACGCCGGATCGCTTCGACCAGCCCTGGCGTGCCGATCTGCGATTCCGGCCTGAGCTCCAGCGGATCGGCAAAGGCCGCGTCGAGCCGCCGCCACAAGACACCGATCGGCATCAGGCCGGAAACCGTGCGCACCATCAGCCTGCCGCCGGAGACGGTCAGGTCCTCGCCCTCGAGCAGCATGATGCCGAGATAGCGGGCGATATAGGCGTGCTCGTAATAGGTCTCGTTGAGCGGTCCGGGCGTCAGGATGGCGACGCGGCCGCCGGACTCCTTGGCCATGCCGTTCAGCGCGTCGCGGAAGCGGCGGAAGAAGCCGGCAAGGCGATGCACATGCATCTCGCCATAGACGTCCGACAGCGCGCGTGTGGTGGCGACGCGGTTCTCAAGCGCAAAGCCGGCGCCCGACGGCGCCTGGGTGCGGTCGCCCAGCACCCACCAGCGGCCGTCCGGGCCGCGGCCGAGCTCGAAGGCGACCATGTGCAGGAAATGCCCATTGGCCGGCCGGACGCCGGCGACGGGGCGCAGGTATTCGGGGCTCGCCGCGATCAGCCCCGCCGGCAAGATGCCCTTTTCGACCAGCCGGTTCGGCCCGTAAACATCGGCCAGGATCGCCTCGAACAAGTCGGCGCGCTGGACCAGCCCGGCGCTGATCTCGGCCCATTCCTTCTCGTCGATCAGCAACGGGACATGCGCCAGCGGCCATTCCCGCTCATTGGCGCCGGCCTGTTCGTAGACCCGGTAATAGACGCCGGCATCGCGCAGATACTGGTCGGCGCGGGCAAAACGCTGCCCAAGCCGTTCGGCTCCCAAATCATCGAGCGCGCCGATGAAGGAGCGCCATGCCGGACGCGCATTGCCCGACGCATCGACCATCTCGTCGGCGATGCCTTCGATCGGCCGGTAGCGTTCCAGCAGGCTCTGCGCCCGCGGCCTTCCGCCCGCCCGTCTTTGATTCCCCTTGGCCATTGTCGATCAGAGTCTCGCTGGTCGCCTCAGGTCAAGGGTCATGGGAAACTCTTCAGAGGCTTCTTCGTCGCGCAGCACATAGCCGCCCGGAGTGTGGCCGCGCGGCTCGAAGCGGGCAAGGCGCCGCGCCTCGGCCTCGTTGCCGTTGACCGGGAAGGTGTCGTAGTTGCGGCCGCCGGGATGCGCGACATGGTAGACGCAACCGCCGACCGAGCGGCCCGACCAGCGGTCATAGATGTCGAAGACCAGCGGCGTGTTGACCGGCAGGGCCGGATGCAGGCCAGACGCCGGCTGCCAGGCCTTGAAGCGCACGCCGGCCACCGCGACCTCTCTGGTGTCAGTCACCTTCATCGGCACGATGCGGCCGTTGCAGACGATGGCATGGCGCTCCGGATTGAGGCCTTCGGTCCGCACCTGCAGCCGCTCGACGGAAGAATCGACGAAACGAACGGTGCCGCCGATCGCGCCCTGCTCGCCCATCACATGCCAGGGCTCCAGCGCTTGCCTGAGCTCGAGCTTGACGCCGGCTTGGCTAACCTCGCCGCAGAACGGGAAGCGGAATTCGAGCTGGGCGGTGAACCATTCAGGGCGGAAGTCGAAGCCGTTGAGCTTCAAATCCTCCAGCACGTCGAGGAAATCCGCCCACACATAATGCGGCAGCATGAAACGGTCGTGCAGCGAGGTGCCCCAGCGCACGAAGCGGCCGTCGAGCGGGTTCTTCCACGTACGGGCGATGATCGCGCGGACCAGCAATTGCTGGGCGAGCGACATGCGCGCATTGGGCGGCATCTCGAAGCCGCGGAATTCGACCAGCCCAAGCCGGCCGGTGGGGCCATCCGGCGAGAACAATTTGTCGATGCAGATTTCGGAGCGATGCGTATTGCCGGTCACGTCGGTCAGGAGATTGCGGAACAGCCGGTCGACCAGCCATGGCAAAGGCGCTGCGCCTTTGTCCGGATGCGGCACCTGCGCCAGCGCGATCTCGAGCTCGTAAAGCGAGTCGTGCCGCGCCTCGTCGAAGCGCGGCGCCTGGCTGGTCGGGCCGATGAACAGACCGGAAAACATGTAGGACAGCGACGGATGCCGCTGCCATTGCAGCACCAGGCTCTTCAGGAGATCGGGCCTACGCAGGAACGGGCTGTCGTTGGGCGTGGCGCCGCCGACCACGACATGGTTGCCGCCGCCGGTGCCGGTGTGGCGGCCGTCGATCATGAATTTGTCGGTGCCGAGCCGCGATTGCCGCGCTTCCTCGTAGATGGCCGCGGTCGTGGCAACGCATTCCTGCCAGTTGGCGGCTGGATGGATGTTCACCTCGATGACGCCAGGATCGGGCGCCACGCGGATGACGTTGAGGCGCGGGTCGTGCGGCGGGGCGTAACCCTCGATATGCACCGGCAGGCCGATCGCCTTGGCGGCATTCTCCGCCGCCGCCACCAGTTCGAGATAATCTTCCAGCGCCTCGACCGGCGGCATGAACACGCAGAGCCGGCCATCGCGCGGCTCGACGCTGAGCGCGGTGCGCACCGCGCCGCCGATCTCCGTGATCTCCTGCTCGACACGGTCCTGCTGGCCGGTCGTGGCCGTGAAGGACACCGCCTGCTGGCGGCGCGCCATTTCATCGGCGCCTTCAGGCTCTGCCGGAGCGGCTTCCGTCAGGATCGCGTCGCGCGCCGGCAGCGCGCCGCGCGGCACGGATGGATCGACCGGCACGATATAAGGGAATTGCGCTGGCGGCACGTAGGGCAGCGTGCCGAGCGGCAGGCGATAGCCGACGGGGGAATCGCCCGGCACCAGGAACAGGCGGCCACGCCGCGTCTTCCATTTTTCCGAGCGCCAGCGCTGCCCGGCGGCCTGGCTGTTCCAGCGCTGCACCGGCAGCACATAGCCAGACGGCTTGGTCAGGCCGCGCTCGAAGACGCGCGCCATGCGGCTGCGCTCCTCCGGGTCTTCCAGCTTCGAATTGGACGGGTCGACATTGTCGGGCAGCTTGCCTTCCTTGAGCAGCCATTCACCCGGATCCTCATAGGCTTCGCCGACCATCGCCTTGTCGATGCCGAGTTCATCGGCGATCGCCTTGAGCAGGCTTTCGGCCTGTGGGGGCCCGATGTCCGCCTTGCCGGTTTCTCGCGCGATCAGCGACGGGTCACGCCACACCGGCTCGCCGTCGGTGCGCCAGTAGAGCGAGAAGGTCCAGCGCGGCAGGCTCTCGCCCGGATACCACTTGCCCTGGCCGTAATGCAGGAAGCCGCCCGGCGCGAAGCGCTCGCGCAGCCGGCGGATCAACTGGTCGGCCTTGTCGCGCTTGGTCGGGCCGACGGCGGCCGTGTTCCATTCGGCGGATTCGAAATCGTCGACCGACACGAAGGTCGGCTCGCCGCCCATGGTGAGCCGCACGTCGCCATCTCTCAGCGCCGCGTCGACCTTTTCGCCCAGTCGATCGAGCGCCTCCCAGCTTTCGTCCGAGAACGGCTTGGTGATGCGCGGATGTTCGGCGATGCGGTCGACCCGCATGTCGAAGCCGAAATCGACATTGGCGAAGCTCGCCATGCCGGAGATGGGTGCCGCATTGCGGAAATGCGGCGTCGCGGCAAGCGGCACGTGGCTTTCGCCGGTGAGCAGGCCGGAGGTCGGGTCGAAACCGATCCAGCCGGCGCCCGGAATATAGACCTCGCACCACGCATGCAGGTCGGTGAAGTCGACGGCGGTTCCGGGCGGTCCGTCGAGCGAGACGAGATCGGGCTTGAGCTGGATCAGGTAACCCGAGACGAAGCGCGCGGCGATGCCGAGATTCCGCAGGATCTGCACCAGCAGCCAGCTCGAATCCCGGCATGAGCCCTTGGCCGCGGCAAGCGTCTCTTCCGGCGAATAGACGCCGGTCTCCATGCGCACGATATAGGCGATCTCGCGCTGCAGCTTTGCATTGAGGTCGACCAGAAAATCGACGGTGTTCTTCGGGCTGCGGTCGACGGTTTTCAGGAAGGCCGAAAGAAGCGGTCCGGCAGTTTCCGGCGTCCGGTAGATGGCGAGGTCGTCTCGGATCTCTTCCGGGTATTCGAACGGAAAAGTCTCGACCGACGGTTCGACGAAGAAGTCGAACGGATTGTAGACCGTCATGTCGGCGACGAGGTCGACCTCGATCTTCAATTCCGTCACCGGCTCCGGGAAAACGAAGCGGGCAAGGAAGTTGCCGTAGGGATCCTGCTGCAGGTTGACGAAGTGGTTCGCCGGCTCGACCTTCAGCGAATGGCTGAGCACCTTGGTGCGCGAATGCGGCGCCGGCTGCAGCCTGATCACCTGGGGCCCAAGCACCACCGGCCGGTCATATTTGTAATGGGTCAGGTGGTGAACGGCTGCCAGAATTGCCATGGTGCCCCGGAGAATGGCGTTTTACCGCCAGACCCTGACACAAATCCTGGCCGTTCTCCAAGCAGAGATGTTGCGCTGCACCTAATTTAAGCAGCGAATAAACGCTCGACGTCGCCGGGTAATGGCCAGTCTCCAGCGTCCGCGATTGGCGAAGACCCCTGCGCGTTCGTCATCCTATGGCGAAGCAAGGAGCGAAGCGAAGCGCGCAGACCATAGGATCCATTCCGTGACGCCAGGCGAAGAACGCGGCGCCGCAAACAAACCTCCGTCGCGCTTCTTGCGTCAAAAATTCCTGCACCGCAGAGACGCCTTGACGTTACGGAATGGATCTTCGGGTCAAGCCCGAGGATGACGAAGCCGAGGATGCCTTAGAAAAACGCCTGGATGCCCGTCTGCGCCCGTCCCAGGATCAGCGCATGCACGTCATGCGTGCCCTCATAGGTGTTCACCGTCTCCAAATTCTGCGCGTGGCGCATCACATGGTAGCCGATCTGGATGCCGTTGCCGCCATGCATGTCGCGGGCCTGACGGGCGATGTCGAGCGCCTTGCCGCAATTGTTGCGCTTGACGATCGAGATCATCTCCGGCGCCATCTTGCCTGCGTCCATCAGCCGGCCGACGCGCAGCGAGCCCTGCAGTCCGAGCGCGATCTCGGTCTGCATGTCGGCGAGCTTCTTCTGGAACAGCTGCGTGCCGGCAAGCGGCTTGCCGAACTGTTTCCTGTCGAGGCCGTATTGCCGCGCCCGCTGCCAGCAATCCTCGGCCGCACCCATGGCGCCCCAGGAAATGCCGTAGCGCGCCCGGTTGAGGCAGCCGAACGGACCGCCGAGCCCCTTGGCGTTGGGCAGCAGCGCGTCCTCGCCGACCTCGACGCCTTCCATCACCACCTCGCCGGTGATCGACGCGCGGAGGCTGAGCTTCCCCCCGATCTTCGGCGCCGAAAGCCCCTTCATGCCCTTTTCCAGCACGAAGCCGCGGATCTCGTCCTTGCCGTTCTCACCCTTCAGCTTCGCCCAGACGACGAAGACGTCGGCGATCGGTGCGTTGGAGATCCACATCTTCGAGCCGGAGAGCTTGTAGCCACTGGCCGTCTTCTCGGCGCGCGTCTTCATGCCGCCCGGATCGGAGCCGGCATCCGGCTCGGTGAGGCCGAAACAGCCGATCCATTCGCCCGACGCGAGCTTCGGCAGGTATTTCTTGCGCTGCGCCTCCGAGCCATAGGCATGGATCGGGTACATGACCAGCGACGACTGCACGCTCATCATCGAGCGGTAGCCGGAATCGATACGCTCGACCTCGCGCGCCACCAGGCCATAGGTCACATATCCGGCGCCAAGCCCGCCATATTCTTCCGGAATGGTGATGCCGAGCAGGCCCGCCTCGCCCATCTCGCGGAAGATCGACGGATCGGTCTTCTCGTCGGCGTAGGCTTCCTCGATGCGCGGCGCCAACTTGTCGGCGGCGAAAGCGGCGGCGCCGTCGCGCACCATGCGCTCGTCCTCGGAAAGCTGGTCCTCGATGAGGAAAGGATCGTTCCAGACGAAGGCGTTCTTCTCGGCGGCCATGGCCTCGCTCCCGGTAAAAATCTTGGATTGCCCGGCTTATCGGCCTCCAACTCGAAAAAATCAAACGAAATTGCATCGCAGATCAATGAGCGTTAGTAATGGATCATGAACGTTCAGCGCCGCCTGTTGCCGAACACAGCCGCCCTTGCCGCCTTCGAGGCGGTGGCGCGTCTCGGCTCCTTCACCGCCGCGGCGCGCGAGCTCGACTTGACGCAGGGCGCCGTCAGCCGCCAGATCAACCTGCTGGAAGAGCAGTTCGGGCGGCGGCTGTTCGACCGCGACAGCCGCAATGTCCGGCTGTCCGCGGCGGGCGAGATCTATGCCGAAGCAGTGCGCTCCGCACTTGGCCAGTTGCGCGACGCAGCGCTTGGATTGATGAGCAATCGGCATAGCGGCGTTCTCAACCTTGCCATCCTGCCGACCTTCGGCACGCGCTGGCTGATGCCGCTGATCCCAGATTTCGTCGCCCGCCATCCCGACATCACCATCAACTTCGCCACCCGCATCGGGCGGTTCGACTTCGCCCGCGAGCGGCTCGATGCCGCCATCCATCACGGCATGCCCGACTGGCCGGAGGCCGACAGCACGCTTTTGATGCGCGAAACCGTGATGCCGGTGGTTTCGCCCGAATTTCTCGCCACCCGCGCCATCGCCACGCCCGCCGATATCAGCCGCCTGCCGTTGCTGCACATGGCGACCCGCCCCGGCGCCTGGAGCGAATGGTTCGAGCATCAGGGGCTGGAAGCGCCGGCCGGACCCGGCATGCAGTTCGAGCAGTTCGGCACGGTCGCGCAGGCCTGCATGGCGGGCCTCGGCGTGGCGCTGCTGCCGGAAATCCTGATTGCCGGCGAATTGCAGCGTGGCCAGCTGGTGCCGACGCCAGGCACACCGATGCAAAGCCGCAGCGCCTATTATCTGGTCGTGCCGCACGACAAGCGCGGCCACCCGCCAGTCGCAAGTTTTCGCGACTGGCTGCTGGGTCAGATCGGCAAGGAGCCGACCGTCCTGGCGTGGTAGCTACTTGCGCTTCATCGCCTCGGCAAGCGCCGCGCCAAATGCACCCTGCGAAGGCTTTTCCGGCTGACGCTGCGGCGCTGGTGAGCGCGGCGCCGGCTTGCCACCGCCGTTATCGCGCTGGCCGCCACGGGGCGCCCCGCCCTCGCCGCCATCCTTGCGCATCGATAGCCCGATGCGCTTGCGCTTTATGTCGACATCGACGACCCGCACCTTCACCACGTCGCCGGCCTTCACCACCTCATGCGCGTCCTTCACGAAACGGTCGGCGAGCTGCGAAACATGCACCAGCCCGTCCTGGTGCACGCCGATATCGACGAAGGCCCCGAAGGCCGCGACATTGGTGACGGTACCCTCGAGCAGCATGCCGGGTTTCAGGTCCTTGATGTCGTCGACCCCTTCCGCAAAAGTCGCGGTCTTGAAGCCCGGACGCGGGTCGCGTCCAGGCTTTTCCAGTTCGGCGATGATGTCGCGCACCGTCGGCAGGCCGAAACGCTCGTCGACGAAGACGCGCGGATCGAGCGCCTTGAGCGCGGCGCTGTCGCCCATCAAGGCGCGCACATCGCGGCCGCAGGCAGCGACTATTCTTTTCGCCACGCCATAGGCTTCCGGATGCACCGACGACGCGTCGAGGGGCTCCGCGCCGTTCGGGATGCGCAGGAAGCCCGCGCTTTGCTCGAACGCGCGCGGCCCGAGCCGCGCCACCTTGAGCAGATCCTTGCGGCTGGCAAACGGCCCCGTCGCGTCGCGATGCGCGACGATGGCTTCGGCAAGCGACGGCCCCAGCCCCGAAACCCGCGCCAGCAGCGGCGCCGACGCCGTGTTGAGGTCGACGCCGACGGCGTTCACCGCATCCTCGACCACCGCTTCCAGGGAGCGGCCGAGGCGGTACTGGTCGACATCGTGCTGGTACTGGCCAACGCCGATCGATTTCGGCTCGATCTTGACCAGTTCAGCCAGCGGATCCTGCAAGCGCCTCGCGATCGACACCGCGCCGCGCAACGAGACATCGAGCCCGGGAAACTCGGCCGCTGCCGCCGCCGAGGCGGAATACACCGATGCGCCCGCCTCGCTGACGATCACCTTGAGCGGCTTCGGCCCCGCACCGGCCGGCAGGTCCGACAGCATGTCGGCAACCAGCTTCTCGGTCTCGCGGCTGCCGGTGCCGTTGCCGATCGAGATCAGCTCGACCTTGTGCTGGCGGATCAAGGCGGCAAGTTCGGCCTGCGTGCCGCGCACGTCGTTCCTCGGCGGGAACGGATAGACGGTCGTCGTCGCCACCAGCTTGCCGGTGCCGTCGACCACCGCCACCTTGACGCCGGTACGAATGCCGGGGTCGAGCCCCATGGTCGCCCGCGAGCCGGCGGGAGCCGCCAGCAGCAGGTCCTTCAGGTTGCGGGCAAAGACATGGATCGCCTCTTCCTCGGCCCGCTCGCGCAAATCGCGCATCAGATCGAGCGTCAGATGCAGCGACAGCTTTATCCGCCAGGTCCAGCCAGCCACCTCCATCAGCCATTTGTCGCCGGGAAGGCTGCCGCCAATCGCATACGCATTGGCGATCATGCGCTCGACCGGTTTCACCGGCGAGGTATCGTCCGCGTCGACCTCGATGTCGAGCGACAGCACCTCTTCATTGCGGCCTCGCAACATGGCCAAGGCGCGGTGGCTGGGGGCACCCGACCAGCGCTCGACATGGTCGAAATAGTCGGAAAACTTCGCACCCGCCTCCTGCTTGCCGTCGACGACCCTGGCGCGCAGGAAGGCGCGTTCCTTCATATAGGCGCGCAGCTTGCCGACCAGATCGGCATTCTCGGCGAACTGCTCCGAAAGGATGTCGCGCGCGCCTTCAAGCGCGGCCTTGGCGTCGGCCACCTCTTCCGTGACATAGGCGAGCGCAAGCTCGGCCGGAACTTTCGAGCGATCGGCGAGAATCGCCTCGGCCAAAGGCCCGAGCCCGCGTTCCCTGGCGATCTCGGCCTTGGTGCGCCGCTTCGGCTTGTAGGGGAGGTAGATATCCTCGAGTTCCGCCTTTGTGGCGGCCGCCACGATCTTGGCTTCCAACTCCTCGGTCAGCTTGCCCTGCTCGCGGATGGAGCCGAGGATGGTGTCGCGGCGCGCATCGAGCTCGCGCAGATAGGCGAGCCGCTCGGAAAGATCGCGCAACTGGGTGTCGTCGAGCCCGCCGGTGACTTCCTTGCGGTAACGCGCCACGAACGGCACGGTCGCGCCCTCGTCGAGCAGCCCGATTGCCGCCGCGGCCTGCTCCGGCCGCGCGTTGATCTCGGCTGCGATGATTGCTGCGATGCGCTTGATGTCAGATGCCATGCCGGTCCCTGTCGAAAAAGAGCGGCGACCATAGGCCGGGAGAACCGCCGCGCCAACCGCAACGGTTTCATCATGCGCCGAAGGTCCACAGAAAACAGCCCTTGGAACCAACCTCAGGTCGGTTCAAACCATGCCGCTCAGCGCCTTCAGGAACGCCACGATGTCCTCATCCAGCTTGTCGTCCACCGGTTCCGGCTGCGACGACATCTTGGCGATGACCACTTCCGTCTTCGGATTGACGTAGAGCCACTGGCCGTGGATGCCGATGCCGCAGAAGGCGCCGCTGTCATGGCCTGTCTGATACCATTTGTTGCGATAGCGTCCCTTCGGGAACAGGAACGCCATCGTGCCCCGCTGCCAGGCCTCAAAGCTGCCGCCCGTGGCGACCGTGTCGCGCACCCAGGCTTCCGGCACGACGCGACGGCCATTGGCGGTGCCGCCCTGCCGCATCATCTCGCCGATACGGGCAAGGTCGCGCGGCGTCATCGACATGCCCCCGGCGGTGCGCGCCGTGCCTTCCATGTCGACCGTCACCGACATTTCGCTTGCGGCACCCAGCGGCTGCCACAGTTTTTCGCTGAGCAATTGGCTGACGCGCTTGCCGGAGGCCCGCTCGACCAGGATGCCGAGCACGTCCGAATTGGGCGAGCGGTAGCGAAAAGTCTGGCCATGCGGCTCGCCCAAGCGTTGGATCGTCATCAGAAATGCCGCGAGGCTCTCCGACCCGCCGCCGGGATTCCACAGCGTCGAGCGGCGGTAGCGGGCGAAAGCGCTCTCCGGATCGAGATAGGCTTCCTCGAAATCGAGGCTCACCGTCATGTCGAGCACGTTGCGCACGCTCGCATCACCATAGGCTGAGCCCTTGGCTTCGGGAATGTATTGCGTCACCGGCGCGTTGGGGTCGAAGATCCCCTCGCCTTCCAATATGCCGGCGAGGATCGCCGTCACCGACTTGCTGATCGAAAAGATGATGTGGCGGGCTCCGAACGGCATATGCGGCGCCGACCAGTCGCCGGTAAGCTTGCCCGCCTTCAGGATCGTCAGCCCATCCGTATCGGAGCGCTTCAAGAAGCTCTCGACGGTTTCACTGCCGCCGGGAAGCGAGACCTTTTCCTCAAGCAAGCCGCCAAGCGATTTCGCCTGCTCCTCGCCGCCGGGAGCCGCCGCGACATGGGCGCTCGGCACCAATTCGCCGACATTCTGGAAGGACCATCGGTTGAACGGCGAAAGCCGCCAGGTTTCGAGCCGCACATCCTTGCGGGCGAAGCCATACTTGGCTTCGAACACGGTCTTGCCGGTCATGATGCTCTCCGGGATCTATTTGCGGTTTCAGGCCAGCGCGGCGGCGATGGCATGCACCGCCTTCTGCGTCGCCACCGAATAGGCGGAGTTGAGGAAATCCGGATAGGTCGAAAGCTTGACCACGACCATCCTGTGTTCCCAGCTCATATGGATCAATTGGCCGAACACGCCGCGGCACATCAGCGAGCGCGATCGCGAATCCTCGATCCAGAACTGGTTGCGATAGCTGCCGTCCGGCAGGCTCGGGCTGAAATCCGGCCCGTGCTTGCCGCTGCGCGTCGCCTCGATCCAGTCGGCCGGGATCACGCCGCCGCCATTGTCCAGGATCAGTTGCCCGAAGCGGCCATAGTCGCGCAGCGTCGCGTTGAAGCCGCCATCGGCCAGCGCGTAGCCGGCGCTGTCGACGGTGAAGCAGGCGCTCTCGTCGGCGCCGAGCTTCTGCCAGAGTTCTTCGGAGACAAGCTGCGCCAGACGCTTGCCGCTCGCCCGCTCCATGATGAAAGCGAGCACGTCGGTCTCGATCGAGCGGTATTCGAACGCCTCGCCATGCGGGCGCACTTTGTCCTTCAGCCGCAGGATCAGCTCGAACAGGTGCGACGGCCAGGCAAAGTCCGGATCGCTGCCCGGTGGGATCGGCTTCCAGCCGGTCGCGACATCGACCTGGCCGATCTCGGAATAGCGGTCGGTGTATTCCTCGGAAAAGCGCACGCCCGTCGTCATGTCGAGTACGTGCTGCACGGTGGCGCCGGCCCAGCCGGTCTCGCCGAGCTCCGGCAGATAATCGGTCACCAGTCTGCCCGGATCGATCAGGCCGCGCCCGACCAGGATGCCGCACACCGATCCAGTGACCGATTTCGCCATCGACTGCGACAGATGCAGCGAGCGCTCGTCCATGCCGTTGAAATAGCGCTCATAGGCAACCTCGCCGTCCTTCAGCACCAGGAAGCCGTCGGCATAGGTTTCGTCCAGCAGGCCGGCGAGCGTCGTCGGCGCTCCATTGCTGTCGACGACCGGCAGATCGTCGAGATCCACCTCCGCGCGCTCGAGGCGATGGCGGTGGCCGCTGCCGCGCCAGACCTCGACCGTCGGCAGGAATTCGCGGATATGCTGGAAGGCCCAGCGGTTCCAGGGCGGCCGGTCCCAGTCGAGCTTCGGCGGCACCAGCTTCGGCGGCGAGCCCTGCATGATCGGCGGCCGCGGGTCGGAGTTGCGATAGGACGACAAGATTTCCTCCTCGATGCGTGTCGCCCAAAAATGCGTGAGCGGCTTTCGCGGAGCGACATGCACAGAGCAATTCCAGGAAAAGTGTGTAGCGGTTTTCCGTCCGGAATTGCGTAAAAACAAAGAGATAGGTGGTTCGCCGTTTCCATGAAACGGCGAACCGCTCTAGTCACAAGAAAGGGAGACCGGAGCCTCCCCTCCTTTCATGCGTCGCGCTGTTTTATTTGCGCAGGTTGGTCCAGATCTTGTTGTAGATCTCCACCACGTCAGGCGGGCATGGCGGTACGAATTCCGGCGTCGGCGAGCCGGCCGGAGGGCTGATTTCCGGCGAGTTGGCGAACTCCGCAGGCAGGAACTTGTGGCTGCCCGCGATGCCGTTGTCGTAGCCGGCGAATTCCGAGATCAGCGCCGCGTTCTCCGGCGCCATGATGAAGTCCTGGAACAGCTTGGCGTTGTCGAGGTTCTTGGCGCCCTTCAGCACCGCGACATTGTCCATCCAGCCTTCGATGCCTTCCTTCGGATAGGCATATTTGATCGCCGGTATCTTCTGGCGCGAGCGGTAGCTGGCGCCATTCCACTGCTCCGACACGATGACGTCGCCGGAGGTGATCTTGGTGATGGTGTCGTAGCTGAAGGTCTTCCACGACGGCTTGGCGGCCATCAGGATGTCGTTGACCTTCTTCAGGTTGGCCTTGTCGGCGCCGCAGCGCGGCACGCCGGCATAGCGTTCGGCGGCGTGCATGACGGTGTTGACGTCGTCGAGCACGTTGATCTGGCCCTTGAGCCCGTCCGGCGGGTTGAACAGGATCGCCAGCGTGTCGATGTCGCCCTTGAACTTGTCCATATTGACCGAGAACGCCGTCGTTCCGAACTGCCACGGCGCGGTGTAGTGCCGGCCGGAGTCCCAATAGACGTCGACGAAACGCGGATCGATGTTCTTGCCGTTAGGCATCGCGTTGGGCTCGGTCTTTTCGAGCAGGCCCTCTTCGACCATGATCTTCACGGTGTAATCGGACGGCACGACGATGTCATAGCCGGAATTGCCGGCGCGCACCTTGGACAGCATGGTTTCGTTGGAATCGTAATCGTCCAGTGTCACCTTGATGTTGTACTGCTTCTCGAATTTCTCGATCAGCTTGGGGTTGGTGTAGTCGCCCCAGTTGTAGATGTGCAGTTCGCCGTCGGCGAGCGCCGGCACTGCCCATAACAGAACGGCCGTGGAAACGGCCGCCATCAGTTTTCCAGACATTTTATGTTCTCCTTGCCTTCCCATTGTTGTGTTGGAGCTCGTGGTCATTTTGCGCGTCGCCGCGCGATCAGGAACGAGACCGAGACGAACAGGATCGACACCAGGAGCAGGATGGTCGAGATGGCGTTGATCTCCGGCGTCATCGGCCGCCGGATCTGGTTCCAGATATAGAGGGGCAGCGTCGTCTGGCCTGGGCCGGCGACGAGCTGCGTGATGGTGAAATCGTCGAAGGAGACGATGAAGGCCAGCGCCGCGCCGGACATGATGCCGGGGACCAGGAGCGGCAGCGTGATGCGCTTGAAGGCGTTCCATGGCGTCGCGTAGAGGTCCGCCGCCGCATATTCCAGCGTCAGGTCCATGTCCTCCAGCCGCGCCCTGATCGGCATATAGGCGAAGGGAATGCAGAACACGGTGTGGGCGAAGATCAGATTGCCGATGCCGAAGTTCAGCCCGAACGCGCCGGCGATCAGCGCGAAGAAGGAGAGCGTCGCCACCGCCGTGATGATCTCCGGCACCATCAGCGGCAGGTTTATGACCATGAAGGCGGCCGCCAAGCCTCGCCACGGTTTCACCCGTGTCATGCCGATCGCCGCCAGCGTCGCGCAGATGGTCGAGACGATCGTCGCGGTCACCGAGATGATCAGCGTGTTCCGTGCTGCGCTGTGGAACTCCTCGTTGAGGAATGCGCTGCCGTACCATTTGAGCGTGACGCCTTCCCAATGCGTGACCAGCGAGCCGCTGTTGAACGAGAAGACCATCAGGATCAGCACCGGCACATAGAGCACCAGCAGGCAGATGATGGCGACCGAGCGGAAGCCCGGCTGGTCCTTGATGTCCATGACGCGAGGCTCAGCCATGCTGCATCTTCCCCGACGTGTTGCGGACATAGAAGAACAGCGCCACCAGCACCGCCGCCATCAGGATCAGCGCCTGCGCGCAGCCGAGCGGCCAGTTGCGGCCCGAACCGAATTGCTGCGCGATGAGATCGCCGATCATCAGGTGCACGCCACCGCCCAGGATCAGCGGCGTCACATAGGCGCCGAGCGCCGGGATGAAGACCAGCAGGCAGCCGGCGATGATGCCGGGCTTGGACAGCGGGATGATCACCCGCCACAGCACCTGCCGGCGCGTCGCGTAAAGATCGTAGGCTGCCTCGACAAGGCGGAAATCGAGCTTCTCCAGGCTCGAATAGAGCGGCAGCACCATGAACGGCAGGAAGGCATAGAGCAGGCCGAGCTGGATCGCGAAGTTGGTGTAGAGCATCGTGATCGGCTTATCGATCACGCCGAGCGCCAGGAGCGCGTTGTTGATCAGGCCTTCGTCGCGGATGATGAACATGATCGCCAGCGTGCGGACCAAAAGGTTCGACCAGAACGGGATGGTGATCAGCAGCACCCACCAGTTGCGTTGCGCCGGCGATCGCGTCGCCATGAAATAGGCGGTCGGAAACCCGAGCAGCAGGCATATCACCGTCGTCACCACCGCAAACAGGAAGGAGCGCAGGTAGATGATCAGGAAGTCCGGCGTGAACTGAAGCGTGTCGTCGAAGATGTCGCGCTGGAACAGGAAGTTCAGATAGGCGTCGGTCGAGAACTGCCACTGCACGCCGCCATATGGCGCGGCGACGAGGAACGAGTACACACAGATGATGATCAGCGGCAGCACGCCGAAAATGCCGATGATGATCAGCGCCGGCAGTGACAGCAGCCGGTTGCGCCGCGCGCTGGTTTTCACCGCCTGGGCTTCGAACGTTGCTGCCTTGGAGAGCGTGGTCGGAGAGAGCGTGGCTGTCGTCATCAGTCTTTCAGGACGCGGGCGGCGTCCTCCTCGAACTGGATGCCGACCTTGGCGCCGGTCGCGAAGGTCACCGGCGACGAGCGGCTGTTCTGGTGACGTACGATGAAGTTTTCGCCGCCGTCGAGCTTCACGTGATAATGCGTGTCGGTGCCGAAATAGACGATGTTGGAGAGCGTGCCGGCGATCGTGCCCTTGGCCGGGTCGGGCACCAGATCGGCGTGCTCGGGCCGCACCACCAGCGTCACCTCGCCCGTCGGATCGAAGCCTTCCGGATAGCCGGCGCTAATCGTCGCGCTGCTGGCGAACTTGACCGTCGCCACGCCGGGCTTTTTCGACACCACCGTGCCCGGCAGGAAGTTCGTTTCGCCGATGAAGTCGGCGACGAAGCGCTCGGCTGGCCGGTCGTAGATGTCGCGCGGCGTGCCGACCTGCAGGATCTTGCCGGCCGACATCACCGCGATGCGGTCGGACATGGTCAGCGCTTCCTCCTGGTCGTGGGTGACGAAGATGAAGGTGATGCCGGTCTCGTTTTGCAGCCGCTTCAATTCGATCTGCATTTCCTTGCGCAGCTTGTAGTCCAGCGCCGAAAGCGGCTCGTCGAGCAAAAGCACCTTCGGCTGCGGCGCCAGCGCCCGGGCCAGCGCCACGCGCTGCTGCTGGCCGCCCGAAATCTGGCTGGTGCGCCGCGCCTTGAGCGCCTCCATCTTGACCAGCTTCAGCATCTGGGCGACACGCGCCTCGATCTCGGCTTTCGGCCTGCCGAGCATCTCCAGCCCGAAGCCGATATTCTGCGCCACCGTCATGTGCGGGAACAGCGCGTAGCTCTGGAAGACGGTGTTGACCGGGCGTTTGAAGGGAGGCAGCGGCGCAATGTCCTGGCCGTGCAGCAATATCTCTCCGGCGGTCGGGAAATCGAAGCCGGCAATCAGTCTCAGCAGCGTCGTCTTTCCGCATCCGGACGGGCCGAGCAGTGTGAAAAACTCGTTCTCGCGGATCGACACCGAGACCGTGTCGAGAGCGGCTACCTGGTTTTCGCCGGTTCCAAAGACCTTGCGAACACCGCGAACTTCGATCGCGTTCTTACCCGGTTGTTCCGGCACGATTACCCCATTGAGAGAGCCTGCTCTTGTCGGCAGGTGTGTTCCTATCTGATTGTCACCACAAGCTGGTCGGCTTGGCAACTGCGGAGCAGTGACTCGATCCGAGTCCCTATTCAATTAAGCAATTCCTATGCCATCGTTAGGCTTGGTAGGTGATCTTCCCTCCGCAGATGGTGGTCACCGGGCGCACGGTGTGCAGCGCTTCCGGCGCCGTCGCCTCGATATCGGCTGACAAAACGACGATATCGCCGAGATACCCGGTTTTCAGGCGACCCTTGCGATCTTCCATGAACTCCGCATAGGCGCCCTCGACCGTGTAGCCCCCTATTGCCTCCTGCAACGAGAAGCTCTGGTCCGGCATGCCTTCTGCCCAAGGTTTGCGCATCACTGCCGCCTGGATGGACAGGATCGGATCGACCGGCGAAACCGGCCAGTCGGACGCGAACACCACGCGCGCGCCGGCGTTTTTCAGCGTGCGCCAGGCATAGCTCAGCGGCCACTTGTCGCGACCGATGCGCGAGATCGTCGGCTCCATCGGGAAGTTCAGCGCGCCCGGCGGATGCGCCGGCTGCATCGACGCCAGCACGCCGAGCTCGGCGAAGCGCGGCACATCGGAAGCCGTCGTCACCTCGATATGCTCGATGCGATGCCGGCTGTCACGCCTGCCGTTCTTCTTGAGCGCCGCCTGGTAGCCGTCGAGCACCGCCCGCACCGCGCCGTCGCCGATCGAATGCACGGCGATCTGCAAGCCGCGCCTGTCGGCCTCGACCGCCACCTCGGCGAAATGCTCGCGTGAGAAAAGCGGCTCGCCGCGCCAGCCCGGGCGGTCGGCATAGTCGTCGACCATCACCGCCGTCCAGGAATCCAGCACGCCGTCATAGAAGACCTTGACCATGCCGGACGACAGCCATTCGGAATTGTAGGTCGCGGCCATCCGCGAGGCTTTTTCCAGGATGTCCAGCTTCATGAAATTCTTGAAGTGGAACGGGATCTTGGTGCGGCACAGCAGCCGACCCTCTTCTTCCAGCCCCGCCAGCAGCTCGAGCTGGTAGAGATTGCCGTCCATGTTCTGGATCGAGGTGATGCCGTGCTTGGCGCACCATTGCAGCCCACGATGCATGAGGTCGCGATCGGCCGCCAGTTCCTTGGCCGAAGGATAGGGATCCGGCTCGGCGCCCTCGAGGCCAAGCCGGGTCCGGTTTGCTCCGTAATGGTCGAGGACCGGCCCGAAGGCCTCGCCTTCGCGGAGCTCGCCCGCGGCAAGCCCGTCGGCGCCCATGACGATCTCGTTGCCCTGTCCGACCTGCCTGCCATTGAGCAGCCCGGCTTCTTCCAGCGCCTTGGTGTTCGCCCACATCGTGTGATGGTCGGACGCCGACATGGCGAAGGGGCGGTCGGAAATGATGCGGTCGAGATCGTGGCGCGTCACCGGCTCTGGCAGGATGGCGTAATCGACGCCGGCGCCGATCAGAAGCCTGGCGTCCGGGCGCTTCGCCGCGAAATCCTGGATCGCGTCGCGCAACGCGTCGAAGCCATGCACGCCCGCCAGATGCAGGTTGTCGAGCTCGGCCGCGCCGCCGAAGAGATGCATATGCGCCTCGATGAAGCCCGGCAGCACGGAGCCGCCCTGCGCATCGACAATTTTTGTCGCCGGTTCTTTAAGCTCTTCGATGGAGGCGCGGCTACCGATGGCGATGATGACGCCGTCCTTGACGGCAACAGCCTCGGCGGCGGGATTGTCATCATCCATGGTCAGCACTCGGCCGTTGACGACCACCAGATCCGCACCACCATCCGCAACCGACATCGCGACTCCGCATTTTGCTGAGGGACCGGCAACGCCACGCCCAACGAGCCGCCGCTCCACCGGGGCGACGCCATGGACAAAAGTCGATGCCGATGCGCCGTCTTCGAAATTCCCCTTGTTATCGTGGAAGACAGCGTGGATAAAGAATGCGACTGTTTATTCGCGTTTGTCAACAGCCGGAATTTGGAATGTATAGTGGACTGCACCGCGCGCCGATGGTGGGGCCGAGCGGGGAACGGGGGGCAACGAGCAGTGAAGCGCAGTCTCGACCGCAAGACCAAAATAGCGCTCGAACCGCGCAAGCAGCCGCGGCAGCAACGGTCAAGCAAGGTGGTCGACAGAATTCTCGACGCGGCGCTGATCCTGACGCGCGAGCAAGGAACCAGGACGCCGACGACGCTCGCCATCGCCCAGCGCGCCGGCTTGTCGGTCGGTTCGGTTTATCAGTACTTTCCCAACAAGGAGGCCATTCTTCTGGACCTCGCCCGGCGCTGGCTGTCGTCTTTTCCCGAGGTTATCCAGAAGCGCATCGATGTCCCCCGGCCAACCAGCCGCGACGAGTTTCGGCGCGAGGTGCGCAAGCTCTTCAGCGACACGTCCAGGCTCTACCTCGACAACGCCACGCTGATGCCGGTGATCGAGGCCATATCCGGCAATGCCGACCTGAGGCCGATCCAGGACGAATACGACAAGGAGATCGTCGCCCTCTACGCCGCGTGGCTGCAGCACGTTAATCCGGCTCTCGAAGACAAGACCGCCAGCCGGCTCGGCGTGCTGATGATGGAAGTCGGCCATGTCTGCCGGCTCGTCGGGCTGAAGAGGGACCGCAGGACATACGACCTCATCGAGGACGATGTGGAAGCCATGTGGCTCGCGCTGGTGACCCGCCATCTCAACCTCGAGTGATTTTCGCACCTCCAACTGATTTCGCGCTTCCAGGGGAATTTCCATGAAAACTGTCTATTCGCCACTTCATGCCGGCCATTCAGGCCAGATGGAATTGGTCACGTCGGCCATCGTGCCGGGTTTCGAGAAGCCGTCGCGGGCCGAATTCATCAAGGCGCGGGTGGAGAGCGAGAAACTCGGCCCGATCATCGCGCCGGTCGAGCACGACCTCGCCGCCGCCAAGCGCGTGCATGAGGCCCATTACATCGATTTCCTGCCGACGGTATGGCCGGAATGGGTCGCCGCCGGCTTCACGGGATCGGCCATGGGCTTCACCTGGCCGACGCGCGGCCTGCGCGGCGACGTGCCGCCGAGGCGCATCGATGCCTTGCTCGGCTATTACTCCTTCGATGCCGGCGCCACCTTCGTCGAAGGCACCTGGGCGGCGATCAAGTCCTCCTATGACGTGGCGCTGACCGCCGCCGCCCTGGTCAAGGGCGGCGAGCGCACCGCCTTCGCGCTTTGCCGGCCGCCTGGCCATCACGCCGGCGCCGCCTTCATGGGTGGCTATTGCTTCATCAACAACGCCGCCGTCGTGGCGCAATGGTTCCGCGACCAGGGCGCCAAGCGCGTTTCGATCCTCGACGTCGATTATCACCACGGCAACGGCACGCAGGAGATCTTCTATCGCCGCAGCGACGTCCAGGTTCTCAACCTGCATGGCGATCCTATGGTCGAGTATCCGTTCTTCCTCGGCCATGCCGATGAGCGCGGCGAAGGCGACGGCGAAGGCTTCAACGTCAATTACCCGATGCCCTTCGGCACCAACTGGGACGGCTGGGGCGCGTCGCTGGAGGACGCCTGCGCCAAGCTCGCCGCCTACGCCCCCGACGTGGTCATCGTCTCGCTCGGCGTCGACACCTTCGAGAAGGACCCGATCAGCCAGTTCAAGCTGAAAAGCGAGGACTATCCAAAAATCGGTCGCCGCATCGCCAAGCTCGGCCTGCCGACGCTGTTCGTCATGGAAGGCGGCTACGCCGTCGAAGAGATCGGCATCAACGCCGTCGGCGTGCTGACCGGGTTCGAGGACCGCTGACACTACCCTGTTCAAGGACATACGCCCTCGGAGGCAACCGGGGGCGTATTTTTGCGAGCCCGCCGCGAAATCATCGGCTCAATTCGACTTTCAAATCACCGCCGAGTAACGCGAAGACCGGCTGCTGAGTCGCAATGCGAGTCCATCGGATTCGATTTTGTCAAATCGCGTTTGATGTCGGATTCATCTGCAGGTAGATTAGACCCGAATCAGCCGGTCCACGGGGGGCGCGGCGACCACCCAAAGTCTCAAGTTCCGGCGCCAGGCCGGCACCAGACGCGGACGGTTTCGCGTTCCCTAGAGGGATTCGGCGCGGTTGGGCGCCGTTCGCGCCCGTGAGTGTGTCTTCGTAAACGTGACGCGTTTCGGGTCCGGCCGTTGGTTTCGCCAGCACCGGGCACAAGGATCGATTCCGGCAAGAATCCAAGAATTAAAAATGAGCAGTCCCGCCGCGCTTCTCCAACCCGACGCTCCAGGCTCGCGCCTGACGTCCCGCGGCGATCTCACCAGTTTCTTCATGCAGCTTGCCGCCGATATCGGCGCCGACAGCTACATGCTGGTCGCCATCGTGCACGACCAGGACCGCAACGATGCGCGCATCGTCTCCTCGAACTGGATCTTCGACGGCATAGAGCTGATCGGCAAAAGGCTGATCGCCAACCTGGCGCTGGGCCCCTTGACCGTGGCGCCGGGCATACGCCCGAAGCCGTTGGTGGCGGCGCAAGCGCCCGACGCCGGCGCATTGCTGACCGGCGAGGAAGCCCGCCTGCTCGACGTGCTCGGTCACGCCGAAATCTATTCGCTGCGCCTCAATGTCGGCCGGCAGCGCCTGTTCGTGCTGTTCTCGGCCGCGGAGGCGGACAGGATCGACCTGGCCGCCCTGATGAAGGCGCAGATCAAATGCTGCTATGCGCTTTCCAGCATTCCGCAGCTGATCGCGGCGGCATCCATGCAGGATCCGCTGTCGGACCGCGAGCGCGAATGCCTGTTCTGGGTCTCGGAAGGCAAGACCACCGATGAGGTGGCCGTCATCCTCGGCGTCTCGTCGAACACCGTCAACAGCTACATCACGCACGCCATCCAGAAGTTTGCGGCCAGCAACCGCGCGATGGCGATCGCGACGGCGATCAGGAGCGGCATCATTTGAAGCACGCACAGGTCAGAGAGGCCGCCGCGGCCCTTTTCAACGATCAGCGCAACCCGTTCGGCGCCTTCTCGCTCGGCTCGGAGACCCATCACGCCGCCACCATTCCCGATGCCGTGCGCCGCTGCCGCTGGATCGCCGTCGATATCAATGCCTCGGCCTTCGGCCTCTATTTCGTCAGTCCCTCGCCCGAGCGCGCGCGTCTCGTGGCGTGCT
Organism: Mesorhizobium sp. B2-7-1; assembly: GCF_006440735.1. GTDB lineage: Bacteria > Pseudomonadota > Alphaproteobacteria > Rhizobiales > Rhizobiaceae > Mesorhizobium. The sequence goes on along the minus strand of NZ_VFUA01000082.1, from coordinate 6,567 downwards.
TCGATTCCGACTATCCCGGCACCGCGGTCGCGACCAAATTCATCTCCGGCGCCAATGGCGAGGATATGGTGCGCCACAGCCGCCTCTCGACGGCGCCGCGCTGGTGGGCCGACGATGGCGTCGTCGGGTCGCGGCAGGTCTTCCAGCCGCTCGCCTGGGCCGAGCCGACCGCGCCGCTGGCGCCCGGCACCAACGGCATTGCCTTTCCGGTGCATGCCGATCGCGGCCAATGCGGGCTGGTCGTCTTCCTGGGCTCGGAAATAGCCTTGTCGGACGACGCGCTCTGCGAGATCCACGCCCGCTCCTTCGCGTTGTTTGCAGGGGTCGCCCGCATCCGCCCCGGCGACACCGGCAGGGCGCGCTCGATGTCCAAGCGCGAGCTCGAATGCCTCAAGCTGACCGCCAACGGCAACACCAGCGAGGAGATCGCCAAGCTCCTCAAGCTCTCGGTGCACACCGCCAACCAGTACCTCACCCAGTCGACGCAGAAGCTCAACGCGGTCAACCGCAACCAGGCGGTCGCCAAGGCTCTCCGGCTCGGCCTGATCGAGTGACGTCACGCCTGCGGCGCTGAACGTGCCGCGGCGAGGTTGGCAATCAAATCATCAGGGGAATGCCAGGGGCTCGGTCCTGCGGATGCGAGCCTCTTCGATCGCGTCCTCGAGCAAGGCCGTGTTGTGCTCCGGCGTCTCGCCGGGCTTCTCGAACGACACGTAGTTGACCACCACGGACGCCTGATGCTCGGTCAGCGTCAGTTGGAAATAAACCGTCACGCCGCGCGGCCGCAGCTCCAGATCGAGCACGATGCGCGGGCTGCCGCTCCAGTCGACATGCGCCTCCGCGCCATGGCCGAGCCGCAGCGTGCCTGGCCGGAAGTAAAGCTCGACGGCCGAATCCATGAGGTCCGACAGGCAGGCGAGATGCTCGAGCCGGATGAAGGCGATATAGTCGGCAACGTCGATGAGCCTCAATTCGCCCACCACGGGCTCGATGGCGCTGGCGACGATCAGCTCGCGGGAGTTGGCGTGTGGTTGCCGGTCCATGGATTAGCGGCGTCCGTTCATTGGGTTGCTTGGCGCGCGGCCTTCTTCGAGTAGACGATCCGCACCAACTCGGCGACCGCCTGGTAGAATTGCGACGGGATCACGCTATCAACCGAAACTTGCTTGTACATGGAGCGCGCGAGCGCCACGTCCTCGAAGATCGGGATGTTGTTCTCCCTGGCGATCTCGCGGATCTTGAGCGCCACCAGGTCCTGTCCCTTGGCCAGCACGATCGGCGCGGAATCTTCCTCGCGCACATATTTCAGCGCGATCGAATAATGCGTCGGGTTGGCGATCACCAGCGTCGCCCGCGGCACGGCCGTCATCATGCGTTTGCGCGCCCGGTCGCGCGCCAGCGAGCGCAGCCGCGACTTGACGATCGGATCGCCTTCCGACTGCTTCAACTCGTCCTTGACCTCCTGCTTGGTCATCCGCAGGTCGCGCCGCCAGTGGAAGCGCGACCAGACGATGTCGATCACCGCGATAAGCCCCATGACGAAGACGATCGCCACCAGGATGTCGACGAAGATGCCGCGTATGACCAGCCCGAACGAGACCGGGTTGGTGATCATGCCGGCGAGTAGCTTGCGATGATCTTCCGAAAGCGTGAAGCTCAGCACCGCTATGGCGAAGCCGAGCTTGGCCAGCGACTTCAGGAATTCGACCCAGCCCTGCACGCCGAACATCCGGCTCCAGCCCTTGGCGATCGAGATGCGCGACAGTTGCGGCCTGATCCGTTCGCCGACGATCTGCGGCATGTTCTGAAAGACCGAGGCGCCGATCCCGGCAACCGTCAGCAGCACCAGCAGGCTGACGACGGCGCGGCCGATCTCGGTCATCACCTGCTTGTAGAGCGAGATGACGTCGGTCTCGGTGTCCATCGGCCAGGCTTCCGGCTTTTCCAGGAACGTCGACAGGAACATGCCGAGATCGACGATCGCGTCCTTGGCGTAGAAGACGGCGAAAACCAGTATGGCGAGGAAGGACGCAAAGATCGCGGTCTCACGCGAATGGGGCAGCTTGCCCTGTTCGATCGTGTCGCGGATCTTCTTTTCTGTGGCTTCCTCGGTTTTGGAATCCTTGTCGACCGCTTCAGCCATGGCGCTCTGACCTGGTCGTTATCGTCAGGCGGCTTCGGCCTGAGCGGTCTGCGTCGAGGGCAGATCGAACGCCCCTTCGCGCGACAGCCGGATGGCGGCGACCGATATGCTCTTGCGCGCCGCCATGATGTCGGCAAGCGCAATGCCTTCCGATCCCTGTCCGAGTTCGGATTCGATCATGCGGCGCGAGCGCGCGCCGATCGCCGACAGCGCCGATTCGGCGAGTTCCGGCGGCGCCCCGCGCAGCGCCAGCGTGACGAGCTCGGTCGACAGTCCGTCGAACAGCAAGACCCGGGCTTTCTGCGGCAGCAGCGGCAGATCGTCGAAGGCGAACAACCGCGACCTGACGCCGGCGAGATCGGGCGTGCCGGCTTCCTCCAGGTCCTGCATGAGCTCGTCCAGCTCGGGCTTCGCCATTTCGTTGAGCATGCCGGCGACGCGTTCCTGGCCGGCGGACGTGTCCCTGCTGGCCTTCTGCGACAGCACGCTCACACGCAGCTGGTTCTCGACGATCCTGGATGCCGCGTCCGGGATGTTGGCCATCGTCACCATGCGCTTGATGATCTGGCTGCGCATCGGCTTTTCCATGGTGAGCAGCACGTTGGCGGCGGTCTGCGACGCGAGCTTCGACAGCACCATGGCCGACGTTTGCGGATGCTCCCCGGCAAGGAAGCCGCCAAGCCGCGACGGCTCGAGCTTCTCGAGGTCCGGCCATATCGGCGCAGGTCCTTCCGGGACCGGTTCGAACTTCTTTTCGCCCATGATGGCGCTCATCTCCTCGGGCGACAGCGATTCGTTCAGGATCGTGTCCATCCTGTCGGCTGAATCGAGCAGGCCGGCGCCCTCGGTGAATTCGGCTTCGAACTCGGCGACGATGCGCTCCAGATCGGCCTGCGGAATGGTGCGCAGCAAACGCGCGCCCTCGATCAGCGCCTTCAGTTCGTCCTGTTTGAAGAATTTGAGCAGGCGGCTCGCCGCGGGCTTGCCCATGGCCACCAATATGGCCGCCGCCTTTTGCGGACGTGTGAGCGCCAATGCCGTCGTCATGCGTGTTGCCCTCGCTGCCGATTGGTCCGTCCGCCGACCATTCTCAGGCGCTCTTCGTCGCGGCGATGATCTCGGTGAGCCGGATGCCGAAGCGCGTCGGATCGCTTTCCAGCACCGTGATCTCGCCGCGCGCTATTCTGCGGCCGTTGACCACGACATCGACCGGCTCGCCGATGCGGCGGTTGAGCGCGACCGTGGAACCCTTCTGCAGCGCCATCAGGTCCGAGACCGGCATCTCCGTGCTGCCCAAGATGATCTGCACGTCGACTGGAATGGTCATGATGATCGAGGAATTGGCCCCCGACCGAAGCGCGGCGTCCGGACGGCCCTCCTCTTCGCGAAGCACGCCGCGCAGTTCCTCGATGGCGCGGTCGAGCTGCTCGTCGGGCTGGTCGGGTTCGGCTTCCACCTTGGTCTTTGCCATCTGTCGTCTCCATAAATCCCGAGCCTGGCGTCAGCCCGGCATCAGTCCGTCGATGAAATCCTGCCCGGCATCATGCGGATGGCTGATGCGGACGGTGTAGTTCTGCCCCAACTTGCCGAACTCGCAGACAAACAGTGTCTTGTCGCGGGCGCTGAGCCTAGCGTTGAGCTGCGCGTTCTCCTCGAATTCGATCACTTGGCCGGGCTCGAACGCGGCGAGGTCGCCGAGCGTCAGCCGGGCAAGCGGCATCGTCGCCTCGAGCCGGACGGTCGAGCGCATCACCTCTTCCGAGAAGCGGGCCCGCCAGTCGAATTCCGTGGTCTCGCTATGCTCGCCCGTGGTGACGTCGCCGCCGCGCGAGGAAAGCAGAAGGCGCTGCGGGATCATCACCGTGAGCGTGCCGCTGTCGGATGGCGTCGACAGGCCATAGACGATGCGCACGGCGGCGCCGTCGCGCAACACGCGCCGCCTCGCCTCGTTGCCGGATATTGCTCTCGGCACCGGCAGGCGCAGGTCGAGCGAACGTTTGTCGGATCCGTTGAGCGCCGTCGCGACCTCCTGGAACACGGTGGTCGCCACATCGGCCTCGATCTGGGACAGGTCGCGCTCGATCGGCGCCACCGGCTGGTCGGGATCGCCGCCGAACAGCGCGCTCACCATGACGGCGACCGCTTGCGCATCCATTACCAGCGTCATGGCGTCAGCCGAGGTCGGCGAGGAAATAACGGTCAGCGCAAAGGCATCGCCGGCGCGCGAACGCGCCTCGGGAACGCGGCCGACTTCCACCGCTTGCAGGTCGACGGTCACCGGCGCGCCGAGTTCGCCTGCAAGCGCCTTCTGCAGCACAGGCAGCGCCCGTTCGGCCATGCCGCGGCCGACGCCAATCACCTGCGCCGCCTCGCCGCTGTCGCCGACGAGCCGCTCGATGATCAACTCGCGGGTTTGCGAAGGACTGCCCGGACTTGTCATGACGGCAGGCGGTCCTGTCTCGGATGCTGCATGCTCAGGCCGCCTTCTTCTCGGCGATACCGGCGTTCATGGTGCTCTGCTCCACCGCATCGATCGTCGGACGCTCGTAGGAGGAGATCGTCTTGCGGCCGAATTCGATCGCCACCTGCGGCAGGGCGCCGTTCATATACGCAAGCAGCGTCTGCTTGACGATGATGTAGAGGCGGTTCTTCTTTTCGCGCACCGTCTTGATCTTGGTGGCGACCGGACCGACAACCGCATAGGATAGGAAGATGCCGAGGAAGGTTCCGACAAGTGCCGCGCCGATCAGGCCGCCGAGGATTTCCGGCGACTGGTCCAGCGCGCCCATCGCCTTCACCACGCCGAGCACTGCCGCCACGATGCCCAGCGCCGGCAGGCCGTCGCCGACCGCTACCATCGCGTGATAGGCTTTCATCTTGTCGGTGCGGATCGTCTGGATCTCTTCGTCCATCAGCGCTTCGATCTCATGCGAGCGGGCATTGCCGATGATGATGATGCGGCAATAGTCGCAGATGAAATTCGTCAGGTCGTGGTTCTTGAGCACAGTCGGGAAGGCCTGGAAGATGGCCGACTCTTCCGGGTTGTCGATATGCGCCTCGACCTCGCTGCGCGACTTCGAGCGCAATTCGCGCATCAGGCTGTGCAGGACGCCCAGCGTCTCGAGGTAGTCGCGCTCCTTCGGCACGGCCTGCTTGAACGCTTCGAGAATGCCCTTGCCGGTGTCCTTGACCGTCTTCATCGGATTGGCGACGAGGAAGGTGCCGAGCGCGGCGCCGCAGATGACCACCGCTTCCCAGGGCTGCAGCAACACATGCAGATGCCCGCCCATGGCCATGAAGCCGCCGAGGACGCAGCCGAGCGTCACCACTAGTCCGATCAGAATGCCCACGACAGGTCCTTCCGCATGTCACGTCGTGGATCAGGGATAGTCCCCGTGCCTTGTGTGAGGCTTGAATCGAAGGCAGCGAATGCGATTCAGCTTCGCGCAAGGAAGTGACGCTATTGTGCGGGGATAGCTTCGGCCGGAGGCGTATCCTTGCTCAGTACCTACACCAGCTATCAGTTGATCGTTAAAGACATCAACAAGTCGATCACCCGTATCGAGCAGCAGCCGACGGTCGACCGCGATACTCAATATTATCTGGACAACATCACCAAGGTGAAATCGATCGACGATTTCGTCAACAACGACCGTCTGTTCAAATATGCCATGAAGGCCTACGGGCTGGAGGACATGGACTATGCCAAGGCCTTCATGGTCAAGGCGCTCAAGGAAGGCGTCTCCGACCCCGACAGCTTCGCCAACAAGCTGACCGACAAGCGCTACGCCCAGTTCGTCAGCGCCTTCAATTTCGCCGCCAACGGCGCCGATACCACCGTCTACAACCAGGCGCAGCAGCTGGTCACGAAGAACTATGCGCTGCAAGTCCAGATCGGCGCCTCGCAGACGGGGCTCGCTTACTACCAGAGCGAGACTGCCTACTACGCCACCAACATCTCCAAAGTGAAGTCGATCGACGATCTGATGGGCGATAGCCGCCTGCTGACATATGCGATGGCCGCATTCGGGTTGGACGCCGAAACCGAACCGGCAGCGACCGTCAGGGCGATGCTGGAAGGCGGCGTCAGCGATCCTAACAGCCCTGCCAACAAGCTGACCGACAAGAGCTACGCCAATTTCGTCGCGGCTTTCGACTTCGCCCGGTATGGCGACCAGACCACCACCCGCGATGCGGTCCAGCAGGCAGTTCCGGCAGGCTACGCGGCTGGAGCCGGATTGAAGCTGGTCGAGCCAAGCGCGCAATACATCAAGGGCGAAGCCGATTACTACGCGGCAAACATTTCCAAGGTGAAGTCGATCGACGACCTCATGGCCGACAAGCGCCTGCTGACCTTCGCCATGGCTTCCTACGGATTGGATGCCTCGACCGAAAAACCGCTGCAGATCCGCACTATGCTCGAA
>NZ_VFUA01000081.1 GCF_006440735.1 Mesorhizobium sp. B2-7-1 | reverse complement strand
CTGCTGCGCAGCAGCCCCGTGCGGCCTAACGCTAACGCTGTCACCTATTCCCTGTCTCACAACAGGGGTGCAGTCCACTCTCTATTGCCTAATCCCTACTGCCTAATCCTCTGGCTTCCTCAGCAGATACGTATCCATGATCCAGCCCTTCTTTCGCCGGGCTTCTTCACGCACCGTCTGGATCTCGGCGCCGACATCGCCCAGCCGGCCGGCGATAATGATCTCGTCCGGCGTGCCGAGATAGGCGCCCCACTGGATGAGGACGTTCTGGTCGGCCAGCGTGTTGAAGGCGCATTTGCCGTCGAGCATGACTATGGTCGAGCCGGCATTGGCTGGCAGTCCTTCTTCGGTCAACCGCCGCCCGGTGGTGACCAGGATCGAATCGCCGATGCGGTTGAGTGCTGTCGCGTGGGCGGCGGCCAGCGCCTGGATCGCGGTGATGCCGGGGATGACTTCGAGCTCGAAGCCGACATTGCCCCTGAGGCGCACGCGCTCGAGGATGCGCAGCGCGCTGTCATAGAGCGACGGGTCGCCCCAGATCAGGAACGCGCCGCAGCCGTCTTCGGCAAGCTCCTCGCGGATCAAGGTCTCGTAGATTTCGGCGATCGCCTCGTGCCAGTCGTCGACGGTCGTCCGGTAAGACGATGTCGGCTCGGCCCGAACCGGCACATCGAACTCGACCGGGCGCGATTTCGGATTGGTGACGAAGCGGTCGCAGATCTGCCGGCGCAAATCGGCGAGATCGTTCTTCGTCGCTCCCTTGTCGGGAATGAACAGCACGTCGGCTCGGTTCAGGCCGTCGATGGCCTGGACCGTCATGTGGTCGGGATTGCCGGCGCCGATGCCGATGACGAGAAGCTTGCGCATGGCGATCTCCTGCCCGATCGGCGGCGCGGTGTCCAGAAGTACCGGTACAGGGTGACGAAGGGCTTTGAAACGCCGTCTTGAAACGGCTAGATGGAAGCGCGCATCCGGCTGGTCCCGGCATCGCTGCAGAGAGGAGGGTCCATGTTACGCACCGTAGTGGCCGCAGCGCTGGCAATCATGGCCGCTCCGGCCCTCGCCAATGATTCCGTCGCCGAGCTCGGCACCGGCGGGCTGATCCTGTCGCGCAGCGATGCGGTCGCCATGCAGAGCGAGGATCTTTTCATCTCGCCGGAGAAGGTGACGGTCGATTATGTCTTCCGCAACAACACCGACAAGGATGTCAGCTCCATCGTCGCGTTCCCGATGCCCGACATCGAGGGCGATCCCAACGAGATGCCGGCGATCCCGGAAGCGCAGAGCGACAATTTCCTCGGCTTCGAGGTGACCATCGACGGCGTCGACGCGAAGCCCCAGCTCGAGCAAAGGGCGTTTGCGCTGGGCATCGACATCACCACGGACCTCAAGGCGCAGAACGTGCCGCTCTATCCGTTCGGCGATGCCGCCAAGGCGGCGCTGGCGAAGCTGCCAAAGGATGTCGCCAAGGATTGGGAAGACCGCGGCATCATCATCGAGGATACCGCCGATGACGGCTCGGGCATGCAAACCGCCTATGCGCCGTTCTGGCAATTGCGCTCGACCTATTGGTGGCGCTCGACCTTCCCTGCCAACAAGGAGGTCCATGTTTCGCACCGCTATAAGCCGAGCGTCGGCGGCACCTCCTCGGTCAGTTTCTTCTCCGACGGCCAGTTCCAGGGCCAGTATGCGGCCTACAAGACCCGCTATTGCATGGACGGCGCGTTCGAGAACGCGGTCCGCAAGGCCGCGAAGGAAAACCCCGACGGCTATCCGAAATATTACGAGAGCCGGATCGCCTACATCCTGACCACGGGGGGTAATTGGGCCTCCGGCACTATCGGCAACTTCAAGCTGACGATCGACAAGGGCAGCCCCAAGAATCTCGTCTCCTTCTGCGGCGACAATGTCAAAAAGGTCGGGCCGACGACGTTCGAGATCACCGCCAAGGATTTCTATCCCGAGCACGACATCGACATCCTGCTGCTGGAGCCGTCGGACAATGGCGGGAACGGCGGCTGATGGACATCGCGATCTATGTCGCCATCGCCGAAAACGGCGTGATCGGCCGGGAGGGCGGCCTGCCGTGGCGGCTTTCCACCGATCTCAAGCGCTTCAAGGCCGACACGATGGGCAAGCCGATCATCATGGGCCGCAAAACCTATGAAGGCATCGGCCGGCCGCTGCCCGGCCGTCTCAACATCGTGGTGACGCGCGACGAGACCTGGCGCGCCGAGGGTATAGAAGTGGCCCACTCGCTGGATGACGCGGTCGCGCTGGCCAAGGTGCGCGGCCGCTGCATGGCGGGAGCGGAGGAGATCTGCGTGGTCGGTGGCGGCGAGATCTACGCGCAGGCTTTGCCGCTTGCCGACCGGCTGCACGTGACGCATGTGCTGGCCAGCGTCGATGGCGACGCGCATTTCCCGCCGATCGATCCAGATGTCTGGCAAGTTGTCCGCGCCGAGGACTTTCCTGCCGGCGAGAAGGACAGCCACGCCACGCGCTATACAGTGTACGAACGCCGTCGCGACGCTCATTGACGACGACAAAGGGTCGCTACCTCTCCAAATCGCATCGTGGCGGCGGCACATCGCGTTGAAAGCGGATCGACGCGTCCCTATAGAAGAACGATGTTACAGCAGCGCGCGTCCAACCGGACGCGCAAGAGGTCGCTGTAAAACTTTGATTTTGGCGCATGTTTCCTTTCCGAAAACCGATATGGGTTTTTGGGATCATGCGCTAGGATTGCGCCGTAAGGCCTGAGGGAACCGAAGCGAAAGGACATTCATGCCCTGGAACGACAAGAGCGGTGGCGGCGGCCCCTGGGGCGGCGGCGGCAATCAGGGGGCCTGGGGGCAGGGACCGAAAGGGCCAAGCGGCCCGCAAGGTTCGCCTCCCGATCTCGAGGACATCATCCGCCGCGGCCAGGACAGGCTGCGGCGCGCGCTTCCGGGAGGTGGCGGCGCCAGCCCGGCCGTGCTCGGACTGATCGCGCTGGCGCTCATCGCGCTGTGGGCCTTCAAGGCGATCTATACCGTGCAGCCTGACGAAGTCGCGGTCGAACTGCGCTTCGGCAAGCCGAAGGCCGAGCTTTCGCAGCCGGGCCTGCATTTCCACTGGTGGCCGATCGAAACGGTCGAGACCGCCAAGATCTCCGAGCAACTCGTCAGCGTCGGTGGCGGCGCGAGCAGCGGCTCCGGGCTGATGCTCTCCGGCGACCAGAACATCGTCAACGTGCAGTTCTCCGTCGCCTACCAGGTCTCCGATCCCAAGGCCTATCTGTTCGACGTTTCCGATCCCGACGGCATGCTGGCCCAGGTCGCCGAAAGCGCCATGCGCGAAGTCGTCGGCCGGCGCCCGGCCCAGGACATCTTCCGCGACGATCGCCAGGGTATCGCAACGGCGGTGCGCGAGATCATCCAGGGCACGCTCGACGGTTACAAGACCGGCCTCCAGGTCAACGCGATCTCGATCGAGGACGCGGCGCCGCCGCGCGAAGTGGCCGATGCCTTCGACGAGGTGCAGCGCGCCGAGCAGGACGAGGACAAGTTCGTCGAGCAGGCCAACCAGTACTCCAACCAGAAGCTCGGCCAGGCACGCGGCCAGGCGGCGCAGGTCCGCGAGGACGCCGCCGCCTACAAGAACCGTGTCGTGCAGGAGGCGGAGGGCGAGGCGCAGCGCTTCATCTCGGTCTACAACGAATACGCCAAGGCGCCCGACGTCACGCGCAAGCGCCTCTATCTCGAAACCATGGAGAAGATCCTGAAGGACTCGAACAAGGTCGTCGTCGAGCAGGGCAACGGTCAGGGCGTGCTGCCCTACCTGCCGCTGCCGGCATTGCAGCCGAAGGCGCCACCGGCGCCGGCGCTGGGCGTGACGACGGGAGGTAACCAGTGATGGCCAACCGTCTTCCCATCATCGCCGTCATCGCGGCCGTCCTTCTGTTCCTGCTCTACTCCTCGATCTTCGTGGTCAATGCCGGTCAGCAGGCGATCGTGCTCAGGTTCGGCGAGATCATTGACGTCAAGAGCGAGCCCGGGGTCTACTTCAAGGCGCCGTTCGCCTTCTTCGATGCGGACAGCGTGCAGATGGTCGAAAAGCGCGTGATGCGCTTCGACCTCGACAATATCCGCGTGCAGGTGTCGGGCGGCAAGTTCTACGAGGTCGACGCCTTCATCGCCTACCGCATTTCGGACCCGCGCACCTTCCGCGCGGCGGTGTCCGGACAGGTGGAACTGGCCGAAGCCCGGCTGAGGACGCGTCTCGACGCGGCGCTGCGCCGTGTCTACGGCCTGCGCGACTTCGAGGCTGCGCTCTCCGAGGAGCGCGGCGTCATGATGCGCGAGGTGCGCGACCAGCTTCGCCCCGATGCGACCTCGCTCGGCCTCGACATCGAGGATGTGCGCATCCGCCGGACCGATCTGACGGCGGAGGTCTCGCAGCAGACTTACGACCGCATGAAGGCCGAGCGCCTGGCGGAAGCCGAGCGGCTGAGAGCCCGCGGCAACGAGGCTGCGCAGCGCATCAGGGCGCGAGCCGACCGCGAGGTCGTCGAGATCGTCGCCGAGGCGCAGAAGGAATCGGAAATCCTGCGCGGTGAGGGCGATGCGCAGCGCAGCGCCACCTTCGCGGACGCCTATAAGCGCGATCCGGCCTTCTTCGATTTCTATCGCTCGATGAATGCCTATGGCACGGCGCTGGACAACACCGGAACGACGATGGTGCTCTCGCCCGAGTCCGAGTTCTTCCGCTACTTCCGCGATCCGGACAGCAAGCCCGGGCCGGCACCTGCCGCGCCTGCGACGGCTCCGGCGCCTGCGACCGGCACCGCCCAGTAGCGGGCGGTGCAGGACTTTCTGGCGGCGATCGGCCTGGTCCTGGTGATCGAAGGGCTGGTCTATGGAGGGTTTCCGGCTTTGGCCCGGAAACTCGCCACCGAGGTGCTGTCGGTGCCGGAAAATGTGCTGCGGATCGGCGGGCTGGTGGCGATCGCCATCGGTGTCGGCATCATCTGGCTGGTCCGCGGCTAGTTGTTTGTCTTACGCAATTCCGGACGGAAAATCGCTTGGCACTTTTCCTGGAATTGCTCGAATGAAAATTCCTTGGTGCCGAAGCGATTGACGATTTATCTTCTGCCGATAGCTATGGCCGCAAACGTGCCTTATTTCTTGCCAACATGAACCGGACAGGCGCCTTTGCGGATGCGCTTTTCCTTTTCAGAAACACCGGGAGGCCACGATGATATCCGACACCCTGTTGCGCGCGGCACGGCGCATGGTCTTCGCCGGCGCCACGGCATTCGCGGTTGGCATTGTTGCCGTTCCGTCTTTCGTCACGCCGACGATCGCCTCCGATGGACCGCCTTCGGTGGCCGATCTCGCCGAGCGGCTGCTCGGCGCAGTGGTCAACATCTCGACCTCGCAGACGGTGAAAGGCACGGAAGGACCGAGCGCGGTGCCGATGCCGCAATTGCCCGAGGGATCGCCGTTCCAGGATTTCTTCGACGATTTCTTCAAGAACCGTGGCGGTGACAAGGGGGGAGCCGCGCAGAAAGTGCAGTCGCTCGGCTCCGGCTTCGTCATCGACGCCGAGCAGGGCATCGTGGTGACCAACAACCACGTCATCGCCGATGCCGACGATATCGAGGTCAACTTCTCCGACGGCATCACGCTGAAGGCGACGCTGGTCGGCACCGACACCAAGACCGATGTCGCGGTGCTGAAGGTCGATCCGAAAGGCCACAAGCTGACCGCGGTGAAATTCGGCGATTCCACCAAGATGCGCGTCGGCGACTGGGTGATGGCGATCGGCAATCCGTTCGGCCTGGGCGGCACGGTCACGGTCGGCATCGTCTCGGCGCGCAACCGCGACATCAATTCAGGACCCTATGACGACTTCATCCAGACCGACGCCGCCATCAACCGCGGCAATTCCGGCGGTCCGCTGTTCGACGCCGAAGGCGAGGTCATCGGCATCAACACGGCGATCATCTCGCCGTCGGGTGGCTCGATCGGCATCGGCTTCTCGATTCCTTCGCAGCTTGCCGCGGGCGTCGTCGACCAGCTTCGCCAGTATGGCGAGACGCGGCGCGGCTGGCTTGGCGTGCGCATCCAGCCGGTGACGGACGACATAGCCGAAAGCCTCGGCATGGCGACCGCCAAGGGCGCGTTGGTGGCCGGCGTCATTAAGGGCGGGCCGGTCGACAACGGCTCGGTCCAGGCCGGTGACGTCATCATCAAGTTCGACGGCAAGGATATCCATGAAATGCGCGACCTGCCGCGCGTCGTCGCCGAAAGCCCGGTCGGCAAGGCGGTCGACGTGGTCATCGTGCGCAAGGGCGTCGAGCAGACCGTCAAGGTGACGCTCGGCCGGCTCGAGGACGGCGAGAAGCTGGCCAGCGGCGAGAACGGCAACACCGACCAGGACAAGGGCGACAAGGCGGCTCCTCCGGTATCGACGGCCTCGGTGCTCGGCATGACGGTCGGCGAACTCAACGACCAGACGCGGCAGAAGTTCGGCATAGCGGCCGACGTGTCGGGCGTGGTCATCACCGATGTCGCCAAGGATTCGGCGGCGGCCGAGCGCGGCATCCAGCCCGGCGAGGTGATCACCGAGATCGCGCAGGAATCGGTCGGCACGCCGAAGGATGTGATGGACCGGATCGGCGCGCTGAAGGAACAGGGCCGCAAGAACGCGCTGTTGATGCTGGCCTCGAAGACCGGTGAGCTGCGCTTCGTCACGATCCGGATGGATTGAGTCCGCAAACGCGCCCAACCAACTGGACTTCAATGAAAAGGGCGGCTAGCGGGCCGCCCTTTTTCGTGCCTGCCAGTCCTCGCGCGACAGCCTGTACATTGCATGCCGCTTGAGGTGCGGGTGGCTGTCGGGGACAGCAGGATGATCGAAATCGGCGTCCGCATCGGCTCGCATGCCGAGCCGCTTCATGACGGCGATCGAGCGATGATTGCCGGCGACCGCGAACGATACGATTTCGTCGACGCCAAGCGTTTCGAAGCCGAAGGCAAGCCAGGCTTCCGACGCCTCGGTGACATAGCCCTTGCCCCAGAATTCCGGCGCCAGCCGCCAGCCGATCTCGATCGTGCCGGGCGCCAGCACATCGATGTCTTCCGTCCCGGACAATCCGACGAAGCCGATGCATTCGCCAGTTGCGGCAAGCTCGGCCGCGGCGAAGCCGTAGCCATCCTCATCGATCCAGGCGCGCACCTCGTCCATCTTGGCGTCGGCCGCGGCACGGTCGCGGCGAAACGGGAAGAATTCCATCACGCGCTCGTCGGAGTTGATGCGATGGAAAAGCGCGCGGTCGCGCTCTTCCCAGTTGCGCAGGATCAGGCGCTCGGTGCGGATCGGCGTCATGGGAGACCTCTTGATAATTCTACTCCGGCGGGACATCTGACGCGGCTTTCTGCGCTTCCGGTGCTCACGGACTCAAATGTCCGCTCCGCTCCGGTTCTCGACAGCCACGCCACATGTCTCGCCGGAGCGAATTCTGAAGAGGTCTCATTCGGCGAACTCGTCCCGGCGGTAGCCCTGGAGATAGAGCAGCGCGGTCAGGTCGCCATGGTCGATGCGGATCCGCGCCTGTTCCGCCACCGCCGGCTTGGCGTGAAGCGCGACGCCGGTGCCGGCAAGACGGATCATGTCGAGATCGTTGGCGCCGTCGCCGACCGCGATGGCATCCTCGGTCGTCAGCCCGAGCCTCCCCGCGATGTCGAGCAGCGCTTCGGCCTTGGCGGCGCGGCCGAGGATCGGCTCGGCCACCATGCCGGTGAATTCGCCGCCGTCCTCGATCAGCCGGTTGGCCCGGTTTTCCTGGAACCCGAGCATATCGGCGATGCGGCTGGTGAAGACGTCGAAGCCGCCGGAGACCAGCGCCGTCCAGGCACCGTTGGCGCGCATCGTTTGCACCAAGGCGCGGCCGCCCGCGGCGAGCGTCAGCCGGTTGGCGATGATGCGGTCGACAACGGCGGTGTCGAGGCCTTTGAGCAAGGCGACGCGTTCGCGCAAAGCGGGTTCGAAGGCGATCTCGCCATTCATCGAGCGCGCGGTGATCGCCGCCACATGGTCCTTGACGCCGATCTCGTCGGCAAGCTCGTCGATGCATTCCTGGTCGATCATCGTCGAATCCATGTCCGCAAGCAGGATCTTCTTGCGCCTGGCTTCAGCGAGCTGGACGATCACGTCGACCGGCTCGGACGCCAATGCGGCGCGCAGATTGGCGGTCATTTCGCCGATATCGGGCGTCTGCGGCAAAACGAGATCGCAGGCGATGTCCTCGGCCAGCCAATGAACGGCGCTTGCGCCGGCGGCCCGCAAGGCCATATTCGCAAGCGAGGCCGGCACGGCGCGGGCTTCTGGACGGGACACTAAAGTGGCGATCAGCGGCATCGAGAATTCCGGCAAGCAGGCGGGCGAAGGCCGCGTCAAGAACGCAATCCTGATAGCCGGGCCGACCGCCAGCGGCAAGTCGGCGCTGGCGCTCGATCTCGCCGGGCGCGATGGCGGCGTCATCGTCAACACCGATTCCATGCAGGGCTATTCGGTGCTCGATGTCCTGACGGCGCGGCCGAGCGCCGCCGAAATGGCACGCGTTCCGCATTTCCTTTACGGCCACGTGCATCCCTCCACGGCCTATTCCACCGGCGCCTGGCTGCGCGATGTCACGAAGCTCATAGAAGACGGCGTCCTGTCGGGCCGTCCGGTCGTTTTCGTCGGCGGCACCGGGCTCTACTTCCGCGCCCTGGCCGAAGGCATCTCGGACATGCCGGACATTCCACCGACCGTCCGTGAGCGCTGGCGCTACGAGCTCAAGGAACAAGGGGCCGAAAGACTGCATCGCCTGCTGATGCACGAGGACTCGGCTATGGCGATGCAGCTCAGGCCGACCGACGGCCAGCGCATCGTGCGGGCACTCGAGGTGCTCGATGCTTCGGGGCGCTCGATCCTGGAATGGCAGTCGGAGCGCGGCCGACCGCTGATCGATCGCGACAGCGCGCGCTTCCTGGTCATCGAGCCGGACCGGGAGCAACTGGTGCGGCGCATCGAGGCGCGTTTCGACCAGATGCTCGACAAGGGCGCGCTCGACGAAGTGCGTCAGCTCATCGCGCTCGGCCTCGACCCGGATCTGCCGGCGATGAAAGCGATCGGCGTGCGCGAGCTCCAGGCGGCAATGGCCGGACAGTCGGATTTTCCCGAAGCCATCGAACGCGCCAAGATCGCGACGCGGCAGTATGCCAAGCGCCAGTCGACCTGGTTCAGGCACCAGCTGGGAGCGGAGTGGCGCAGGCTGCGGCCGGGCGACGAATCGATGCTCCGGGACTGATGAAAAGCTTTTTCAATCAGCACCTTAAAATCCCCGGCTCTAATTCTCGCCAAGGTTGTCCGGGTTAACGGTCCGTAAGGTCAGCCATGCCATAACCTCAGGGGGCTACAGTGCCGCGGGGAGTAGATGCGTTTCCATAAGGCGGAATCCGCATTTTTCGTGTTTATTTTTGTGATCCTGGCCGCGGGCCTGGTGACCTTCCATGCCTATGGCCAATTGCAGGACATCGCCGCCGACCTCGATACGGCTTCGCGCGTCGACAAAATCATCTATCTCAACAAATTGCTGTTCGTCACCGGCGCGCTGCTGGCGACCGCGCTGTTCTTCGGCACCTTCTTCATCTACCCGCTGATCCGTGGCCAGGTGCGGGAAGAGGGCAAGCTCAGGGCCATGACGGTTTCGCTCAGCGCCCGTTCGCAGACGCTCGAGCAGGCGGCGCTCACCGACAGTCTCACCGGAATGCAGAACCGCCGCTATTTCGACGATGCGCTGCGCGAATATCTGCACGAGTTTCGCCGCATCGACAGGCCGGTCGGGCTGATGATCCTCGATCTCGATCATTTCAAACAGGTCAACGACACACATGGGCACGATGTCGGCGACGAGGTGCTGAGGGCCGTTGCCACCTGCCTGAGAGGCATGACGCGCTATCATGATGTGGTGGCGCGGCTGGGCGGCGAGGAGTTTGCCGTCGTCACCCCCAACATGGATGTCGAACTGCTCGCCAGGTTCGCCGAACGCATCCGCAAGGCGATCGCCAACATGTCGATCATGTCGGGCAATGTGCGGCTGAAGGTCACCACCAGCGTCGGCCTTGCCGTCTGGGATCACAAGGAGAGCGCGGAGGATTTCTACCGCCGCGCCGATCGCCAGCTCTATGAGGCGAAGAAGCAGGGCCGCAATCGCGTCTGCGCCTGAAATCCCACCACTAAATTCGTCAGGCTGGCCGTCTGAAGCCGTCTTCTGCCCTTCTACAGCGCCGCGCGCCCGTTCGGACGCGCAAAGGACGCTGTAGCACTTTTGACTTTGCGCATGAGCCTTTCCGAAAATCGCTCTCGATTTTCGGGGTCATGCGCGTGCTCACGGACTTTATGTCCGCTTCGCTTCGGTTCTCGAAGGCGACTTCACCCGACTCAGCCTGACGAATTTCCTGGCGGGATTTACCTGCTTGCGAGGATGGCCGATCAATCGTTGAACTGGCGCATGCCGAAGGTCGAGGGCTTCAGGCCGTAGCGCGTGTCGAAGTCGTCGTCGGGCTGGACGCGGGCGGCGGCGGTGGCCGGCTTCTTATAGTCCGGGTCGCCGGCTTGGCGCGAAGAGTCCACGGCCTCGGCGTACGCCATGGATTGCTGCGGCTTCGGAACGTTGCGCAGCCGCTCGACGATCATGGCCAGGTCGACGTCGCTGCCGTCCACGGAGGGTTCGATCTGCTCGCCCTTGGCGGTTCCGGGGATGAATTGCTGTGGCAGCTTCTCGAACTTCAGCCGCATGGTTGTCGCGACGCCTTCGCCGAAAGCGATGGCCTCGCGCTGGCCCATGGAGGACAGGAAGGCCAGCGTCGAGGCAGAGGAGTCGGCGATCGCCGAGCGGATGATCGCCTGGTCCTGCTCGTTGGCAAGCCGCATGGCGAAGAAGGTCGAGCATTGCGACAGGATGGTCGGGTCGAGCTCGCCCGGGCGCTGGGTGACGACGCCGAGATAGCAGCCATATTTGCGGCCCTCCTTGGCGATGCGCGACAAAGCATGGCGGGTCGGCGCGAAGCCGAGACGCGGATCTGCCGGCATGTAGCGGTGGGCTTCTTCGCAAAGCAGGAGCAGCCTCAGCCGGCCCTCGCTCCACAGGGCCAGGTCGAAGGCCAGGCGCGCCAGCACCGAGCAGACCGAGTTGACGACTTCCGAAGGCATGCCCGCCATCTCGAAGCAAGTGACCGGGCGGCCATGGCTGGGGACGCGGAAGATATTGCCGATCGTTTCGTGGATCGTGTCCTCGATCAGGCGTGAATTGAACATGAAGCGATAGCGCGGATCGGCGGCGGCCGATTCGATGCGCATCTTCAGCGATTTCAGGGTCGGGCGGTCGTTCTTGCTTTCAAGCAGGCCCATGCGCTCGTCGATCTGCTTGATGAGATCGGCGATGCGGTAAGGCACCGGCGTGTCCGCCGTCAGCGCATCGCTGCCGCGCCGGACATAGGTGCCGGAATTCGGGTTGCGGTAGAGGTTCTTGGCGGCCGGGATCAGGTCGCGCAGGACATCCACTTCCTCGGGCACCGTCTCGCGGCCGCGAAACAGCACTTCGGCGAACTCCTCCAGCCTGAACATCCAGAACGGCAGGTCGAGCGTCTTGGAATCGACCTTGACGCAATATTCCGGCAGCGAGGCGGCGAACTCGTTGTGCGGGTCGAGGATGAGCACACGCAAGTCCGGACGCGCCTCGATCGTCTTGCGCAAGAGCAGTGAGACCGCCGTCGATTTGCCGACGCCGGTGGTGCCGACGATGGCGAAATGGCGCGCCAGCGTGTCGTCGATGGCGATGTTGGCATCGATCGATTCATCCTGCGATAGCGTACCGATGGTCACCGAATGGCGCCCGGCAAGGTCATAGACCGCCTGCAGGTCGCGGCTGCGGATGCTGTGGGCAATGGCGCCGATATGCGGATAGGTGGTGATGCCGCGGTCGAACACCGGCTTGGAGCCGGGCTCGGCGCCGTCGCGCACTTCGCCGACCAGTTCGACGCTGACCTCGATCAGGTTCTGCCCTTCGTGGTTCCAGGCGAGGTCCGACTTGCCGATGGCATAGACAAGGCCGACCGTTCTTGTCGAGCCGAGATTGATGGAGATCATCTTGCCGACTGTCCAAAGGCCGGTGACGGCGCCTTCGGCGTCTTCCGCATAGGCGCAAATGGTGGCGCGCGCGCCGTCGCATTGCACGACATTGCCCAGAATGCGCTTGTCGTTCTGCTGGATGTTGCGGCGTTCCTGCGAGGTCGGTTCCCCAACGGAGGCTTCGCGTTCAACAAACATATTGCCCTGGTCCCATTCCCCTGGAGCGTCGACCCTATCCAATCGGGGTTAAAGTCAGGTGAGGTCGGATGGTGTAGGCAGCGTTAAGCCAGCCGCGGCAATTCGATCGAAAACCCTCTTCTCAGCATGCAGGATTCCGATATATTGGACGAATGAACGATATATCGAATGACATCAGCGCCACGATCGGCAGGCGGATACGCTCCGAGAGGACGGTGAGGGCCTGGTCGCTTGCCGAATTGGCCGAACGTTCGGACGTCTCGAAGGCGATGCTGAGCGCGATCGAACGCGGCACGACCAGCCCGACCGCGGCGCTCTTGGTGCGCATCGCGGCGGCCTTCGGCATGACGCTGTCGACGCTGATCGCACGAGCCGAGATGCAAGGCGGCGGCGTTTCGCGCAAGGACGAGCAGCCGGTCTGGCAGGATCCGGCAACCGGCTACATCCGGCGGCATCTGTCGCCGTCATCGCAGATGCCGCTGGAGCTGATCAGGGTCAGCCTGCCGCCGGGCGCCAAGGTCAGCCTCCCGGCCGCATCCTACGCCTTCATCAAGCAGCAGATATGGCTGATCGACGGGAGGCTGGATTTCACCGAGGGCGATGTGGTGCACCGGCTCGAGCCCGGCGACTGCCTGGCGCTGGGCGCACCCTCGGATTGCGTCTTTCATGCTCCCGGGCCGGACGCGGCGGAGTATCTCGTGGCGCTGGTCAGGGACTGATTGCGATGCCGCGCCGGCCAAAACGCTCGCACAATGGCGGGCCGCCGCTCGACGACTATGACGGCCCGCCCTGGGGCAAGGGCGACGCCTATATCTTCTTCGCCTGGCGCGCCGCCCACGACAAGGCCTGGAAGGCGCCAAGCCAGGCCATCATGCTGATGCGGCTGGAGAGGGCCGAGCGGCTCGGGCTGACCTATGAGGAATACACGCTCGAGATCCTGGAGCGCGGGCGCCATCTCAGCGAGGACGATGCCGACCGTATCGCCGAAATCAGGCGGGCGCGACGACGCAAGCGGACCAGCCATTTCGAATGATCTCGTCCCCGATACCCCTGGAGAGCACCAGCATGAACTCCCTTGAAATCCGGACGTTGACCGACGACGCGGCAACCGCGGCCATGCTCTCCGATCTCTTGATCGAGACAGTTGCGGCCGGCGGATCGGTGAGCTTCATGCATCCATTGTCACCTGAAGCAGCGCGCGATTTCTGGCGCAGGTCGCTTGCCGCGGCCGCGCGCGGCGAAAGGGCGGTGCTGGGCGCATGGCGGGGCGGGGCGCTTGCCGGCACCGTCACGCTGCTGCTCGACTTCCCGGCCAATCAGCCGCACCGCGCCGAGATCGCCAAGCTGATGAACGGCCGCGACCATCGCGGCAAAGGCGTCGCGACCCGCCTGATGCGCGCCGCCGAGGAACTCGCCGTCGAGAAGGGCCGCACGCTGCTCGTGCTGGACACGGCGAGCGAGGAGGGCGCGGCCGGTCTCTATGAGAAACTCGGTTTCACCTTGACCGGCGAGATCCCCGATTTCGCGCTCAAGCCGCATGGCGGGCTGACCGGCACCCTTATCTACTGGAAGCGGATAGGGAGCGCGGCCGACGCGCTATCCTGAAACCTTGGCGATGCGCGACAGGAGCCAGCGGCGAAAATCCTGCTCCGCGCCGGACAGTCGCGACGACGACGGCCTCGTCAGGAAATGGCCCGACGGGCTCGACAGCTCGAAATCCGAAAGCCTGACCAGAGCCTTGTCCCTGAGCGCGGCGTCGACCAGAGGCCGGGAGCCGAGCAGTGCTCCGGTGCCGGTCTTCGCCGCTTCCAAGGCGGCGACGAAACTGTCGAAGCGATGCGAGCGCCGGGAATGGCCGGCAAGCCTGGCTGCGGCAAACCATTCCGCCCACATCTCGCGCGCGCCGGCCACCAGGAGAAGCGGCAACGACGTCCAATCGCCACCGAGGGCGAGTGTTGGCGCCGCGACCGGGACAAGCCGCTCGACCGTCAGCCGGTCGGCTTCGCGCCCGGGAAAGGACCCGTTGCCGAAGCGTATGTCGAGCGCCGAGCCCGGCTGGTCGTAGTCGGTCGGCCGATGGATGGTCACCAGATCAAGCCTCACCCGCGGCAGCGCCTTTGCCAGGTCCGGAAGAGCCGGGACCAGCACCAGCAGCGCGAAGGAGATGGGGACGCGGACGCTGACGGTCTGCACGGCGCGCGGCTCGAACAGCTCGTTCGTGCTGTTGCCAATGGTCGCGAATGCCGACTGGATGTGCGGGAGATAGGCCGCGCCTTCCGGCGACAGCGCCACGCCGCGCGCCAGGCGCGCGAACAACCGCGTCTTGAGCCGTTCTTCCAGAGAGCGGATGTGCTGGCTGACCGCGGCCTGGGTGAGGCCGAGCTCCGAAGCCGCTGCGGTGAAGTTCGACAGGCGGGCGGCGGCCTCGAAACTGCGCAGCCAGTCGAGCGGGGGCATCGTATCGAAAGCTTTTCCAGCCATCAGAAATTTAGTGTCATTATCCACAAAACGATAATTTGAATTATGCCTTTGATGAAGCCACCATGCAACCCGTGGCCGTGGTGGCGGGCAGAGGATGGGAGCTTCCGGGATATGTTGACGACGGTAACGCCGGGCGAAGGCGGACGAATGATCGAGCTTGGCTGGAAAGACGGAGCGGTGAGCCGCTTCCATGCCATGTGGCTGCGCGACAATGCGCTGGACGACAAGACGCGCAGCGCCGGCAACGGCCAGCGACTGATCACCATCCTCGACATTCCGGCCGAGACGCGGATCGCCGCGGCCTCGATCAAGGGCGAGGTGCTCGAAGTCACATTCGCTCCCGAAGGCAAGACCGTAGGCTTTCCCGCCGGCTGGCTGCGCAGCCATGCCTATGATCGCCAGGAGGCTCGCGAGCCCGGCTGGACGGCGGGCGACATACGGCGCTGGACGAAAGCCACGATGCAGAATTCCGTGCCGCGCGCGGCCTATGCCGACGCCAGCCGCGACAGCGATGTGCTGCGGCAATGGCTGGCTGCGGTCCGCAGTTACGGCTTTGCCGTCATGGACGGCCTGCCGACCGAATCCGGCGCGCTGTGCAAGGTGGCTGACCTCTTCGGCTATATCCGGGAGACCAATTACGGGCGCTGGTTCGAGGTGCGCGCCGAGGTCAATCCGAGCAATCTCGCCTACACCAATCTCGGCCTGCAGGCGCATACCGACAACCCCTATCGCGATCCGGTGCCGACGCTGCAGATCCTGGCCTGCATCGAGAACACGGTCGAAGGTGGCGAATCCAGCGTCGTCGACGGGTTCGCGGTGGCGGCAGCACTCCAGGCGGAAAACCCGGACGGTTTCCGGCTGCTGTCGTCCTGTCCGGCGCGCTTCGAATATGCCGGCTCGTCGGGTGTGCGGCTGCAGTCGAAGCGGCCGATGATCGAGCTTGGGTCTGATGGCGAGCTCATCTGCATCCGCTTCAACAACCGCTCGCTGGCGCCGGCCGTCGACGTGCCGTTCGCCGAGATGGAGAAATACTACGCAGCCTATCGCCGCTTCGCCGAGCTGATCGAGGATCCTTCGTTCGAAGTGACCTTCAAGCTCGAGGCGGGAGAATCCTTCATCGTCGACAACACCCGCGTCATGCATGCGCGCAAGGCGTTTTCAGGGAGCGGCAAGCGCTGGCTGCAAGGCTGCTACGCCGACAAGGACGGCCTGCTTTCGACGCTTGCGGCGATCGAGCACGGCTTCAAGGAGGCGGCGGAATGAAACCGAAGGAATTGAATGCGGGAAACATCGTCGAGTTCATCGCCGATATCTTCGAGCGCCGCGGGGCGGAATCCTATCTCGGCGAGCCCGTCACCATGTCGGAGCATATGCTGCAGGGCGCATGGCTGGCCGAGCAGGACGGCGCGCCGGAGGAGCTCGTTGCGGCGGCGCTGCTGCACGACATCGGCCACTACACCAGCGAGTTCGGCACCTATTCGCCCGACGATGTCGAGGACAAGCACCATGACGAGGCGGGCGGCGAGGTGCTTGCGCCTTTCTTTCCGCCGGTCATCGTCGAGTGCGTCCGACTGCATGTCTCGGCCAAGCGTTATCTCTGCGCCACCGATCCGACCTATTTCGGCAAGCTGTCGCAGGCTTCGGTGCATACGCTGTCGCTGCAAGGCGGGCCGATGAGCGCGGAGGAAGTGGCGGAGTTCCGCAGCAATCCCTTCCACGACGAAGCGGTGCGCGTGCGCATCTGGGACGAGGGCGGCAAGATCGCCGACATGAAGACGCGAGCCTTTCGCGACTACGTGCCGCTGCTGCAGCGCGTGGTGAAAAAGTTCGCGGCGCAAAAGGCGGCTTAGAGGGCGAAGAAGTCTGGGGAGAAAGCAATGTGTTTCTGCTTCGACGGCGAACACGCATTGGTGGCATATCAGCCGGATGAATGCAGAGAAGCTAAGCCAGACGAGCGCGCCGCCGCATCGCGGCCGGCCGAAGGCAAAGCATTGTCGATGGTCCGGCAAAGGCGCCGCCAGGGCGGCGCCTTTGCCGAGAAGGGTTTGGAAGTCGTCTAGCCCTTGTGAAAGACCTCCTGCAGCCCATAGACAGGCGTCGGCAGGCCGGCCTGCCTGGCTTTGAGCTGCAGCGACAAATATTGCGAGTAGTGGCGCGACTGGTGGAGGTTGCCGCCATGGAACCACAGCGCTTCCTGCTGCGTCGGCTTCCACATGTTGCGCTGCTCGCCTTCCCAAGGGCCGGGATCCTTGGTGGTGGCGGAGCCGAGGCCCCAGACCTTGCCGACCTTGTCGGCGACTTCCTGTGAGATGAGGTCCGCGGCCCAGCCATTCATCGAGCCGTAGCCGGTGGCATAGATCACCAGATCGGCCGGCAATTCCGTGCCGTCGACGAATTTGACGCCGGTTTCGGTGAGTTCCTGCACCGCGGCACCCGGTCCGCTTTTCAGCTTGATCGAGCCGTCGATGACGAGGTCGCAGGCGCCGACATCGATGTAATAACCGGAGCCGCGGCGCAGGTATTTCATGAACAGGCCCGAGCCGTCGTCGCCCCAGTCGAGCAGGAAGCCGGCCTTTTCGAGGTCCGCGTAGAATTTCGCGTCGCGTTCCTTCATCTGCTCGTAAAGCGGAATCTGGAATTCGTGCAGGATGCGGTAGGGCAGCGAAGCGAAGATCATGTCTGCCTTGCGCGTCGTCATGCCGTTCTCGACCGCCTGCTCGGAATAGAGGGCGCCGAGGCCGATATCCATCAGCGTGTCGGATTTGACGATATGGGTAGACGAGCGCTGCACCATGGTCACATCGGCGCCGCCTTCCCATAGCGCGGCGCAGATGTCATGCGCCGAGTTGTTGGAGCCGATGACCACCACCTTCTTGCCGCGGTATCTGTCCGGGCCGGGATGACTCGATGAATGCTGCTGCTCGCCCTTGAAGACGTCCTGGCCCTTGTATTTCGGCCAGTTCGCCTTGCCGGACATGCCGGTCGCCAGTACCAACTGCTTCGGCTTGAGCACGATCTCCTTGCCGCCGCGCTCGACGACGATCGTCCACTCCTTGGCCTTCTCGTCGTATTTGGCGGATTTCGCTGATGTCGAGCTCCAATAGTTCAGCTCCATCACCTTGGTGTACATTTCCAGCCAGTCGCCGATCTTGTCCTTCGGCGCGAAGACCGGCCAGTTCTTTGGAAAGTCGATATAGGGCAGGTGATCGTACCAGACCGGGTCGTGCAGGCAGAGCGACTTGTAGCGCTTGCGCCAGGAGTCGCCCGGACGCTCGTTCTTCTCGATGATGATGGTCGGCACGCCGAGCTGCTTCAGCCGGGCGCCGAGCGCGATACCGCCCTGGCCGCCGCCGATGATGACGACATAAGGCTGCCTGGTATGGCCGAGCTCGGCGATCTCGTCGTCGCGCTCTTCACGCCACGTCTTGCGGTTCTTGCCGTGGCCATGCTTGGCGCCGAGCGGACGGGTGAAGCCCGCTTTCTCCTCATGGTCCTTCAGCTCCGCCATCGTGGTGAGCAGGGTCCAGATCAGGTCGCCCTTGAACCGCACAAGGCCAAAGCCGCGCGCCACGCTCGTCTCGAAGGTTATCCAGGCGGTGATGATGCCGCCGTCCTCGCCCGCTTCCTCGCCTTTGGCCACCGCCCAGTCGGTCGGCTTGGTGCTGGCCAGCGTTGCCTGCAGCATGGCGCGAACCTGGTCCTGACCTTCCATCGTCTTCAGGTTCCAGGTGAAGGTGACGAGGTCGCGCCAGTAGCAGTCGGCCTGGAAGCAGTTGACGGCGCTGTCGATATCGCCGGCCTCCAGTGCCTTGCCGAACTTGTCGAGCAGCGCCTGCGCCTTGGTGGTGGGTGTTCTCTCGAGCATTTGTTCTCCTCCACTTTTGCTAGAGTGTGCCATGAGCAGCAAGCGGCGTGCCAACCGTAGCGCTGATCATGGATTACAATGGAATCAACCTGTTAGGACGCTCTTCCGTCGCCTTGCCTGTTGCGTTTCTGTTGCAGGCGCTACGGCGCGCCACAGCCTTGCAATATCAAAGCGCGTCGCTTTGAGGCGGATTCCGGCGGCGCGCTTTAAGTTCTCGTGCTGACGCATGTCGTTGTCTCAAAACCGCTGCGCACATTTGGGCGACATGCTTAGTTCGGCGCCTCCAGCCGCAGGCGCTTCATCCGGCGATGCACCGTGGTGCGGTCGACGCCGAGACGCCGCGCGGCCTCGGAAATGTTCCAGCCAGTTGCCGCCAGCACGGCCAGCAGAGCGCTACGCTCTTCCTCGGGCGAGGGGGCGCGAAGCGCGACTAAGCTGGCGGACGAAGTCGGGGGCGCCACGCGGTGCGTGACGAAATCGGGCAGGTCCGTGGGCTGAATCATCTCATCATCGCAAAGCGCCACCGCCAGATCCACGGCGTTGACGAGTTCGCGGATGTTGCCGGGCCAGTCATGGCGGATCAGCGCCAGCCGCGCCGCCGCAGACAGCCTTGCCGGCCGGCCGGCAAGGCGAGCGCGCCCGCCGACCAGCCGTTCCAGCAGCCATTCGAAATCGGTGCGCTCGCGCAGCGCCGGCAAACTCAGCGAGGCGGCGTTGAGCCGATAGAACAGGTCTTCGCGGAAACGGCCCTCGGCAACCAACTGGCGCAGGTCATGATGCGAGGCGGAGATGATCTTGATGTCGACAGGCCGGGGCGCAACGCCACCGACCGGGACCAGTTCGCGCTCGGCGATCACCCTCAGCAGACGCGATTGCAGCGCGTAGGGCATGTCGCCGATCTCGTCGAGGAACAGCGTGCCGCCGTCGGCGCTCTCGATCAGTCCCTTGCGTCCCTTGGCGCTTGCGCCGGTAAAGGCGCCCGCTGCGTGCCCGAACAGCTCGCTCTCGATCAGATGTTCGGGGATCGCCGCGCAATTGATGGCCACGAACGGGCCGGGGCGCCCGGAGCTGTCATGGAGGGCGCGGGCGAGATATTCCTTGCCGGAACCGGTCTCGCCATGGATCAGGATCGGGATCGTGGTGCGCGCCAGCTTGGCGGCCCTGAGCTGCATTGCCGCCATGGCCGGGTCGCCGCCGGAAAGCTCGGCGATCGGTCCAGGCAGCGCCTCGACGGGCGCGCGGCGTCCGCTCGACGGCTGCGGCTCGATGGCATGCGCGAACAGCGCGCTGCCGTTGCGGCCGAACACCAGCCGCTCCTCGGTCGGGCGACCGCGCGTCAAACTCGGCAAGTCGTCGATATCCATGTCGAGGTAACGCGAGATCGGCTGGCCGATCGGCGAGGAGCGCCGCCAGTCGACACCGCCGGCCTGCGCCAGGAGCAGCGCCGCGCCGCGCGTCGTGCCGAGGATGTGGCCCGAGGCGTCGAGCGCGATGGCCGCTTCGGGATCGACGTCGAGGAATTCCGGCGAGCGTGAAAAGCGCAGCACCCATTCCGAATGCATCTGCGCCATCAAATTGGCGAGCTCGATGCGTCGGGCCGACGCCGTCACCAGATGTAGCGCGAGGTTCTGGCTGACCTTCGGCTGCGGCGAGCGCAGCAGCGATATGTCGAGCACGGCGGTCAATTCGCCCTTGGTGTCGAAGATCGGCGCGGCAGTGCAGGAGAGCGGCGTGTGGGTGGTGTCGAAATGGTCGGTCTGGTGAATGGTCATCGCCTCGCCGGTGACGATGCAGGAGCCGACGCCGCAGGTGCCGGTGCGGCTTTCCGACCATTCGGAGCCGAGATAGAGACCGGCCGTGCGCAACTGGTCCATGAACAGCGGGTCGCCGAGGAAGTCGACGGTGACGCCCTTGGCATCGGCCAGCAGCAGGACGTAGTTCTGGCCCGCCACCTGCTTGAACAATGTCTCCAGCCCGCTGCGGGCAATGGCGATCAACCGTTCCGACTGCTCCCGGTGCTCGCGCAGCTGAGTGTCGGGAACGATGTAGGCTTCCGTCGGCCGCGCCGGGTCGAGCCGGTGGGTATCGATGCAACGCAGCCAGGATTGAACGACGATATCGTCGCGGACGGATCGCGCGCCGGACAAAACCTGCTCGATCTCGCGGATATGCTCCCGTTCGCCAGCCATGCGTCCTCCTCGCACGTCCTTTGCCAGCGCATAGTGGTGCGCCGGAGAGGCACGCTCAACTGTACTATGGTAGCTGTATCATGGGGGCGCGCCAGCGCCGTTCTCACAGACGGGTGAATTCGCACGGGACCCCATTGACGAGCCCGCGTTTTCGCCCTTATTGTCCGCGCCCATGAAAACGGCACTCATTCTCGTAAGTTGGCGCGTGGGCAAGGCGGTGTAACCGCCGGGCGAAAACCTCCCATGCGCATCACACAGGCTCCCTCGGGGGCCTTTTTTATTGCCTGAAACACGACTAAACGACCAGCAAATCGCCAGATGGCGGACAGTACGGGACCAGACCGATGAGCAACGGACAGAACGAGCGGCGCGAAATGACAGGCGCGGAGATGGTGGTGCAGGCGCTGAAGGACAACGGCGTCAAGCACGTCTTCGGCTATCCGGGCGGCGCCGTTCTCCCGATTTACGATGAAATTTTTCAACAAGACGATGTCGAGCACATCCTGGTCCGGCACGAGCAGGGCGCCGGCCACGCGGCCGAGGGTTATGCCCGCTCGACCGGCAAGGCCGGCGTCATGCTGGTGACATCGGGCCCGGGCGCCACCAATGCGGTGACGCCGTTGCAGGACGCGCTGATGGATTCGATCCCGCTGGTTTGCCTCACCGGCCAGGTGCCGACCTCGCTGATCGGCTCCGACGCCTTCCAGGAATGCGACACGGTCGGCATCACGCGCCCCTGCACCAAGCACAACTGGCTGGTGAAGGACGTCAACGAGCTCGCCGCCACCATCCACGAGGCCTTCCATGTCGCGACCACTGGCCGCCCCGGCCCGGTGGTGGTCGATATTCCGAAGGACGTGCAGTTCGCCAAAGGCATCTATGTGCCGCCGCAGACGGCGCCGCGTACCAGCTACAAGCCGAAGGTCCAGGGCGATCTGGAAAAGATCAAGGCCGCGGTCGAGCTGATGGCGGGCGCGAAGAAGCCGATCATCTATTCGGGCGGCGGCGTCATCAATTCCGGTCCGGAAGCGAGCCACCTGCTGCGCGAGCTGGTCGACCTCACCGGCTTCCCGATCACCTCGACGCTGATGGGGCTCGGCGCCTATCCGGCATCCGGCAAGAACTGGGTCGGCATGCTCGGCATGCACGGCACCTACGAAGCCAATATGGCCATGCATGACTGCGACGTGATGGTCTGCATAGGCGCGCGTTTCGACGACCGCATCACCGGCCGGCTGACCGCGTTCTCGCCGAACTCCAAGAAAATCCACATCGACATCGATCCGTCGTCGATCAATAAGAACGTCCATGCCGATGTCGGCATCCTCGGCGATGTCGGCCGCGTGCTGGAGGATCTGGTGCGGCTGTGGCGGGCGACCGTCAAGGCCGACAAGAAGGCGCTCTATCCATGGTGGGAGCAGATCGCGAAATGGCGCGCGCGAGATTCGCTCGCCTATAAGATGAACAACGACGTCATCATGCCGCAATACGCGATCCAGCGGCTCTATGCGCTGACCAAGGACATGGACACCTACATCACCACCGAGGTCGGCCAGCACCAGATGTGGGCGGCGCAGCACTACCATTTCGACAAGCCGAACCGCTGGATGACCTCCGGTGGTCTCGGCACGATGGGCTACGGCCTGCCGGCCGCGCTCGGCGTGCAGATCGCGCATCGCGACGCGCTGGTCATCGACATCGCCGGCGACGCTTCGGTGCAGATGACCATGCAGGAGATGAGCTCGGCGGTGCAGTATGAGGCGCCGATCAAGATCTTCATCCTCAACAACCAGTATATGGGCATGGTGCGCCAGTGGCAGCAATTGCTGCACGGCAACCGGCTGTCGCATTCCTACACCGAAGCGATGCCGGACTTCGTCAAGCTGGCGGAAGCCTATGGCGGCCACGGCATACGCTGCGACAAGCCGGACGAGCTCGACGACGCGATCAAGGAGATGATCTCGGTGAAGAAGCCGGTTCTGTTCGACTGCCGCGTGGCGACCTTGGCCAACTGCTTCCCGATGATCCCGTCGGGCAAGGCGCATAACGAGATGCTCCTGCCCGACGAGGCTACCGACGAGGCGGTGGCCAACGCCATCGACGCGAAGGGCAGGGAACTGGTCTAGAGCATGATGCCGAAAAGTGTGAAGCGGTTTTCGGGCAACATCATGCTCCAGCCATAACACCAGCCACAAAGGCGGGGCTGTCGCGAGAAAGCCGTGCGCAAACAGAGAATTAGCTCAAAAGTCTGAAATCGAGATTCACCTATGAACGCACAGCACCTTCAACCGACCGGCTCCGCCTATTTCATCGCCAAGGAGACCGAGAAGCCGGAAACGCACACGCTTTCCGTGCTGGTCGACAACGAGCCGGGCGTGCTTGCCCGTGTCATCGGCCTGTTTTCCGGTCGCGGCTACAACATCGAGAGCCTTACCGTCTCCGAGACCGAGCACGAACGGCATCTGTCGCGCATCACCATCGTGACGCGTGGCACGCCGCATGTGATGGAGCAGATCAAGCACCAGCTCGAGCGCATCGTGCCGGTGCATCGGGTGGTCGACCTGACCGTGCGCTCGCACGAGATGGGCCAGGATCGGCCGCTGGAGCGCGAACTCGCGCTGGTCAAGGTCGCCGGCACCGGCGATGCCCGGGTCGAGGCGCTTCGCCTTGCGGATGCTTTCCGTGCCTCGGTGATCGATGCCAACACCGAGCATTTCATCTTCGAGATCACCGGCAAGGGGTCCAAGCTCGACCAGTTCATCGCCATCATGAAGCCGCTCGGCCTGGTCGAGATCTGCCGCACCGGTGTGGCGGCGATGAACCGCGGCCCGCAGGGAATGTAAACAGGACGACCATCCTGTTTACAGCTTTGGCCTGTTTGCAGCTTTGGCCCGGCAGTTGGCTGTTCCTGGCTTTTGCGCATCCGCCAAAAGGACAATAAGGCTGACATATCCGGGAGGATATCATGTCGCTCGACGCATTCCTTGCCCTGTTGGTCTACGCCTTCGTGACCTCGATCACGCCGGGACCGAACAACCTCATGCTGCTGGCTTCCGGCGTCAATTTCGGTATCGCCAGGACGGTTCCGCACATGCTGGGCATCAGCATCGGCTTTCTGGTGCTGCTTTTGGCCGTCGGCTTCGGGCTCGGCGCGGTGCTGACGGCGTTCCCGGCGCTGCATACGGCGCTGAAGATCGCGGGCGCCGCCTACCTGCTCTACCTCGCCTGGAAGATCGCCATGTCGCGCTCGATGAGCGACAGGAAAGGGGTGGAAGGGCGGCCGCTGCGTTTCATCGACGCCGCCGCATTCCAGTGGGTCAACCCCAAGGCATGGGTGATGGCGATCACCGCCATGGCCGTCTACACCAATTCCGACCACCCGTTCGTCTCGGTGGCGCTGATCTCGATCGCCTTCGCCGTCGTCAACCTGCCCAGCGTTTCGGTGTGGGCCGGATTCGGCACGGCGCTGCGCGGCTTCCTGTCGGATCCGGTGCGGCTGAAATGGTTCAACATCGCCATGGGCGTGCTGCTCGCGGCGACGCTGTGGCCGATGCTCCGTTAGACGCGCCGATGTTCAGGTGAGGCCGGCCTGACCTGGATATCGACACATCCAGGCAGCTTTTCGCACGGGCCGCAAAGCTGCTCGCGACCTCGTTTGCCGGCTGCCCAACGATTGTGCACTGCACATTAAATCTTCGTAATGCCGCGTTTTGGCCCTTTTCCGCCAGAGCCTTGTCCTATCTATTCGGCGAAAATCGCGGCAAAGGGCCGTGAATCGAGCTAAGATGGACCACCGAGATCGGCGTGTCGGGTAGAGGGCTTATTTGTCGATGCGCGGAAAAATCGCCTTTGCAGTTGCAGCGGTCGCCTGTCTGGCGGGCGCCGGGCTCTATTTTTCGCCCACGACGTTGGCCAAGGTCCAGCAACTGATTTCAGGCCAGCAGGCTGGCGCTGTCGCGGCGGACAAGACGGCCGGCGGTGACAAGACAGCCAGTGCGTCTGATAATGCGAAAGGCGGCGGGCGTTCGGCCTCGATCGTTTCGGCGACCGCGACGACCGCCGATTTCCCGATACGCCGCTATGCCATCGGCTTCGTCTCGTCGCCGGCGGTGGTCAGCATCAATGCCCGCGTTTCCAGCCAGATCGTGTCGATCGACGTCAAGGACGGCCAGATGGTGAAGGCCGGCGACGTTCTGTTCCAGCTCGACGACCGCGCGTTGAAGGCGCAACTTGCCAAGGATCAGGCCACTTTAGCCAAGGACCAGGCGCTGCTTGCCAGTTCGAATTCCGATCTCCAGCGCGCCAAGGACCTTGTCGCCAAGCAGGCCGGAACCCAGCAAACCTATGATCAGGCGGTAGCGGCGCAGAAAGCGGCGGCCGCGACCGTCGACGCCGACAAGGCGACGATCGACGCCGATAATGTCCAGCTCGGCTTTGCCACGATCACGGCGCCGATCGCGGGTAGGCTCGGCGCCGTCAACGTCTCGGTCGGCGACCTTGTCACCGTCAGCAACGGCAATTCGAGCACGGCGACGCCGCTGGTCACCATCACGCAGATGGACCCGCTGCAGGTGAACTTCACCCTGCCGGAAAGCAACCTTGCTCTGCTGCACAAGGAACTGGCGAATCCGACGCAAGGCGGCGTGACGCTGACCCAGGACGGCAATCCGACGCCGATCGGCAAGGGCACGCTCGATTTCGTCGATTCCAGCGTCGATACGGCTTCCGGCACCATCGCCACGCGGGCAGCCATACCGAACCCGGATCTTTCGCTGTGGCCCGGGCAATATGTGAACGTGGTGCTCGAGGCCGGCACGATGCCGCAGATGACCTCGGTCCCGACGGTCGCGGTGCAGCCAAGCCAGAAGGGTCCGTTCGTCTACGTGGTCAAGCCGGACAACACCGTCGAGATGCGGCCGGTGCAGGTGGCGCTGACGGAAGGCCAAAACAGCGCCATCAGCGATGGCCTCAAGAGCGGCGAGAAGGTCGTCGTCGAAGGCCAGACGCGATTGAAGAACGGCGCGGCGGTGCATGAAGGCAAAGCCGTGGCTGGATCCGGTGATCAGGCATCGCCCAAGGTCGCGGAGGCCGATAAGGCCGGCGGGGCGAGCCAATGATCTCCGAATTCTGCATCCGCAAGCCTGTCGCCACCCTTCTGATGTCGTTCGCCCTCATTCTGGGCGGTATCTTTGCCTACAAGTTCCTGCCGGTGGCGGCGCTGCCGAGCGCCGAATTTCCGGTGGTCAACGTTTCGGCCAGCCTGCCCGGCGCTTCGCCGGAGACAATGGCGACATCGGTGGCGACGCCGCTGATCAAGCAATTCGCGACGATCGCCGGTATCGATTCGATCTCGACCACCAACTCGCTCGGCCAGACCTCGATCGCCATCCAGTTCGTGCTCAACCGCGATATCGACGCGGCGGCCGCGGATGTCCAGGCGGCGATCGCGCGCACGCAGAAATCGCTGCCGCCGGAAATGACGGCGCCGCCGAGCTATCGCAAGGTCAATCCGGCCGACGCGCCGATCCTTCTGATGTCGCTGGTCAGCGACACGGTTCCGCTGACCGATCTCGACGCCTTCGCCGAAAACGTCATTTCACCCTCGCTGTCGACCATCGACGGCGTGGCGCAGGTCTCGATCTACGGCCAGCAGAAATATGCCGTGCGCATCCAGATCGATCCGACCGCGCTCGCCGCGCGCGGCATCTCGATCGATCAGCTGCAGGCTGCGATCACTTCGGCCAACAGCAACACGCCGCTCGGCGTCCTGCAGAACAACAAGCAGCAGCTGACCATCACCGCCAACACGCAGTTCGACAACGCCGCTGGCTTCTCCAACCTGATCATCGCCACCAAGAATGGTCACCCGGTGCGGCTGGGCGAGGTGACGCGCGTCGTCGACTCGGTCGAGACCACGACGACGGCAAGCTGGTATGACGGCACGCGCGCCATCATCCTCGCGGTCCAGCGCCAGCCAGACGCCAACACCGTCGAGGTGGTCGACAAGGTCAAGGCGATGCTGCCGTCCTTCCAGGACCAGATGCCGGCGGCGGCCAGCATCAAGCTGCTCAACGACCGCTCGACCTCGATCCGGCAAGCCGTCGACGACGTCCAGTTCACGCTGCTCTTGACCATCGCCCTGGTGGTGATGGTGATCTTCGTGTTCCTGCGCCGGGTGACGGCGACGATCATTCCGGCCGTGGCGGTGCCGATCTCGCTGATCGCCACGCTCGGCGCGATGTTCCTGTTCGGCTTCTCGATCGACAACATCTCGCTGATGGGATTGACGCTTGCCGTCGGCCTTGTCGTCGACGACGCCATTGTCATGCTGGAAAACATCTTCCGCCACATGGAAGAAGACGGGCTGTCGGCCTTCGACGCCTCGCTGAAGGGCGCGCGCGAAATCGGCTTCACCATCATTTCGATCTCGATCTCGCTGGTGGCGGTGTTCATTCCGGTTCTGCTGATGGGCGGCGTCATCGGCCGCATCTTCAACGAATTCGCCGTCGTGGTGACCGTCGCCATCCTGGCCTCGATGTTCGTGTCGCTGACGCTGACGCCGATGCTCTGCTCGCGCCTGCTGTCGGTGAGCAAGGCCGATCGCGAAAAGCATGCCCCCGGCCACAGGCCGGACTTCATCACGCGCGGCTACGACCGGATCCTGGGCTTCTGCCTGCGAAACACCTTCCTGGTGTTCCTCGTCTTCGTGGCAACGGCGGCGGCGTCGGTGTGGCTGATCCAGGTTTCGCCGAAAGGCTTCTTTCCGCAGGAGGACATCAGCCAGATCTCGGTGACCACGCTCGCGCGCGAGGACATCTCCTTCGACGCCATGGTCAAGCTGCAGGGCAAGGTTGCCGACGTCTTCTCGCATTCTCCCTATGTGACGCATGTCGCGTGGTCGGTAGGCGGCAGCCAAAGCGCGCTCAATCAAGGCCGGCTCTATGTGCAGCTGAAGGACAAGAGCCAGCGCCCCGACATCGAGAAGGTGCAGTCCGATCTGAGGAAGCAACTGTCGAACGTGGCCGGCATCGAGGCCTATATGCAGCCGGTGCAGAATCTCAGGCTGGGCTCACGGTCGTCGGCCAGCGCCTATCAGCTCGTGGTGCAGGGCCTCGATACCGGCCAGGCCGACATCTGGGCGCAGAAGCTCGATGACGCCATGGCAGCCGACCACACACACTTTACCGACGTCACCAGCGATCTGCAGAACAATGCCCTTCAGGCTTCTCTGGTGATCGACCGTGACAAGGCCGCCCAGCTCGGCATCGATACCAACACGCTGCGCACGGCTCTTTATGGCGGCTTCGGCACCGACCAGGTTTCGACGATCTTCGGTTCTGCCGACAGCTATGAGGTCATCACCGAGCTCGATCCCAAGATCGAATGGTCGCCCGAGCGGATGCTCGCCATCCAGATGCGGACGGCGAGCGGCAGCCTGGTGCCTCTCGGTGCTTTCGCGCATGTCGATCGCACGGCCGGCGCGCTGACGGTCAATCAGCTCGGCCAGCTTCCGGCGGTGACGATTTCCTACAATCTGCCGCAGGGCGTGTCGCTCGGCGACACGGTGACCCGCATCGAGCAGCTCAAGGACCAGATCGGCCTGCCGAAGGAGATCTCGACGAGCTTTGCCGGCACGGCCAAGACCTTCCAGGATTCGCTCGCCAACCAGGGCCTGCTGATCGGCGGCGCGATCCTGACGATCTATATCGTGCTCGGCATGCTCTATGAGAGCTTCATCCATCCGCTCACCATCCTCACCGGCCTGCCTTCGGCGGTGCTGGGGGCGCTCGTTGCGCTACGCTTCGCCGGAATGGACCTGTCCGTGATCGCGGTGATCGGCATCCTGATGCTGATCGGCATCGTCAAGAAGAACGGCATCATGATGGTCGACGTGGCGCTGGAGCTCAGGCGAGAGGGCATGTCGGCAACAGATTCCATCCACAAGGCCTGCCTGATGCGTTTCCGGCCGATCATGATGACAACGCTGGCGGCGTTGATGGGCACGTTCCCGATCGCGCTCGGCACCGGCGCCAGCGCCGAGCTGCGTCAGCCGCTCGGCGTCGCGGTGGTCGGCGGCCTGCTCGCCTCGCAGGCGCTGACACTGTTCGTCACGCCGGTGATCTACGTGTACATGGAGAATTTCTCGGGCTGGCTGATCCGGCTCATGCCGAAGCGGAAGGCGGAGTTGAGTGTCGTTGAAAATGGCGACCAGCCCTCTCTGTTCGGCACCAATGACGACATCCCGAGAGAGCCGCAGAAAACAGCTGCCGAATGACCGTATGATGCGGCTCGGATAGACGCTGGCCCAAGGCCTTGCGCTTGCGGCTGGCGCATTGGGGTCGTAGTTTTGGGCCATGTCCCATGATCACGACAACGAGCTCGATCCATTCGCAGCGCGCGTGCGCGCGTTGGAGACGATCCTCACCCAGAAGGGCCTGATCGATCCGGCGGCGATCGACGTCATCGTAGACACCTACGAGACAAAGATCGGTCCGCGCAACGGCGCGCGGGTGGTGGCGAAGGCCTGGAACGATCCGGCTTATGCCGAGTGGCTCAAGCGCGACGCGACCGCGGCGATCGAGAAGCTTTCCTATACCGGCCGCCAGGGTGAGCACATGCAAGCCGTGTTCAACACCGAGGAGACGCACAACCTCGTCGTCTGCACGCTCTGCTCCTGCTACCCGTGGTCGGTGCTCGGCCTGCCGCCGGTCTGGTACAAGGCGCCACCCTACAGGTCGCGGGCGGTGATCGATCCGCGCGGCGTGCTCGAGGAGTTCGGGCTGACGCTGCCGACGACAAGGAAGATCCGCGTCTGGGATTCGACCGCCGAGCTTCGCTACCTCGTTGTGCCGATGCGGCCCAAGGGCACCGAAGGCTGGAGCGAGGAGCAGCTCGCCGGACTGGTCAGCCGCGACGCGATGATCGGCACGGCACTGGCGAAGGAACCCGCATGAACGGGCCGCAGGATCTCGGCGGACAGATGGGTTTCGGACCGGTCGCGCCCGAAAAGGATGAGCCATATTTCCACGCGGCATGGGAAAGGCGGGCGCTTGGCGTCACGCTGACGGCCGGCGGCATGGGCGCCTGGAACATCGACGAGAGCCGGCATGCGCGGGAATCGCTGCATCCCGCCGATTATTATTCGTCGAGCTACTACCAGATATGGATCAAGGCGCTGGAAACGCTCTTGAAACGCCACGGCTTCGTCAGCGAGCGCGACCTTGCCGCCGGCAAGGCCGTCGATGCGGCCGCGACGCCGAAAAGAGTGCTGAAGGCGGCGGATGTGCCGGCGGTGCTTGCCAAGGGCGGCCCGTGCGACCGGCCGGTCGCCACGCCGGCGCGGTTCCAGGCGGGCGATCGGGTGCGCACGAAGAATTTCAACCCGACCGGCCATACGCGCCTGCCGCGCTACGCGCGCGGCAAGACGGGGACGATCGAGGCGGTGCGCGACGGCTTCGTCTTCCCAGACAGCAACGCGCATGGCAAGGGCGAGAACCCGCAATGGGTCTATACGGTGGTGTTCGACGGAGCCGAAATCTGGGGCGAGGGCGCCGATCCCACGCTCAGCGTCTCGGTCGATGCCTGGGAGAGCTATCTTGAGCCTGCATGAGGCCAAGTTGCCGGCGGGTTTCGACGAGCCGGTCTTCGCCGAGCCGTGGCAGGCCGAAGCCTTCGCCCTGACGGTCGCGCTGCACGGCAAGGGCTTGTTTTCATGGAGCGAATGGGCGGAGGCCTTGTCGGCCGAGGTGAAGAAGCCGGACGCGGCAACGGACGGCCACGATTATTACGAGCATTGGCTGGCGGCGCTGGAGAAGCTTTTGTCGCGCAAGGGGGTCGCTGGAAAGGGCGAGGTCGATGAGTTGGCTGCCGCATGGGAACGCGCCGCGCATGCCACGCCGCACGGCAAGCCGATCCTGCTGGAGAACGATCCAGGGCCCTGACGGCGTCTACGCCAGTCAGACCAAACGGCCAGTTAGTCTTTTACTATCTTCGTCTGGATTTCGCGTCCGCCCTCAGTTGCAAATATTGAGGCGACCAGCGACCATGTCGTCATGATGGAAAAGCCTGCCGCACCATGGCCTTTGCTGCAAATCGCGATCGAGGCGAAGTCGAGAGCCGATGAGGAGAAGTTGCGTGTCGCCCTGTCGACGCTGGCCAACGAGGATCCGTCCTTCCACGTCAAGACTGACGAGGAATCGGGGCAGACGATCATTTCCGGCACAGGCGAGCTT
>NZ_VFUA01000080.1 GCF_006440735.1 Mesorhizobium sp. B2-7-1 | reverse complement strand
GAGCAGGAACGGATCGCCGAGCCGCTCGCGGAAAAGCCCGAAGACGATCGCAGCGCCTGTCAGCACGACGACAAGCAAAATGAGCGCCGCGAACGTCCACAGGATTGCAGCGACATAACCCGGACCCGCCACGCTATCCAGCCACTGCATCGGTGCACCCCAATCGCCATCTTTGAAGTGAGGGGACACTAGACCGTTGGGACCAGCGACCGCAAGTTCACATCACCCATCGTGAACAGTTTGAAACATGAATCATTTGATTTTATCGGACATTTGCCGCCGGGGCCTTTTCCGTTACAGGAGAATGTGATTCAACCGACCGTCCGCGCCCGTCGGACACCGGAATCACGAGCAGGGGGAACATGGCCAAGGAAGCGCGCGGCGATTTCTATCCGGTACCGATCGTCGACCAGAACACGCGTCCGGGCGCCGTCACCAGGCTCATCGTCTTCATCGTCGTGCTGACAGGCGCTGCGATCGTCTTCGGGCTTTTCCGCGAGCGGCTCGGCGATCCGTTCCTGCTCGGCATGCTCGGCGTGCTCGCCATGATCGGCGTCGGCTTCCTCTTCGCGACCGCGATCGGCTTCGTGCAGATCGCGCCGCGCTCCACCGGCGACGAATTGTCGAAAGCCTTCGTCGACTCGATGTCGCAGGGCCTGCTCGTAACCGACACCAAGGGCCGCGTCGTCTACGCCAACCGCGCCTATGCCGACATGACGGGCGCCGCCTCGGCCGCCGACCTCAAGACCGTCGAGGGGCTGCTGTCGGATGTCCCCGAGGCGTCGATGACGATCTATCGGCTGGCGTCGGGGCTGCGCGACGGCCAGGCGGGCGACGGCGAGTTCCGGCTGGCGCAGTCGATCAAGCCGGGCGCCGAGCCCGGCGCGCGCTGGTACCGCGCCCGCGCCCGCGCGTTCAGCATGCCCGGGCAAAGGCTGCCGATGCTGGCCTGGCAGCTCGCCGACATTTCGCAGGAGCGGGCCGAGCAGGAGCGTTTCTTCCTCGATCTGCAGAAAGCCATCGATCATCTCGACCATGCGCCGGCCGGGTTCTTCTCGGCCGACCAGGAAGGCCGCGTCACCTATATCAACGCCACGCTGGCCGAATGGCTGGGCATCGATCTTGCCTCCTTCACGCCGGGCGCCATCACGCTGCCGGAAATCATCGCCGGCGACGGCATGGCGCTGGTCCGTTCCGTCAAGGCAGACCCAGGCACCACCCGCAACGCCGTCATCGACCTCGACCTCACCACCATGAGCGGCCAGGCGCTCCCGGTGCGCTTCATGCACCGGGTTTCGGCGAGCCGCGAAGGCGTGAACGGCCCGACGCGCACGATCGTGCTCAACCGCACCCAGGGCGAGGACGCTTCGGCGGAGCTTCGGGCCTCCGAGGTTCGCTTCACCCGCTTCTTCAACTCGACGCCGATGGCGATTGCCGGCGTCGATGCGAACGGACGCATCCTGCGCACCAACGCGCCCTTCCTGCAGCTGTTCTCATCGGTCGTCGACCGCGACGCCGTCGACCGGCGGGTGCGCTTCGAGACCATCATCCACGAGCGCGACCGCCCGGGTTTCGCCGCCGCCTTCGAGAAGGCGCAGCAGCGGCAGGCCAATATCGAGCCGATCGACTCCGTGCTGCCCGGCAATGAGGAACGCCACATCCGCTTCTACGTCAATGCCGTCGCCGACAGCGCGGGCAGCGAAGGCGCCGAGGAATCGGCGATCGTCTATGCGGTCGAGACCACCGAGCAGAAGGCGCTCGAAGGCCAGATGGCGCAGAGCCAGAAGATGCAGGCGGTCGGCCAGCTTGCCGGCGGCATCGCGCACGACTTCAACAACGTGCTGACCGCCATCATCATGGCGTCCGACCTTCTCCTGACCAACCACCGGCCGTCGGACCCGTCCTTCCCCGACATCATGAACATCAAGCAGAACGCCAACCGGGCGGCCTCGCTCGTGCGGCAATTGCTGGCCTTCTCGCGCAAGCAGACGCTGCGGCCGGAAGTGCTCAACCTGACCGATGTCCTGGCCGATCTCAGGATGCTGCTCGCGCGCCTGGTCGGCAACGACATCAAGCTGAAGATCGACCATGGGCGCGACCTGTGGCCGGTCAAGGTCGATATCGGCCAGTTCGAGCAGGTGGTGGTCAATCTCGCCGTCAATGCGCGCGACGCCATGCCAGGCGGAGGCGATCTCACCGTGCGCACCCGCAACGTCACGGCGGAAGAGTGCAAATCCTTCGCCTATCGCGAATTGGCGCCGGCCGACTATGTGCTCGTCGACGTCGAGGACACCGGCAGCGGCATTGCGCCCGACGTGCTGAAGAAGATCTTCGAGCCGTTCTTCACGACCAAGGAAGTGGGCAAGGGCACCGGCCTCGGCCTGTCGATGGTCTATGGCATCATCAAGCAGACCGGCGGCTTCATCTTCTGCGATTCCGAAGTCGGCAAGGGCACGGTGTTCCGCATCTTCCTGCCGCGCCACATTGCCGAGGTGAAGAAGCAGGCCGAGCCCGGCGAGGCGCCTGCGACCGCAGCGGCGGTCCCGACCAAGCAGGCCGACACCGCAAAGGACCTTTCCGGCTCCGCCACCGTGCTTCTCGTCGAGGACGAAGACGCGGTGCGCATGGGCGGCGTCAGGGCGCTGACCTCGCGCGGCTACACCGTGCATGAGGCATCGTCCGGCGTCGAGGCCCTGGAAGTGTTCGAGGCGCTCGGCGGCAAGGTCGATATCATCGTGTCCGACGTGGTGATGCCGGAGATGGACGGGCCGACATTGCTCGGCGAGCTGCGCAAGCGCCAGCCGGACATCAAGTTCGTGTTCGTTTCGGGCTATGCCGAGGACGCGTTTGCGAAGAACCTGCCGGCCGACGCGCATTTCGGCTTCCTGCCGAAACCGTTCTCGCTCAAGCAACTGGCGACGATCGTCAAGGATGTCCTGGAATCCTAGAGCGTTCAGCGGCTTTCCTGGAATTGCTTTAAGTAAGCCAGCGCTTGCGCATTGCGGCCACCCTGTCATGATGGCGACCGGATGGGTCTATCATGGGGGTGGTAGCGCGTGACGCCGCATATCGAGGCGCAGAGGGGGGACTATGCCGAAATGGTGCTCTTGCCGGGCGATCCCGAGCGAGCCCAATGGATGGCGGAAACCTTTCTAGAGGCACCGCGCTGCGTCAACCGGCGAAGGGGCGCGCTGGGGTTCACCGGCCAGTTCCGCGGCAAGCCGGTCAGCATCCAGGCGACAGGCATCGGCGTTTCATCCTTTCTGATCTACGCCCACGAATTGCTCGATTATCATGGCGTGAAAACGCTGATACGCACCGGCACCTGCGGCGGCTTGTCGGAAGATGTGCCTCTGCGCGGCGTCGTTATCTCCAGCGAAGTGCGGGCAGAGGGCGCAATCAGCGGACAGGTGTTCGGGCTTTACCAGCCGGCGGGACCGGACCAGGCGCTGCATGCGCTGGCGATGCGACGCGCGGCCGAGCTCGGCATAGCCTGCGGTGCCGGCCTGACGATCTGCAGCGACGTGTTTCACCACCCCGACGGCCGCGCGCGGTTCGACGAGCCGAGGGCGCTCGGAGCGCTTGCTGTCGATATGGAGACCAGCGCGCTCTACCGGATCGCGGCGCAGTTCGGCGCGCGGGCGCTGTCTCTGCTCACCGTGGTCGATCATATCGCCACCGGCGAGCTGACCGATTATTCGGAGCGTCAGGCTCTCTTCACCGACATGACCCGGCTGGCGCTCGAAGTCGCGGCAGCCGGCTAGATTATTGCGTCAATTCCTTGCGCACGGCAGCCACGTCGCCGGATGAAACCGCCGGAGCGGCGTTACCCCAGCTGTTGCGGACATAGGTCAACACGTCGGCGACCTGCTGGTCGTTCAAGCGCCAGGCCAGAGAGGGCATTGCCGGGGTTGTCCGCGCGTGTTCCGTATGCACGGCCTGGCTTCCCGCCAGGACCAGCCGCGCCAGCGTCTCCGTATTGTCCTGCGCAATGATCGAGTTGCCGGTCAGCGCCGGGAACAGGGCGCCGGCGCCCGAGCCGTCACCGCCGTGGCAGGCCGAGCAATTGTCGCGGTAGATGGCCTCTCCCGCCACCATCCTTGCCTGATCGGGTTTTGCCGGTTGGGCGGCGCCCGCATCCGAGCCAAGGCTCTTCAGATAGACGGCGACGGCCTTCAGGTCCGCGTCGGTCATCTTCGAGGTCGAGTTCTCGACTGCCTCCGCCATTGGGCCAGACGCGATCGAATGCGCGTTGACGCCGGTCTTGAGGTACTGGATCAGATCGTCCTCGGACCATTTTCCGAGACCGGATTGCGCATTGTTGGTGATGTCGGGCGCGAACCAGCCCTGCAGCGACGCGCCCTGCAGGAAGACGCTGTCCTTGTCGGCGCCGAGGAAGGATTTCGGCGTGTGGCAGGTGCCGCAATGACCTGGCCCCTGGACGATATAGGCGCCGCGGTTCCATTCCGCCGGCTTGGATGGATCCGGTGTGAAGGGTGTCTCGCTGAAGTTGAGCAGATTCCAGCCCCACATGCTGAGCCGGATGTTCAGCGGGAACGGCAACTGGTTGGCTTCGACCTTGTTCGAGATCGGGTCAACCGTGGTGAGATAAGCCCATAGATCGGAAATGTCCTGGTCGGTCATCCTGGTGTAGGCCGGGTAGGGCATCGCCGGATAAAGCCGCACGCCATTGTGACCGATGCCGGTCTTCATCATGTTGCGGAAATCGGCCTCGCTCCAGTTGCCGATTCCGGTCTCGCTGTCGGGGGTGATGTTTGGCGGGATCAGGGCGCCGAACGGCGTTTCGAGCGGCAGGCCGCCGGCCAGGGGCTTGCCGCCGGGCCTTGTATGGCAACCGGCGCAATCGCCGAGCACGGCCTGATACTGGCCGCGAATGATCTGGTCCGCCTGGTCGGCAGCGATGGCGCAGGTCCAGGCCAAGGTAGCGAGGCCTGCCGTAAGGGTGAGCGCGAGCGTCCTCATGCCTGCACCAACGGCGCGCCCGGATTGCGCAGATAATGGTTGCGGATGGCATCGGCGGCGCGGAAAGCCAGCGCGCCCACGGTTCCCGTCGGATTCTTGCCCGCGTTCTGCGGGAAGGCCGAAGCGCCGATGACGAAGACGTTCGGCACGTCCCAGCTCTGCAGGAAGACGTTGACGGCGCTGCGCTTGGGGTCGGTCCCCATGATCGCGCCGCCGGTGTTGTGCGTACTCTGGTACGGCACGCTGTCCCAGCCCTTCTTGCGCCGGCCGACGGCGTATTGCTTGCCGCCGAGCTTCTTGGCGATCTCCTCCATGCGGTCGCAGAGATAGTTCGACATGCGGATGTCGTTGTCCGGGAAATCGAAGGTCATGCGCATCAGCGGTCGGCCGAAGCGGTCCTTATAGGTCGGATCGAGGTCGAGGTAGTTGGTGCGCGTGGCGTAGCTGCTTCCCTGCGAGGAGAAGCCAAGCGTGCTTTTGTAGCCCTGGACGGTCGCCTTCTTCCAGGCGCTGCCCCATTTCGGGGTGCCGGGCAGAGTGGGGCGCGTGCCGATCGGGCGGCCATTGGTCGGAATGCAGTTGATGCCGGCGCCGCCGACGAAGTCGAGGCCGCCGTGGTCGAAGGCGTCGCCATTAAAGTCGTCGATCGTCTGTCCGAGCGCGCCGGCTGCGATGAAAGGGTTGAAGTTCTTGTCGTCGTAGAACACCTGCACGCCGGCATTGGTCTGGTAGCAATAGTTGCGTCCGACCGTTCCTTCGGCGGTGTTAGGATCATAGATCTTGCCGATACCGGACAGCATCATCAGCCGCACATTGTGCAGGCCGTAGGCGCACAGAAGCACGAGATCGGCCGGCTGGAAATATTCCTCGCCGGAGGAGTCAATGTAGGTCACGCCGCGCGCGGACTTACCGCCGGAGGCAAGGTCGACATGCAGCACTTCGCTGTCGGTGCGGACCTCGAAATTGGCCTTCTTCATCAGCACCGGCAGGATGGTCGTCTGGGCGCTCGACTTGGAGTAGTTGGCGCAGCCGAAGCGTTCGCAGAAACCGCAGAACGTGCATTGGCCAAGCGTGATGCCGAGTGGATTTGTGTAGGCGCGCGACATGTTCGCCGACGGGGTCGGGAACGGATGCAATCCCATCGACCTGCCAGCCTCGGCAAACAGGGTGGGCGCGTAGGTCATCTGCATCGGCGGGTTCGGGTAATCGCGCGCCCGCGGGTCCTCGAACGGATTGCCGCCTTCCTGCAATTGGCCCTTGATGTTGCCGGCCTTGCCCGAGATCCCGGCCAGATACTCGAACTGGTCGTAATAAGGCTCCATATCGGCGCCGGTGACGCCCCAGTCCTCGACCTGGAGGTCGGCTATCCGGGCGGCGCCATATTTATTCGTCAGATTGGTCTTGGTCTTGAAGTCGGAATCCCAGAACCGCCAGGTGTGGCCGTTCCAATGGACACCGGCGCCGCCGACGCCGTTGCCCGGCAGGAAAGAGCCGAAATCGCGCATTGGCAGC
This sequence comes from Mesorhizobium sp. B2-7-1, assembly GCF_006440735.1. GTDB lineage: Bacteria > Pseudomonadota > Alphaproteobacteria > Rhizobiales > Rhizobiaceae > Mesorhizobium. The sequence continues at coordinate 24,726 of NZ_VFUA01000080.1, read as the reverse complement.
GCCGTCTGCGAGGGGTCGTTGCGCATCGTCATGGTTTCGACGACCGGCTGCAGGAAGAGGTCGCGACGGATCGAGTAGCGCAACTCATCCTGCGCATAGCCGATGTTGAAGTCGGTCGCGGTATCCCGCCAGGGACCGCGCTCGATGGCAAGCACGTCCAATCCCTGATCCGTCAGCTCATTGGCAAGGATCGCGCCCGTCCAACCGAGGCCGACGATGACGACATCCTTTCGGGGCAGTATCTTCGTCATGGATCAAGCTCCCTTGCCGAGCCATTCCGGGCGCCCGGTGATCGAAACCGGCGGCTGCGGGTAGGGCTGATTGTGCTTGGCGACGTGATCGCGGTAGTCGTAGCGGGCACCCGGAAAGCCAAGCATGCGCCACGACACCATGTCCTTGTTGCCGCCATAGACCGGGTCGGCGAAGAAGCCTTCCATCGTGTTCTGCAGCATTAGTCCGAAGAATCCAGGGCCCTTGACCCCATTGGGCAGCTCGATCTTGCCCGTCTCCATCGCGGTCAGGAACGCATCCTGATCCTCGGGCTTGAGCTCCACGAACGTCTTGCCGTCGCGTTGCTTGAGGAATGCGTCGATGGCCGCAAGTCCGGCGCGATAGCGCTGCGCCGGGTTGGCTTCGCCCTGGTAGCCTTGTGTCGGCAATGCCGGCTTGAACGGCCCTTGCGTGTAGAGCCGGCTCGATGTCCCGAAGGCGCCCACCAACTGCCGGTCGATGTAGACGGCGCAGCCGGCTTCCTTGCCGCCGATGCTGAGGTCGTCATGCGGGATGAGCCTGTCGACGATGGCCTCGACCAGAGCCGCCTCCTGCGGCGTGAAGAACTGCCATCCTCCCGGGACCACCTGCATCGGCGGATCCGAAGTCATGGGCTCCCAGGGCAGCGCGCCTGAGATGGTTCGCGCAAGGCTCACCGCTGGAGCGGTGATCGTGAGCATAGCAACGGAGGAGAGGAAAAGACGCCGATTCACCCGGATAGGATAGCGATGGCTCATATTAGGTCCCTCGAAAATAAACGTGCCCCCTCGGGAAGTTATTCCCAAGTTAAAGATGACAAATCGCGTAAGCTTTAAGCCGCATAGCTCGATTTGTTGACAGCCTGCGGAAAGATAGACTGTCCGTCAAGCCAATCATCAACCGCGAGTTGGGCCTGTCGTCGTTGTCCGTTGTGCCTGCGTTTTAGATAGACGTCGGCGCGGATTGTTCCACGCCCTGGGCTTGTCCAGCAGGATTAACCCGCGTCGCTGGTCAGGCAGCTTCCCGCTTCAATGCAGCCTGGTCCTCGGCGTTGGGCCGGTGGCCGCGCAGATAGAGCGCGCAGGTCGTGCGCAGCATGGAGGCGAAGTTCGGGATCTGACCGTTGATCTCGATTGCCTCATCGTAGAGCTTGGAGATGAATTTCGGGGTCGTCAGTCCCTGGCTCTCGGCGATCTCGTCAAGCAGACCCCAGAATGTCGCCTCTAGCTGGATGCTGGTCGAATGGCCGTCGATGCGGATCGACCTGTTGATCTGCCGGTAACCTTCCGGATCCTGCCCAGCAAAGACTCTGCACATCGGTACCTCCCGTTGTTGTTTGTCTTGGGCGCCTATTGAGTTGGCTGGCGCCTTTTTGAACACTGCCTGCGTCTGTCATCTTCGATCCGATAGCCGGCAACGGCAATCGGACTTTCGTCCTTAAAGCGCGCCGCTCGAATCCCTTTCGGCGCGACGCGTTTCAAGCCTTTGTCTGCTGCATGTCGTTCCCCAAAACCGCGGCACAGTTTTGGGCGACATGCAGCTAAAACTGGAGCGACAGTAGCCGTTTTCCAGCCCCACGCGTGGTAATCGGCTGCCACCACCTTTTTTCGCCGGCGCGCATAATCAGCTTCGAGAGCATGAAGAACTGCGGAGTCCGATTTGGCGAAGACGATCCATTCCATGATCAGGGTTCTCGACGAGGCACGGTCCGTCGATTTCTACAACAGGGCCTTTGGCCTCGAGGTTGCGCAGCGGCTCGATTTCGAGACCTTCACGCTCGTCTATCTCAGCAATGGCAGCTCGCCCTTCGAGGTGGAGTTGACCGTGAACAAGGGACGCACCGAGCCCTATGCGCTCGGCGACGGCTACGGCCATCTTGCCGTCTCGGTCGCCGATCTCGACAGCGAGCATGACCGGATCGGCGCGCTCGGTCTCAATCCGAAGAAGATCGTCGAGTTCAACCACGGCGGGGCGCTGATCGCCCGATTCTTCTTCATCGAGGATCCCGACGGCTACAAGATCGAGGTCCTGCAGCGGGGAGGGCGCTTCCAATAGGAGATATTGGCCGCGCACAGGCGCGGCGCCAGCAACGGCACCCTTTGGGTGCGAACAGCAAGCAGGGAGGAAACAATGGTCACAGTATACGAGAAGAAACCGGTCGATGAGAGGAAGATTGGGCTTTCGCGGCGCGAGCTTCTCAAGCGCGGCGGCGCGGGCGCGCTGCTCATCATCTCCGGCAGCGCCGTCATCAGCCCAGAACATGCCTGGGGTCTGGAAACCGCGACGCTGAAGCCCGAGACGATGGCGACGCTCATCCAGATGGCGCGCGACATCTATCCGCACGACCAGGTGCCGGACAAATATTACGCCATTGCCGTCAAGGGGCACGACGAGACGGCCGCCAAGGACCCGGCCCACAAGGAGTTGATCGAGAAAGGCATCGCCGAGCTCGACAAGAAGGCCGGCAAGGGCGGCTATCGCGGGCTCGGCTGGGAAGAGGAGCGGGTGGCGCTGCTCACCGGCATCGAGAAGACGCCGTTCTTCCAGGCGGTGCGCGGCGGTCTTGTCGTCAGCCTCTACAACCAGAAGGAGGTGTGGCCGATCTTCGGCTACGAAGGCGAATCCTACTCCAAGGGCGGCTACATCGCGCGCGGCTTCAACGACATCGAGTGGCTGTAAGCCGCTCTGTCCCGAACCGTATTTCTACAGATTCATGGGAGGAAACCATGGCAGCATCATTTGATCTCAATAACGACGGCGTGGTCGTCATCATCGGCTCCGGCGCCGGCGGCGGCACGCTCGGCAACGAGTTGGCGCAGAAAGGCATCGACGTCGTCATCCTCGAGGCGGGCGCCCGCCACGAATATGAGGACTTCATCAACGACGAGTGGGATTCCTTTGCCCAGCTCGCCTGGAAGGACAAGCGCACCACCTCGGGCGACTGGCGGGTTGCCAAGGATTTCCCGAACCTGCCGGCCTGGATCGTCAAGTCGGTCGGCGGCTCGACCACACACTGGGCAGGCGCCTCGCTGCGCTTCCAGGAGCATGAGTTCAAGACGGCCTCGACCTACGGCAAGGTCAAGGGCGCGAACCTTCTCGACTGGCCGGTGACGCTGGCCGAAATGGAGCCCTATTACGCCAAGGCCGAGACCAAGATGGGCGTGACCGGCACCAACAACTGGCCGCGGCTGCCCGGCAACAACAACTTCAAGGTGCTCAAGGCCGGCGCCGACAAGCTCGGCTACAAGGAATGCCACACCGGCAACATGGCCATCAATTCGGTGGAGCGCGACGACCGCAATTCCTGCCAGCAGACCGGCTTCTGCTTCCAGGGCTGCAAATGGGGCGCCAAATGGTCGACGCTCTACACCGAAATCCCGAAGGGCGAGGCGACCGGCCATCTGGAGGTGCGGCCGAACGCGATGGCGATCAAGATCAACCATGACGCTTCGGGCAAGGTGACCGGCGTCGTCTATGCCGACAAGGACGGCAAGCTGCAGGAGCAGAAGGCCCGCATCGTCGCGGTCGCCGGCAACTCGATCGAGAGCCCGCGCCTATTGCTCAATTCGGAATCGTCCAAATTCCCGCATGGGCTCGCCAACTCGTCGGGGCAGGTTGGCAAGAACTACATGCGCCATACCACCGGCTCGGTCTACGCCATCTTCGACAAGCCGGTGCACATGTATCGCGGCACCACCATGGCCGGCATCATCCGCGACGAGGCGCGCCATGACCCCTCGCGCGGCTTCGTCGGCGGCTATGAGATGGAGACGCTGTCGCTCGGCCTCCCGTTCATGGCGGCCTTCCTCAATCCCGGCGGCTGGGGCCGCTCCTTCACCACGGCGCTCGACCATTACGACCATATGGCGGGCCTTTGGATCGTCGGCGAGGACATGGCGCGCGAGGAGAACCGCATCACGCTGCACAAGGACGAGAAGGACGAGCACGGCATGCCGATCGCCGACGTCCATTTCGACGACCACCCGAACGATGAGGCGATGCGCGATCATGCCTACAAGCAGGGTCAGGCGCTCTATGCCGCCGTCGGCGCGACCAGGACCTTCCCGACGCCGCCTTATCCGTCCACCCACAATCTCGGCACCAACCGGATGAGCGAGAAGCCGCAGGACGGCGTCGTCAACAAGCACGGCCAGTCGCACGACATCAAGAACCTGTTCGTCTCCGACGGCAGCCAGTTCACCAGCGGCGCGGCGGAAAACCCGACGCTGACCATCGTGACGCTGGCGATCCGCCAGGCCGACTACATCGCAGCCCAGATGTCGGCCAAGACCATCTGAAGCGGTTCGGCGTAACCGCCGACCCGCTCCAGCTACTTTGTTTGACGCAATTCCGGACGGAAAACCGCTACCCACTTTTCCTGGAATTGCGTTGGTCCTCCCGACTGCCTGCTGGCGCGGAACCCGCGAGGGTTCCGCGCCTTTTTTGTGCGGGCTATCTTTTGGTGCAGGTCGAGGCCGTGAAGGCGCCGTCCTGCTGCTTCATGATGATGTCGAAGGAGGGACCGCTCGGGTCGTCCAGCGTCGCCTGGCTCATCGAGATCGAATTGCCGCCGCTGGTGTAGCCGCCGAGCGGACCAAGCCAACTGATCTCGCCGTTGGGGTTCATCTGGTAATTGTAAGGCGGCGGCGCGGCGCCGAAGGTCACCGGGCCGCTATAGAGGTTGCCCTTTATGGTGATGTCGCCGAGGTTGAGGAACAGGCCGAGCAGGTAGACCTCGCAGTGATAGACGCCGTCAGGGAGCTTGCCGTCGGTGAAGTCGGCGCGGGCGCCGCCGGCGGCGGACACGAGAAGCAGGAAAGTCAGGATCGTTCGCAGGGCCATCACGTTGCTCGTTTGCTGCGACCTTGCCCCATTTTGTCGTGAGCCTGCAACAGGGCCAATCGGGCTGATTTGCCTGAATGATGAATGTTTAAGCATTTTTACAATTTGGGCAAAATCTAGGCAGCGTTGCGTAAACTTTTCTCAACCTGCTGCATCGCAGCGGATGCGGAAAGTTTCCGGCTACCTTGTAACCAATTGTAATCTCTTCGCTATCCTGAAATTCCGTCCGACCCATCCCCGTCTGGCACGTCGCTTGCACAGTCTATGTTGCGATGCAAACAACCATGCTTGGGAGTGTGTCATATGAGGGGTAACTTCGCGAAAATAACGAAAATCCTGTCAGCGGGCGTCGTCGCGGCCGGTCTGCTGGCGTCGGCTTCCGCAAGGGCGGCCGAGGACACGATCAAGGTCGGCATCCTCCATTCGCTGTCGGGGACCATGGCGATTTCGGAGACGACGCTGAAAGACGTCATGCTGATGCTGATCGACGAGCAGAACGCCAAGGGCGGCCTGCTCGGCAAGAAACTGGAAGCGGTGGTCGTCGATCCGGCGTCCAACTGGCCGCTCTTCGCCGAAAAGGCGCGCGAGCTGATCTCGAAGGACAAGGTCGCGGCGGTGTTCGGCTGCTGGACCTCGGTGTCGCGCAAATCGGTGCTGCCGGTGTTCTCGGAACTCGACAACATCCTGTTCTACCCCGTCCAGTATGAGGGTGAGGAGAGCGAGCGCAACGTCTTCTACACCGGCGCGGCGCCGAACCAGCAAGCCATCCCGGCGGTCGATTATCTGATGAGCGCCGATGGCGGCTCGGTGAAGCGCTGGGTGCTCGAGGGCACCGACTATGTCTACCCGCGCACCACCAACAAAATCCTCGAGGCCTATCTGAAGGCTAAGGGCGTTCCGGCCGAGGACATCATGGTCAACTACACGCCGTTCGGCTTCTCCGACTGGCAGACCGAGGTTTCTGCGATCAAGAAATTCGGCTCGGCCGGCAAGAAGACGGCCGTGGTTTCGACCGTCAACGGCGACGCCAACGTGCCGTTCTACAAGGAACTCGGCAACCAAGGCATCAAGGCCGAGGACATCCCGGTCATGGCCTTCTCGGTCGGCGAGGAAGAACTGGCCGGCCTCGACACCGGTCCGCTGGTCGGCCATCTCGCCGCCTGGAACTACTTTGAAAGCGTCGACACGCCGGAGAACAAGAAGTTCATCGACGACTGGCACAAGTTCATCAAGAACGACAAGCGCACCACCAACGACCCGATGGAAGCCCATTACATCGGCTTCAACATGTGGGTGAAGGCGGTCGAGAAGGCTGGCACCACCGATCCGGACAAGGTCATCGACGCCATGGTCGGCGTTTCGGTGCCGAACCTGACCGGCGGTTATTCGACGATGATGCCCAACCATCACATCACCAAGCCGGTGCTGATCGGCGAGATCCAGGCCGATGGCCAGTTCGAGACCGTCTCGCAGACGCCTGGCCTGGTCATGGGCGACGAGTGGTCCGACTACCTGCCCGATTCCAAGAACCTGATCTCCGATTGGCGCGCGCCGCTCAGCTGCGGAAATTTCAACGTCGCCACCGGCAAGTGCGGCGGCAAGGGCACCAACTGATCCTCCCAGGTCTGTCGGGTCGCGGCGTGGCCCTGCGATCCGAGACCGCGGCCCGGGCGGGGCCTTCGTGTCCTGCCCGGGCAGAAACCTAAACCTTTGAGATCCGCTGAAAGCTGATGATCCTGTTGCGCGCGATTGGCTTGACGCTGCTGCTGACGATGGCAGGCCTGCTGCCGTCGAAGGCCGCCGATGCCGATCTTCGCGCGACCATCGCCAAATTCGCGACAGCCGCCAATTTCTCGGCCACCGAAGCGATCGTGCGCGAGCTGGCGGCCAGCGGCGATTCCGCCGTCGAAAAGCCGCTGTCGGCGCTCGCCGATGGCAATCTCTATATCCGCAAGGCTGATTCCCAGGTCTTTATCGGCAAGGAGGCGGGAGACGGCATCGAATTGCTCGATGCCCTAAGCGGCGAAAAAGCAGCCGACGCCGCCAAGACCGACCTCACCAAGATAAAGGTCAACAACGGGCTTCGTCGCACCATCCGCGACACTCTGGGCTCGCTGACGTTGCGGGCCAAGGACGCGAGCGTGCGCCTGGCCGCCGCCGCGACCATGTTCAAGACGCCCGACGCGGCGAACATCGAGCCGCTCGATGCCGCGATCGCCGCGGAGACCGATCCCGGCGTCAAGGCTTTGTTCGAGCAGGCGCGCGCGGCGTCGGTACTGGTGTCCGACAAGCCCGAAGCCGACAAGCTCGCTGCCGTCTCGGTCATCGCGGCGCGCGGCGATCGCGACGCGCTTTCGTTGCTCACCTCCGCCGAGGCGAGCGCCCAGGGTACGGTCAAGGACGCGGCCACCGCCGCGATCGGCCACATCGACTCCAAGCTGGCGCTCTGGGATGCCGGCCAGAACATCTGGTACGGCATTTCGCTGGGATCGGTGCTGCTGCTGGCCGCGATCGGCCTTGCCATCACCTTCGGCGTCATGGGCGTCATCAACATGGCGCATGGCGAGATGGTGATGCTCGGCGCCTATACCACCTTCGTCGTCCAGCAAGTGATCCGCACTTCGTTCCCTGGCCTGTTCGACTGGTCGCTGGTCATCGCGCTGCCGCTCGCCTTCCTCGTCGCGGGGCTGGTCGGGCTGGCGATCGAACGCGGCATCATTCGCTTCCTCTATGGGCGACCGCTGGAGACGCTTCTGGCCACCTGGGGCGTCTCGCTGATCCTGCAGCAGGCGGTGCGCAGCATTTTCGGGCCGACCAACCAGGAGGTCGGCAACCCGTCCTGGATGTCGGGTTCGTTCGATATCGGCCAGCTGGCCATCACCTGGAACCGGCTGTGGATCCTGGTGTTCGCGCTCCTGGTGTTCGGCGTGCTGCTCTACGTCATGAAGCGCACGCCCTGGGGCCTGCAGATGCGCGCCGTCACCGCCAACCGCCGCATGGCCGCCTCGATGGGCATCAAGACGCCATGGGTCGATGCGCTGACCTTCGCGCTCGGGTCCGGCATTGCCGGCATCGCGGGTGTGGCGCTCAGCCAGATCGACAATGTCTCGCCCAATCTCGGCCGCGGCTACATCATCGACAGTTTCATGGTCGTGGTCTTCGGCGGCGTCGGCAATCTGTGGGGCACGTTGGTCGGCGCCTTCTCGCTCGGCATCGTCAACAAGTTCCTCGAGCCCTATGCCGGCGCGGTGCTCGGCAAGATCGTTGTCCTGGTGCTGATCATCCTGTTCATCCAGAAGCGCCCGCGCGGCCTATTCGCGCTGAAGGGCAGGGCGGTGGAAGCATGATCGCGCAGCGCTTCTTTTTGGCCGACCGCCGCATCGCCGTCACGATCCTCGCCCTGCTGGCAGCCGCCATCATCGTGCCGCTGCTCAACCTGGCGGTCTCGCCGCAAAGCGCCTTTTACATCCCGTCCTATATCGTGGCGTTGGTCGGCAAATATCTCTGCTACGCGCTGCTGGCGCTCGCGCTCGACCTGGTCTGGGGCTATTGCGGCATCCTTTCGCTCGGCCACGGCGCCTTCTTCGCGCTCGGCGGCTATGCGATGGGCATGTATCTGATGCGCCAGATCGGTTCGCGCGGCGTCTACGGCAATCCGATCCTGCCCGATTTCATGGTGTTCTTGAACTACAAGGAGCTGCCCTGGTTCTGGCATGGCTTCGATCATTTCTGGTTCGCGGTGCTCATGGTGCTTGCGGTGCCGGGCCTGCTCGCCTTCGTGTTCGGCTGGTTCGCCTTCCGCAGCCGCGTCACCGGCGTCTATCTGTCGATCATCACACAGGCGATGACCTATGCGCTCCTGCTCGCCTTCTTCCGCAATGACATGGGGTTTGGCGGCAACAACGGCCTGACCGATTTCAAGGACATACTCGGCTTCAGCGTGCAGGCGGACGCGACGCGTGCGGCGCTGTTTGCGGCGAGCGCGGTCACGCTGGCGCTTGCCGTCTTCGTCGCGGCAGCGATCGTGCGTTCCAAATACGGCAAGCTGCTGATGGCGGTGCGCGATGCCGAGAGCCGCACCCGTTTCCTCGGCTGGCGGGCCGAGGACGTCAAGCTCTTCGCCTTCACAGTCTCGGCCATCATGGCCGGCATCGCCGGCGCGCTCTACGTGCCGCAGGTCGGCATCATCAATCCTGGTGAGTTCGAGCCGTCCAACTCGATCGAGGTGGTGATCTGGACCGCGGTCGGCGGGCGCGGCACCATCGTCGGCCCGATTATCGGCGCGCTGCTCGTCAATGCCGGCAAATCCTGGTTCACCGGCGTGCTGCCGGAATTCTGGCTGTTCGCGCTGGGCGGGCTATTCGTCGCCGTCACGCTGCTTTTGCCCAAGGGCGTCGTCGGCATGTGGGATGCCTGGCGCAGCCAGGCCAAGGCGCTGCGAGCGGCTTCGCTCGCAGCTGAAGCCGGCGCCGATCCGCAGGCGCCGGAGCCGAGGATCGTGCGCTCGGCGGCAAGGACACCGGGTGCCTGGTCCGCCGCCGGCGCCGAACCGCAGCCGGCGGAGTGAGCGATCATGAGCAAGTCGAACACCATCCTCTATCTCGACGGCGTCTCGGTTTCCTTCGACGGCTTTCGCGCCATCAACAACCTGTCGCTGGTGCTCGACAAAGGCGAGATGCGGGCGATCATCGGACCCAACGGCGCCGGCAAGACGACCATGATGGACATCGTCACCGGCAAGACGCGGCCGGACGAAGGCGAGGTGTTCTTCGACGGCCAGGTCGATCTCACCCGGCATGACGAGGCCGAGATCGCAATGATGGGCATCGGCCGCAAGTTCCAGAAGCCGACCGTCTTCGAGAGCCATAGCGTCGAGGATAATCTGATGCTGGCGCTGAAAGGTCCGCGCTCGATCTTCCCCGCGCTCTTCCATCGCCGCTCGGCGGCCGAGACGCGGCGCATCGACGACATCCTCGGCGTCATCCGGCTCGGCGACAAACGCGGCGAGCTCGCCGCCAATCTAAGCCACGGCCAGAAGCAGTGGCTGGAGATCGGCATGCTGCTGGCGCAGGACCCAAAACTCTTGCTCGTCGACGAACCGGTCGCCGGGATGACCGATGCCGAGACCGAGGAGACCGCGCGGCTGCTCAAGGACATCGCCCGCGACCATTCGGTCGTCGTCGTCGAGCACGACATGCATTTCGTGCGCGAGCTCGGCGTCAAGGTCACCTGCCTGCACGAGGGCTCGGTGCTGTCGGAGGGCACGCTCGATTTCGTCTCGGCGGACGAGCGTGTCGTCGAAGTCTATCTGGGGCGATGAGCATGGTCTGGCGGATTCCGTTTTACCGTTTCGATTTCGCTTTCCTGAAGCGCTGGAGAAGGAGCTGACCATGCTCGAAGTCTCCAATGCCACGCTTCACTACGGCGCCGCCCAGGCGCTGCGCGGCGTCTCGCTGAAGGCGGGTGCCGGCAAGATCACCTGCGTGCTCGGCCGCAACGGCGTCGGCAAGACCAGTTTGATGAGATCGATCGTCGGCCATCACCGGCTGACGAGCGGAAGCGTTGCCTTCGAGGGGAAGGCGCTCGACCGGAGCGCGGCGTATGATCGCGCCCGGTCGGGCATCGCATTCGTGCCGCAGGGCAGGGAGGTCTTTCCGCTGCTGACGGTGCGCGAGAATCTGGAATCCGGCTTCGCGCCACTCAGGCGCGCGGACCGTAATGTTCCAGCACATGTCTTCGAGCTGTTTCCGGTCTTGAAGCAGATGCTGGGCCGCCGTGGTGGCGACCTTTCCGGCGGGCAGCAGCAGCAACTCGCCATAGGCCGGGCGCTGGTGATGCGGCCGAAACTCCTGGTGCTCGACGAGCCGACCGAAGGCATCCAGCCTTCGATCATCAAGGATATCGGCCGCGCCATACGCTACCTGCGCGACCGGGCGGGGATCGCCGTGCTTCTGGTCGAGCAGTATCTCGACTTCTGCCGGGAACTTGCCGACGAGGTCAACATCATGGATCGCGGCCAGATCGTGCATACCGGGCCAGCCGAGGATCTCGACCGGGCGGATGTGCGGAAGTTCCTGACGGTATAGCGCCGGTCGTCATCCTTGAGCAAAGCAAGGAGCGTGGCGACGCCGCGTAGACCCAAGGATCCATGCCATGACCGATGCCGGATGCGGCGGTGCGGAATATTGGCCATTCAACCTCGCTCCTACCACCCCAAATTCCGCACCGTTGGTGACGCGTCCAAGTAACGGCATGGATCCCTGGGTCTTCGCTCCGCTCCGCGTCGCTACGCCCAAGGATGACGAAGTGTTCGGCGGCTCTGGTGCGTCGAACATCGCATGCTAGTCTTTTCCTGGCCTTGGTGAGTCGGCCGCTTTCCGTACCAGTCGCGAATGAGGGGGAAGGCGCGCACACCGCCCGCAAGTTCCACGCAAGCAAGCCTGCCTAGCTTTCCCCGCAGTGATTGTCGGTCAACGCGTCCAAAAAGATTCGTGCCAGGGGATGGCGATGGAACGTTTTGTCGAGGACTACCAGAAGCGGCGGCTCACCGATCGCGTCGATATCATGACCGCGATCAACATCCTGATGTCGCAAGGCTATGACGAGGATGATCTGCTGGGCGAAATGACCAAGGTCTTCTACGTCGATCTCGACGCCTTCAATGACGTGATCTCACACCATTGAGAGTTCGCACGCGGCGGTAAAACTCAACCGGCGCGGCGGAAATCAAGGACGCGGTTGCGGCCGCCGCGCTTGGCGGCATAGAGCGCCTTGTCGGCGGCGCTGAGCACTTTGTCGAAGCTCATGCTATCTGTGCTTCCAAATGCAAAGCCGGCGCTGACCGTGCAGCGCAGCGGCCCGGTCTCGGTCTCGACCGCACGTGCGGCGAACGCGGCCCTGACACGTTCGGCCGTGGCCTCGGCGGCCTCGGGCAAGGTGCGCCTCAACACCATGGCGAATTCCTCGCCGCCCATGCGGGCGACGGAGTCGTGCGGGCGCAGATCGGCAGAGAGCACTTCGGCAAAGACCTTCAGCACCTGGTCTCCCGCAGCGTGGCCGAACTGGTCGTTGATTGCCTTGAAACCGTCGAGGTCGAACACCACCACAGCCGTGAAAGCGCCGACGGGCTTTTTGCCGTGCAGGTCGAACAAAGCGCGGCGGTTGAGCAGCCCGGTTAGCGCATCGGTTTGCGCTTCTCGCTGATGATGGCGGGCAAGCCGCCCCTGGTTGAGCGCCAGCGACAAGGCGCCGATGCCGGTCATGGAGGCGATGACGATGACGAGACTCAGATCCTCCGCCCAATTGCTCGGCGCATGGCCGAGGACCAGCCTGCCGTCCCATGCCAGCACGGCCGCGCATGCCACGAAGGACGCGGCCGTCAGCGAATAGAGCAGCGCCACGCCGATGAGATGAACGGGCGCTTCCGCGCGGCCCCGCCAATATTCATACGCCGTGCCGAACAGCAGCAGCGCGGCCAGCGCGTTTTCCAGCATGAATCCCAAACCGTCATAGCCGAACGCCATCGGCGGCAGCGCGAGAGCATAGGAAATGCCGGCGCCGAGCGCGATAAGCGGCAAAGGCGAACGCCTGGTCCTGAATTGATGGGCGGCGCCCAGCATGACCGAGAAGCCGAGCAGCAACAGCGCCAGCGTCGCCACGCCAAGGGCCGTTCCGGGCCTCTCGATATAGGCGTCGTAGACAAAGACTTCGACCACCACGACCAGCACGCTGATTGCCCAGGTCAGCAGGAACCTGTCGGAGCGCGCGGCCAGCCAGGTTCCGAACAGCGTGAGGCTGAGGCAGGCGGCGGAGAAGCCGACGGCCAGAAGCAATGAGTTGTAGTCGAGCAGCATGCACGCGTCCTTGCCGGCGCCGGGCTTCTGCAACCTGACGTAGGTCCATTAGTGCAGCAAGGAAGTATCGATTGCGTTACGATCGCCGCGAAGATTGCGGCATTCGCCCCTTATCAGCCTGCCATCCGCTTCATCAGCGCCATGGCGCCGAACGGCGCGCGCACCTTGCCTTCGGTGATGAAGTAGGCGAACACGTCGCGCGGCTTGACCGGCGCATCGGTCTTGGGATCGGCGCGCGGCAGGTCGGCCGGCTGCTTGCCTTGCGCCCAGGTCCTCACCCGTCCCGCCCATTCGTCGAGGCCTTTTGGCGTGTAGCAATCGGGGTTGTCGTCGCTGCCTGTCTGCAGCCGCGCATAGACGAAATCGCCGGTGACGTCGGCGATCGCCGGATATTTGGCGTGGTCGGCATAGACGATCGCGGCTTTGTATTTTCGAGCGAGCGCCGGGAATTCCGGCACGATGAAGCTGTCGTGGCGCACTTCCAGCGCATGGCGCAAAGGCACGCCATCCTGCTTCTCGGGCAGGAGTTTGAGGAAAGCTTCGAAATCGTCGGCGTCGAATTTCTTGGTCGGCGCGAATTGCCACAGGATCGGACCGAGCTTCTCGCCGAGCGCGGCGACGCCGGAGCCCAGGAAGCGCATCATCGATTCACCGGCTTCGCCGAGCACGCGGCGGTTGGTGACGAAGCGGTTGCCCTTGAGCGAGAAGACGAAGCCCTCCGGCGCTTCGTTGGCCCATTTGACGAAAGTCGGCTCCTTGAAGCTGGAATAATAGGTGCCGTTGACTTCGATGCTCGGCACCTGGCGGCTGGCGTATTGCAGCTGCTTGGCCTTGGCGAGCTTCTCCGGATAGAAGGAGGTGTCCCAGGGCTCGAAAGTCCAGCCGCCCATGCCGGAGCGGATCGTTCCTTGGCTCATTGTCTTCCTCCTCCGTTCAAAATGCGGTCAGGCCGCTCGGTCGACCGTCTTCACCATGTCGACCAGGATCCACCCTGGCCGGTACGGGTTAGGCCGGCGACCCGTTTCGCGATAGCCGTAGGCGGAATAGAGCGCGATGTTCCGCTCCATGCGCGAATTTGTGTAGAGCCGCACCTCCGGCACGCCCCATGACCGCGCCTGCTCGTCGGCGAAGCCGAGCAATCTGATGCCGAGCTTCCTGCCCTGGAAGGCCGGCGCGACGGCGACGCTGAAGATCATGGCGTGGTCGGGATGATGCTCGAGCACGATCAATCCGGCGAGGTTTGAGTCTTCTTCCAGCAGCCAGACTTCGCCACGCTCGATGCGCGGCGCGTAATCCTCGGTGACCGGGACAGGCGGTCCACCAAAGATGGGCGTGTAAGGCGCATAGGCATTCGCACTCAGAGCGACAACGGCGGCGAGATCGTCGAGGCGGGCCAGTCTCACGATTGATCCACTCCAGCAGCGGCCGCGACAACCTTTTTCATGCCGGTGGCAATCGCCGCGACGGCATCGCGGCTGGCATCGCCAAGACCATGGCGCTCGGCCAGCCAATGCGCGTCGTTGTAGGACAGCCAGACCTTGCCTTGCTCGTCCTCCCAGGCCAGCGCCTTGATCGGCAGGTCGATACCGGCCAACTGGCGATCCTGCATCAACGGCGTGCCGCCCTTCGGATGGCCGAAGATCAACAATTCCGTCGGGCGAAGCGCCGCTCCGACCTCACGCGCGCCGGCGGCATGGTCGACGCGAGCGAAGATGCGCAATCCGGCACGCGTCACCGTGTCGACCAATTGGTCGATGGTTTCGGCCACGCCGAAACGGCTTTCGACGGAAACGAGGCCGTTTTCCGTCATCACTCCGCCGCTTCGCGCTTGCCTCCGGGGCGGCGCTCCAGAAGCCCCTTGAGGAACTGACCGGTGTAGCTGCGCTTCTCGCGCACGATGGCCTCCGGCGTGCCCGACGCGACCAGCTCGCCGCCGCCGTCGCCACCCTCGGGGCCGAGATCGAGCACCCAGTCGGCGGTTTTGATCACCTCGAGATTGTGCTCGATGACCACCACCGTGTTGCCCTGGTCGACCAGCTCGTGCAGCACTTCCAAGAGCTTGGCGACGTCGTGGAAATGCAGGCCGGTGGTCGGCTCGTCGAGGATGTAGAGCGTCTTGCCGGTCGCCTTGCGCGACAGTTCCTTGGCGAGCTTGATGCGCTGCGCTTCGCCGCCCGAAAGCGTCGTCGCCTGCTGGCCGATATGGATGTAGCCGAGGCCGACCTGCTTCAGCGTCTCCAGCTTGTCGCGCACGCCGGGCACCGCAGAGAAGAAGTCGACGCCTTCCTCGACCGTCATGTCGAGCACGTCGGCGATCGACTTGCCCTTGAACAGCACGTCCAGCGTCTCGCGGTTGTAGCGCTTGCCGTGGCAGACGTCGCAGGTGACGTAGACATCGGGCAGGAAGTGCATCTCGATCTTGATGACGCCGTCGCCCTGGCAGGCCTCGCAGCGGCCACCCTTGACGTTGAAGGAGAAGCGGCCCGGCTGGTAGCCGCGCGCCTTGGCTTCGGGGAGGCCCGCGAACCAGTCGCGGATCGGCGTGAAGGCGCCGGTATAGGTCGCCGGATTGGAGCGCGGGGTCCGCCCAATGGGCGACTGGTCGATGTCGATGACCTTGTCGAGGAATTCCAGCCCCTCGATGCGGTCATGCTCGGCCGGATGCTCGCGCGAGCCCATGATGCGGCGCGAGGCCGCCTTGAACAGCGTCTCGATCAGGAAGGTCGACTTGCCGCCGCCGGACACGCCGGTGACTGCGGTGAAAGTGCCGAGCGGGATCTCGGCCGTCACGTTCTTCAAATTGTTGCCGCGCGCGCCGACCACCTTGATGCGCCGGTTCTTCTTCGCTTCGCGGCGCACCGCGGGCGTCATCACTTCGAGCTCGCCCGACAGGTACTTGCCGGTGATCGAGGCGGGTGTGGCCATGATCTGCTGCGGCGTGCCTTGCGCGATGACGTGGCCGCCATGGATGCCGGCCGCCGGACCGATGTCGACGACATAGTCGGCGTGCAGGATGGCGTCCTCGTCATGCTCGACGACGATCACCGTGTTGCCGATGTCGCGCAGATGCTTCAGCGTATCGAGCAGGCGCGCATTGTCGCGCTGGTGCAGGCCGATCGACGGCTCGTCCAGCACATAGAGCACGCCGGTCAGGCCCGAGCCGATCTGCGAGGCGAGCCGGATGCGCTGGCTCTCGCCTCCCGACAGCGTGCCGGAATTGCGCGACAGGGTCAGGTAATCGAGGCCGACGTCGTTGAGAAAGCGCAGCCGCTCGCGGATTTCCTTGAGCACGCGGACCGCGATCTCGTTCTGCTTGTCGTTGAGCTGAGCGGGCAGGTCGGTGAACCACTGGTCGGCCTTGCGGATCGACTGCTCGGTGACTTCGCCAATGTGCTTGCCGCCGATCTTCACCGCCAACGCCTCGGGCTTCAGCCGGTAGCCGTTGCAGGCGGGGCAGGGGGTGGCCGACATGAAGCGCTCGATCTCCTCGCGCATCCAGGCGGATTCGGTTTCCTTCCAGCGCCGGTCGAGATTGGGGATCACACCTTCGAAAGTCTTGGTGGTCTTGTAGGAGCGCAGGCCGTCATCATACTGGAACGTGATCTCGCGCTCGCCGGTGCCATGCAGCACGGCTTCTTTAGCCTCCGCGCTCAGATCCTTGAACTTGTCGCCGAGCTTGAAGCCATAGGTCTTGCCGAGCGCCTCCAGCGTCTGCGCGTAATAGGGCGAGGTCGACTTCGCCCACGGGCTGATGGCGCCGTCGCGCAGCGTAAGGTTTTCGTCGGGCACGACGAGGTTGGGATCGATGGCGCGCTGGCTGCCTAGCCCATCGCAGGTCGGGCAGGCGCCGAACGGGTTGTTGAAGGAGAACAGCCGGGGCTCGATCTCGGGAATGGTGAAGCCGGACACCGGGCAGGCGAACTTCTCCGAGAACAGGATGCGCTCATGCGTCTCGTTCTTCGACTTGTTGACGGCGTCGTCACCGGTCAGGCTGGCGTCGAGCGGCCGGTCGGCGAACTCGGCCACGGCCAACCCTTCGGCGAGCTTGAGCGCCGTTTCCATCGAATCCGCGAGCCGCGTCGCCAGATCGCCACGCACGACGATGCGGTCGACGACGACGTCGATGTCGTGCTTGTATTTCTTGTCCAGCGCCGGCACGTCGGCGATCTCGTAGAAAGTGCCGTCGACCTTGACGCGCTGGAACCCCTTCTTCTGCAGTTCCAGCAGTTCCTTGCGGTACTCGCCCTTGCGGCCGCGCACGATCGGCGCCAGCAGGAACAGGCGGGTGCCTTCGTCCAGCGCCAGTACGCGGTCGACCATCTGGCTGACCGTCTGGCTCTCGATCGGCAGGCCGGTGGCCGGCGAATAGGGAATGCCGACACGCGCGAACAAGAGGCGCATATAGTCGTAGATCTCGGTGACCGTGCCGACCGTCGAGCGCGGGTTCTTCGACGTCGTCTTCTGCTCGATCGAGATGGCGGGCGACAGGCCGTCGATCTGGTCGACGTCCGGCTTCTGCATCATCTCGAGGAACTGGCGGGCATAGG
Source organism: Mesorhizobium sp. B2-7-1 (assembly GCF_006440735.1). Lineage (GTDB taxonomy): Bacteria > Pseudomonadota > Alphaproteobacteria > Rhizobiales > Rhizobiaceae > Mesorhizobium. The sequence goes on along the minus strand of NZ_VFUA01000080.1, from coordinate 7,235 downwards.
CCGACAGGCTTTCGACATAGCGGCGCTGGCCCTCGGCATAGATGGTGTCGAAGGCGAGCGACGACTTGCCGGATCCCGACAGGCCAGTCATGACGATCAGGCTGTCGCGCGGCAGGTCGAGATCGACGTTCTTGAGATTGTGTTCGCGCGCCCCGCGAATGGAAAGGTATTTATGGTCGGCCATCGCCGGTCGCCGCCTCAGATCTGGAATTTGCTGGATTGGGCGGGTTCGTCCCGGCCATCCCCTATGTAGGTATTTTCGCCGCCACGTCGAGAGACGCCACAATCTCGACGGAAGAAGCCGATTACGGGTTTAACCGCCTTTCGCGCGGGTGGGCAAGCGGAAAGAACAAAGGCCGAACACGCTCCTGACAAAGCGTTGTGGAAACAATCGCGTCAAGCGCTGTGGAAACAATCGCCACATGCACCGGGGAAACAAATGCCACGGATGCCGGCCGCTTGATCCACAGAGGCGCTGGACTTACCTGCACGTTCAGGCGATCACATTTTTCGGTAACCGGCTATTCAACGGTTGACGTCCCGGGCCCAGGGGAGCAGTCTCAAAAGCGTCAACGAAGCCGGCCGTCTTTCGATGGCCTCGCCGCCCAACAGGCGGCCTGCGAGACGCCGCAGGTGATAGCGATTTGCGCTTCGAACGACATTGTCGCAACGGACCCAGGAGCGGAGCATGACGCCACCGGACAGTCCCTTGAGGCTCCACACCGAGATGGAGCCGCGGCGGGCATAAGTGCCAGGGCAGACTTGAAACGCCAGCCCGACAAACCGTGACTTGCCGAATCCCAACAATCAGAGACCGTAGTCGGATCGTCGGCTGAAAGCCGCGGTGCATCCGAAACAGAACGCCGGCAGTCCACTCCCGGCTAAAGTTGGATTTCAGATCCATGAAGCCCCATCCATCTGCACAGCAGGGATGGGGCTTACATTTTTTGCGGTCATGACAAGTTCGCAGTTGGCCGGAGTCGTCGCAACGTCGAGAGGCGCTTTAGTCAATCGCCACAGTCGTGTGGATTGCGCTGACGGGTATCAGCCAATCCGATAAAATTTCTGTGCAGGATTATCAGCGGTTCGGCAGCTTCATGCCGCCGGTCGCCATGTCGATGGTGATGCTGCCGCCGATCCTGACATCGGTGTTGCCGATCTTGAAGGAGCCATCGCTGCCGGCTGGCTGCGCGTCGTCCGGTTCCGGCGCCGGCTTGGCGATGCGGTAGTCGCTGCTGACGCCGGGCAGTTTCTGCGACGAGTTGTCATCGGCGAGCGCGGTGCCGGCAACAAGCGCAGCGGCAAACGCGGCGAGGGCGGCGTAGAAATGCCTGGGCTGGAGCGGATTGGTCATATGCGGACTATAGGGACGCGCCTGGAGCGATGCCAGACGCGCGACGATCAAATTGCCGCGCATCTGCCCCGCGATTGTCAGGCCGCTTTCTTGCGCGTGTCGTAGACGTGGTCGACGAGGCCCCATTCCTTCGCTTCCGCGGCGCTCATGAAATAATCGCGGTCGAGCGTGCGTTCGACCTCTTCGTAAGTGCGCCCGCAATGCCTGGCATAGAGCTCGGTCATATGCCGCTTGGTCCGCACGATGTCCTCGGCGTGGCGCTGGATGTCGGAAGCCTGGCCCTGAAAACCGCCGAGCGGCTGGTGCAGCACGATCCTTGTGTTGGGCAGCGCGATGCGCCGACCCGGTTCGCCGGCCATCAGAAGAAACGAGCCCATCGAGGCGGCGAAACCCATGCACACCGTCGACACCGGGCACGAGATGTACTGCATGGTGTCGTAGATGGCGAAGCCGCTGGTTACCATGCCGCCTGGCGAGTTGATGTAGAGCGAGATCTCCTTGTCCGGATGGTCCGATTCCAGCGACAGAAGCTGGGCGCAGACCAGCGCCGATACGTTGTCGTTGATCTCGCCATTGATGAAGACGATGCGCTCGCGCAGCAACCGCGAAAAAATATCGAAGGAGCGCTCGCCGCGGCTCGATTGCTCGATGACCATCGGCACCAGATTGGCAATGCTCATGACGGGTTCCTTTCGATCAGGCGGCGCGCAGCATCATGCTGGGCGCGTTGGCGGCGGTCGGAGACTTGCGGGCGTAAAGCGAGAGTCCGCAGCCTGCGCCGGCAACGGCAAGCACAGGCTCCGCCACCGGCACGAAGCCGTCATGGACAATGCTCAGATGCGTGCCGCCGAAGGCGGTGCGGGCGAGCGTGAAAGTGACGATGCTGCCGAAGGCGGGAAGCCCGTCAGCATCGCTCGCGCTTGGCCGCTCGCGCCAGGAATAGCGCAGCAGCTTGCCGGGCTCGGCCTCGAGCACCTCGCACTCGATCGGCGTATCCGGTCCGGCAAAGGTGAAATGATTGCCGGCTTCCGTCTTGATGTCGTTCGGCATCATCCAGGCGGCGAGCAGCTCCGGCTCGGTCAGCGCCCGCCAGACTTTCTCCGGCGGGTCAGGAAGGTCGCATTCGAAGTTGAGCGCCTCGGTCGCTGTCGGGTTCTCTGCTTTCGTCATTGGTCCATTCCCTTCAGAACGGTCTTCAACTTCTCGATGCGCTCCGGCCAGAAGGCGCGGTAGCGTTCGACCCAGCCAAGCAGCGGATCGAGCCCTTGCGGATCGGCGCGGTAATAGGCGTTGCGACCGGCGCGCCGCTCGACCACCAGGCCGGCGCCGCGCAGCACGGCGAGGTGCTGCGAGACCGCCGGCTGCGACACGCTCATCCCGGCGCGCAGTTCGCTCACGGACATCTCGCTGGCGGTCAGCCGCTCGTAGACGGCGCGTCGTGTCGGGTCGGCCAGGGCGCGGAAAATCTCTGCTTCGATCATGGGTAAAGCATAAGCCGATACTTATTGATTTGGCAAGCTCCTATTTGAGCGCCATATCGAGATGTACGTTCAGACCCTGCCTTTGCTGACATTCCTTGACAGAAAGGGCGGTTATGACTAGAACGAAAAGGGAACAAAAACCTTGTGGGAAAAGCCAGCCTTTGCGGGCGGCGACGGCCCGCAAGCTGTAAGGTGAGCGACTTAAAATTTGTTTCGGATAAGCGCAGGAGAAGTACGATGGCGGGTAGCGTCAACAAGGTCATTCTGGTCGGTAATCTCGGGGCGGACCCTGAAATCCGCCGCCTGAATTCCGGCGATCCGGTCGTCAACATCCGCATCGCCACGTCGGAAAGCTGGCGCGACAAGAACTCGGGCGAGCGCAAGGAAAAGACCGAGTGGCACAATATCGTGATCTTCAACGACCAGCTCGCCAAGGTGGCGGAGCAGTATCTGAAGAAGGGCATGAAGGTCTATGTCGAGGGCCAGCTGCAGACCCGCAAATGGCAGGACCAGACCGGTGCCGACAAATACACGACGGAAGTCGTGCTGCAGAAATTCCGCGGCGAATTGCAGATGCTCGACGCGCGCGGCGAAGGTGGCGGCGGCCAGGTCGGCAATTATTCCGGCGGCGGCAGCAGCCGCGGCTCGGATTTCGGCCAGTCCGGCCCGAATGAAGGTTTTAGCCGTGGCGGCGGCGGTGGTGGTTCCAGGGGCGGCGGCGGTGGCGGCGGCTCGTCGCGCGAGCTGGATGACGAGATCCCGTTCTAAGCGTTTCGAAACGGGCATTTGAGGGGAGGCGCGATGTCGCTCGGACCGCTTCTGTCGGCGCCGCCCCCCATGGCATGCCTTCGCGGCCTTCGCCGCTTTAGCCGTCGGCGGCGCCCAACTGGCGTTGCCGAAAGGCACGACACGACACCGCGTGCTGGGCCATGCCTGGGTGGCGCTGATGCTGGTCATTGCCATGTCGCGCTTCTGGATCCAGCAGATCCGGCTCGTCGGTCCGTTCAGCCCGATCCATTTGTTGTCGATCCTGGTGCTGGTGACTGTGCCGCTGGCGGCGTGGTACGCGCACACCCACAAGGTGGCCGCGCATCGAAGCGCCATGATCAAGCTTTATCTGTTCGCGCTGGTCGGCGCCGGTATCTTCACGCTGTTGCCCGGCCGGATCATGCACGCCGTCGTGTTCGGTCAATAAGACGGCCGGAATTTCGCAAGGAAGGATATCGTGAAAGCACGCGTCAAATGGGTCGAGGAACGCACCTTTGTCGGCGAGTCCGGCAGCGGCCATAAGGTGGTGCTGGGCACGGCGCATGGACCGGATGGCCACACGCCTGGACCGAGCCCGATGGAACTGGTGCTGATCGGCACCGGCGGCTGCTCGGCTTATGACGTCGTGCATATCCTCGAGAAAGGACGCGAGGCGATCGAGGATTGCGTGGTCGAGCTCGACGCCGGCCGGGCCGAGACCGACCCGAAAGTGTTCACCCGCATCCACATGCACTTCATCGTCAAGGGCCGGGCTCTGTCGCACGACAAGGTGAAACGGGCGATCGACCTGTCGATCGAGAAATACTGCTCGGCCAGCGCCATGATGGCGAAGACGGCGACGCTCACGCATGATTTCGAAGTGGTCGAAACGGCGGCGAAGTAGGCAGTAGGCAGTAGGGTACTGCTCAAGCGGCCATCAGCGCCCTGACGCCGTCGGCCACGAACTGCACGGCAAGCGCCGCGAGGATGACGCCGAGCAGGCGCGTCAGGATCGAGCGGCCGGTCTGGCCGAGGATGCGGTCGATGCGCTCCGACAGCACGAACACCAGATAGGTGATGACGAGGCAGAGGAAGATGATGCCGACCAGGGCCGCCTGGGCGGCAAAACCCTCGAAATGTCCCGACAAGAGCACGGTTGCCGAGATCGCGCCGGGGCCGGCGATCAGCGGGATCGCCAGCGGGAAGGCGGCGATGTTGTGGATCATGTCCTTGGTGATGGCGACGTCGCCGATCTTCTCCTTGCGGTCCTGGCGGCGCTCGAACACCATTTCGAAGGCGATGAAGAACAAGAGAAAGCCGCCGGCGACACGGAAGGCCGGCAGCGTGATGCCGAACACCGACAGGATCGAGGCGCCGGCCACCGCAAACAGCGCCATGACCAGGAAGCCGATCACCGAGGCACGGACCGAAACCTGCTGGCGCTCCTCACGGTTCATGCCGCGCGTGACGGCAAGGAAGAGCGGCGCCAGTCCCGGCGGATCGATGGTCACCAGGATGGTGACGAAGGCGTTGAACAGGCTGTCGAAACTCGGCATCGCTGGTCCCCTCCCGCCGGGCCAAGCCCAAGCTCTGCAATTGGTAGAGCAAAGCCCGGACGCTGGAAACAGGCGGGAAGGGAAATCAGCCGGCTATTCGGCTTTGCCGCAATAGGCTTCCAGCCGATAGCCATCCGGGTCGATGACGAACGCGGCGTAGTAATTATCGCCGTAAGCCGCGCGCAGTCCGGGCTGACCGTTGTCTTTGCCGCCCTCACGCAATGCCGCGGCATGGAAGGCGTCGACATTGGCGCGCGTCGGTGCCGAGAAACAGAAATGCAGGCCAGACTCCGCGTTGGCAGGAACCGGCTGCCCGGCGTCGTTCACCCAAAGCTGGACTGTTTGGGCGCCGTAACCGAGGGAACCGGGAGACTGGCTGAGGCAGGAATAGCCGAGCGGCTTAAGGGCAGCATCGTAGAAGCGTTTCGAAGCGCTGGCGTCGCGGACGCCGATCGAGACATGATCGAGCATTGTTTCCTCCATGATTGCAACTCGTTGATCGCTCAGCTTGGAGTCGCTCGACGCGCCAAAAACTCGACCTCCATGCGCCAGCTTGCGCCGCCGTCATGCGACCGCTCGCCGAGCCAGCGGAACGAGTTCTCGGTGACGCGCGAAAAGCTCCAGCGCACCGAGGCACCGGTGCCGTCCGCGCCGACCTGGACGATCGTGTCGTCCTCGGCGCGACCGAGCTGCCGGCTGTAATACTGGTTGCGCGGGTCGCTCCAGAAGATGTGCCAGGCATCCGCGCCGGGATCGTAGACGCGCAGCGTCGTGCCGTAGAAGGTCCACGGCCCGAGCGACGGGGAGGGGGCCGCGTCGCGCGCGGGCAGGATCCAGACATCCTGCACGGCCCTGCCTTCGAGGACCCAGCCGAAATGCCCCTCGCCGCGCCCCGTGAGCCTGGTGCCGTCCTCGAGAATGCGTGTGGCGTCCAATGCCCAAGCGCCGATGAAGCGGCCATAGAGCTTCAGTTTTTCGGCAAGGTCCGGCCTGGGACCGTCGCTGTGCAGGGCCTCGATGAAGGGATCGGTCATTGCTGCTGCCTCGTTTGTCAGGAGAAGGCCAGCAATAGGCGCGCGGCAGGGTTCGTCGCTTGGGAAAAATTGCTATCTTTCAGGCATGACGACAGCGCAGAAAACTCTGGCTTCCGGGCATGGCTGGCAGGTGTCCGACGTGGTCTGCACCGCCGTCGCCGGCGACAAGCCATTCGAGGAAGAGCATCGCGGATTCTGCGTCGCCGCCGTGACCACAGGCACGTTCCGCTATCGCACGCGCCAGGGCACGGCGATGCTGGCGCCGGGCGCCATCCTGCTCGGCAATCCCGGCGCCTGCTACGAATGCGGGCATGAGCACGGCGCCGGCGACCGCTGCATCTCCTTTCATTTTTCGCCGGCCTATCTGGAGCGCGTGGTGGCCGACCTGCCGGGCGTGAAACGGCTCGGCTTTGCCGATCCGCGCCTGCCGCCCTTGCCGGCGCTGGCGCCGTTGCTCGCCGAGGCGGAAGCGGCGCGGGAGACGGACGACAGCGACGCGTTCGAGGAATTCGGCTTGCGCATGGCCGGCGCAGTGGTCGCGGCCGCGACCGGGTCTGCCGGCGCGACCCGAACGCCAAGCCGGCGCGACCAGAAACGCGTTGCCGAGGCGGTGCGGCTGATCGAGCTCAATGCCGAACGGCCGATGTCGTTGAGCGCGCTCGCCGACGGTACGGCGACCAGCCCGTTTCATTTCCTGCGTATGTTTCGGCAGGTTGCCGGCATGACGCCTTATCAGTTCCTGCTGAGGACGAGGCTGCACCGAGCTGCGGTGCGGTTGCGGACCTGCGAGACCGCAATCTCTACCATCGCCTTCGATGCCGGGTTCAACGATCTGTCGACCTTCAACCGCCGGTTCCGGCGCGAGATGGGCGAGGCGCCCGGCAGCTACAGGGCCAAGCGAACTGGCGCCCGATAGAGCGTTTCACCGTTTCTCACGGAAACGGCGAACCGCTCTATCTCTTTGTTTTACGCAATTCCGGACGGAAAACCGCTCACACTTTTCCTGGAATTGCTCTAGGCGCCAAGCGCTGCCCGAATTTTTTCGGCATTCGCGGCCAGCACT
>NZ_VFUA01000008.1 GCF_006440735.1 Mesorhizobium sp. B2-7-1 | reverse complement strand
CTGGATAGGTCGAGTTCCTTCACCCCCCTCTCTGTCCTGCCGGACATCTCCCCCTCAAGGGGGGAGATTAAGCTTTCGTCTCCGCTTTCGCCAATCTTCGACGTTGCTAAGAAAGAACCAGCGCCGAAACTGCCAATCTCCCCCCTTGAGGGGGAAATGTCCGGCAGGACAGAGAGGGGGGTGAAGGAACTCGACCTATCCAGCCGCGCAATATTGCTCGACGATGCGGGATACGCACAAGTCACAGGGAGTAGCCCTCACACCTTCACCAGCTGCTCCACCCGCCCCTTCTCGCCGAAGATGCGTAAATACCGCTTGATCTCCTTCTCGTCCCCCGTCGCCTTGGCGGGATTGTCGGAGAGCTTCACCGCTGGCCGACCGTTGGCCTCCGTCACCTTGCAGACCAGCGAAATCGCATCGAGGCTGTCGGTTTCGGTCGGGGCGCAGCCTTCGAAATCGTTGGTGAGGTTGGTGCCCCAGCCGAAGGACATGCGCACCTTGCCGCGAAAATGCCGGTAGGTCTCCTCTATGGTCTCGACCTCCAGACCGTCGGAGAAGATCAGCAGCTTCTGCTTGGGGTCCTTGCCCTTCTTGCGCCACCAGTCGATGATTTTTTCGCCGCCCTCGATCGGCGGCGCGCTGTCGGGGCGGAAGCCGGTCCAGTCGGCGACCCAGTCCGGCGCGTCGCGCAGGAAGGAGTCCGTGCCGAAAGCGTCAGGCAGCACGATCAGGAGGTTGCCGCCATAATAGCGCTGCCAGTCCTGCAGCACCTTGTAGGGCGCCTCGCGCAACTCCGCCTCGGAATTGGCAAGCGCCGCGAAGACCATCGGCAGCTCATGCGCGTTGGTGCCGAGTGCTTCCAGGTCGTTGTCCATGGCCAGAAGCACGTTGGAGGTGCCGGTGAAGGCGTCGCCGATGCCTTCCTTCAGCGCCTCGACGCACCAGCGCTGCCACAGGAAGGAATGGCGGCGCCTGGTGCCGAAGTCGGAAATGCGGATGCCGGGCAGCGCCTTCAGCCGCTCGGTCTTGGCCCACATCTTGGCCTTGGCGCGGGCGTAGAGCACGTCCAGCGCGAACGGGCCGTAGGAGCGCATGGCCGCGCGGGAGCGCAGCTCGTTGATGATGGCCAAAGCCGGGATTTCCCAGAGCGTCGTGTACATCCAGGGGCCGGGGAAGGAGAGCTCGTACTGGCCGTCGCGCCTGGACAACTCGTAGTCCGGAAGCTGGAAATCCTCCAGCCAGGCGAGGAATTCCGGTTCGAAGATCTGCTTGCGGCCATAGAAGTTGTTGCCGCCCAACCAGATCATCTCCTTCTTGGAGAAGCGGAGCGTACGGGCATGATCGAGCTGCTCGCGGAGTTCCCCTTCGTCGATGTCGTCGGCGAGGCGCACCGAGGTCGTGCGGTTGATCAATGTGAAGGTGGCGTCGACCTTGGGATACATGCCCCAGATCATCTGCAGCATCAGCAGCTTATAGAAATCGGTGTCCAGCAGGCTGCGGACGATCGGGTCCAGCTTCCACGTGTGGTTATAGACGCGCCGCGCTATATCGGTCTTTGCCATGCTCGCTCATCCATAAAGCGCAGCGCACCGAAACGCAGGCGCCACGCTTCAAATCCTTGTTCGAGCAATTCCGGATGGAAGACCGCCGCGCGGTTTTCCTGGAATTGCCTTAGCCAACTGCCTCTTAGCACCGTATTTCCGAACGCGCTTGCTGCTTTGCAAGCTGGCCCGACAAAAAGCAGCTATGCAAGTCCAGCCATCAAGACGCGGTTCTGGCCCCGATAACCTTGAGCGACGGGCGTTTCCTGCGGCTGGGCACACGGCCGGCCACCGGCGCGTCGGCGCGGCCCTCGTCCTGCTCCTTCTCGGCGAACAGCCAGTCGACGAAAAGCTGGACGATCGGCGCCGAGCGCATCTCGTTGCGGCAGACGACGTAGAAATCGTCGACCGCCGGCACCGACAGGGTGAAGGGCGCGACGAGCATGCCCCTGGCGAGCAAGGCGCGCGCCGTGACGGAATCGCCGAGCGCCACGCCATGGCCGTGCACGGCGGCCTCCGTCGCCATGCGCGCATCGCCCAGATGGTGGCGGCGGCCGCGTTCCAGATCGAGCGCGTCGGCGGCGGCCAGCCAGGTGTGCCACTCGCGACCGTCGTCGCCATGCAGAAAGACATGATCGGCAAGGTCGCGCACGCTTCGGATCGGGCGGTTGTTGATCAGCGTCGGGCTGACCACGGGAAACAGTTCGAGCCCGGACCATTTGCGTATCCAGCAGTCGCTCCAGCTGCCGTCGCCATAATGCACGCAGACGTCGATGCCCGCGGCGCGGATGTCTTTGGGATCGTTGGACGGGATCAGCGTGAGCTGGATGTCGGGATATTGCGCGGTGAAGGAGCCGAGCCGCGGCGTCATCCAGAGCAAGAGCAGCGCCGGCACGCAGGATACCGACAGCGCGCCGGCGCTTGCCGGCCGCGTCATCCGCTGCGTCGCGGCGGCGATGCCGTCGAAGGCGGCCGAGACCGCCGGCAGGAACTCGGCGCCATGCGGCGTCAGCTTCACGCGCTGGCCGGTGCGCTCGAAGAGCTTTACGCCGAGCGACTGCTCCAGCGCCTTGATCTGGTGGCTGACGGCGCCGTGGGTGACATTCAGCTCACCCGCCGCCTTGGTCAGCGAGGCGTGCCGCGCCGTGGCCTCGAAGGCGCGCAGCGGGTTCAGCGGCGGCAGGCGCTTGGCCATGGAAGGGCTCCTACGTTGTGAGGTTTTCTCACAACCAGGACCCTAACAATATCAATTGATTTTTCAATGCGGCTGCCCGACACTTTTACCCGGAACAGCTTCAAGAGACGTGAAATCCGCAGCGCAGCCGGCGGGCAACGATCCAGCCGGACAACAGGCTGGCTTGGCAAATCGTCCATGCGGGCCACGCTGCAAGCAGGCAAGAGGAGGATTGGACATGGGTTACGATCGCGGCAAGCTCGAAGCGTTGCGCCGCAAATATGGCGAGAGCCATGGCGGCGAGATGTTCGACCCGAAATTCCGCAAGGTCGCCGACAAGATCTTCAACAAGTCCGGCACGCGCCTCGCCCCCTATTCCGGCATCCCGACCTTCCTCGCCGCGCCCTATCGCGAAATCGCCGCCGAGAACCCGGATTTCGGCGACCTGCAGGTGGCGATGATCGGCGTGCCGATGGATCTCGGTGTCACCAACCGCCCCGGCTCGCGGTTCGGGCCGCGCGCGCTGCGCGCCATCGAGCGCATCGGCCCCTACAATCATGTGCTGGAATGCGCGCCGACGCATGAGCTTCGCGTCGCCGACATCGGCGACACGCCGTTCCGCAGCCGTTACCGGCTGGAGATCAGCCACGAGGACATCGAAAAACGCACCAACCAGATTGTCGACGCCGGCGTGCTGCCGCTCTCGATCGGCGGCGACCACTCGATCAGCCATCCGATCCTGAAGGCGGTCGGCAGACAAGCTCCGGTCGGCATGATCCATATCGACGCCCATTGCGACACCAGCGGGCTGTTCGACATGACCAAGTTCCACCATGGCGGCCCGTTCCGCAACGCGGTGCTGGACGGCGTGCTCGATCCTTCGCGCACGATCCAGATCGGCATCCGCGGCTCGGCCGAATATCTGTGGGAGTTCACCTATGAGTCTGGCATGACGGTCGTGCATGCCGAGGAGGTGACCGGGCTCGGCATTCCGGCCATCATCGAGAAGGCGCGCAAAATCGTCGGCGACGGCCCGACCTACATCTCCTTCGACGTCGACAGCATCGATCCGGCCTTCGCGCCTGGCACCGGCACGCCGGAAGTCGGCGGCCTGACGACGCGCGAGGTGCTGGAGCTGCTGCGCGGGCTGAAGGGCCTCAACATCGTCGGCGGCGACGTCGTCGAGGTGGCGCCGCAATATGACGCGACCACCAACACCGCCCATGTCGGCGCCCAGGTCCTGTTCGAGATCCTGAGCCTGATGGTGTTCAGCCCCGCAATCAAAAAGGGCTAAAGCCAAACCAATTACGGCCGCCGCGCTGGAGCCGGCGGCCGGTTTCAACAACAAGCTTCCAGCAGGGGAACAACAATGACTCTTCATGCCAAGTTCAAATCATCCATCGCTGCGGCGCTGATGCTCGCGACGGCAGGCTTCGGCCTCGCCACCCAGGCCGCGAAGGCCGACGCCGTCGACGACATCACCAAGGCCGGCGCCATCAATGTCGGCATCTTCTCGGACTTCCCGCCCTTCTCCTCTGCCAGCGCCGACATGAGCATCAAGGGCTATGACGTCGACGTCGCGCAGGCGATCGCCGATTCACTCAAGGTGAAGCTCAACCTGGTCAGCGTCACCGGCCAGAACCGCATCCCTTATCTCACCGACAAGCGCGTCGATATTTTGATGAGCGTCGGCTACTCCAAGGAGCGTGAGCAGGTGATCGATTTCGCCGCCGCCTACGCGCCCTACTACATCGCCGTCATCGGCCCGGCCGAGCTCGCCGTCAAAGGCAAGGAAGACCTCGCCGACAAGTCGATCGCCGTCAACCGCGGCACGCTGGAGGACACCTCGCTGACCCAGGCGGCGCCCGCCTCGGCCGACATCCGCCGCTTCGACAACTACAATTCCGTCATCCAGGCCTTCATCTCCGGCCAGACCCAGCTGATGGTGGTCGGTAACGATGTCGGCGCCCAGGTGCTGGCCAAGCAGGATGCGCTGAAGCCGGAGCAGAAATTCCAGCTGCTCACCTCGCCCTCGCATATCGGCCTCAACAAGAACGAGGATCGGCTGAAGAAGGCGGTGAACGATGCGGTCGCCAAGATGCTGGCCGACGGCAAGCTGGACGAAAGCTCGAAGGCCTGGCTGAAGACGCCGCTCAATCCCGACAACCTCAAGGATTGATCTCCCGGGCGGTTCAGTTCGCATAAAGCGCTGAACCGCTCCCGCTTTTGTTTCCTGCGCAACGCGCTGTCCAACAAGGTCAATCGCCATGGGCTACAGCCTGGACTTCGGCTGGCTTGCGGGTGCGGCAGGCGCGATCGCGCGCGGCGCGGCGACGACGGTCCTTTTGATCGCCGTCACCACGCTCGCGGGTACCTTTCTCAGCATCCTCGGCGCGGCGGGAAAGAGAAACGGCCCCAGGCCGCTTCAGCTGGCGATCGGCTGTTATGTCGAGGTGATGCGCAACACGCCGTTCCTGGTGCAGCTGTTCTTCATCTTCTTCGGCCTGCCCAGCCTCGGCATCAGGCTCGACCCGATCCTGGCCGCGATGCTGGCGATGACGCTCAACATGGCGGCCTATACGATCGAGATCGTCGGCGCCGGGCTCGACGCGGTGCCGCGCGGCCAGACCGAGGCAGCGCTGGCGCTTGGGCTCAGGCCTCGCCAGGTGTTCGTCAAGATCGTGCTGCCGCAGGCGCTGAAAGTGATCTATCCGGCGCTGACCAGCCAGATCGTCATCATGATGCTGGAATCGGCCGTGGTGTCGCAGATCGCGGTGCGCGAGCTGACCTACGAGGCCGACATGCTGCAGGCGCGCACGTTTCGCGCCTTCGAGACCTATTTCGTCGTAACGATGGTCTATCTCGGCCTGTCGATGGGGCTGCGCCGGCTGCTGGTCGGCGGCGGGCGCCGCGTTCTTGGAGCCGGCGTGTCATGATCGAATTCACCTTCTGGGACATATTGCGCAACCTGCTGCTCGCAGCGCGCTGGACGGTGCTGTTGTCGCTCGCCGCCTTCATCGGCGGCGCGCTGGTCGGGCTGGCGGTGCTGTTCTTCCGCATCGCCCGGAATAAATGGGTGAAGCGGATCGCCTCCGGCTATATCGCGCTGTTCCAGGGCACGCCGCTGTTGATGCAGCTGTTTCTGATGTTCTTCGGTCTGCCGATGCTCGGCCTTCGCATCGAGCCGTGGACGGCGGCGGTGCTCGGGCTGACCTTCTTCGCCAGCGCCTATCTGGCCGAGATCTGGCGCAGCGGCGTCGACGCGCTGCCGCGCGGCCAATGGGATGCCGGCGCCAGCCTCGGGCTGCATTATCTGCAGGAGCTTCGGCTGATCATCCTGCCGCAAGCCTTCGCGATCACTCGGGCGCCGACCGTCGGCTTCCTGGTGCAGCTCATCAAATCGACGGCGCTGACCTCGATCATCGGCTTCGAGGAACTGGTCAGGACCTCCAACGCCATCAACAACGCGACCTTCGAGCCGTTCAAGGTCTACGGGCTGGTGGCGCTGATCTTCTTCGTCCTGTGCTTCCCGCTGACGCAATACGCGCGGCGGCTGGAGCGGCGCGCAGGGGCGCGCGAGAAAGGCTGCCGGCTAGACCGGCAGCCTTTCTCGTCAATGCCCGAAGGACAGCGCCGGCGCGATCCGATCGCGCCGCAGCCAGCGCGCCAGCAAAAGCGCCGCCACCACGGCGAGCCCTGTGGCCAGGCCGATCCAGATGCCGACGCCGTTCAAGCCGAAGTGGAAGGCGAGCAGCACGCCGAGCGGCAGGCCGACGCCCCAATAGCCGATCGCCGCGTAGATCATCGGCACCTTGGTGTCGTGCAGGCCGCGCAGCATGCCGGCGGCCACCGCCTGGGCGCCGTCGAAAATCTGGAACAGGGCGGCAAATACAAGGAACGACACGGCCAAGGTGATCACCCTGGCATTGGCCGGATCTCCGAGATCGATGAAGGCGCTGATCAGCGCATGCGGCCACAGGATCATCACCAGGCCCATCAGCGCCATGAACGAGACGCCGATGACGAAGGCGGTCCAGCCGGCGCGCGAAACCCCTTCCGGATTGCCGGCGCCATGCGCCAGTCCGACCCGGACAGTGACCGCCTGGTTGAGCCCAAGCGGGACCATGAAGGAGATCGAGGCGATCTGGATGGCGATCGCGTGGGCGGCCAGCGAATCCGCGTCGATCAGGCCCATGAGCAGGGCCGCCGCGTTGAAGATCGTCACCTCGAAGGCGAGGATGCCGGCGATCGGCATGCCGAGCCTGAGCAGGCCGCGGAAACGCGGCCAGTCGGAGCGCCAGAAGCGCCCGAACAGACGGTACCGCCGGAACTTCTTCTCCTTGATCACCACCGCCGCCATGCCGATGAACATCAGCGTGCTGGACAAAGTGGTGGCGAGGCCGGAGCCCGCAATGCCCATCGACCTGATGCCGAGATTGCCGAACATGAACACCCAGTTGAAGAAGGCGTTGCAGGCGACCGCGACGAACACGATGATCAGCGCCCAGCCCGGCCGCTCCAGCGCCGAGATGAAGGAGCGCAGCACGATATAGAAATAGAAGGGCAGCACCGCCCATTGCAGCCAATGCAGGTAGATGCCGGCCTGATGCGCTAGCTCGGGCTTCTGGCCCATCGCCAAAAGCACCTCTTCGCCATGCGAGAGAAAAAGCCAGATCGGGATCGAGATCAGGATCGCCAGCCACAGTCCCTGGCGCACCGTGCGGCGCAGGTCGCGCACCGAATGACGGCGGCGGCCGAGTTCGGTCGCCATCATCGGCGAGGTCGCCAGCATCAGGCCGAGGCCGAAGATCAGCGGCATGAAATAGAGGTTGGAGCCGAGCGCGCCGGCGGCGAGCGTGTCGGACCCCAGACGGCCCATCATCATGACGTCGGTCGCGGTCATGGCGGTCTGGCCGAGGTTGGTCAACACCATCGGCCAGGCGAGCGCGATCGTCGCCCTGATTTCCTGACGCCAAAGATTTTCCGGCGCGCGAGCGCCGGCTTCGATCGCAGACATTGTTCCGCTCTTTCAGAACACGGCGCGTCGGCCAAAGGGCCGGAAGCCGCACAGCAATGGCGCAAAATGGCGCCATTTGCGTCGCCTTGTGAACGAAATGCGACATGTTGGCAAGGGAGGAGGCCCGGCTAGCGATTGATCCAGCCGCCGCCAGATGCGGCGGCGTTCAGGCCTCCGCGCGCGAAATCAGCGGTTTGCGGCCACCGAGTATATAGGCGACGGACTCCAGGATGATGCCGTTGGTGTTGATATCGCTGACCTCGATGCGCTTGCCCGTACGCTCAGACACTCCGGCGGAAAAACCCATTCCCTTCATCTTGGCGCGCTCCCTGACGTAGTCGACCAGCTTTTGCGCGTAGTCGCCCGGCCGGGCCGCGAGCCACAGATAGGCGCCCTTGGAATTTACCAGCCGCAGCGAGTCGGAAAGCTTCGCCGCCTTGTCGGGCGCGGAGGTCTTCAACGTGTCGACCGGGAAAATGCCGCCATCGTCGGTCAGTTGGTAGCCCTGATAGGTGAAGTAGGGAGGCCCTGCCATGGCGGACTCCGAGACGCAGGTCAGGATGCCGGTATCCTGGAAGCGTTTCATCTGGGCGGCGTAGAGGATATCGGCGATCAGGCGCCCGTGCGGCGATGCGCCCAGCTCGATTTCCTCGGCGACATGGGGCTCGGTCGCGATGCGGCCGCGCCGCTGCACTTCCGCGATGGTCGCGAGGGCGGCGTCCATATCGTTGCTCGGATCCGGCGTGGTGAAAACCGGCGCTATCGCCTCCCCCCACAGGCTGTATCCGCGACCGGCATAGCCGGCGTAGCTGTTTTCCTGGACCGACGAAATCTTGCCGGTATCGCTGACCACATGCATCTCGCCGTCCTTGAGGACCGGCCCGAACGACCAGTGCTGCACCAGCTTGAACACCGGAAAGGCGCCAGCCGTGTAGCTGTCCAGAATCTTCAGGGCGACCAACAGGCGTCCGGCGTCGGCGCTGTCGAAACCGTCGCGCTCGCCGCCCTTCGAGCTGAGCCGGCGCTCGGTATTGGGCAGCTTCACCCGCGCGAAGCTGAAATCACCCTGGCCCAGGAATGCGAGAATGCGATTTGTCATCTTCTCGAATGCGGTCTGGTCGATGATGCCCAGGCGGTGAGCCGAAACCGCCGCCAGGATGTTCGATCCGATATCCCACATCGTCGTGAACGGATATCCGGTCGACCTGCCAAATTCGACCCACGCCGTGGCGGGGGCCATGCCGTTGAAATTCTTGGCGCCCCAGTCGAAATAGGTCCAGGCCAGTTCGGCGTCGGCTTTCAACACGTCAGCATCCGGCTGCTGCGGATCGGGTCTTCTCCAGTCCTTCACCGATACGTCCGCACGCGCTTGCCTGATGCGATCCGCTTGCGGCATGGCCGGGCAGACGGCTTGGTAATATTCCGCGAAATTGACCAGCGTCGTGCCGGGCTCGCTCGACATCCTCGCGAAGGAGTCGAGGATAACCTTCTTTTTCTCCGGCGTGTTGGCGGTGTCCGGGTGGATGCAGAAGACCGCGTCATTATCCGCGCCGAGGTAATCGAAAAGCTGCTCCTCGGAGAAGTAGGGAATGTCGCCGGTCCAAGCACTTTCGAACTTGACCGTGTTGGACACGTGCAGGATTCCGCGCTTGTCCAGCCCGTTGAACCAGCGCAGGTCTCCCTTCTCCGCGGCGAACATCGGCGTCCCGGCGCCGGCTATGGCATCGAGCGTGTTGTCGTCGAAATCGTCGTTCGGCGGAATATAGGTCATCGGCAGCTTGCCGGTGGTGCGGTAGATTTCGCTCATGCAGTTTCTGATGAGGTCGACATCCTTCTCGAACGAATTTCCGAGCAGTTCGGACGGCGTATGGCGCCAGCCGTGCCCTGCGATATCGAACCGCCGCTCGGCGGACATCGATCGCAGATAGGCTTTGCAGCGCTCGTCCGCGGAAAGCATGCCTGTTTTGGGAGCCGGAATGATAGCGTCGGTAACTGGATAGCCGGCTTCAATAAGGCCGCGAACGAAGGCCATGTGGCTCGGGTCGGTATCCATGTCGACACGCAGGTCGTCCACCCGGACCACGATGTAGCGCCTGGCGGTGTCGCGGCTTTGCGCATAGAGCTTCTGCGGCGCCAGGACACGCACGGCGCCGGATGCGGTGGCGGCCAGCGCCGCTTTGGCGACACCGGCCGCATAGCCAGCCGCGTCGACGATGGACAGACCGGCGAGCGCCGCAAACGGGATTTCAACGACAATCGGATCGTTGCTGGCGGCAAGAGCCATGATGTTTTGCGCAAGCGTGTCCGGCGCCGTCAGGGCGAGCGTCCCATTGCCCGATGTGGCGGAGGTGCGCGCCGAGGCAAAGGTGTTCACAAGGCCGGTGCTGCTCGTCCAGTAACCCCCATCCGAGGGCAGCGAGCCCACCTTGTCGTCCTGCGCTCCCGCGAGACGGATGACGGTGCGGATGCCGGCGGACCGCATCGATGCGGCGTCTTGAAGCGATTGCAGCGGCTGATTGGTGGTCAGCGTCAGCGCGGTGATGACGGCCTTGGCCTTGTAGCGCTCGAACGCGTTGATCATGTGCGAGAACGCGGCCTGCATTTCGCCGGCCTGACGGGCCTGAAGATAGGGATCGTCCGCCGCGATTGTCGCGGCATGGACGCCGAATTCAATGGCGTCCGGAGCCATTTCCACGGACTGCCTGATCCAGTTGGCCAAACCGGAATTGTAGTCCGGGATGTCGCTGGGGTCGCCGGCCATGTCGATGGTCATGGCGATTGGCAGCGTCGCGGACGAGAAGGCATTTGCGACAGCGCCGAGCTTGCCTGTATCGGCGCCGGCGTCGACGCCGCTGACGATCACCATCAGCGGATTGGGCAGACGCGCCGCGGCCGTGGCGGCGACACTTCGGCCAGCAACGGCCAGAAGCGGGATGCTGATGCCGCCGAGAAGAACCGAACGCCGGCTTATGTTCATGAGTGCCTCCTGTCGGCAGCGGGGATCGCGTATCGCGCCGGGCTCACCCAGCGGCCATCGGATTTAGCGGTGAAGGATTTGACCAGGGCGCGCAGGAAAAGCGCGGCGTCGAGAAGCCGGATGGCCGGAAAGGCGATGCCGTAGAGCATCAGGCTCGGCCGTCGCTCGATGATCGCGACGACAAAAGTGAGCGCATAGTCGACCGCGAGGAACAGAGCGAGGAGAACGAGCGGCGAGACCGGCCGTATCGCCAATTGGCCGACCGACAATGCGGGGACTTCAAAGCCTGTCGTCAGATACGCCAGGGTGGCCAGCGGCAAAGCGAGGGCGAAAATCGATATGACGAGCAGTTCCGCCAGCAAGCCGCCGAGCGAAAGCCAGAAACGGCTTGGCCAGACCCCGTGCCGGCGCACCGTCTGCCAGAAGCCCAGATACCAGCGTTGCACCTGCTTGCGGTAGTCGGAGAGGTTGAACGGATCCTCCGACGAGCACCGCGCCCTCGGCGTATAGGCGACGCGGCCCAGCCCTTTGTGCTGCACCTCGAAGGTCATGTTGAAGTCTTCGATCACGAGGCCCGGGGCGGTGATGTCGATCTGGGTCAGCGCCTGGGTGCGATACATGCTTGCAAAGCCGGGCGCGATATAGCTCACTCCGGTCCATTTCCAGGACTGGCCATACTGGAACGCGGTCTGCAGGACCCTGTAGAGACGCGTCCGATAGGCGGCGAAGAGCATATCCAGCGTCGGCAAGCGTTGATCGCGCCAGCGCGAGAGAACATGGCCCGCGACGACGCAGACGCCCGGATCGTCAAACAGCGGAAGAGCGTAATCGAGATAGCGCGGGTCGATTTCGGAATCGGCATCCTGGATCAGCACGGCCTTGAACCGCTCGCAAAGGCGATAGTGCTTGATGGCCCGGTCTATGGCCTTGGCCTTGCCCCCGTTGGGCCGGATGTCGAGTGCCCTGCAGCCCATGCTCCGGGCGATGGAGACCGTGGCGTCTTTCGATCCGTCGCTGGCGACGTAGATCTGCCGAGCCGGGATGATCGCCTTGAGGGCGGCAATGCATTTGGGAAGCGCGATCTCTTCATTATGCGCGGGGATGACGACCGCGACATCGGCGACCTTAATCGCGCGAGGGCCAGCAGCTGCCTTGCGGCTTCCCAGCTCGGTGATGAAACGCAGCAGCCCGACCGTGCACCAGAACGCGATGTTGATGCCCAGCGACGCGCTGAGCACCATCAAGATGACATTGAGGACGGCCGTCGCGCTCATGGCTAAGCGAGCTGCGGCGCATCGCCCGGGACCAGGGCGCGGTCGGTCTTGCCATGCGCTGGGAAGGCCGGACGAGCCGGCTTGATGCCCAGCGAGCGAAGCAGGTCCTGATAGCTCTGGCGGATACCGGCTTCCAATGAGATGCTCGGTCGCCAGCCGAGGGCCCGGAGCTTGGTCGTATCCGGCCAGCGGCCGCGGTGGTCCTCGATGAAATGGTCGCGAAAGATGGCTTCGCCGGCGAGGCCGGTCGCCTTCTTCACCGTGGCGAAGAGATCGCGGACCGTGATCTGCTCGTCGCCGCCGACATTGTAGACCTCACCGCTGACGCCTTTCTCGACGACCGTGAGAAGTCCGTTCACGAGATCGTCGACGTGCAGGAAGGTTCGCGTCTGCGTTCCGTCGCCATAGATCGGCACGGGCTGGCCGGCGATGAGGCGGGTCAACATCTGCGGGATGACACGCTGGTCCTTGGGCGACATGGCGGGACCATAGGTGTTGAAGATGCGCACGATGCGCACCTCGATACCGTATTTGCCGCCCCAGAAGCGGGTCAGAGCCTCGCCGAAACGCTTGCCTTCCTCGTAAGGACTGCGCGGCCCGACGGGATCGACCCGCCCGACATAAGTCTCGCGTTGCGGGAAGACGTCCGGATCGCCGTAAGCCTCGGCGGTGCTGGCGAACAGATATGTCGCCTTGCACCTGCGGGCGATCTTCAACAGGTTCAGCGTCCCGGCGGACGAAGCCATGAGCATCTGCTCGCCCAGCCGCCTGATGTTGGGAACGCCCGTGGGACAGGCCAGATTGTAGACGTGGCTGTATCGACGGCGCTGCAACCGCCGGCAAATTGCCGGATCGGCGACATCCATCTTGATGAAGCCGAAGTTCGGGTGGCGCGACAGCTGGTCGACATTCGCCTGGCGACCGGTAGAGAGATTGTCGACGACATCGACATGCGCGCCCTGACCGAGAAGGCGACGGGCAAGGTTGGTTCCGAGACACCCCGCGCCGCCCGCGATAAGGTACCTCACTTCGTTGCTGTTCATGCTCATCGAGCGACAATCCTCACTTGCATAAAGAAGAAAGCCGCACCCTCATTGTGCGCCCTTCCTTCATCAAACGAGGATTTCCCCAGGCAACGCAACTGATAGTTAATAATATGCTAAACGACAGTGGTTAATTACCGCATTGTAATCGTTGCCTTTTTTGAGATTCACTTTTCAACGCGGCCTAAAACGACGCAGCTGTGTGCGAAATCGGTACAACCAGCGCGCTTGACAATCCGCAGGATCTTGATCCGCGCAGGTCGCGGCTTCCCCTGACTTTGCGGGCTCCGCGCAAGGCTCAGGCGCGGCAGAAACGTCGTGGCACAAGAGTTGCATAGCGACCTGCGGCAACGTGGGGTTATGACGCCGGCTACAGAAGTCCTGTTCCGTCAGAATTCACGTCATTGCAATGAGCGCCGGTTCCGGACCAGCGCCACTGATGGAGGCAACAATGGCTTTGGTCGAGCAGGCTCGCGGCGCGACAATTCATTCAAGACTTGAATCACGGACAGCCACGATCGGCGTCATAGGGCTTGGCTATGTCGGACTGCCGCTAGCCGCGGTGGCGGCGCGGGCCGGCTTCCGGGTGATCGGCTTCGATATCGACAACAGCAAGGTCGAGAGACTGAAGATGGGCCGCTCCTATATCGGCGCCGTTACCGACGAGGCGCTGCAGGACATCAGCGCCAGCGGATCTTTCCAGGCGACATCGGATTTCGCGGCCCTCGAAGAATGCGATGTCATATCCATATGCGTCCCGACGCCGCTGACAAAACAGCGCGAGCCGGACCTTTCCTTCGTGGAAGGAACAACGCGCGCCATCGCGGCTCATCTGCGCAAGCATCAGTTGATCGTGCTGGAATCGACCACCTATCCCGGCACCACCGACGAGGTGATGAAGCCCATACTGGAAGCGACGGGCTACAAATCCGGCAGGGATTTCTTCCTCGGTTATTCGCCCGAGCGCGAGGATCCGGGCAGCATCGGCTTTGAAACAGCCACCATTCCGAAGGTCGTCGCCGGCGACGGGCCGATCGCCGCGAAACTGGTTGCGCTCTTCTACGGCGCGATCGTGGAGAAGGTGGTGCCCGTCTCCAGCATCAAGGTGGCTGAAGTGGTGAAGCTGACGGAAAACATTTTCCGCGCCGTCAACATCGCCTTGGTCAACGAGCTCAAGGTGATCTATTCCGCGATGGGGATAGACATCTGGGAAGTCATCGAGGCGGCGAAGACGAAGCCTTTCGGCTACATGCCGTTCTATCCCGGCCCGGGGCTCGGCGGACATTGCATCCCGATCGACCCCTTCTACCTGACCTGGAAGTCGCGCGAGTTCGAAGTGTCGACGAAGTTCATCGAGCTTGCCGGCGAGATCAACGTCTCCATGCCGCACTACGTCATGTCGAAGCTGTCGGAAGCCCTCGACACGCAGCTTGGACTGCCGCTGAGCCAGGCAGCCATCCTGATCGTCGGCGTCGCCTATAAGAAGAACGTGTCGGACGTGCGCGAAAGCCCGGCGCTCAAGCTGATCGAGCTGCTCGAGACACGCGCCGCCGACATCGCCTATCACGACCCCCACGTCGCGCGCATACCGAAGACGCGCAAGCACCCGACGCTGGCCGGCAAGGATTGCATCCGCCTCAACCGCGACTCCATCGCTGCCTATGACGCGGTCGTCATCGTCACCGATCACGACGGGGTCGACTACGGGCTCCTGGCAAATCATTCGCGCCTCATCATCGACACGCGCAATGCCATGCAGCGCAACGGCATCGTCTGCGACCGGGTGGTGAAAGCCTAGAGCGGCTCGCCGGAGACAGCCTCGGATTGGCGCCAATGGCTCGTTCACTTGGCTGAGCCAGCCTGCTACGGATTGCTCTGATGCGGACAGCCGGCGCACCACGCCGGGAGGAATGGATGCCGTTCAGACGCAGAAAGAACACGGCCGCGATCCCGCGCACGGTGCCCGCCTTCGAGCACATCGTGACGGAGGCCAGCGACAGTTTCCTGTGGCGGCTGGACGACTATCCGTGGGAGCGCAATGTCTGGAATTTCCATCCGGAATACGAGATCCATCTGCTCAGGAAATCGTCCGGCGTCGTGCTGGTCGGCGACCATATCGGCGAATTCGGGCCGGGCTACCTGACCATCGTCGGCGGCGGCTTGCCGCATGACTGGGTGACGGCGGTGCAGCCGGGCGAGCTGATCGAAGGCCGCGATATCGTGCTGCAATTCGATCCCGAGCGGCTGCGCGGCTCGGCCGGGCTGCTGCCGGAACTGCGCGAGCTGGAGCCGTTCCTGGAACGCTCGCTGCGCGGCATGGTCTTCCATGGCCAGACCGCGCTCGACGGCGCCGAGCTGATGGAACGGATGGGAGAGGTGCATGGGCTGGCAAGGTTCCGCCTGTTCCTCGAACTGCTGGACCTCCTGGCCACCACAGACGAATACGCGCTGTTGTCGTCGCCGGATTTTTCCCCACTTCTCGACGCCGAGTCGCTCGACATCATCCAGCGGTCGCTAACCTATCTGTTCCAGCACTTCGCCGAGGATTTGAAGCTGCCCGACGTGGCTCAATTGGCTGGGATGAGCGAAAGCACCTTCTCGCGTTTCTTCCAGAAGAACACCGGCAATTCGTTCAGCGACCATGTCGCCAAGCTGAGACTCTGGCAGGCCTGCAAGCTGCTCGCCGATACCGAGATCCCGATCACCGACATCTGCTTCCAGGTCGGCTATATGAACATCTCCAACTTCAACCGGGCCTTCCTGCGCAAGCACAAGATGACGCCTTCGTCCTACCGCAAGCTGTCGCGGCAGCGGCTGACGCTGCGGGCCTGATCAGGCCAGGTCCGACCACTTCTGCTGGTACTGATACTCGTGTGACGAGCAGACTCTGCCATCGCCATATTTTGCGCCGCACAATGCATAAAAGTACAGGTCTGCTGCAACGGGCCTTCTAGTCTCGCTCCTTCCAACCGCTCATTTTGGCGACGGATGGGAAGTCACAAAGGCGACGGTGAGGGTCGCTTAGCCCAAGGACTTCCTGCTTCCGCGAGTATTCCTGGAGGAGAAAGTTCAATGAATTCAAATCGGCTCGCTGCCAGCCTCGGCGCAGCGTTCGTGCTTACCGCTTCCGTTTCAACCGCAGCACTTGCCCAGGCGCCGGTCTGCTCCGCGCCGGTCAAGGTGCTGGCGCAACCGCGCGACGGCCTGACGCTGCTGGAGGACTCCAAGGACGAGTTCAAGAAACTCTCCGGCGCCTCGTTCCAGATCGACTACCTCAACGAAAACGACCGCCGCGCCAAGTCGCGCGCCGACGCCTCCACCGTCGGCAATTACAACGTCTATTATGTCGACGAGGCCAATGTGGCGCTGTTCGCGTCCTCGGGCTGGATCGTGCCGCTGACCGATTATTATCCGGCCGACTACGACTACGCCGATTTCGACCCGGGCCGCCAGAAGGTCGCCACCTATGACGGCAAGGTCTGGTTCGCGCCGCTGACCGGCGGCGGCGACCTGATGGTCTACCGCAAGGACGTGCTGGAGGCCGCCGGCATCCAGCCGCCGAAGACGCTGGACGAGCTGATCGCCGACGTGCCGAAGCTCACCAATGCCGACAAGGGCATGTATGGCATTGCGCTGCGCGGCGCGCGCGGCTCGGGCGCCAATGTCTGGCGCTGGATGCCGTTCTTCAAGGCCTATGGCGGCAAGTGGTTCGACGGCGACAAGCCGGCTTTCAATTCGGACGCCGCCGTGAAGGCGACGGAAACCTATCTGAAGCTGTTCAAGGACTCGGCGCCCGGCACGCAGACCGGCAGCTGGGATGAATCGACCGGCGCCTTCCTGTCCGGCCAGGTCGCCATCCTCGTCGAATCGACGCCGCTGTCGGGCATGGCGGTGGACCCCAAGACCTCGCAGGTGGTCGGCAAGGTCGGCTTCCTGCCGCCGCCCTCGCCGCTGCCGGGCGGCGGTTACGGCCACGGACTCGCCATCGGCACCAAGGCCAATGCGGATGACGCCGCGAAGAAATGCGCCGGCCTGTTCATCGCCTGGGCGACGTCCAAGGAGAGCGAGAAACGCCGGCTCGGCGCGCATCAGTTCGGCGAGCTCAACCGCACCAGCATCCTCACCAGCAAGGAATTCGCCGACATCTATGGCGCCGATCTCGGCAAGGCTCTGGCCGATACCGGCAAGGTGACGGCGGTGAACTTCTGGCAGGATCCGCGCTGGCCGGATCTCGGCGACCGCTGGGGCATTATCCTGGAGGAACTGGTCACCGGCACCCGCACCGACATCAAGGGCGGCCTCAACGAGCTCGAGGCCTATGCCAACGAGCTGGTGAAGAAGAAGTAATCCTCCCGCCCGCGGCGCGCGATCCACGGCATTCGAAGGAATGGCGGGATCCGCGCCGCGGGATCTTCACCAGACAGCAGCAAAATCCGAGGACAGGCCATGCGCCGACGCTCTTCCCTGCCAGTCACATTTCTCGTTCCGACTTTGGCCATCCTTCTGGTGCTGTCGATGGTGCCGACGCTCTACGCCATCGTCATCGCGCTGCAGAACCGCGAGCTGAGCACGACGGGCTATTCCTGGGTCTGGTTCTCGAACTTCGCCGATCTCTTTACCGACCGCCGCTTCCTCAACGCCGTCTGGGTCTCGGTGAAATGGGAGATCGTCACGGTCGTGGCGACGATGGTGGTGGCGATCGGACTGGGTGTCCTGATGTTCGAGGCCGCCGGCCCGCGCATGCGCAATTTCTATTGCCTCCTGTTCATCATCCCGGTGCTTTTGCCGCGTGTGTCGGCCGCCTTCGTGTGGAAGTTCGCCTATCACCCGCTCTACGGCATCGCCACCTATCCCTACCGGCTTGTCACCGGCGGGCTGATCTTCGATCCGCTGTCCAAACCGGCGACCGCGCTGTTCGCCGTCGCTACGGTGGATGTCTGGCAATGGGGGCTGTTCTTCGCCGTCATCGTGCTGAAGCTGCTCGAGACCTTGCCGCCACAGCCGATCGAGGCGGCCAGGCTCGACCACGCCAGGCGCTGGCAGATCCATGCCTATGTCACCCTGCCGATGCTGAAGGCGCCGCTGGTCAGCCTGATGTTCGTCAAGATGATCGAGTCGCTGCGCTCCTTCGACCTGATCTATGTGATGACGCGCGGCGGGCCGGGCGTGGCGACCGAGACGCTCGACATGTACGCCTTCTCGCAGGGCTTCATCGAATCCGGCAAGGTCTCCTACGCCTCGGCCATGGCGGTGCTGATGATGATCGCGACCGTCATCACCTTCACCATGCTCTGGAAGCGGGTGCAGGCATGAAGCCCTATCCGATAAGACTGGGCCGCCTGATCGCCAAGGCCGTCCTGGCGCTGGCCGGATTCCTGGCCGTGTTCCCGCTGGTCTGGACCGCGCTCAACGCGCTGAAGAACAACGTCGACATCATCACGCGCGTGCCGAAAGTGATATTCACGCCGACGCTCGCCAACATCAGCTACATCCTCGGCCGCGACAGCGTGCTGACCGGGCTCTACAACTCGGTCGTCGCCTGCGGCTCGGCGGTGCTGATCGGCATCGCGCTCGGCCTGCCGGCGGCCTATGCGGTGGCGCGCTATCCTAACCGCTTTGCCGGCGACATCCAGTTCTTCGTCCTGTCGCTGCGCTTCCTGCCGCCGGTGGCGGTCGCCATTCCGCTGATGGTGATCTGGTTGCAGGTCGGCCTTTACGACACTTTGCCGGCGTTGATCGTCACCTATTCGCTGCTCACCATCTCGGTGATCATGTGGCTCGCGATTCCCGCCTTCCAGGGCGTGCCGAAGGAGATCGAGGAAGCCGCCTTCGTCGACGGCTACGGCGCCTATTCGGTGTTCTGGCGGATCGCGCTTCCCGTGGCGGCGCGCTCGCTGATAGGCGCCATCGCCTTCAGCTTCGTGCTGGTCTGGAACGAGTTCCTGATCGCGCTGATGCTGTCGAGCTCCAACGCCAAGACACTGCCAATCGTCGCTTCCGAGCTGTCGCAGCAAGGCATGAACGTGCCGTGGGGCATCCTCAATGCCTCGGTCGTGCTGCTGTCGCTGCCGCCGCTGCTGTTTCTCGGTGTTTTGAGCGGCTTCCTGAATTCCGTTTTCCGGCAAAAGAAAAATTGAAGCGAGGCTTACCCGATGCGGGCACTGGTGCTTGAGAAAAAAGGCGAACTGTCGCTGCGTGAGATCGCGCTGCCGCAGGACGTCGGACCGGACGACGTCAGGATCGCCATCCACACGGTCGGGGTCTGCGGCAGCGACGTGCATTACTACACGCATGGCGCCATCGGCAGCTACATCGTGCGCCAGCCCATGGTGCTCGGCCACGAGGCGTCAGGCACGATAGTCGAGGTTGGCGCCAATGTCGCGAACCTGAAGGTCGGCGACCGGGTCTGCATGGAGCCCGGCGTGCCGAATCTTTCGTCACGCGCGACGAAGCTCGGCATCTACAATGTCGATCCGGACGTCCGTTTCTGGGCCACGCCGCCGGTGCATGGGGTGCTCGCGCCCTACGCCGTTCACCCGGCGGCCTTCACCTACAAATTGCCAGACAATGTCTCCTTCGCCGAAGGCGCGATGGTTGAGCCCTTCGCCATCGGCATGCAGGCGGCGGCGCGCGCCCGCATCGTGCCCGGCGACGTCGCAGTCGTCGTTGGCTGCGGCCCGATCGGCATCATGATCGCCTTGGCCGCGCTGGCGGGCGGCTGTTCCAAGGTGCTGATCTCGGACTTCTCCGCGCCGAAGCTTGCGATCGCCGCCCAGTATCCGGGCATCGTGCCGGTCAATATCGGCGAGCAGTCGCTGGTCGATGCGGTGCGATCCGCGACCGACAGTTGGGGGGCCGACATCGTGTTTGAGGCGAGCGGCAGCCCGAAGGCCTTCGCCAACCTGTTCGACATCGTGCGGCCGGGCGGCGCGGTGGTGCTGGTCGGGCTGCCGGTGGAGGCGGTCGAGCTCAACGTGCCGGCGGCCATTTCGAAGGAAGTGCGCATCGAGACCGTGTTCCGCTACGCCAACATCTTCGACCGCGCTTTGCAGCTGATCGGCTCCGGCAAGGTCGACCTCAAGCCGCTGATCACCGGCACCTATGATTTCTCCGAGAGCATCAAGGCGTTCGAGCGCGCCGCGCAAGGCAAGCCGCAGGACGTCAAGCTGCAGATCCTGCTGACCGGCGAGAAGGGATAAGGGATGTCCGCGATCGTTTGCTCCCATGTCGACAAGGCCTATGGCGCCACGAGCGTCATCCGCGATCTGAACCTATCGATCGAAGAGCATGAATTCGTCGTGTTCCTAGGGCCCTCCGGCTGCGGCAAGTCCACGCTGCTCAGGATGCTGGCGGGGCTGGAGGATATCAGCGGCGGCGAGGTGTCGATCGGCGGCAAGGTGGTGAACGATCTCGACCCCGGCGACCGCGGCATCGCCATGGTGTTCCAGAATTATGCGCTCTATCCGCATATGACCATCTTCGACAACATCGCCTTCGGGCTGAAGCGGCAGAAGGTGCCGGCGGCCGACATCAAGAAACGGGTCGAGGCGGTCTCCAGAACGCTCGGGCTTGAACCCTATCTCGGCCGCAAGCCGACCGAGCTTTCCGGCGGCCAGCAGCAGCGCGTGGCGATCGCGCGCGCCATGATCAAGACGCCGAAAGTGTTCCTATTCGACGAGCCGCTCTCCAATCTCGACGCCAAGCTGCGCAACCATATGCGCGTCGAGATCGCCAGGCTGCACCAGTCGCTGAAGACGACGACCGTCTATGTCACGCACGACCAGCTCGAGGCGATGACGCTGGCCGACCGCATCGTGCTTCTGAAGGACGGCGTGATCGAGCAGATCGGCTCGCCGGCGGAGATCTATCGCCGCCCCGGCAACCTGTTCGTGGCCGGCTTCATCGGCACGCCCAACATGAGCTTCATCGAGGCCATGGTCGGCCGGAAAGGGGATGGCTGGACGCTGACCGGCGCCGGCACGGTGCTGTCGCTGCAAGGCAGCGACTTCCATCTCACCCACGGCGATCGCGTGATGCTCGGCATCCGGCCTCCGGATCTGAAGACGGCGCAAGCCGGCACAGCAAACCTGTTGCAAGGCACCGCCGATCTCATCGAGTTCCACGGCAACGACGCGCTGGTGACGTTCGGATCGGGCGGCAAGGAGATCAGCGCGCTGGTGCCGGCCCGCGAATGCCCCGAGCCGCGCGCGCCCGTGCGCTACACGTTCGACGAGGAGAGCCTCCATCTGTTCGACGCGGAGACAGGCAAGTCGCTGCGCAGACAATAGACGGATAGAGCGTTCCTGGGCGCCCTATCGAACCGCGTCGAGCGCCTGCCGCTGGCGGTGCATTTCGAGGAAGATGCGGTAGTCGCGGTCGAAGCGGGCGCCGGCTTCCTTGTTGGGGGCGCGGGTCTTGCCGCCCTGCTGCATGGCGACGCAGGCCGCGTTGAGATCGCCGTAGATACCGGCGGCGGTCGCCGCCACCATGCCGGTGCCGAGCAGCACCGCCTCGTCGGCCAGCGGCTCGACCACCGTGCAACCGGTGGCGTCGGCATAGAGCTCCATCAAAAGCGGGTTCTTGGTGTGGCCGCCGGTGACATGCAGCGTGTCGATCAGATAGCCGTTCTCGTTCAGCGCCTCGAGCACATGGCGCACGCCGAGCGCGATGCCGACGGCGGTGCGCCAGTAGAGCTTGCACAGGCTGTCGAAGGAGGAATCGAGCGTCAGGCCGCTGATCACGCCGACGGCATGCGGGTCGGCGAGCGGCGAACGGTTGCCGTGGAAGTCCGGCAGTACATGCAGCCTTGCGGCCAGCGCATCGCCGTCCTCGGCGCGCAGCTCGGCGACGCGCCCGGCGATCTTCATATGCATGGCCGCGTCCGGCTCGCCGCCGGCGCCATGCCAGCGGATGATGTGATCGAGCAGCGCGCCGGTGGCCGACTGGCCGCCTTCCGACAGCCACAGCGTCGGCAATGCGGCGCCGAAATAGGGACCCCAGACGCCGGCAAAGGGCTGCGGGTCGGGCGACATGGCCATGACGCAGGACGATGTGCCGGCAATCAGCGCCAGATGCCGGCCGATGTCTTTCTCGTCGCCGGCAAAGCCGCCCAAGACGCCGAGCGCGCCGGCATAGGCGTCGATGACGCCGGCGCCCACCCGGCATCTTTCGGTCAGGCCGAGTGCGGCGGCCGCTTCGGCCGTCAGCGGGCCGATATCGGCGCCGACGGGGCTGGCCTTTTCCGGCAGGTTGCCATGCTCGAACAGATCGCCGAGGCCGACCAACTCGAAGAAATCGCGCCGCCAGCTTTTTTCCTCATGCGCGAGATAGGTCCATTTCGCTGTCAGCGTGCATTGCGAGCGGGCAAGCGAGCCACTTGCCTTCCAGGTCAGGAAATCGGCAAGGTCGAATAGATAGCCGGCTTCATTCCATGTGTTCGGCAGATGGCGCTTCAGCCACATCAGCTTCGGCGTTTCCATCTCCGGCGACATCACACCGCCGATATAGTCGAGCACGGCGTGGCCGCTCGTCGTGCATTCATCGGCCTCGGCGATGGCGCGATGATCGAGCCAAACCATCGTGTCCCAGCGCTTCTCGCCGGTGACCGAGACGCTGAGCTGGCCGCCCTGCCTGTCGCGCGCGACCAGCGAGCAGGTCGCGTCGAAAGAGATGCCGGCGATATCGCCGGCGGCGACACCGGATTTCTGGAGGGCGGACCGCACGGATTTGCACACCGCCGACCAGATGTCTTCCGAATCGTGCTCGGCGTGATCGGGCTTGGGCTGATGCATGGCGATCGGATGATCGGCGCGGCCGAGCAGGTTGCCACGCGCGTCGAGAATGCCCGCGCGCGCGCTCCCGGTGCCGACATCGACCGCGCAAACGAAACTTTTCGTCAAGATGCTTTGTCTCTCGCTCCCAGGCCTGCAATCAGATCGGGCAATTGCAGCATGTCAGCGAATATAGAGTCCGGTTCCGTCGACGCAAGCCGCGCCTTCAGCGCCGGATTGGAGGCATGGGAGCCGCCGGTGAAAGCCAGCACCCGCATGCCGGCCGCGCGCGCCGCGGCAACGCCTGCCGGGCTGTCCTCGATCACCAGGCACTTGCGCGGATGCGCGCGCATCGAGGCGGCTGCGTGGAGGAAAAGGTCGGGGGCCGGCTTGCCGCGCTTGACCATGGCGGCGCTGAACAGATGCGGCTCCAGCAAGGGCAGCAGGCCGGTAACGTCGAGCGCATAGCGAATGCGCTCCAGCGTGCCGGACGAGGCGACGCAGCAGGGCAGGCCGAGCTTGGGCAGCACATCCTTGACACCCGGGATCGGCTTCAATTCCTCGCGGAATTTGCGCATCAGCTCGACGCGCATGGCGGTCAGATGCCGGTCGCTGATTTCCAGCCCGAAGTCGCGGCCGAGGATCTCGCGCACGCTCTTCATGCTCTTGCCGAGGAAGTGCTCGTAGGCGGCGTCCTCGCTGACCGTGCCGCCGGCGAGCTCGATCATGTTGAGCAGCGCCGAGACCGAAAGCGCCTCGCTGTCGACCAACACGCCGTCACAGTCGAAGATGACCAGTTCCGGCGTCATGGCTGTGCTTCCAACTATGCAAGGAAAAGTGTGAGCGGTTTTCCGTCCGGAATTGCGTCAAAGAGATTTCAGAGCTTGCCGGCGAGATAGCGCGTCAGGGTTTCGCGCGCGCCGTGCGCCCACAGCGCCTTCAAGGCATGGGCGAAGGCCTCGGCGAAGACGGGTGAGCGGCCGACATCGCCATAGATGTCCTCCATCGCCAGCCAGGCCTTCGGGTCGTCCTTCGCCGCCTTCGCGGTCGCCTGCATGCGGTCCCAGCTCGGGTCGTTCGGCTCGATGACGGCGCCGCTGTCGGTGGTGCCGAAGCAGTAGCGGCACCAGAGCGCGGATTCCAGCGCGAGGCCGGCGACGCCCTTGCCCGCCTTCAGCCGGTCGGCGATCGTCGGGATGATGAATTTCGGCTGGCGGTTGGAACCGTCGAGGCAAAGCCGGCGGATGGTGTCGCCGATCTTGGGATTGGAGAAGCGGCGCTCGATGAGCTGGTAATACTCCTCCAGATCGGTGTTGGGCACCGGCGGCACGGTCGGGATGATCTCATCATGCTCGAGCTTCGACAGGAAGGCCCGCACCAGCGGCTCCTGCATGCCTTCATGAACGAAATGGATGTCCATCAGCCCGGCCGGATAGGCGATCGTGGCGTGGCCGCCATTGAGGATGCGGATCTTCATCAGTTCGTAGGGCGAGACATCCTTGACGAACTGCACGCCGACCCTTTCCAGCGCCGGGCGGCCGGCGGTGAAACGATCCTCCAGCACCCATTGCTTGAACGGCTCGCAGAACACCGGCCAATTGTCCTCGAGCCCGAAATCGTTGGCGAGGATCTTGCGCTCGCGGTCGCTGGTAGCCGGCGTGATGCGGTCGACCATGCCGTTCGGGAACGCGACCTTGTCCTCGACCCATTTGGCGAGGTCCTCGTCGATCAGCCGTGCCAGGCCTATGACGCCGTCGGAGGTGACGTGGCCGTTGTGAGGGATGTTGTCGCAGGACATGACGGTGAACGGCACGATGCCGTCGGCGCGCCGGCGCAGCAGGCCGGCAAGGATGATGCCGAAAACGGTTTTCGGCGTTGCACCCGGCTGCGCGTCGGCAACGATGTCGGGATGGGCCGGGTTGAACTTGCCGGAAGCCGGGTCGATGAAATAACCGCCTTCGGTGATAGTCAGCGACACGATCTTGATCGCCGGATCAGCAAGCCGCTCGATGATCGCGGCCGCGTCCCCAGGCGTCAGGAAATCGATCATGGCGCCGGTGACGCGGGCGCTCATGTGACCCTGGTCCTGCTCGACGACGGTGGTCAGCCAGTCCTGTTCCTGCAGCTTGGAACGGCCGATCTTCTCGCCTTCGAACACGCCGGCGCCGATCAGCGCCCAGTCATGACCCTCGCCGGTGCCGAACAGGTCGTCGAGATAGACCGCCTGGTGCGAGCGATGGAAGTTGCCGACGCCGAAATGGACGATGCCGGCCTTGAGGGCGGAGCGGTCGTATTTCGGGCCGGCGACCTTGGCCGGCAGCTTGGCGAGGTTCGAGGAGGAGAGTTTCACGGTCATCTCATTTACCCTTTGGCCGATCTGCAGCCCGACTGATTACGCCTCCTGCGAGGGAGCGAGGATGAGGGGCAACACCCGGTGTTCCAGTATGCTGCCCCTCACCTGCCCCGCGGCGTCTTCTCCGGAGGAAAGAAGAGAAGCGCCTCCCCCTCAACCCATTCCCGTCAACTCATCCCCATCAACTCATCCATTGCCCGCCATCGACATTGTAGGTCTGGGCGACAATGTATTCGGCCTCGTCGCTGGCTAGGAAAACCGCCATGCCGGCGAGGTCCTCGGGCTTGCCCATGCGGCCATACGGAACGCCTTCGCCGACCAGCCGCTTCTTCTCGCCCTTCGGCCGGTTCTCGTATTTGGCGAACAGCGCGTCGACCTGATCCCACATGTCGCTGTCGACGACGCCCGGCGCGATGCCGTTGACGTTGATGCGATGCTTGATCAGGTCGAGCCCCGCGGACTGCGTCAGCGAGATGACGGCAGCCTTGGTGGCGCAATAGACCGCGACCAGCGGCTCACCGCGGCGGCCGGCCTGGCTCGCCATGTTGATGATCCTGCCGCCCCGGCCAGCGGCGATCATCGAGCGGGCGGCGGCCTGCAGCATGAACAGCGTGCCGGCGACATTGACCGCGAACAGCTTTTCGTAGCTCGCCTTGGTTATCTCGACGATCGGCGCGAGGTCGAAGATCGCCGCGTTGTTGACCAGCACGTCGAGCCCACCGGTCTTCGCCTCGACCGCCTTCACCGCCGCCTCGATCGAGGATTGGTCGGTGACGTCGAGTTGGACAGCGTAAGCTTGTGGACCGATCGCTTTCGCCGTCGCTTGCGCCGCTTTGAGGTCGATGTCGGCAATCGCCACCGTCGCACCTTCGCGCGCATAGGCTTCGGCGAAGGCCCTGCCGATGCCGCGCGCCGATCCGGTGATCAGCGCCGATTTGCCTTTCAGCCTCACTGTCCCGTCCTCACTGGGTCAGCGCCTTCCCGTCGGCGCCGAAGCGATGCAGCTTGGCCTTGTCCGGGGTCAGGTAGACGGTGTCGCCATGCCTCACCCCAACCTCGCCATCGGCGCGCACATTGACGGTGCCGATGCCGTCCGCCTGGACGTGCAGGAAGGTGTCGGAACCGAGATGCTCGGCAACGCCGACCGTCGCCTTCCAATCGCCTGACGTGGTCGAGATGTTGAGATGCTCTGGCCGGATGCCGACGGTCTTGGCGCCATACTTTTCCGCCGGCGCGCCTTCGATCATGTTCATCTTGGGCGAGCCGATGAAACCGGCGACGAAGAGATTCTTCGGCGTCTTGTAGAGCTCCATCGGCGAGCCGACCTGCTCGATGTTGCCGGCGTTGAGCACGACGATCTTGTCGGCCATGGTCATGGCTTCGACCTGGTCGTGGGTGACGTAGATCATGGTCGTCTTCAGCTGATGGTGCAGCTCGCTGATCTCGAGCCGCATGGTGCCGCGAAGCGCGGCGTCGAGGTTCGACAACGGCTCGTCGAACAGGAAGGCCGAGGGCTGGCGCACGATGGCGCGGCCGATGGCGACGCGCTGGCGCTGGCCGCCGGACAACTGGCCGGGACGGCGCTCGAGATAGTTGGTGAGGTTGAGCACGCGGGCGGCGTCCTTGACCTTCTTGTCGATGGTCGCCTGGTCCTCGCCGGCCATCTTCAGCGGGAAGGCGATGTTCTTGGCGACCGTCATATGCGGGTAGAGCGCGTAGGACTGGAAGACCATAGCGAGCTTGCGCTTGGCCGGCGCCTCCTGAGTGACGTCGCGGCCATCGATGGTGATGGTGCCACCGCTGACGTCCTCAAGCCCGGCGATCAGCCTGAGCAGCGTGGACTTGCCGCAACCCGAGGGGCCGACGAACACGACGAACTCGCCGTCCTCGATATTGAGGTCGATATCCGGAATGATCGTCGTCGACCCGAAGGACTTGGAGACGTTCTTGAGCGTGATGTTTCCCATGGTTTCCTCCCGGGGGTAGTCTTCGTCGTCCGCCGCTTGGGCGTTGTTACTTCACGGCGCCAAAGGTGAGGCCGCGCACGAGCTGCTTCTGGCTGAACCAGCCCATGATCAGGATCGGCGCGATCGCCAGCGTCGAGGCCGCCGACAGCTTTGCCCAGAACAGGCCTTGCGGGCTGGAGAAGGAGCTGATGAAGGCCGTCAGCGGCGCGGCATTGGTGGTGGTGAGCCGGATGGTCCAGAACGCTTCATTCCAGGCCAGGATGATGTTCAAGAGCATCGTCGAGGCAATACCGGGAACCGCCATCGGCGTCAGCACATGGATGATCTCGTTCCACAGCGAGGCGCCGTCCATGCGCGCCGCCTCCAGGATCTCGCCCGGGATCTCGCGGAAGTAGGTGTAGAGCATCCAGACCACGATCGGCAGGTTGATCAGCATCAGCATGATGGTGAGGCCGATGCGGCTGTCGAGCAGGCCGGTGTCGCGGAAGATCAGGTAGATCGGGAACAGCACCGCGACGGCCGGCATCATCTTGGTGGAGAGCATCCACATCAGGATGTCCTTGGTGCGCTTGGTCGGCGAAAACGCCATCGACCATGCCGCCGGGACCGCGACCAGGAGAGCCAGGACGGTCGAGCCGACCGACAGGATCACCGAGTTCAGGAAGAACTTGAAATAACCGCTCTGCGCCTGCACCTCGGCGTAGCTTTCCATGGTGCCCGACGGGATCAGGGCAAAGCCCTGGATCGCCTCCTGCTCGGACTTGAACGAGGTGATGATCGTGTAAAGGATCGGAAAGAAGATCAGCAGGGCGACGATCCAGGCCGCGGCCGTGGCGATCGTCTTGTGCTGGGTGGTGACTGCGCGTGCCATCTTGTCCTCCCTTATTTGTCGAGGTTCTTGCCGACGGCGCGCATGGCGAAGAAGGCAACGATGTTGGCGAGAATGACGGCGATCACGCCACCGGCGGATGCCTGCCCGATTTTGAACTCCAGCAGCGCCTTCTGGTAGACGAGGAAAGGCAGGTTGGTGGAGGCGTAGCCCGGGCCGCCATTGGTGGTGACCAGGATCTCGGCATAGATCGAGAGCAGGAAGATCGTCTGGATCAGGATGACGACGGTGATGGCGCGCGACATGTGCGGCAGCGTCAGATAGATGAAGCGGCTGATGAAGCCGGCGCCGTCCATCTCGGCCGCTTCCTTCTGCTCGCCGTCGAGCGACTGCAGCGAGGTCAGCAGGATCAGCGTTGCGAAGGGCAGCCATTGCCAGGCTACGATGATGATGACCGCCGTCAGCGGGTGCTGCCCGAACCAGTCGATCGGCTGGGCTCCAAAGAAGCGCGCAATGTCGGCGAAGACGCCGTATTGCGGGTGCATGATCATGTTCTTCCAGACCAGCGCCGCGACCGGCGGCATGACGAAGAACGGCGAAATGACCAGGATACGCACGATGCCCTGGCCCCAGATCGGCTGGTCGAGCAGCAGCGCAAGAAGGATGCCGCCGATGATGGTGATCAGCAGGACCGCCACAACGATGGTCAGCGTGTTGAGAATGGCGGCGAAGAACGCCGGATTGTCGTAGAACAGCCTGTAGTTGGAGAAGCCGACAAAGCCGTCACGGATCGGGTTCAGCGGATTGTATTGCAGGAACGAGAACCACAGCGTGAAAGCCAGCGGCACGATCATCCAGACGAACAGCAGGATCACCGATGGCGCCATCATGAAACGAGCGAGCGAACGGGTTTGCTGAGTAGCCATGACGGTCACCCTCCCAAGGTCAGCCGGATTTTCAGAGTTGTGCCAGAATTTTCCCGATTTTGAAGGGTGGCCGCCCGAACTGGGTTTCGGGCGGCCACCTGCCGGTCATGATGCGCGACCGGCCTTCGGCACCGGGAGGAGCCTTACTTGATGTAGCCGCCTTCGGTCATCGCCGCGGTGGCTGCGTCCTGGGCCTGCTTGAGCGCGTCGTCGACGCTCGACTGGCCGGCAAGGGCGGCCGAGAAGAGCTGGCCGACAGTGGTGCCGAGACCCTGGAATTCAGGAATGGCGACGAACTGCACGCCGACATAGGGCACCGGCTTGACGGTCGGATGCGTCGGGTCGGCGGCGTTGATGGAGTCCAGCGTCATCTTCGCGAAAGGCGCTGCCTTCTGGTACTCCGCATTGGCGTAGAGCGAGGAGCGCGTGCCCGGAGGAACGTTGGCCCAGCCTTCCTTCGAGGCGACCAGCTCGGCATAGTGCTTGCTGGTTGCCCAGGAGACGAACTTCTCGGCGGCATCGGCCTTCTGGGTGCCGGCGGGGATCGCCAGCGACCATGCCCACAGCCAGTTGCCGCGCTTGCCGAGGCCATTGTCGGGGGCCAGAGCATAGCCGACCTTGTCGGCGACCTGCGAGGCCTTCGGATCCGAGACGAAGGACGCCGCGACGGTGGCGTCGATCCACATGCCGCACTTGCCCTGCTGGAACAGCGCCAGGTTCTCGTTGAAGCCGTTGGACGAAGCGCCTTCCGGACCGTCGGCCTTCATCAGGTCGACATAGAACTGCAGCGTGTTCTTCCATTCGGGCTGGTCGAACTGCGGCTTCCAGTTCTCGTCGAACCAACGGGCGCCGAAGGAGTTCGACATGGCGGTGAGGAAGGCCATGTTCTCACCCCAGCCGGCCTTGCCGCGCAGGCACACGCCGTTCACGCCATTGGCGCGGTCGGTCATCTTGTCGGCGGCCTGCTTGATGAAGTCCCAGGTCGGCGCGTCGGGCATCTTCAAGCCCGCCTTCTCCATCAGGTCCTTGCGGTACATGACGAAGGAGCTTTCGCCGTAGAAGGGCGCGGCATAGAGCTTGCCGTCGACCGAAAGGCCGCCGGCGATGGCCGGGATGATGTCCTTGACGTCGTAGTCGTCGCCGAGCTTGTCGAGCGGCAGCAGCCAACTCTGCTTGGCCCAGATCGGAACCTCATAGGTGCCGATGGTCATGACGTCGTACTGGCCGCCCTTGGTGGCGATGTCGGTGGTGACGCGCTCGCGCAGCACGTTCTCTTCAAGGGTGACCCAGTTCAACTGGATGTCGGGGTTGGCCTTGGTGAAGTCGTCCGTCAGCTTCTGCATGCGGACCATATCGCCATTGTTGACGGTGGCGATGGTGATGGATTCGGCATGCGCGGCGAAAGCGAGAGCGCTGGCCGACAACAGGCCCAGGGTGAGCGTGCGAAGTTTCATCAAATTCCTCCCATAAACCAAGATGAGCATTTGCCTTGGCTTTGGGCAATTACTCACTTGGAGTGAATTATGTCAAGGAGGAATCGATGCTGCAGCGCAGCAGAAATGACGCAACGTGACCGCGTCCGGCGACGTGGCCGGCCTGCTGGAAGGGGGAACTTGGAGTGGCCGGCTTACGGGCAGGCGATCTCGGCCAGGATCCAATCGCGGAAGGCGCGTATCTTCGGCACGTTGCGGCGCGCCGTCGGATAGACCAGCCAATAGGCATGGCCGTCGTCGCCGACGAGATCGAAAGGTTGGACCAGGCGGCCGTCGGCGATCTCATTCTTGAACAAGGCCCTGGTCAGGATCGCCACGCCATGGCCGGCCATCGCCGCGTTCGCCTCATAGGCCTGCGCGCCCATGCTGGAGCCGGGCCGCTTAGCGAGGTCATGCCCGGCAACGCCGGCGGCCTCGAACCATTGCGACCACCAGATGTCGCCGGGATCGAGGATCGGCAGGCGCAGCAGGTCGGCCGGCTCGCTGACGCCGCCGATGCTCGCCGCGAGCCTGGGGCTCAGCATCGGCGTGAAATCGGCGTCGAGCAGCTTATGCGCCTCCAGGCCCGGCCACTTGCCGCCGCCGGAGCGGATGGCGAGATCGACGTCCTCGCGCGCGAAATCGGTCAGGCGGCTCGACGTGTCGAGCCGCACGGCAAGCGCGGGATGCTCGAGTTGGAACGAGCCCAGATGCTGCGCCAGCCAGTTCGAGGCGAAGGTCAGCACGGTGGTGACGCAGAGCAGGCCGTCGGCGCCGCCGCGCGCCGCGGCATAGGCCTGGCCCAGGATGGAAAAGGCCTCGCTGACGGCGGGCGCCAGGCGCTGGCCGGGCTCGGTCAACTCGATCTGCTTCGGCCTGCGCAGGAAAAGCGGGCCGCCGATGCGCTCCTCGAGCAGCTTGATCTGGTAGCTGGCAGCCGCCTGGGTCATGCCCAGTTCCTGCGCCGCCTTGGTGAAGGACAGGTGCCTTGCCACCGCCTCGAACACCCGGATCGCCTGCAGCGGCGGCAGCGGCGCAAGCTGCGGGGGCTTCAGATCGGGCATAAAAC
Organism: Mesorhizobium sp. B2-7-1; assembly: GCF_006440735.1. Classification (GTDB taxonomy): domain Bacteria; phylum Pseudomonadota; class Alphaproteobacteria; order Rhizobiales; family Rhizobiaceae; genus Mesorhizobium. Next base: position 84,048 of record NZ_VFUA01000008.1, on the reverse strand, counting down.
CTCCTTATGGGTCATGATCGAGGTTTAATTGGAAGGACGAACCAGCCAACCCGATATTTGGGGTCGACGATCAATCGAGTTCAAGCACTAGAGCGCTTCACCGTTTCACAGAAACGGTAAACCGCTCTAACTCTTTGATTTTACGCAATTCCGAACGGAAAACCGCTCACACTTTTCCTGGAATTGCTCCAACGAAGGCTGAAGATCATGACCACGATCCAGGAAAAGCTCGTTTCCACCCCGGCGCAAGGCTGGTTTTTCACGCTGGTGCGGGAATTTGCAAGGTTTTCGGGCCGCAGGCGCGGCTATATCGATGTTCGGGAGCTATCCGAGCATCTGCAGCGCGACATGGGTTTCCTCGACGGCAACGATCCGCGCGGGCCCTCGCAATAGGCGGCTGTTTTTATCGGCAGTCAGCCTGCGAGCAGCGCCGCGGCCGTCCGTTCATCGGTGATGAGGCCGTTGACCAGCCGGCGATTGACCGCCGCCAGAATGCCCGGCAGCTTGCGTTCGCCCATGGCCAAGGCGATGACCAGCGACTTCTCCCGCGACGGCAAGGCGGCCGATGAGACACGGTCGTTGGTGATGCCTTCGATCATGCGGCCTTCGCGGTCGAACACCCAGCCGACGATCTCGGCGATGCCGCCGGCCTTCTGCAGCGCCTTCAACTCGCTTTCGGAGATGAAGCCGTCCTCATAGAGCGGCGCCTTCGGACCGAGATCGCCGATACCGATAAAGGTGACGTCGGCCTCGGCGGCCAATGCCAGGGTCGGCTGGATCATCGGCTGGTTGAGCAGCATCTCGCGCTCTTCCGGCGAGGAGGCGATGACCGGCAGCGGCATCGGGAAGGACCGCGCCTTGACGCGGTCGGCCATGGTGAAGATGACGTTGTAGAAGGCGGCCGAGCCGTCGGGCGAGATGTTGCCGGTCAAGGACACGACCTTGTGCTGCGGACATTCCATCGGCGGCAGCTGCTCGATCGCCGCCTTCAGCGTGCGCCCGGTACCGATTGCCATGACGATGGGGGCTTCCGAGCGCAGCCGGCGCTCGATCTCTGCCGCTGCCGCCTCGGCGATGCCGATCGTCGTCGAGTTCGACGTCGGATCGCTCGGCACCACTTCGACAAGGTCGAGCGCGAAGCGTGACTTCAGCCGCGCGGCGAGGTCGAGGCAGTTGGCGATCGGATGATCGACGCGTACCTTGATCAGGCCCTCCGACATGGCGAGCGACACCAGCCGCTGCGCCGTCTGCCTGGAGATGCCTAATTTGGCGGCGATCTGGTCCTGCGTGTTGCCGGCAACATAATAAAGCCAGCCGGCGCGCGCGGCGTCGTCCAACCTGGTGCTGCCGGTTTCCTGTCGCGAATTCACGTCCTGCCTCCCCGCCCGCGAGAATGCTGAAACGGGCGCCATAGCTTACAGCGAATACGCCGACGCGCAATTGTCTATCGAAAGGGCAATTGCTTGGAGGCATCCATGCCACCCGAAAGGTCGATGCATCGCTTGCCCAACCATTCGCCGGCGGGACGGTTTATCTCGACCGGGAAACGTACTAAAGCGCGTCGCGATCTTTCAGATTCGCTCCATGCGCTTTAGTTTTTGTTTTGCGCATGTCTTTGTCCCGAAACTGGTTACCACTTTCGGGAGACATGCTTTAAGGGGATCGGCGAAGGAGCCGCGCATGACGCCGAAAGCCGTTTTCTGGGATATGGACGGAACGCTGGTCGACAGCGAGCCGCTGCATGAGGCTGCCCTTGTGGCGGCGCTGCGCAGCGTCGGCGTCGCGCCGCCGCACGACCTGCATGAGCGCGTGCTGGGTATCGCCGCTTGGCCGGTCTACGAGATGCTGCGCGACGAGTTCGGCCTCGACCTGCCGTTCGACGACTGGATCGTGCGCAAATACGATCACTATCTGCCGATGGCCGAGACGCTGAAGCCGCGTCCCGGCGCGATCGAAGTGTTCAACGAATTGCGCGCGCTCGGCGTCGAGCAGGCAGTGGTGTCGAATTCCGACCGGCTGATCGTCGACGCCAATCTGCGCGCCGTCGGCCTCACCTATCCGGGCATGATGACGGTCAGCCGCAACGACGTGATCGACGGCAAGCCGCTTCCCGAACCCTTCCTGCGCGCCGCTTATCTCGCCGGCGTCGATCCGGCAGATGCGTTTGCCGTCGACGACAGCCTGACCGGCGCCATGGCCGGGCTGGCGGCCGGCATGAAGACGATCTTCTGGCCGGAAGCGCCGATGGAAGGTCCGCCCGGCGCCATCGTCATCAACAGCGCCGCGGAGTTGCGGGCGCAGTTGGGGCTCTAACCGCAGGCGTCGGCGCTGCCCCTCATCCGCCTGCCGGCACCTTCTACCCGTGAACGGGGAGAAGGAAGGAGCTTCAGTTCCGGTAGACCGGCTCTTCCTCGTCGAGGATCGCCTTCAGCTCGGCCAGATGGCGTTCGGCCTGGCCGGGGTAGTCGTCCATCTCGCGCGCGGTCTTCTCGGCGATCTCGTCGGAGAGCGTGCGCAGCGGCCGGCCGGTCCACAGCGCCTTGATGTAGGTCTCGGCGGCGCGCTCGAAATAGAACATGCGGTTGAAGGCGTCGGCGACGGTGTCGCCGATGACCATGACGCCGTGATTGCCCATGACCATCACCTTGACCTTGGGGTCGGTGAGAAGCTGCGAGCAGCGCTCGCCCTCCTCCTCGAAAGCCAGCCCGCCATAATTGGCGTCGACGACATGGCGGTTGAAGAACATGGCGGAGTTCTGGTCGACCGGCGGCAGCGTCGAATCGGCGAGCGAGGCGAGCACCGTGGCGTGGATCGAATGGACATGCATGGCGCAGCGCGCATGCGGGACATTGCGGTGGATGGCGCTGTGCAGGCCCCAGGCGGTCGGATCGGGCGCATTGGGACCGGACAGCGTTTCGGGATCGTTGGCGTCGATCAAAAGCAGGTCGCTCGCCTTGATGCGCGAGAAATGCACCTGGTTCGGGTTCATCAGGAATTTGGTGCCGTCCTCGTTGACCGACAGCGAAAAGTGGTTGGCTACCGCCTCATGCATGTTGAGCCGGGCGGTCCAGCGGAAGGCGGCGGCGAGGTCGACCCGCTCCTCATAATAGGGCAGGTTGCTCAGCGGTTCCTTGTGCAGGCGGGCAAGGCTCATCGAAAATCCTCCTGTTTGGGTGAGAATGCCGTGCCCGACGGCTGCCAGCAACCGCAAACTGGTAGGTCAGCGGCTCAGGCAGCAGGCCGTTCCGACTGCAGCCCGCCATGCTCGACGATGAAGTCGATCACGTCCTGCAGACCCTTGCCGCGCGACAGGTCGGTGAAGCCGAAGGGCCGCTTGCCGCGCATGCGGCCGGCATCGGACTCCATGATTTCGAGGTTGACGTTCACATAGGGCGCCAGATCGCTCTTGTTGATGATCAGGAAGTCCGAGCGGGTGATGGCCGGGCCGCCCTTGCGCGGGATTTCCTCGCCCTGGCAGACCGAGATGACATAAAGCGTCAGATCGGCAAGGTCGGGCGAGAAGGTGGCGGCGAGATTATCGCCGCCGGATTCGATGAAGATGATGTCGAGGTCGGGGAATTTTTTGTTCAGCTCGGCGATTGCCCGCAGGTTGATCGAAGCGTCCTCGCGGATGGCGGTGTGCGGGCAGCCACCGGTCTCGACGCCGACGATGCGTTCTTCGGGCAATGCTTGCAGCCGCGCGAGCATCATCGCATCCTCCTTGGTGTAGATGTCGTTAGTGACGACGGCGATGGAGAAGTCGTCGCGCAGCGCCTTGCAGAGCTTTTCGGTGAGCGTCGTCTTGCCGGAGCCGACCGGGCCGCCGATGCCGATGCGAAGAGGGCCGTTTTTCGACGTCATGCCGGGAACTCCGAGATAGCGAGAACTGCAAAGCCCAACCCGATCAACAGGCAGAACGGCGAATAAAGACGCTGGTCGAGCCGCGCGAAAGGCTGTTCAGGCGCGAGCCGGCGCCACCAGGGCGTGAAGCCGGCAATGCCGCGGCCGAGGAAGACGAGGCCGATCATCAATGCGGTGGCCGCCAGGCCTTCTCTCGGAAAGGGCGTCGCAAAGACACCCGCGAGCGCCAGCGGCCAGAGCGTCGCGAGCGTGAGGCACGCGGCGACGGCAAAACTCGCGAAGGACGACGGCATCTCGTCGACGCCGCGGAAACCGACCACGGCGCGGGCGCAGGACGCCTGGTCCGTGCCCGGCCAGATGCCGCCTATGCCCCAATAGACATGCAGCGTGGTGATCAGGAGCAGGACGAAGGAGAGGGTGACGGCAAGCACGATCATGAGCGGAACAGCCTGGAGTATTGCGTCTCATGCTGCATCGCCGTGATATCCGACATGAAGGCCGCGCCCCCGAGATCGTCGAGCGTCGAGGCGGCGGCGCGCGATGCAGTCATCAGCGCCAGAGATTCGAAGCCGGCTAACAATTGGACGGCGTCGGCCTGGCCAACGACGCCGAGCCTGATCGCCGCCTGCACGAGATTGGAGAAGAAAGCCTGGAGGAAGGCGGACAGCGCCTGCGAAAGATCGATGCCGCCGCTCCCGGCAACAGCGCCGACTGCCACGCAATAGGGGCAATCGGTCGGCAAACGCTGCAGCACCGGAGACGGCCAGGCGGACGCCGCCTGGAGAAAGGCCGTGCCCTGCAGCATGGTTTCGAGATGACGCTCCCGCGAGCCGGCAATCGCCTCGGCCAGCGCGGCGACTTCCGCCAGATCACCACCGTCGCGCGCGCGGCGCCAGCTTTCGGCGAACAGCACGGCATCGTTCCAGCCCGAGCCGACCTCGACCAGCGTCTCCAGCCAGCCGGCCAGATCCTCGCGATTGGCGATCAATCCATCGTGCACGGCGTACTCGAGGCCATGGCTGTAGGCGAAGCCGCCGACCGGAAAAGCCGGCGACAGCCAGGCCATCAGCCGCAGCAGAGCGACGCTGGAAAGCCGCTCAGTCATGATGATGATGGTGACCGTGGTCGTGGTGATCATGCGCGTGGCCGTGATCATGGTCATGGTGGTCATGATCGTGATGATCATGCGAATGGCCGTGGTCGTGGCCATGGCCGGAATAGGCGCCGCGCACCGGACTGAATGGTTGCGATACCTCGTTCACCGTGGCGCCGAGACCTTCCAGCATCGCCTTGATGACATGGTCGCGCAGGATGAGGATGCGGTCCGCCTCGATAGCCGCCGCGAGATGGCGGTTGCCGATGTGCCATGCAAGCTCGGTGAGATGAAGGGTGTCGCGGGCGCGGATGTCGTAGACCTCCTCGGACGCCGCGACGATCTCGAGCTGGCGGCCGTCCTCCAGCACCAGCCGGTCGCCATTGGCCAAAGCCACCGGTTCGGGCAGGTCGACCAGCACCTTGTCGCCGGTCGCGGTTTCGATGGCGCGGCGACGAAGATGACGCTCGTCATGCGGCAGCACAGCCTTGTCATAGGGCGTCGCCGAGCCAGCTTCGCCGGCTAGCAGCACCGAGACGGCGCGTGGGAATTTGGTGAAATCGGTGTTGATGTTGAGCTTCATTTCATGGCTCCGCCATTAGCTTGGGCGCGGGCACGAGCGGGTCGCGACAGCACACGGTCGAAATAAGCATTCACCCGGTCCGACTCGATCGGGAACCGGCCGGCGCGGGCCCAGCCGCCCATGTCGCCCAGCAAGACGTCGACGGCCGAAAAGCGGTCTCCCAAGGCAAAGGGCTTGTCGCCAAGCCGACGGTCCAGCGCTTTTATTTCGGAGGCGAAATCATAGGCCGCGGCCGGCCCGACATCGACGCGAACATCCTTTGGCAACAGGAAGCGGTGGCGCAGCTTGTTCCACAGCGGCGCTTCCAATTCGCTCTGGGCGAAGTGCATCCAGGAGTCCATCTCGGCGCGGCCGGCGAGACCAGGGTTCGCGCCCATGCCCTTATCGGCGTGCTTGTCCGCCAGATAGACGCAGATTGCCGCCGAATCCGTGACTTCGATATCGCCGTCGATCAGGATCGGCACCTTGCCGGAGGGGTTGAGCGCATAGGCTTCCGGCGAGCGCAATTTGACCTCGACGAACGCGTAGGGCTGCTCGAGCTCCTCGAGCATCCAGAGCACCCGGCTGACGCGGGAGCCGCGCGATCCGACGGCCTTGTACATGGTTGAACCTTGCTTTTCCGAGACCCTAGACCATACGCAACGTCAGCCCAATGCCGCTCAGACGATGGTGTCGAAGAGCCGCAGGATGAAGGATATCTGGTAGATGAGCGCGGCCGCGACGAAGGCGATATGGAAGCGGCGATCGCGCACCAGGATCGCGATCAGGCAGAGCGCCACGAAGACCGGCGTGCGGAACAGATATTCGTTGCCGAAGCGGGCGAAATGCTCCGGCCCCTTGAGCAGGGTGTCGACGACGTCGAGCAGATAGGTCGCCGCCAGCAGCCCGAAGAACCAGGCGCGGCGCGAATAAAAGTAATCCTCGTAGCTGGTGTAATCGAGCATCGAATCCGGAAACAGCAGCGCGCACATCAGGAACAGCGTGATGGCGTAGAAGATGATGAAAAGATATTTGCCGAAGGTCCAGTTCTCGATGGCGTAGAGGCCGAACTCCCACCACCAGAAATGCACCATCATCAACAGCACCGACGCGACCCAAGCGAGATGCACCACGTAGAGCCGGTACTGGCCGGGATGCTGGACAAGGCGGGCGACCCCCGACAGCAGCCGGGTGACGCCAAGGCCGATCACCATGCCCATGACGATGCGGATATGCGGGAAGATGTCGTGCGGAGAGGCGATTTCGGTGGCCATGGCCTACTGACAGGGCTGTCAATGCTGGGAGGCCAGCCAACGGGCCGACGCAAAGTGATGTTTCATTCGCGGATAAGTTTGTCCGATGACCAGGGAATGCCGGGGAAAAAATCATGATCGAGAATTTGGCTGATCGTGTACGGGCAATCGACGGGAAAATCCCGCTCTCTCAGACCGGTCTCGTCGGCGGCTTTCAACTTCGCTATTTTGAATTCCTGACCAAGTTGTTTTCCTGGATAGGTTTTCAGGCTAGGACTCTCATCGAGTAGATTTTCGATCCGAAATCGCTGTTCGTGGATCGTCGCCAACCAACCGGTTTTGCGTTTTTCAGGCTGAAATTCCCATTTGAGCAAATGCTGGAGCAAGGTGCCCAATCTGCTCGCAATTTCCCTCTTGTCGCTCCGCCCCAGGCTCTCGATCTCCTCGGCAAGATTCTCGCGATCGAGGTCAGAGAGACGACCTTCGCGCAATAGTGCGCCCTGCTCGGCGCACCACACAGCATAGTCGGTCTCGTAGGGTGTAGACTTATGCCGGCGCTGTATTTGGATCTTGTTCATGGTCGCATAATGCGCCGTTTTCGATCTCAAGCCAACCGTAGCTGCGCCGGCCCACGATTCAGTATCAGAACAGGAAATACCGCTGCGCCATCGGCAGCACGGTCGCCGGCTCGCAGGTCAACAACTCGCCGTCGGCCCGCACCTCATAGGTTTCGGGATCGACCTCGACATGCGGCGTGGCGTCGTTGAGCACCATGGAATGCTTGCCGATGCCGCCGCGTGTGTTCTCGACCGCGATCATCGCCTTGTCGACGCCCAGCCTGCCTTGCAGGCCGGCGTCGAGCGCCGCCTTCGAGACGAAGGTGACCGAGGAATTGGTCAGCGCCTTGCCGTAGGCGCCGAACATCGGCCGGTAATGCATAGGCTGCGGTGTCGGGATCGAGGCGTTCGGGTCGCCCATCGGCGCCGCGGCGATCGAGCCGCCGACCAGCACCATCTCCGGCTTGACGCCGAAGAAGGCCGGGTTCCACAGCACCAGATCGGCGCGCTTGCCGACCGTGATCGAGCCGATCTCCTTCGACAGGCCATGCGCGATCGCCGGATTGATCGTGTATTTGGCGATGTAGCGGCGGACGCGGAAATTGTCGTTGTCGCCGGTCTCGCCGGGCAGCGCGCCGCGCTGGCGCTTCATCTTGTCGGCGGTCTGCCAGCAGCGGATCGCCACCTCGCCGACACGGCCCATGGCCTGGCTGTCGGAGGAGATGATCGAGAAGGCGCCGAGGTCGTGCAGGATGTCCTCGGCGGCGATGGTCTCCTTGCGGATGCGGCTCTCGGCGAAGGCGATGTCCTCGGGGATCGACGGCGACAGATGGTGGCAGACCATCAGCATGTCGAGATGCTCGGCCAGCGTGTTGACCGTGTAGGGCCTCGTCGGATTGGTCGAGGACGGGATGACGTTGGGCAGGCCGCAGACCTTGATGATGTCGGGCGCATGGCCGCCGCCGGCGCCCTCGGTGTGGAAGGCGTGGATGGTGCGGCCCTTGATGGCGGCAACAGTGTTCTCGACGAAACCGGACTCGTTCAGCGTGTCGGTGTGGATCATCACCTGCACGTCGTAGTCGTCGGCCACCGACAGGCAGCAGTCTATTGCCGCGGGCGTCGTGCCCCAGTCCTCGTGCAACTTCAGCGAACAGGCGCCGGCCAGCACCATCTCTTCCAGCGCCGCCGGCTTCGACGCATTGCCCTTGCCGGACAGGCCGATATTCATCGGGAAAGCGTCGAAGGACTGGATCATGCGCGCCATGTGCCAAGGGCCTGGTGTGCAGGTGGTGGCCAGCGTGCCATGCGCGGGACCCGTGCCGCCGCCAAGCATCGTCGTGATGCCGCTCATCAGCGCTTCCTCGATCTGCTGCGGGCAGATGAAATGAATATGCGCGTCGAAGCCGCCGGCCGTCAGGATCTTGCCTTCGCCGGCGATGATCTCGGTGCCGGGGCCGATGATGATGGTGACGCCGGCTTGCGTGTCCGGATTGCCGGCCTTGCCGATCGCCGCGATGCGACCGTCCTTCAGGCCGATATCGGCCTTGACGATGCCTAGGAGCGCATCGACGACAAGCGCGTTGGTGATGACGGTATCGACCGCGCCGCCCGCCCGTGTGACCTGGCTCTGGCCCATGCCGTCGCGGATCACCTTGCCGCCGCCGAATTTCACTTCCTCGCCATAAACAGTGAGGTCCTTCTCGACCTCGATGAAGAGCTCGGTGTCAGCAAGCCGCACCTTGTCGCCGACCGTCGGGCCATACATCTGCGCATAGGACGCGCGGGTTATCCTGGCCATCAGCGATTGCTCCCGGAATTCAGGTTGCCAAAAACAAGGTTGCCAAAAGTAAGCTTGTCTGAGCCAGGGCTGCACATTGTCGCCATCCAATGGTCACGCAATGACCCGTTCGGCGACACCTTGCGCGCCCATTTGGCGGTTGAGGTGCCCGAGTCAGCCCAAAACGACCGTTTGCCAAACCGATGGAAGGAACATCCATGCGCAGAACGATAGTCATTGCCGCAGCCGCCACCTTGATGATGGCAGGCACTGCCGGCGCCCAGCAGCAGCCGACGCCGCAGCCCAGCCCGGCGCCGACCGCGCCCGCTCAGGCCGCGCCGAAGGGCCAGCCCGCGGTGCCGGCGATCCAGAGCGTCAACATCGTCGACATCACCGAACTGCCCAAGGACACGCAGACGCAGGTCAACCAGATCGTGGCGCAGCGCGGCGATGCCGGCCTGCAGACCTTGCGCAAGTCGATCGACGCCACGCCCAAGGTGAAATCCGCGCTCGAAGCCAAGGGCGTCAGCTCGGCGCAGGTGATCGCCGCCAGCATGCAGCCCGACGGCGCGCTGACGCTGATCACCAAGAAGGCCAGCTGATTGCGCGCCCTGGCGGACCGCCTTGCGGTCCGCCAACCATATTTTGAAGAGAATGCGGGCCGCCTTGCGGTCCGCCGGCCAGCTTTTGAAGGGAACCTGCGGCCAGGCAGGGCCGTTTCGCTGTTTTCGCCCCGCCACGAGTTCAGTCAGGAGCGAGCGATGGCGAATGCCCCGCCCTTTGCAAAATGGAGTTCCGTGGTTGTCGCGACGGTTCTCATGGCCGTGCCCTATGCGGTATCCGCGGCGCAACCCTTGGACAGCAACAAGCCTGCCACCGCAATCGTCGATTCCGACATCCGCCAGGAGGAGACGCTCTCCAGGACGGAAGCCGGAAAGGTCATCACGGCCATCGACCGCACCCGCGAGAATATCGGCACGGTGCGCAAGACCACCAAGCTCGACACGGTCGACATCGTGTTCCTGACCGATGCGGCGCGCAGCGAAGGCGGACCGCCGCCGGCGATCGAGAACAAGGTGAAGCAGCATAAGGACGACGTGGCCGAACTGCGCCAGGAGATCGAGGCGAATGCCCTGCTCTTCAACGCGATCGATTCGCGCCGTGTGCAGGCCGAGGACGTGCTCGCGGTGGAGTTCGACAATCCCGGCAGGATCGTCATCTATGCCGCCGCCAAGCCCCCGAAGTGATGGCCGCCGAAGCGATGTGGGCGCGCCGGCCGCCGTCACAGCTTGCCCATCACCTTCTGCTGGAAACCATAGACCTCGCGCTTGCCGCCCAGCGGCACGAGCGTGACGTCGCGCTCCTGCCCCGGCTCGAAGCGCATGGCCGTGCCGGCGGCGATGTCGAGCCGCATGCCGCGCGCGCGTTCGCGGTCGAATTTCAGACCCTCATTGGTCTCGAAGAAATGATAGTGGCTGCCGACCTGGACCGGCCGGTCGCCACTGTTGGCGACCTTGAGCGTCACTGTCGGCAGCCCCTTGTTGAGCTCGATGTCGCCTTTGGCCGCGATGACTTCGCCGGGGATCATCGCGCCCTCACAGAACGCCGAAGGCGAGGCCGACGCCGACCGCAGCACAAGCGGCGCCGGCGGCGCGCGCCAGGCCGCGGAAGCGCAGGCCGAAGCCGAGACCGGCCGCAATGCCGATCCCGTGGAGCAGCGCCGTGGCCATCGCAAAGCCCGCCATATATTCCAGCCCGCCCGCATTTTCCGACACTTCGGTGCCGTGGGCATGGCCATGGAACAGCGCGAACAGGCCAATGATGGCGACCCCGGCCGAGACCGGCAGGTCGACCGCCAGCGCCACCAGCAGACCGAGCGCCACGACGGAAGCAAGGATGCTCGATTCGACGAAAGGCACCGGCACATGCAGCATGCCGAGCGCGCCGCCGGCCAGCATCACGCCGACGAAGGCGAGCGGCCAGGCCCAGATGGCCTTGCCGCCCTTCATAGCCGCCCACAGGCCGACGGCGATCATGACCGCCATGTGGTCGAGGCCGGACAGCGGGTGCGCGAAGCCGGCGGCGAAGGACGAGGTCGTGCCGATGCCGACATGGGCTTCAGCCGGCATCGCCGCGGCGAGCAACAGGATGACGGCGAGCGTGCTGCGTTTCATCGAGGCGGGGATCATCTTTATGCCCTTCCAATTGATCTGGTTAAGCGGCTTTGCGCGGGCCGCAGCCTTCGGCCTTGAGCACGCGTTTGGTCGACGGCGGATATTTCGCCAGCTTCGCCGCCGGCCGGATCGGCCGCGGCGCGAAATTGCCGCCGCAATTGGGGCAGACGCCGCCAAGCACATTCTCGACGCAGTCGGCGCAGAACGTGCATTCGAAGGTGCAGATCAGCGCATCGCTCGCCTCCGGCGGCAGATCCTTGTCACAGCATTCGCAATTCGGCCTGAGCTCCAGCACGGGTCGTTCTCCTCACCTGATCGGTTCGTGCACGGTCACCAGCTTGGTGCCGTCGGGAAACGTCGCCTCGACCTGGACGTCGTGGATCATCTCGGCAATGCCGTTCATGACCTGGGCGCGGGTGACGACATGGGCGCCAGCCTCCATCAGCTCGGCGACCGGGCGGCCGTCGCGCGCGCCTTCGACGACGAAGTCGGTGATCAGGGCGATGGCTTCGGGATGATTGAGCTTGACGCCACGCTCCAGCCGTTTGCGCGCCACCATCGCCGCCATGGCGATGAGCAGCTTGTCTTTTTCACGCGGCGTCAGATTCATGCGATGTCCCGGTATTTCAGGTCAGAGTGACCACAATTTAGGCAGGCCCGCCCGCCCATTGAGCAGTTCGACGAGCGGAACCAGCCGCTTGCGGAGCTGGTAGCCGTCGCCGGCACAAAGCCTCGCAAGAAGCTTGCCAGATCGGCCGACGCTCCAGAAACTGGCGCCGCCCCGGCCGCTGATGCTGGAATCGCCGATGATGGCGCGGGCCGGCTCCAGCAGGCTTTCCGCCTGCGGCGAAACGAGCAGCAGCGTGGCGACGGCCAGCGCGCCGCCAGTCGCCGCCGGCCGCCGGAGCGTTGCCGCGATATCCAGACCGATCCGGAAATCCTCCGCATGGATCAGCGCGCCGCCCTGGCGAACCCGCCAGCGGTCATGGAAACTGCCGGAGAGCGTCCGCTCGCCCATGGCCAGCCGGCCGAACAGCGTGGCTTCGAGTATCAGCGCTTCGGCATCCTCGGCGAGATCGACATCCAGCGTGCGGGCGAAAGCGGCGCGGTCGAAAAGGATGGTTTCCTGCGGCAGCCAGGCGATGCGGCCGCCCGGACCGACCCGCAGGCCAACGCTCGTCTCGGCCCTGTCGGCGGCGGCGCGGTAGACCTTCTCGCAGGCCTGGGTGGTGACGGAAGCGGAAGCGTCGGCGCCGACCTCGATCGCCCAGCCGAGACGGTCGCCACCGGTCAGCCCGCCGGCGGTGTTGATCAGCACCGCCTCGAGCGGATCGCCTTGCACCGCCGGCAGGCGGATTTTGGCCGATCCGTCCTGGTAAAGCCGCTGCAGGCGCGTGCGGCCGCCAATCTTGCCGCACAAAAGCCTACCCAGGCCGGCAACACGTTGCGTGGCGGGCAAGGAAGCGGTGGCCAAAGGCGAGGCAGGTTGGGATGTCGAGGTGTTGCCGATCCTATCCATGATCCCAGGTTAAGCACTCCGGTGGCTTTGTCGATATCGCTTGTTGCTTGACATCGTTTCGGTTTCTATAGAGGGAAGCCACCTTGGAGCGGTCGCGTGGTGCCTGGCGAGGTAAGGGCGCGGCGTTTGTTGGATCCGGGGATCAAAAAGGGGCGCTGATCAGTCGGCGTCGGGAAACGACAGGGAAGAAACCGAATGGCTGACCAGCTGACGACCGAGATCATCGAAAAGATCAAAGCGCATGCCGATACCGGCGGCGAGGAGATCACCACCAGCACCGATCTCGGCACGCTCGGCATCCATTCGCTGGAACTGACCGAGATCATCTTCGATCTCGAGGAAAAGTACGGCATCGAGATCGAGATGAACACGGTCGACGCCTGGAGCAATCTCAAGAACGTCGGCGACATGGTCGAGGCGGTTCGCGAACTGATCGCGAAAAAAGCCTGACTGCATGCAAAAACGCGTCGTCATCACCGGTATCGGCGGGATTTGCGGGCTTGGCAACGATGCGCCGGCGATGTGGGACGCCATGCGCGCCGGCCGCTCGGCCATCGGCCCCATCGACAATCCGTCGCTGCATGACCTGAAGGTCAAGACCGGCTGCGAAATCAAGGAATTGCCGGACCACGGCATCGACCGCAAGCAGGTCGTGTCGATGGACCGTTTCAGCCTGCTGGCGGTGATCGCGGCGCGGGAAGCGATGCGGCAATCCGGACTGGTCGCGCATGCCGACAACACCTACCGGATGGGCGCGATCGTCGGCATCGGCGTCGCCGGCTTCGAGACCATCGAGGAGAATTACCGGGCGATCCTGCTCGAAGGGCGCAACCGCGCCGCCATCTTCACCGTGCCGAAAGTGATGCCGGGCGCGGCCGCCGGCCAGGTCAGCATGGCGCTCGGCCTGCGCGGCCCTGTTTTCGGCGCCACTTCGGCCTGTTCGTCGGCCAACCACGCGATTTCCTCGGCGGTCGACCAGATCAGGCTCGGCCGCGCCGACGTGATGGTCGCCGGCGGCACCGAAGCGCCGCTGGTGTGGGGTGTGCTGAAGGGCTGGGAGGCGCTCAGGGTGCTTTCGCCCGACACCTGCCGGCCGTTCTCGGCCGATCGCGCCGGCCTGGTGCTCGGCGAGGGCGCCGGCATGGCGGTGCTGGAAAGCTACGATCACGCGATGGCGCGCGGCGCCACCATTCTGGCCGAGATCGGCGGCGTCGGGCTTTCGGCCGATGCCTCCGACATCGTCGCGCCGACCGTCGAGGGACCGGAAGCGGCGATGCGTTTTTGCCTGGCGGATGCCGGACTCAATCCGGAAGACGTCGACTACCTCAACGCGCACGGCACCGGCACCAAGGCCAACGACCAGATCGAGACGGCGGCGATCAAACGGGTCTTCGGCGAACATACCCGTTCGCTTTCGGTGTCGTCGACCAAGTCGATGCATGCGCATTGCCTCGGCGCCTCCGGCGGGCTGGAGATGATCGCCTGCGTCATGGCGATCCGCGACGGCGTCGTGCCGCCGACCGCCAACTACCGCGAGCCGGACCCGGAATGCGACCTCGACGTGACGCCCAACACGGCGCGCGAGCGCAAGGTGCGCGCGGCGCTCAGCAACAGTTTCGCCTTCGGCGGAACCAATGCGGTGCTGGCCTTCAAGGCGATCTGATCGCAGCCATTGGGTTGACTGTGTGTGCACGGATAGAGCGGTCCACCGTTTCACGGAAACGGCGAACCGCTCTATCTCTTTGTTTTTACGCAATTCCGGACGGAAAACCGCTTTTCCTGGAATTGCTCCAGCCGCTTGCCGGTGTATTGATCCTGGTCGGCCAGGGTCCTAATTCTTTCTTCACCCGCCATGAGCGCCGCCCGGCGCCAATCCGCCTCCGGAGTTTCCGATGACCGACCTGTTCGCCTTTCCGATCGCCAAGCGCTGGCCGGCCGAGCACCCCGAGCGCCTGCAGCTTTATTCCGCCACGACGCCCAACGGCGTGAAGGCGTCGATCGCGCTGGAGGAGATCGGCCTGCCCTATGAGCCGCATTACGTCGATATCGGCAAGAATGAGAGCTGGACGCCGGAATTCCTGTCACTCAACCCGAACGGCAAGATCCCGGCGATCATCGATCCGGATGGTCCGGGCGGCCGGCCGATCGGCCTGTTCGAATCCGGCGCCATCCTGCTCTACCTGGCCGACAAGACTGGCAAGCTCATCCCCGCCGATCCGGCGCGGCGCTATGAGACGATCCAGTGGGTGTTCTTCCAGATGGCGGCGATCGGCCCGATCTTCGGGCAGGTCGGCTTCTTCCACAAATTCGCCGGGCGCGAGATTGCCGACAAGCGACCGCTGGAGCGCTACCGCGACGAATCGCGCCGGCTGATCGGCGTGCTCGAAACGCGGCTGAAGGGCCGCAAGTGGATCATGGACGACGATTACACCATCGCGGACGTGTCGATGCTGGGCTGGGTGCGCAATTTGATCGGCTTCTACGAGGCGCGCGACCTGGTCGGCTTCGACGATTTCCCGACCGTCGCCGAATGGCTGGAACGCGGCCTGGCACGGCCGGCGGTGAAGCGGGGCCTCACCATCCCCGCGAAGGGCTGACGCTGGCTTCGGAAAACCGTGCTAGCGGCGAGCGCTTCGGCGCCGCCCGATTTGTTTAAACTCTCAATGGCCTATTTCGCCTTGGCCTTCGTACCGCCCCGGCCGAATACGGAGGCCGCTAGCCTTGCGGTGGCGACGACCGCTCCGGTGGCGACGCTGGCCACGGTGCGGATCGGACCCGACTTGCCTGCCGCCGGCCGCGTTGCCGGCTTGGCATGCTTGGCGCTCTTGGCCGCGACCTTGTGGATCGCGCCGGGCGTCACTTTCTTTGGCGCCGCCTTGCCGAAACTCGGCTTTGCGTCTTTCGTTGTCGCCGGGCCGGCGCCAGGCTGAGCCTGCGTCGTCCCGGATTGGTTGGCCCTGCTTTTCTTGGCCACGGGTTTTCTGCTGTTGGTTGCCATCTGACGGCTCCTGCTCTTTTTCTTCGCAATTCGGGACGGAAAGCGGCGTGCACCTTCCTGGAATTGCTCGGATGCCGGACAATTCGGGACAGGGTCATAACGGCGTGAAAACCTTAAAGTTCCCGCCGGAAAATATTGAAAATTGAGCAGGTTAACCAATCACCGAGGTCATTGACCAATGACCCAGTCATCAGCCAATGACCATGTCGGCCTGCCGGCGCCGCGCCAGCACGCGCTCGATGTTGGGCATGTCATTGGAGGCGATCCAGGCGCGGGCGTCCTCGTCCGACTTGCCATGCTCCCGCCAGCGCTCCATCAGGCGGCGCTCGAGTTCATTGCGCGGCACGTCGACGAAGATGGTGAAATCGAACAAAGGCGCCAGCCGCGACCACGGCTCCTCGTCGAGCAGCAGGTAATTGCCCTCGACCAGGATGAACTTGGTGTCGGCGCCGACGATTTCGGCCGCCGCGCGCGACAGTTCGATGCTGCGATCGAACACCGGGATGGCGATGTCGGGCTCGCCCGAGCGGATGCGCTTCAACAACGTCTCGAAGCCGGCGAAATCGAAGGTTTCCGGCGCGCCCTTGCGAGGGCGAAGGCCGCGGCGGTTGAGAATGATATCGTCATAGTGGAAGCCGTCCATCGGCACGACCTCCGCGCTGCCCTCAGGCAAAAGCTCATGCAAGGAAGCCGACAGCGTCGACTTGCCGGCGCCGGGCGGACCGGCGATGGCGACGACGAAGCGCTTGGCCCTACCGGCGCGCTTGAAGATGGCGGCTGTGATATGGGCGATCTCGGACATCGGCTGCTTTCCGGCTGCGGTTCGGCCGGCATCTTGGCGGTGAAAGGCGGAAATTTCAAACCTCGTTCTAGATGCCAAGGTTTCGACCGCGTGTTTGGCAGTTTCCCGCCTTCGAGATTAGCCGGGACGCCTGTCCGTTCGTCATCCACGGGCGAAGCCCTGGAATGACGAATTCCTGGAACGCTCTGCCCCTGAGCCTTACGCCGGAACAGAACGGCCGATGCGCAGGAAGCCGCCGTCGAACGGCAACTCCCGCGCCGCGCCGCCGGTGGCGAGGACGCGCAGGCGGTCAAACGCCGATTCCACCCCGGCCGGCGGCTCGGCCTCGGCGAACGGCACTCCACCGATGACATGGCGAAACGACACCGACCGTCCCTCGGCGAGCGCGAAGGCCGTCGCCACGCCTTCCTGCTTCAACCAGTTGTCGCCGAGCGAGGCGGCGTGGCCGACGGCCGTGCGGCCGTCCTCCATGCCGAGCACGCCGACGTGACGGCCGCTCCAGGGCGCGTAATCGCGGCCGCCATTCGAAAACCACAGCATCGTCACCGGCAGTTCGGCCGGGTTCTTCAGCACCAGCACCAGATTCTGCTCGGCGCGCCGCGCAATCGCCGTCCAGCCCGGACCGCCGTGATCCGCCTCGACCAGCGTGATGAAATCCTCGCGCCTGTCCTCCATGCGGTAGTCGGTGAGGTCGGTGGTGCCGCCGGCGGCGAGCGGGAACCGCGTGAGGTCACTGGAGCGGGCCGGATAGGCCAGCATGGACCGGCCCCGCGCCGGATCGGGCTCCGGCGGCGTCGGGGGCGTGACCGCCATGCGCTTGGGCGAGAAGGCCAACCGGCCGCCGCCCGTCATCACCGTCATCGGATGATGGGCGACGGAGATCGCGCCGGAACCGCCGGAGAATATGTGCTCCTGGTAGAGGAAGGGATGGCCGTCGCGCAGCGTGAAGACCTTGTCGATGGTGGCGCCCATCACCTTGCGGCGCAGCCGGAACACAGCCCGCCAGCCGCCGGCAACCGCGCCGTTCTCGACGACGTCCCAACCACTATTAGCCGACCAGCCATGCAGGGGTGCAGCCTCGACATCGCTGGTGGAGAATGGCGCGCAGAGGAAATCGCCTGAGAGGCGCACGGTGCCTTCGGGCAGGTTTTCCGGCAGGCTTTCGCGCGGCGAACCGACCCAGGGCGCGCGGTGCAGGGGTTTTAGAACGCGGCCGTCGGCTTCGATGTCCATGGCGGCGACATGGCCGACCGCGAGATCAAGCGAGACCGAGATGCCTTTTGCGCCAATCGTGACGGTGTCCATGGATGCCTCCCGCGAATCTTTGCGCAAGGAAAACCTGACCGTTGGAGCGCGCGCAAGCGGGATGACCGGCATTTTGCATCAGGCACGACCCGAACCGCAAACTTATGGCCGCAGGCGCTGCCCCTCATTGCCCTGCCGGGCATTTCTCCCCGTTAACGGGGAGAAAGAAGCCTGCTACTGCCTTTTATACTCCCTGACCGGCGATTTCGTGCCGTCGGTATAGGTCACCTGCACCGCCATCGATGTCACGTCGCCCTTGACCTTGAAGTAGGGCTGGTAGTCGGACGGAATCGCATAGGGGTCCTTGGCGTCGCAGGGCGGCATCTTGATCTCCTTGTCGAGCGTCGTGCCGTTCAGGCTGTAATGCACCGCCTTGATGGCGCAGCGGTAGGACAGCATCTGGGTGAAATAGACCAGGCCGCGATTACCACCGGAATCGAAGGCGATCCACGAGGTCCAGAACTGGTCGAGAATCTGCTTGTTGCCCTGCTGCAGCGCGCCGTCCGGGTCGAAGCGGATGTCGAACGGGCCGGTCTCGCGGCCCCTGATGTCGAGATATTTGACGGCGATGTTGGTGGCCGCGGTGCTGTCGGGCAATTCGAAGCTCGGATTGGGCATCGGCTTGCCGGTGCGCTGGTCGTTCATCGCCATCACCCCGGTGTCGGTGAACGGACCGCTGTCGCCGAGCCGCCAGGAGATTGCCGTCGCCGGTTCGGGCAGCGAGATCGTCATCGACCAGCCGGCATTGGAGCGCATGGGCGTCAATGTCGGCACGAAGCGCGACGGGTCGAGCACGTCGCCCAGCGCCGTCAGCCGGGTTCGGCTGCGGTCCAGCCAGTCGGCCAGCTGCGTCTGGTCGACGAAATATTTGAGCAGGCCGCCGTCCTTCTCATAGGAGACGAATTTGGTCAGTGCCTGCGCCTCGCTGCGCTTGTCGGCGAGCGTCTGGCTGCCGAGACGATCCTCGGAGAATTCCTGCGCCAACAGGAAGTAAGCCGGCGCGTATTCCGGATTGGCCGCGATGAAGGCGTTGAGCTTGTCGAGCCGCTGCGCATCGTCGAACTGCAACAGATGGACGAGCTTGATCGAAGGCGACTTGGCCTTTTCGGCAAGCTGGCCGAAGACTTCGCGGGCACCGGCCTTGCCGTCCTGGACCCTGAGCAGCGTGGCGAAGCGCGTATAGGGGTCGATGGCGTCGACATCGAAGCCGGCAAAGGCGAGGTAGGAGCGGCGGGCGTTGAGCATATCGCCGGCGAGCTCGTAGACGCGGGCATTGTGGTAGAACTCGTCCGGGCGCTTCGGGTCGGCGATCGCGCCGCCCTGCGCCGAAAGCTGCGCAAAGCCCTTGGCGATCGTGTCGATGGAAACGGCGATCTGCTCGGTCGTCGCCTGCAGCTTTTGCGCCTGCGCCTGCTGCTGTTGCTGGCCGGCGGCCAAGGTGTCGGTGGTCTGCTTCACCGCTTCGACCGTTTTCTGGGTTTCGGCGCCTTGTTCGGTCTGCTTGGTCTGCGTCTGCGCGATCTCTTCGGTCGTCTTCGCCACCGTGTCGGTGGATTTCTTGACCTCCTCGACGGCCTTCTGGGTTTCGGTGACGGTCTTTTCGATCTTCGCCACCTTTTCGGAGACGATGCCCAGCGACTGCTGCAGCTCGGCGACCGCCGGCACGAGGCTGGCGATGACGCCGTTCTGCGAATTCGTCTCCTGCTGGATGCCGTAGACGCCGCCGGCGATCGCCGCGGCGCTGGTGGCGAAGATCAGCGCCGGCATGGCTTTCGCCGCCAGCACCAGGCGCAGCACCATGGCGATGGCGATGATCAAAGCCGTGACGGCGGCGGCGAGCGCGATATAGGCGGCAAAGGGCCCGAGCGGGTTGAGCACGTCGCCGACCGCGCCGCTGACAAAGGCGAAACTCGCCGCCCATTTGCCGGTGCGGCTGAGCGACGCCCTGAGCAGCGAGGTCGTACCCGTGGCGATTTCCGACATGCCGATCCCCCCAAACCAAGCCGCGACATATTAGCGGAAAGGTGGGGCGGATGGCAAAGCGGGTCGAGCCGGGCGCTGACGGCCCCTCACCCAGCCTCCGCTTCGCTCGGCTGACCTCTCCCCGAGGGGAGAGGAGATTGTCGACGCCGGCGCCAACCTCTTCTCCCCTCGGGAGAAGGTGGCCGCGAAGCGGCCGGATGAGGGGCGGCGCCAACATCGAAGGCAAAGGAGCCTGCTTAGCCCCCGAAAGCTGGGCAAATGCCTTGTCATGCGCGTTAACCAGTTGGACGCGGCGGATGGGTTACGTTAGCTTCGCCGCGTCTCAGCAACAGTTTTAGAACAAGTCTTGCCCCGTCCCTTCCCTCTCCTGCAAAAACTCATCGCCATATTGGCATTGCTCGCGCTGGTCGCCGGCTGCACGACGGCCGCGCCGCCGGAAAGCGTGCTGACCGTACCGGCGCAGCCGCAGAAATATGCGGCGATCGTGGTCGATGCCTCGACCGGCAAGACGCTGTTCGAGGTCAATTCGAGGTCGCAGCGCTATCCCGCGTCGCTGACCAAGATGATGACGCTCTACATGCTGTTCGAGGCGATGGAGAGCGGCCGCGTGACCAAGGAGACGCGTATCCCGGTTTCCGACCACGCCGCCTCGCAGCCGCCGACCAAGCTGCGCTTCCGGCGCGGCGAGACGATCGACGTCGATTCCGCCATCCGCGCCATGGTGGTGAAGTCGGCGAACGACGTGGCGGTGGCGGTGGGCGAATATCTGGGCGGCGGCTCGGAGGACCAGTTCGCCGCCATGATGACCGCCAAGGCGCGCTCGCTCGGCATGAGCGGCACCAATTTCCGCAACGCCTGCGGCTTGCCCGACGACGGCCAGGTGACCACGGCGCGCGACATGGCGGTGCTGGGCATGGCGCTGGAAAAGCGCTTCCCACAGCATTTCCATTATTTCTCCGAAAGCGACTTCATGTTCCGCGGCAAGCTGGTGCGCGGCCATAACGACATGCTGGGCCGCGTGCGTGGCGTCGACGGCATCAAGACCGGCTACATAAGGGCTTCGGGCTACAACATCGTGACCTCCTACAATGCCGATGGCAGGCACCTGATCGTGGTGGTGATGGGCGCCGACTCGGCGCGCCAGCGCAACGACCATGTCGAGGCGCTGATCCAGCGCAGCGTGGGCCCGATGACGGCGGATGCCGGCCAGCCCAGGCTGATGTATTCCGGGCAGCAGCCGTCGGCCGCGCCGCTTCCCGGCTTGCCGCAGGCGGACTCTGGCTTGCCGGGATTGCCGCCGCCTCCGGCCGCGCCTGCATCACCGCTGCCGGGTTCGCCGGCGTCCGATCTGCCGTCGGCGGACCTGGCGTCGCCCACTTCGCCGCTGCTGCCGACGCAGTAGAGGCGGGTCGCGAGGAACGCCTGCCGCTCCTGCGGAATGACGCCTGAAGGACGGCGAAGTCCGTTCCTTCGTCATTCCAGGGCGGAGCAAGGAGCGAAGCGGCGCGCAAACCCTGGAATGACGAAGCGCGGAGGCGCGCCTCCCTAGCCCTATCTCACCACCAGCACCGGGATCTGCGTCAGCGACACCACTTCCGCGGTCTGGCTGCCGAGCACCAGCCGTCCCAGTCCGCGGCGGCCGTGCGAGGCCATGACGATGAGGTCGCTGCCTTCCGCGCCGGCGACCTCGAGGATCGCCTCGGCGGGGGTGCGGTTCTCGATGTGCAGGGTCTTCGCACCGACGCCCTTCGCCTCGGCCTCGGCCTTGCATTTGGCGAGCAGCTCGCTGGCATATTTGCGCGCGCTTTCCTCGTAATTGACCAGCTCGTCGGCGGCGACATAGCCCGCCATCGCGCCGCCCCAGGCAAGCGCCGGGAACGGCTCCGAGACGGTGACGAAGGCAACGCTGGCGCCGAGGCCCTTGGCCAGCTCCAGGCCGTGGGCGACGCCCTTGCCGGCGAGTTCCGAGCCGTCGGTGGCGATCAGGATTTTCTTGTACATGGTGGCGATCCCTCATTTCTCGGGGCGACGCGCCCCAACTGGCGGAGCCTGAACGCTCAGGCCTGGTTTCGATATAGTCAGCCTATCAGGCCAGCCACAGGGGCCGGCTTGATCTGGATCAAGGCCAGCCGGCGGAGACGATTGCGCCAGGGGGTGGGCGCGAGATCGCCAGCGGCGCTCCCCTCTCCGTCTCGGCTTCGCCGAGCCACCTCTCCCCCGCCTTTGGCGGGGGCGAGGAACCCAAGCTTGGGAGGTCGCGCCCTCGGCGATTGGCGTTTCCTCGCCCCCATGAAATGGGGGAGAGGTGGATCGGCGCGCAGCGCCGGGACGGAGCGGGGGCTGCGCAGGCCTATGCAATTGCCTCAGCAGCCGCCCCCCCGCCCAATCACAAGAACTTGTTCCGTCACACGCTCTTCACACTGACCATGGATATGCCGCGCCGGCTTGGCGTATCGTAGCCGCGAAGCCCCGCGAACAGGAGCACTGAGCATGGCCGGCGACCCGAAAGCACCCGCGCAGAAGCAAGCCGACAACGAGAACGACATCGCCGGCGAATATCTCGAGGCCGAGACCGTGTCGGAGGGCGACGAGCACGCCGCCGACGAGATCCTCGAAGCACCGGAAGTACCGGATTCCGAACCGCATTCCGAACCTCATCTTCCCGGCGCTCCCAGGATCAAGCCGAAGAAAAAACCCTCGGCGATATCGGGGCGAAAATTTCGCAAGCGCGACCTGGTGCGCGTCGACGATCTGCGGCCGAGCCTCGCCGACCGCATCCGCTCCGACCATCCCGACCTGCCGCGCGGCGCCCGCGTCAGCCGCGAGGAGCTCGGCCGCTACCGCATGCGCTACATGGAAGAACTGCTGCAGCAGGAACACGGCGAATTCTCCGAGCTCGACCGCCAGGTGGTGGAATCGATCGCCAAACAGGACACGATCTCGGAAAACTCGGAAGAGGAGTTCGAGGAACACCGGACGTTTCCCGACCGCGTCTCCGACTCGATGGCCGCCTTTGGCGGCAGCTGGTGGTTCCTGATCTCCTTCGCAACCATCCTCCTGGTGTGGATCGGCCTCAACCTCGTCCAGGGCGAATCCAAGGCATTCGACCCCTACCCGTTCATCCTGCTCAACCTGATGCTGTCCTGCATCGCCGCCATCCAGGCGCCGGTGATCATGATGAGCCAGAAGCGCCAGGAGGTGAAAGACCGCCTGCGCTCCTTCAACGAATACCGCGTCAACCTCAAGGCCGAGCTCGAAGTGCGCCACCTGCACGAAAAGCTCGACTATTTGATCTCGCGCCAATGGACGCGGCTGGCCGAAATGCAGCAGATGCAGCTCGACGCGATGAACGAGCTGGCCAGCGCGAAGAAGCAGAAGCACGCGGCAAAGCGGGCCGTGAGGCGCAAGGCGGCGAAGGCGCCGGCGGAGGCGTGAGGCGAGGAGCTTGGGTTCCTCGCCCCATGCAGTGGGGAGGTGGCTCGGCGAAGCCGAGACGGAGAGGGGAGCGCCCTATCCGATCGTCGTCGGAACGGCGATCAACCCACCAGCCCCGCGCACAATCGCCAATTGGCCGTTGAAGCCCGCAGCGGCTTCCGCTAAGAAGCCGTGGCTGGCCGGCTCACCGGCTAGTTCGTTTTCCGGTTTCCCGGGAAGCACCCGTAGCTCAGCTGGATAGAGCGCTGCCCTCCGAAGGCACGTGTCAAGCCGGTGGGTGACGAAATGGAGAGAAAAAGAACTTAGAAGATCAAGAACTTACACGAGGGAAGTCCGGTCCCTCACAGTCGCGGAAATTCCGCGTAAGCACTGCGTAAGTGAGATGCACCCGTAGCTCAGCTGGATAGAGCGTCGCCCTCCGAAGGCGAAGGCCACAGGTTCGAATCCTGTCGGGTGCGCCAAAACTGCTGGGACCTTTAGACTACGAATCTGGGGGTCAGGAGTTCGAATCTCTTCGGGCACGCCATTCCATCCAATTGAAATTGCTTGCCTTTTTGGCTTCGCCAACGCAACTGCACCGGCGTGAATTCCAGAATTCAGCCGGCTTTTCAGCCGGTTTTGGAAGAACGGACATTCCTTCGAACCATATCGCAGCCTGGCGAATGGTGGCCCGCCTGTTGGTCAACAGACGACTCGATCAGATTCGCACGGATCGGGCTGGCGGTCGTCGCGGTCGCTAGGTACGCGCATGGGCACTAGTGTTGATGTTGCCGGCTTCCTGACGCAAAACGGAGGGAATGACAGTCCGAAAAAAGGCTAACCGTCTTCAGTTGCCGCCGGTCGTCGCTGGCGAATGGCGCGGTGAGATCGTCGGCTCAGCCAACGTCAATTTTGGCCAGGTCGTGCAGCCAGGCCCGCCCCGTCAATCAGTCGAGTTCACCTATGTCATACTGCCTGCGTCGCTCATCATGCCGAATGCAGCATTCAGATGGCCCGGGATCGTTATGATCATGGCCCCCACTCCCATGAAGACGGAACATCCCGACGCGGGCGTTCTTTTTCAAACCGCAGAGCTGCCGTCGCTGAGCTTATCCCTCGACGTCACCAGAGCGCAGTTTTCGGACATGCTGCCACGCTTCGAGGCGAAACGATTCAGGGATTTTTACTTCACGGTAGAGGAGAAGGACGCAAAGGGAAGGTGGCCGGTGCGAAGCTGGGGCATGGGAACCGCCCTACTGTGACTGCCTACCGACTATAGTCGCAGGCTGCTGACAGTCGCAACGATCTGTCAGCCGGTCTTGCGGTCAGCCGGGACGGATTCGTCGGTCGTCTCGGTATTCTTATCAAGTAACGCCAATTCCTCCCCCAAGGTGGAAATCAAGGACGCCACACGGCCACGCACCCGTGGACGAAGCTGCATCAGCCCTTCAATGAGGCGCCGGCCTTCCGCGCTGGCGATAAATTCGATGCGCTACTGCTGGGCTTTGGCCATGCTTGGAAGACGCGGGGCGTGTTGGTTCCGCCAATGCCTTTCGCAATTGCATCACTCCTTTGGAAAAGTTGGTCGCGGCAGGTTCCCCCTCGCGAGACTAGCCAAACTTCCGAATGAAAGGGAGTTGATAACCGCGAGAAACGGCCTTGCACAGTCAGTTCGGCTCTGTCTGCCCACCGATCCGACCAACGTCCTCCAGGACCGAGCGGATTTGCGGCCAAGGAAACTCGGCATCGTCTTTCGACGGCTGCCCCTCCCTGAGTACGGCGTCAAGCTTGGCTGCTACGCCGGCAAGGGAGGTAGCTGGCGTTTCTGCCAATGACTCAAGCAACGTGTCCGCCCGATCGGCCGCCTCACATTCAGCACACAACGTGGCGGAATAGCCAATCACTTGGTCGAAGGCATCCCAGCGCGCCTGATGCGCCGCGAAATCGGCTTCGGCCTTCGCACCGACCGCCACGTCAACAGAACCGGCGCGAAGCACATCGCGAAGCGCCTCAAGTGAAAGCACCGTAGCGGTCTTACCATCGGTCAACTGGATCATCATATTGGGAAAGCCAACGGTTTCAGCAAGCTTCCGCTCCAAACGCTGCTGCTCGCGGCTCAGTTGTTCAGTCTCCTCGTAAGCAGCTTGCCACTTACGCCACATCGCCACCGCTGGATCGGCTGGTTGGTCTCTTTCTAAGTCGCTGTGGGCAAGCGCTTCCTGCTGCGTCCCCACCGTTGCAGTTGCTGCTCGGGGAAGTGTCCTCCTGCGCGTGACGAAAGGCAAAGTCGTGCTATTGTCGGAATCAGCCATGATCCGAGCTCCAGACAGCTTGGGATGTGGTTAGGCCGAACGGCGTGTCGTAGCACGTCGTTCGGCTGAGTATCGCAAACCACAAATTACGTACATACCGTACATTACGGATACCCACATTGTCAAATACGCCTGATCCTGCTGACACCAAAACAGAGCGCTTTGAGTTGCGACTCTCCAGCGATTTGCTAGTTCGGGTTGACGAGTGGCGTCGCAATCAGCCTGATCTTCCTACTAGATCGGAAGCGTTCCGCCGGTTGGTGGAGGCAGGTCTAGCATCTCGATAATTGGCGGCCGGCGAAGCCGATCTCGCCTATCAGTCGTTGGGTACAAACTGTTGTCGGCCGAATAGTTACTTTTGACCGAGAGAGCATTTGCCCATAGCGAGTCGGATTGCTGCTATCGTCACCGACTATTGATCGAGAGCGTCTCGAGGCTGTGGAGCTGAAAGTTGCGAGATACGCGATCGAACTAAAGTCCGGCAGCGATGAGTTCGCCCAGGAACTTACCACCAATAGCGATCCGGTCCGCAGCATCGATGGGCTATCGGCCGAAACTTTCGCGATCGACAGCAGGTCATTGGTAATTCCGTATTGTCCGGCTATGGCGAGGTAAGTGCTATTCTGCGCCACATCCTCTGGCGGAATCACTCGGTAACCGTCGGGAACACACTGGATCTTCGTTCCGCTCCTGGTCAGCACCATCAACCGCGGCATGTGCGCGTAACCGTTGAACCGGTCACGTACGAAATCGTCGGACGCTGCAGCCTGCTTGATGATCGCCGAAAGAAACGGGTCGCGGTAATTGCTGTTAAGCTGCGTTTTATCCAGCATGCAGAGGCCATAGCCCAATTCACGGTCGTTGCCGACGTAGATCCCCGAATTGCCGTCGCGCATGATGGAATATTTGACCAGATACCAACGCCAGTCATAGCCACTCGAGGTTGGAGCGTTTGCCAAGTAATTGGCGACCACACCGTCCAGCACGGTCTTTGGCTCGTTTGTTGACTGAGACAGGCAGTCGAGCAGGATCGCGAGGATATAGCGCGTCTGTTTGGCGTCCTCGCGATTGCCGCGCGTCAATACTTCACGCCAGGACGTCGCGTTGTCCTTGGCGCTGCCGAAATAAAACCGCGCTCCCTTCAGTCGGCTGTAGTTCCCCACCGCCAGGAGGGCCGCCGTCAGAGTGGGCCACAGGGCTTTGTCCGAGAAGCAGCTCTCGAATTGTGCGGCGCGAGTGTTGAAGGTCGCCGCATCGACATCGAGGTCAAAGGCGATCAAACAGCCGCGCAACAGGGCATGATCCTCGAGGCGCCGAAGGGCGGCCTCGATGGCCGGTTCCCGCTCGATGGCGGCGACCTTGTCATTCTCGTCCCCGACCTGCCCGGAATTGAACGTCGTCAGCCGCAAGGCATTCCTAACGTCAGGCTCGCGGACAAGAGTCTCCACGTCCTTGATCAAGCCGGGCATATTTTCGAGGCGCAGTTCGTTGGGCGAGGCCTCAATCAGATTGCGCAGCATGCGCAGCCGCCGCGGGAAGTCGGCCGTTTCCTCACTACGATGGGTGACAAAGGCATGCAACAGCAGGGTTTCAGGCCAGCCGAAGGGCCGACTGCCCACGCGTCGCGCATAGCTGTCGCAACACTGCTTGAACAAGTCCACCTCATCGCGGAACATCGGCAGGCCCCCGGTCGGGTCCGCCGTATTGCCGCGCATATGCGACCTGAAATAGGCGGCAATATCGATATCGCTCCAGATGTCGATGGACTGGGCGAGCCAGTCCAGATTGTCCGCAGCCGCCGGATTGTTGGCAGGCCCGAACAATTGCTCGGCCAGCTTGAATGTGTCTTCCAAGGCAAATTGTCCCTGGCGCCACAACGCGATCTCCATAACGAATTCGAGGTAACGCAGCATCTCCTCGTCGATGAGATTGTCTCTGCCGCGGTAGACTCAGAACAAATCCGACCAGGTCGTGTCCATTTTTCGGGCGAATTCACCCGCCCTCGGTAGGCTAGTCGTGATTTGCTCAAGCCGCGCCTTGAAGTTTTCGAATGGCGTTAGCGGCTTTCCTCGTGAATTCATCTTGATGTAGAGCGCATTGCTCTCGACGGCGCCCTCAAGCGGCAAGACGTGAAACGATACCGCAGGCCGTGCCTTGTCGGTCAAGCGCGCCCATGCCTGTTCGAAATCTGCGCCGGCGAAGTGCGCATGGATCGTGTCAAGCATCCGGAGCATGGATTGCACGGTCGGATCATGGTTCCAAGTATGCAGATACCAAGCTTGGTCGGTCAGCCATTCCGACACGGTATATGGCCCGGCAAAGGCATGTCGGCCCAGCAACTCGCAGAACAGTTCCGCCGTCGGACGGGTGGAATAGCGGAAGCGCGTCCAGCTGTCATCCGGCGATAGCCGCCCGGTGCGAGACGCGAGATACCAATGCAGCAGAAACAGCGTAGTCAGCCTCTGCTGACCGTCAAGCGGCTTCAGCGTGCCATTGCCAAGGTCGCCATAAACGAAATCGAGACTAATGGGATGGTCCTCGATGATTGCCTTATGGAGGGCCTCGACGAAGGAACCTCGGATTTGAACCGCCGTGCTGTCGCTACGCCCCTGTGCATAGTCGCGCTGGATGAGGGGCACCTCGACCTGATCGATCTGAGTTCCGCCCTCCCGCGTCTCGAACAGGTGCGCATAGGAGGTGATGAAGCTTTCGCGCATCAGACTGTCTCCTTGAGATAGGGACCGAGGAGATCTACGAGCGCCGCGAAGTAAGCCTCGCGATCCGGCAGGCTCCAGAAGTAGGGTTTGCGGGCCCCGTGATCGCCGAAATATTTAAGGAATACCTGCCGCGTGCAGACGGGGATATAGGCGCCTTCCTTGTCCATCGCGAGCAGGTCCTGCCGCTTAGCCTCAAAGGCTGAATTGCTCAGCACGCTGTTCTTGCCGCTCTGCAGCAAGGCTAAATTGGCGATGCCGTGCATGTCATTTGCCATGTTGGCAGCGCCCACAGCCTGATCCGTGGCGGTGAGCAGGTCGATTACAGCGACCGAAAGCCGCTGGAACACCAAGTTGGTGACCGGCCGGGACACAGCGTCCAATTCAGCGAGCAGGTTGTCACGCTGGTTCAGCAGCTCGTCGCTAATCGGCAGGTCGGCCAGTACCTTGTAATGAAGCGCGAGCCAACTGTGCCACTCCTCCTCGTTCCGCAGCACGTCTGAGTTCTGGGCGTGGATATTCTCCAGCGACCAGCTTTCGCCGTGATGCGCCGCAAAGGGAAAGCGCTCGCCCGACGTGTCGCGGCGGCGGGTGGTCTCGACATTCATCAACAACAACGCCTGTTGGGCTTTCTTCCGACTGGCCCCGCTCTCGTAACTGATCGCGGAAAGCGCTTTGCGGCTGAGGTCGAGCTTTTCGACAATTCGTCTGACCAGCGCTTGGGTGAATTCGCTGACCAGCTTGCCTCGCGCCAAGGCAAGTATCTCCGCAAAGTTGTCTCCGCTGGCGATCAGGAAGCCGATCCGGTGATAGAGGTGATGATCCTCGAACCAGCCCAGCACGCGGGCGTGCAATTCCACCACCTCGTTCCAGAAGTCCATGGGATCGCGCGTGATTGCATCCCTCAGCCTCTCGAAGGTCTGGCGCTGGCCATGCTGTGCATCCGGTAATTGCTGTCGCTCGGCGAGCGTATCGAGCAACAGGGTGATCCGCGTGGGGTAATCGTCGCCCTGCCGATTGGAGATGAAAGCCCAGATGTCGGAGCGGCGCAGATCGCGCTCGATGCCGTCCCATTGCGCGGCTACCGAAAAGGCGCGGTCCGCACGATGTTGAGGCCCCTGTACCTGCGTCAGCAAATGCGCCTTGACCAGCTCAGCATCGGTAAGCGGAATACGCCCGATGTTCAGCCGCGCAAACAGTGCGATCGGGTCCTCTTCGGCACCCGTCTCATACCAGATTACCTCGACCCCGTCCTTGAACCAGATGAACAGCTTATCGGCCCGTTCCTGCTGCTTATGCCCGTCCGGGCCGAACCAGGCTTCGATTTCCGCATAGGCCGCGTAGAGATAGTGAAAATCGATATTGTCCGCGGCTCGCGCACTGTCGGGCGCATTTAGGAATTCACCGCTCTTGTCGCGCGTGTCGTAGACAATCGAATATCGAGGGCCGAACTTCTTCAGGCCCGATCTCTGCATGAAAAGATAGATAAGATACAGCGTTGTCAGGCGTTGCTGCCCGTCGATCAGCTCCCATTCATTCTGGGCGATGGCGCGAACAACGATCGGCTGCAGCCGATACGGTGAGCCTTTGCTTTCCCAAATGTCATCGAGCAGCTGGTGGACTTCGTGCCGGCCCCAGCGATATCCGCGCTGATAGGCGCAGATTCGAAAGCGCCCCTCTATATCCCCGACCTTCATGGTCGAAAGGGCAGTCGTCATTGGCGCCTCGTCGTCAGGCATTTGGTCTGGTGCAAGCATTAACAATTCTGGCTAAGCCCATTTGATGATTGTTACTTGGTGCGGCAGCGTTGAACTAAATTGTGCCGCCGTCCGATTCATTTGTTGCGTAGACGAGATCAGAAACGGATTGGCAAGTCACCAATTTTTGCCGGACCGGCAGAAATTTTTAGCGTGTTGACGCAGTCCGCTTGAAAATCTCTCGCCGTGATCTGCGCAACGAATGAAGCGAGGCGCACTCCGGACATTCAGTCCAAGCCCGGTGCGCTTTCCGTGTTGGCAATGGATGACCGTCATGGATATGCTTGGCCTGCCGGTCTTGCCGCTGAAAACGGCCAGCGGTCAGCGCGGTCATTCTGTCAGAAAAAGGGTTCTCGATGGCTACCGGGACAGTGAACTAGTTCAATTCGCAAAAGGGTTTCGGGTTCATTCAGCCTGACCATGGCGGCCCAGATGTGTTCGTGCATATTTCGGCCGTCGAGCGATCCGGCTTGCGGGGCCTCAATGATGGTCAAAAGGTCAGCTACGAATTAGTGCAGGACAAACGTTCTGGAAAGACGTCAGCCGGCGAGCTACGGACGATCTGATGGAGGCTGACCGACTACACCGCAGTCGGTCTCATCCCTTCCACATTGTCGAGCGCAGAAGAGCCTGCATTTGCTCCGGCAAGTCGAGTTCGCCGCGCACCTCGATCTCCAGAAGATATCGGGCCTTGGCCAAGCGATCGCTCTCTCCGGCCGCAGGATACGCGCAGATTGCCAGCAGCGCCTTTTCCTCTTCTCGGCTCGCCCTGTCCTGACCGCGGCTGCCGCCGCCCCTTTCGTGGACGGACTTGCCGAACGCCGCATATGCTGTGCTGTGAGCCTCAACCAGTGCCCGCAGTTCGGTGGACAACTCTTGCTCTCGGCCCGGTGGCTCCGTAGCGAGAGCCGTTGCCGCGACCGTCGAGGCGACAACGGCACTGCCAGAGTGGAAAAGCAAGACGCGGCGATTGATCCTGGACGTGTGAACTCTCCTCTTCGCTTCATGACAGGCAAGATCACGTGTCGTAGAAACCACCGACACCATAGCACGTCGGTACGCGCATTCTTGTCAGGATAGACGCCGCGCGTGCAATGGGGCCAGCTATGCGACTTCGGTGAAGTGCCAAGCACAGCCAACAGAAACCCTCGTCGACAAGCGCCGCGATAGAAGCTTGGACGCGGGCGACGTCGGTCCTCATCCGATCGCACGACGAGGCAGCCGCGTCGGCGACATGGATCGCCCGTCGGCAGTCACAGCGAGCTAAGTCCGCGAGGCTCTGACATCACAGCCCCATCAACTTTAGCGCCCTTCTCCCTAAGGCCACTTCAGCGGGCGGCGTGCTGTTGCCGGGCTTAGTGCCTTGTCGAGCCACGCATCGCAGCCTCCGGACGCTCCCTCCTACCGGCTTCGAACCTTGACGGTCATGGCTCGGAGAACCACACATTGCATTAAGTCACGGTAACCACGAAGAAATCGACATCGCCGCAAGGTGCAGCACATATTCGGACATTGTGAAATGTCTGACTAACTTATTGAAAACAAACAACCGTCAGAACGCGCAATGTGCGGGCTTTTATCTTGCCATCCTCCGGTCGTGGCGCGCGCCCCCCCACCGGCGTACTCCATGCCACGCCAGCGCCCGATGGAACGCGAATTGCTGCGCAGCCGGTCATGGGGCGGCTCCCTTGTCGTCGCGTGCGATGAAGAGCCCTTGCCACGCAGGCGCAAGACGTGCTCGGGGCGTCTCCGGGACGGATGATCAGGAGCCTACCTGGCGGCAGCGAGTCGATGCTGGATGTGTGGCCGGCGCGCACGACGAAGACCGCTGCTTCGTGCCAGTCGAGCGGCTGGAAAGCCACCCCACGCGATCTTCGACGGACGTTCGCCGCGTAGCGCCAGCGCAAGCGAAGCGACGTACTTACGCGTCTCGGCCGGCAGCGGACGGCCGGTCGCGCGGTGTTCGTCGTAGCGTGCCGGACCGGCATTGTAGGCTGCGAGCATTGCGGCGACCTTGCCGTAGCGGCCCCACAGTTCGCGCAAGTAGGCGGTGCCGGCGAGGATGTTGTCATGCGGGTCGTACGGACCGCGGCCGAGGCTGTAACGAGCCCGAAGTTCGGTCCACGTGTCGGGCATCACCTGCATCAATCCGATGGCACCGGCCGACGAGACCGCGCGCACATCGCCGGCGCTTTCGGCGCGCATCACGGCGACGATCCAGGTCGCTGGAATCCCGAAGCGGCGTGACGCTTCGGCAATATGCGCGGCGTTTGGATGCGCAGAGGTCGTGCGCACCGGGACGGATACCTGTGCAACGCCCGGAAGCGTTGCACCCGTCGCGCAAGTTAGGCCGGAAAGAAGAAGGAGGACGATGATGCGGCGCCCGCCGCACCTCCAAAGACAAGGTCGACGCAAGAATGGGCATGGCTATTCCTGCTCTTCGCGCTTCTTCTGGCGCGTCCAGTGCAGGTCCCAATCGCGGCCGTCCTCGTCCCATTGGAACAATCGAACGCGAACGGAATGCGGGAACATCGGGTCGTCGAGCACGACGGAAATGAACGAGCCGGCGTGGTCGCCCGTGTGCTTCCAGCCCACCCCGATTTCCGGTCTGTCCTCGTCGCCGAGATGGACGGGGTAGGCCGGGGCGTTCTCGACGTCGGCGTTCTCGTCCGGAACAAAAGTTATTTCGAGGTCGAGCGAGACGGTGCGGACGCTTCCGGAATATCCGGATGAAGTGCGGGTGAAATGACCGATCTGCGGCATGGGAAGGCTCCTTGCGTGTACGGTGGAAATGACGCGCGCCGGGCAACCACGGCACACAATCGCCTCGCGTTCACCGAGTTGGCGCGCGCCATTGGAAGCGACCGTCGCCGTCCTCGTCGGCCCACAAGGGGACCGCTCGTCCGATGATCCGGTCAGTTGAACTCAGGCCGAAGTAGCGACCGTCGAGACTGTCGCGAACCTGCCAGTTCATCAGGAAAACTGCGCCGTCCGGGATGCGTTTGCAGCCCTGCCAGGCCAGCAGGTCGCGGCCGGCACGATCACGGTCGAGCGCTGCCCCGACTTTGAGGCCATCGACCGTGATGACGAGGCCCTTCCGGCAGACTGTCTGTCCGGCGACCACAAGAACGCGTTTCAGGAGCGGCACGCCTTTGAGCAGGTAGCCGCGATCCGCGAGGAAAGTAGCGAACGGCTACGGCGGGTCGACGACGACCAGATCGGTCACCTCGATCGCGGCGACCGGCTCGATCGTGTAGAAGCTGATGGGTGTGCTGGCGGATGCGTTCCAGATCAGTTTGGTTGGCACGACCGATGACGCGCTTCGGCACCGGTATCGCACCGATGCTGAACGCCGGAAAGCCCCGCCCGGACCAGCCGGGCGGGGGACTTTGTGTCGTCATTCGCCGTTGCGGCGGGTAGGGCGGGACCAGATGAGGCTGTAGCTCTCGCCGTCTTCGTCCTCGACCAGGTTGGCGTAGATCGGGGCGGTGAAGCTGGGGTCGTCGAGCTTGAGGCCCAGGAACGGACGGCCCTCGTTGGACTGCTTGCTCCAGGCGGCGCCGATCTCGGCTCGGCCCACAAAGATCCGGTGGCTGGGGGCATTCTCTCCGCTGGAGCGGGTGTCGGGGGTGACGCGGACGTTCTTGGCCTGGACCGAGAGGGTGACGATTTCGCCGGTGAATTCGTTGTTGGCGGTCTTCTTGAAGGTGCCGATGGTGGCCATGGTAGTTCTCCTTGGTTTCTGGCTCGAGCCCGCACGATGTGGCCTCGATGGCGATCGTCCGGCCGAAGGCGATCGACGGCGCACCCCAAAGGGGCCTGACGGCAAAGGAGGAACTATCTTGTCTCGCGAGGAATCCCGGCCTGTTGGCCGAGAGGGGAAGATAGTTTCGACGGCGCTGTTGCGCTTTAGGCGATCAAGGCGAAGCCGGCCTTCGGACAGATCAAGCCAAGAGAGAGGCCGTACTGGAGCGGTCTTGCGGCACCTAGAGCGGGATGAGATTAGTTTCGGTCATATCCGGAGTTTTCGAAGTAGTGTGAGCATTCTGTCGGTGTGATGCGGTTGAGAATTTGGCCGATCGCGTCGCAGACGGTGTGGACGGTGCGGCTTGCTGCCTTTCTCAGCCAGTGCTTAAGTTTTGAAAAGAGCTGTTCGATCGGATTAAGATCGGGCGAGTATTTCGGCAGGAAGAAGAGCCTGGCGCCGGCGGCGCGTATGGCGCGGCGCACCGCCTTGCCTTTGTGCGAGCCGAGATTGTCCATGATGACGATGTCGCCCGGCCGGAGGGTCGGAGCGAGAACCTTCTCGACATAGAGGAGGAATCTCTCGCCATTGATCGGTCCGTCGATCAGCCAAGGCGCGTCGACCCGGTCTTGGCGCAGCGCGGCCAGGAAGGTCATGGTCTTCCAGTGGCCATGCGGCACTTTGGCCTTGATGCGCTGTCCAACCGGCGCCCAGCCCCTGAGCGGCGACATGTTGGTCTTGGTCCAGGTCTCGTCAATAAAGACCAGTCGCGCCGGATCGATCCGGCCGCGATACTTCGTCCACTGCATGCGCCGTCGCGCGATATCGGGACGATCCTGTTCGACCGGCGATCAGCGTCTTTTTTTGTGACTGAGCTTCTCGGCATGCACGAACTCCCACACCGAACGGTAGTCGACCCTCAGGCCACGCTCGCCAAGTTCGGCCACAAGGCCGCGCAAGGTGAAGTCCCTGTCGTGACAGCGTTCGATCAGCCAGTCGCGCCACGCTCCCGAGAGCTTCTTCGGTTTGTAGCCGCCGACCTGACGAGGTGCAGCACTGCCAGTCTCCTCGACACGCTTAAGCCACTGAATAGCCGCGCTGTAGCTGACGCCAAACCGAGCCGCCGCCGCGCGTCGCGAGAGCCCTTCCGTCTTGACCGCGGCTACAACCCACTCGCGAAGGTCCATCGAATAGGCTGCCATCCATGCTGGCCTCCTCCCAGCATGCATGTTGAATCAGAACTGCGATGATTTGGGAATCCCACGACTCTCACAAATCTCATCCCGCTCTAGGGACCGAGGTAAACGCGGCAGCCGCACGGTTCTCATCCGGACTGGCGCCATCGGGAAGATCGCGCCATTCTCCCGTGAGAGGACCGGCTCTCGCGTTTGATACTGGCGCCATCGCTTGGCAGCGCTTCCACTGATCATAGGCTAGTCCAGCCACCCATCACAGCCATCAGACATCCATGGAGTGACCGATGCCGACCGTGTCTCGCGCAGAGCTATATGAGCAAGTCTGGAAACGACCACTGATAAAGGTGGCCGCCGACTACAACATCACCGGAACCGGCCTCAAGAAGATTTGCGCGCGTCATGAAATACCGACGCCGGAACGTGGCTATTGGGCGAAGCTCCAGCATAGAAAACCGGTCCGGCATCCGCCCCTCCCGGACCTCAGCGATGAACGTCTAGCTAAAATCCACATCATGGGCGCGATCAATCCGGACCTTTCCAAGGAGGTGACCGAGGCGAAAACGCGCGTGCGCGAGAAACTGGCGGAAATTGCGAAGGAAACAACGCCATCAGACGGCCCGAAGAAGACCGCTGACGAAGCGACGGCAGATGTGACCATACTTTCAGCGACTCTTCGGACCATCCGAAAAGCACGCCCTGACGGTGAGGGTTTCGTATCCGCAAAAGGGAGAGGAGTCGTACCGCTCAGGATTGGTCCGCCTGCAATAGAACGGGGCATTGCACTGCTAGCCCAATTCTTTTCGCTCGCTGGCACGCAAGGCTATATACCCAAGGCAATCGACGACGGGCTGGTTCTGGTGATCGATGATGAACCCGTTACATTCGCTCTTGAGACACCAGTAGATCGCAATCCACACCAGCCAACCCCCGCCGAGTTGAAAGAGCAGGAACGGAATGCGCGTTGGAATATGGCCCGGGAGCCCTGGCCCAAGTATGACTATTTTCCCTCGGAGCGGCTCTCGATCGTTATTCACGCCAATGCATATTCCGGGCTACGGCGCAAATTCTCTGACCGCCGGTCCAAGCCGCTTGAACAGAAGCTGCCGACGGTTTTGGAGGCTTTCGCCCAGCACGCTGTCTTCGCAAAGGAACGTCGGCTAGAGCAGGAGGAAGGTGCGCGACAATTCAAGGAGGCAGAGAGGCTTCGCCAGTTGGAAGAAGCTTTCGACGCACGCGAAAAGCATCGCATCGAGTTCTTCGAGGCAGTGCATCAGCGCATCGCGGAGCGTCAGAAATTGGTAGAGATTCTCGCGCACCTGAATTCAGCCGCAGATCCCAAATTTCCAAATGCTGAAATGATCGGGTGGCTGCGGCGCAGGATCGACCAGCTGAGCGCGCTTATCAGCCCTGCATTCTTGAATATTTCCGCGCGCGCAGCGAAGGTTGAATTTGCCGAGCGGCCAAAAGGAACTGGCATCGATCCCTACGTCTACCATCCCCCAGTGTCTCTCCAATACTGGTCGATAGATGACGCTGCCGGACAGGCGCGATCAATTAGTGCGCTGCAATGGATCAAGAATGGCGGTTTGCTGAGTTCGGCGGAGAACGACGAGCGGCCAGACTGATGGCTGCTTCGTCCAATCTGATCTCTAGCGAGGACTCGCGCGCCGGTTCCGAAAGTCATAGGGCACGAAGCCAAGCTTTTTCGCCTTGTCGGCAAAGTTGTCCTGGATGCCGGTGCCTGGGAAAACGATAACGCCGATGGGCAGGAGATCCAGGATCGCGTCGTTGCGCTTAAACGGGGCGGCCCTGCCGAGCTTGGTCCAATCGGGGGCAAATCCGATCTGCCAACCTCGCGGCTGTCGGCCCATTCGGCTGCGATCAGTTCGGCGCCCTGGGGGGACTTGCCGTGGATGAGCACCATGTCGGGGTGCTTCGCGAGGACCTTGTCAAGCACCTTCCAGATGAGTTGATGGTCGTTGAAGTCGAGGCCTCCGCTGAGGGCGATTTTCGGCCCTGCCGACATCATGACCTCGGTGCCAACCCCACGCCGAGCGGCGAGAAAATCGTGGCTATCGGCGGTGAGGTGCCGGTGGTTGACCATCGACCCGGAGCGTGGCGCCAGGCCGAGCCCGAATGCCGTTCGTAGTGATCGGCGGCCTGATCGCGCATCAACTCGAAAGCGTCGAAGGGTCGCTGCGCGTCGAGCAGGTCGGGTGACGCGGAGAGCCGAGCCTCAGGCCGCTTCGCGCCGGATCAAGCGGCTATTCAGGAAGTAGCTGGATCTCGATTGAACGGCGCTTTGAACCAATACTCTCGATCAGGCCCGTGCCATTTATCGCAGAGTTGACCAGACGCATCGTGATCCAACACGCGCGTGGCTTCAACTGGATTGACTCCCAGTTGCATGAGCAGCGCGCGGGAAGCCTGATAGTATTCGAGATGAGGCTCGAGAGAAAAAGGATCCTCTTTGGTGCCATCTCCCGAATAGTCCAGGCTTGGGAGGAACGCTTCCTGGAAATGACCAAACATCTGTTGGGCGATGCGGTCTGTCGCCGCCGCCGCCGTACCCCCAAAAGCTGCGGCATGCTCCATGCGACCGGATGCGATGGCCGCTGCCGACAAATGATCCATCTATTCATTCCAGGTGCAGAGGCGCTCCAGTACGAGCAATCCGGTGTAACGAGAATGAGCCCTCAAATCCGCGGCCCGAAGCAGGAAGTCCATTCCGCGGCACGATCGCGCATGCATCGCGGCGGAGGATAGGGCATATAGCTTGTGGAACCGGTCATTTTCCCCAAATGCTGCCTCCACAATATTCTTCAGATTCAGCCAGGCTACGCGCACACCGCCTTGCTCACTCATGATCCAAGCACGCCGCTCTTCTCTGGTTTCCTTCCCCTGACTAGCCAGAAAGTTAGCTAGGGCGGTTTCGGCCTGTCGGCCGAATTCCGGGAGTAACCGATCCGCTTGAATCTCGGTGGCCGCTGTGTCTAGTGCCGATCCAATTTTGGCCGGGAGCCAGACAGCAAGCGCTCGATGCTCGATCAAGGATCGGACGCAGAGTGGTATGGCCAAACTGTTTCCTTGCACGATTTGTCGTACAAGCTGCACTTTGAGGGCTGCTGCCTTGGCTCGATCGATCAGCATGGCGAGTTGGAGGCAAAGGGCATTGAAGCGTAGCCATCGAACCTGATCGGTTGGGGCGGGTGCGCCAGCCGGAAACTCGGAAACGACATTCTGCTCGGCACGCCTAGCAGCAGCGAATCCGAGAATGTCAGCAGCACGAGCGCCCTCCCATGTTCTGAACGCGAGTTTGTGCGCGTCTGGAGGTCCTAGAGGCTTCCGGGGCAGGCCTTCGATTAGGGGGACTGCTGCGGGGTCACGGAGAATGGCCTCCAAGTCGTTCCTTTCCGTTGCGAGCCATTCGACCGTAGCGGGCGCCTTTATCACCTCGGCTACCATGTCGTTTTCCGCCGTTCGTCGAAGCTCAGGCAGGATGTCGGACATGAAGCGACGAGTCGTACGCTTCCAAGATTCGGACGGACTCAAGCCGTGGGGTAAGGTACGAGCAACTAGCTTCTTCTGCGACCAAGAAAGCGCGAAGAATGCCTCGTAGACCGTCGCAACTGCCTCCAAGACCAGCCTCGCGGCCGCAGAACGCTCTGGGTAAAGGGCAACGATGTGGCTTCCATAGTTTGGATGGACGTAACTGTTGAGCGCGGCACGCGCCCTTTCCAGACGAGGCATTGCCTTTGCTGTCGAACTTAGGGAAGGCCAACCCACCCCCTCGATGATCGTGTTCATGGAGAGACCGGCAAGCGAGGCCCAAGCAAATGAGACAAATTGCTTTACGCGATCCTCGTCTTCTTTCACCGTCGATCCCGCCAGAACTGTGAGCCTGTTCGCATCGATGTCGAGCGCATGGAGACGGATCGCTTCCTCACACAGCGTCCGTAGCACGAGCGCAGCGAATAGGAGATCGCCGGTCGCCGAAGCATCTAGAAATGCGTGCTCAAGAAGCAACCAGCGCGGCCACGCCGCAGCATGGAGAACGGGACTTACCATGTCATGGATGCGTCGGATGAGGCGTGGTCGTGCCGCGACGTCCGGGGGAGCTTCGCCCTCCGCCCATGCGTGCAACGCACGGATGGCGACGGCGAGATTTTCCTTGTCCGGGCTCGTGGCCGACCACAGTGGTATTCGGTGGTTGCCCGCTCGGCGTTGCCGCAAAGCTGCGTCAGCCGCTGCTAGCAACTCGGGCATCCCCTCGATGGGCAGCCACGAATCGCGCCAAGTTGGGAAAACCAGTGGGTCCGGCATAACGTGATGAGCCTCAGGAAGCGGAAGGAGGGAACTGGTATTTTTGCGCGAAACCGCTTGTGCGCGTCAACGCGAGGACTACAGCCCTGGCTGCAGCGAATCAGCATCGATCGTCGCCAGCCGACCTCCCAGCCTTGCCTCAGTCACGCCGCACCTTCACGCGAGGCGCCGAGTGCCGGTGCGGTAAGCCCGTCAACGCGGCTCAGGATTTTGAGGTACCGGTCGAGGTGTCAACTATCCGACCGACGGTAGCTCGAAGGGTAGGACGAACTGCCCATCTGGGTCGGCGTGTAGGCTCGCTCGAACGCTCGTAACGCCTAGTCCTCTAAGCCTATCAATCGTGTCCTCGCGCAGAATTCGATTCCCGACCCACCGGCGCCGCCAAGCGGCTGCCAAATCGCGGGCGGAAGGTGCTGCAGCTTCGGGAACGCCGAATCCCATGAGCGCATCTCGCGCGTGCGGACTGAGTTCACAGCCATAGAAAATGCGAGGAGTGGCGTGATGCAGGATCGCATCGCTCTTTAGGCCCAGGGCGTCCAAACCTTCTCGTATCTGGCGTAGTCGCGGACTCGTTCCTTCACCGAAACGGTTATTAACGCGCCGGGAGTCGTGACGGGCAATTGCCATGCTGCGCAACGCATGCGCAGTCTCCCTCCCCAAGTGCAGGGTGCCGAAACCCCCTGTCAGGCTCTTGCCGATTGCTCCCCAAGCCACGTCGAAGGGCAACTCCGAATGGTCATCGGCTCGAAGAATGAGGCGGTTGTATTGGCTTGAGCCGACACCATACAGGCTCGTGGTGGTCAGAATCCGCAACTTTGCCGGCTTTGAGATCTTCCGTCCCGCCATCTGGGACGCGATGACGCTCGTTTGGCCGCCATAGCGCTTGGCATACGCGTTCCGGACCTCGGTCGAGGTGAGAAGCAAAGCGACCAGCTTTCCGCCCAAAAGCTCGTTGTAGGGGTGGACGGCCCCGCAGACCGACACATCGGCAACCTCGCTGGAGAGTCCAGCCTTGCGGAACTCGGCAAGGGCAATGTCAATGGCGCGCTGCCCGTCCTTGCTCCGGAACAATTGGTCAAGCGCTTCGAACGGCTTACGGGACAGATGCGCAGCTTGAAAGACGCTCTTGGCGAACAGCAACTGCGCCAGGCCTTCGGCCCGCTTTCGGACGAAAAGTAGGTCCTCTGAAGCACCCTTCCAGTCGGAGTCTGGCCGGGCGAACTTCAGATCGCCGCGGTAAGGCTTCACCCGACCGTGCTCGTCGTGGTGATCCTCATAGTGGTCCTTCAACTGCTGTTCTCGCGCAAAGGCCGCTCCCGCTGCCTTCTGCTCAAGACGAAACACCACCGTTTCCGAGGGGTGAGCAATCTCTTCCTTCCTGGCGAGATCGTCCCAGCGGATGGCCTTAATCGAGTCGGCGATGCGCTTGCGCACGGCCTTGGCAAAGCCAATCGGCTCCCACTCGCCACTCTGCAGTTTTTCCTCAGCGGACTCGCGCAGCCATCCGATCCAACGATCCCTGGTACCGAGCCGCATCACCGGGCTCGCCAGCATGGCGATGCCCATGATCGGGCGATTGGGTCGGGCGGCGTTTCGGATCAGGACAAGCATTTGCCGTCCGGGCACGGAGCGGTACTCATGCGCCCAGGTATGGCGGAAATACCGCCAGATATCGATCAATCCGAGGCCGGTATCGCGGCACTTTGCGCCGCTTTCGCAAATCTCGACGACCGGATCGATGATCGTGGCCAACGCCTGATCCCGCTCGTCGGCCGGCAACGCTGCCACCTTCTTGAGGGCCTTCGCGAGGGAGGCGCCATCGTCGATAAGATCGAGGACGGAGGTCCGACCCTGTGGCCGCAGCGTCGATCGCTCCATCCTTTTGAGGAATTGCCGGACGGACGGCTCGCGCAGTTGGCGCAGACGGGCCGTCTGCAGCGCCGCGCGCACGCGGGCCTTGACGTCCTCAATGCTCTGTTCGCCGCTGCGCTTGAGGCCGGGAGGCTCGAAGATGATCCGATCCTGTTCGACCGCGACCTGCCAGCCCTGTTCGCACAGATCGGCAACTAGCAGGCACAGCGCACGCAATTTTACGCTTTCGCCGTCGTCAACATAGCGACGGGCCAGGGCGCGCAACTCGTCCGCGAAACCCCGCGGCAGATCTCCGCTGATCCTCAGGGCCTCATTGAGCTGGCGGCGCTCGTCCGGTGCCAAAAATGGCGAGAAAGCGCGCTGCCGCCCTGGGCCAAAGAGTTTATCGTCCGCCGACACAGCAACTCCAAGAATCGAACGGGCCGCGTGGAGCGGCCCGCTTACTCTATCGCAAAATCAAGTGCCCCCCGCTAGGTAGTATCCTCCGGCCAAGCCGGTTGTCCAACGTCGATCTCGTCCGTCCACTTGAGATGATCTGCAAGCGTCTGCAGAGCCAGATCGAGGCGGCGGGACCAGGCGAGCATCCGATGCGCGCTCTCGGACGCGCTGCCATTGTCCTCGTTGAGGATGACGTCGCCAAGCGTGAAGAGGAGGAGTTCGAGGGCCGAACGCAACATGGGGGTTGCCGCCGGCGATTGGTAAATCTCCTCAAAGAAGCGATGAGCGGTATTGATATGAAGCGTCCGGGCCCCTCCGCTGCGGTCGGTGCGGAAAAAGAGGCCGCCCGCAGCATGTTCGAAATCCAAACGGTAAGGCGATACACGGAGACCCAAATCCCATTGCGGATTGGAGTGCGCCGGTTCACGCAGCAGGCTGGCCCGGCTCATAGCCCGTTCCGACAGCCGCATTTGGCCGGGCTCGGGCGATAGGGTTTTCAGGCGCCGTTCTGCCTTGGCCTCTTTGACCTTGCTGCGCAGTTGTTCGATGGCCTTGGGCAACCCGGCCTCGCGCAGGAGGTCCCAGATTGCAGGTGAAACGGTCACCTGCTGCTTCGACGTCGTGACGCCGAACAACTCATCGAGCGTCGCCGAGAATTCGACCTCAACTCGAATGTAGCGATCATTGTTGATGAAACTCGTCCATGGCGTTCGCGTCTGAACGTCGATGAGGCGCCCGTTCCGGCTGAAGATGATGCCATGATAGTCCTTGAGGATGGAGAACCTGGCATTGGCATTCAGCCCGACCGCGTCGCGCTCCTTATCGACGGAACCAAAGCTTGGCGGCAGCCACGCATAGCGAAGCGTCGCCGCGCCGAGATAGGCTCCGGACTGGGTATCCCGCACTTCGACGCGCACGGGGTCGAAGGGCTGGGCCCTCTCCTCGTCGAGATCGTAGAGGGAGAATTCAGGGGTCAGGAACAGGGGATCCACTGGGTAGACGAAATGACCGTCTACATAGAGCGCAGCCTCGCCCCGCAGCTTGTGGTACGTCACACCAAACTGTCGGCACAGATTGTCGCGCATGCCCTGGGTCGTGGACCACTCAAGGCGATCAAGCTTCTCGACCAAGATGACCGTGCCGGAGGTCCATCCGCCCGGATAAATATTGGCGATGTGGTCGGCAACGAAGGCCGGAAGGGCCACAGGCCGCGGGGCTGGAACGACAATGTCGCCTTCGGCATCGGTATATTTGCCAGCCGCGATGTCATCGAGGTCAAGCTCGACGGCGGATAGGCTTCCACCATCAACTTGGGAAATTACGGTGAAGCGGCGTC
Organism: Mesorhizobium sp. B2-7-1; assembly: GCF_006440735.1. Lineage (GTDB taxonomy): Bacteria > Pseudomonadota > Alphaproteobacteria > Rhizobiales > Rhizobiaceae > Mesorhizobium. Next base: position 41,057 of record NZ_VFUA01000008.1, on the reverse strand, counting down.
CGAGGCTGACCGACGAGCAGGGCAATCCGTATCCATACCGCCCCAACCCGTCACGGTCATTCTCGCGGTGCGTACCGCCCCACATGACCGCCATACGGATCATGGCCGGTTCCATGCCGTGGCCGTTGTCAACGACGGCCATTTGCACCGGCTTCTTGGTCGAGCCCGAACCTTCGTAGCCAAAGACGACGTCGACCCGGTCGGCGTGGGCCTGGAGGGCATTGTCGATCAGCTCCGCCACAGCGTCGCCATTGCTGCGGTAACCGAGGTCCCGGATGCCGCGAACGAAAGCTTCCGGAACCATCAGGCCAAATTTCGACCGGGCCCCGCTCCTTCGGGCATAGGCTTTCTGCGCCTCGAGGAGCGGGCCGAAGCCCGCGCCTCGCAGCGATCGGCGCTGCCCGGACATCGCTACGCCGCCAGACGCCAGGCGGACAGGAAGGCCTTGACCTGCCGATTCAGGGCAAACCTGCTGAGATGCGCGGCAGAAGCGACCAACTCCACGGGTTCATCGTCGATATGAATGAACCGAAGAGAACGCGCCACAAGGGATGGCGCCTGGCCGAGGATGAAGTCGATCTCCATCCGGTCCTCGACCTGCTTGACGGCCGCAGTTGCGTCGGGATGTTCGAGGCGGTCGAAGTCAATCGCCCGGTTCAGGCCCTCGCCAACGGTGGCACGTTCGATCGCGCCGGCGTCAACCACACGCCCGACATGCTCGGCGGCGATGGAAGCGGGTTTCGCACTGGCCGCCACTCGCGTTTGTTCACCGGCCATCACTCGCGTCCGGTCAACGGGCGCGGGTCGCGTCCGTTGACCGGGCGGTGCGAAGCTGGCGCGGACGATACGAACTGCCTTGAGCACCGCCTTGCGGAGAGCTGCCTTGCCGGTGTCGGTCGCGAGAACGGCGGCGCCGGCCTTGAAGAGAAGCGCCAAGGCTTCCTGGGCGATATCGGCATGGAGATCGTCCGGTAGGTCGGGGGCGCGGGCTTTCGAGATCCGGCGGGAATAGCGCTCGACCTCGCGGCCGAAACGCTGCTGATTGTAGGGCTTGTTGGTAAGAGCGGCCTCGATCAAGTCATCAAGGCGAATCGTCGTAACGCCGTTTTTCACGGAGTCCTCCTTTGGCTGCAGTGACCTTCAACTCAGCTTGAAGGCCGTTGCAGCGTCCGGGGGACATGGCGGCTCATGGCCGCGCCTACACTGGTCTCGAGCTGGTACTCTACCATGGCCAGGATAGCACCATGGCGTGCGGTGGGGTAGATGGGACGGAGGCGCCAGGGGCGCCTCCGTCCTCGTCAAGAGACCTTCTCGAGCGATGGGGCGGCCGGGATTTCAACGTCGTCGGATTCGGCTGTTTCCTCATCCGGCGCGGCCATCGTCTGCTGAAGCAGTTTGTACGCATCGGCGAGGAACGGGCTCCATTGCCGCTCGCGCTGCGCCTGGTACCAGAGCGCCGCCTGCTCGTCGTTGACGCCCAACTCGGCGCGCGCCAGCGAAATGAGCAGCAGGTCGAGGGCCTGCTTCGCCTCGTCGCCGTTGGCGAGGCCGAGCAGTGGGGCATAGAGGACCTGGAAGAAGGGATGCTCACGATTGATGCGCGCCGCGACTTGGCTGCCGAAGTTCCATTCCGGCTTGTAGAACGGTCCGCGCGGCTCATCGAAGAAATCGATGACGTAGGGCCGGCGCTTTGCCTCGGCTTCGAGGGCAGCCCGCGCATTGTCGATCGAAATCTGGTCCACCTTGGCAACGCGCTTTGCCTCGGTGTCAAAGTCCGCCCTGGCCTTGCTTTTCGCGTGATCGGCCACCTTCGGCTTCTGGCCGCCCACGCTGTCGGCCCGGGCCGCCGCTTCTTCAGCTTTGGTCTTCCGTTCCGCCTTGCGCGCCTCGGCCTGACGTTGCTTTGCCTTCTCCTCCTTCCGGTTCGTGCGCTGGAACGCCTGCTCGCGGCCGAGTTGAGCATCGACCTTTTCCGACGCGAGCAACCGCCAGAAATCCTCGGTCGGCCTGACTGTCTGTTTGTCGTTGGTGATGCCGAACACTTCATCGAGAGTGGGATCGAAACGCACCTCGACGCCCCAGTGATAGGCATATGACTGGAGCAAGGGCCAGTTCCCAAGACCCTTGGCCTGGTCCTTCATCGACTTGGGGAAGACGTCCACCGTTTCGATCTCACGACCAGCTCGCACAAAGGACATGCCGCGACGCGTCTTGCGGACTTCGAAACGGCGGTGGGCATCGGTCTCGGCCTTGCCGCCGGCATTGTCTTTGGCGAAGCCGTAGGGAAACCGGCTGACCCGGATATAGATCGCGCCTGCGGCCTCCAGGTCCGGGTCATCACGATTGAGCTCTTCGGCGTCGCCGACCTTGGTCAACTCGACCTGGCCGGTTTGAGCGTTGCGCACATACTTGACCGCGATATTCCAATCCGCGCTCATCTCCGCGCCGCCTTTGTCCTGCGGCAGGAAGTAGCGGGCGCCTTCGGTCAGAAACAGCGGATCGACGGGCTCGACTTTCGTGCCTTCGACGAAGAGGTCCACCTTCTCCAGCAGGTACCGATAGGTGACGCCGAAGTCGTCGATCAGATGCTCGCGCATCAACGCTGCGGTGCGGTAGGATATCCGGTCGGGATCGACCCACACGACAATGGTGCCGTGATCGAATGCGAGGCCCTTCTTGTCGAGATAGGTCTGCACGAACTCCGGCAAATCTGCCTCGACCGGCTCCGGAATCGACTGCAGGCCATGCCTTTTGACTTCGCGCACATCCAGCCACGCCTTCGTGATCGTCTTGGCGCCTTCGATCTTGGTATAAACCTCGACGAGCCGGGTTTGATTGATCGAAGCGTTGGGAAGTCCAAACCCGAACTTACCGATGAAGTTCGGATCATCGAAATGCGTGCTGGCGCCCCACGACAGGGCATACTGCGCCATCTTGGGGATCATGCCCGAGCCGTTGTCGATGAACGCGATCGCATTGATAGATTCGGCGCGCTGATGCGCCTTCAACTGTTTGGGCTTGCCGAAGCAGACGTCGATCCTGTTCGCGCCCGCCTCCATGGCGTTGTCGACGATTTCGCGGCCGGCCGCGGCGGTGTTGCGATACCCGCTGCGACGCTGGGATTCGAGAGCCTGGGCGGCATTGAAGAGCGGAAAGGCGAAATCGTCTGGAAGCCGGTCCAGGTACTTCTGCTGGCGCTCAACCTCGGTGAGCAGTCGGTCGCTGGTCGTGTCCGTGTCGATGGTGGTCATGTCGTTCTCCTTTGATCACGGCTCTTGGCCGCATGGGGTGACAACCTACCTAGGCCAACTTTCTGTCGGCGTGTGCGCGCCGCCCGACGCATTATTTCCGTGATCGGGTGCGCGACGACGCTTTCGGCAAGCGGAAAGTGTCGTCGTACCGATGAACGAGCGTTTCGATAAATTCGCGGGACTGGCCGACAATGAACTCGGCGTCTTCGGGATCTGAGAACACGCCGCGATGGACGATTTCGTTGCGGACCTCGTGGATGCGTTTGGCGGCCGTCTGGAGTCTCTTGAACTCGGCGCTTTTCACGCCGTTGAAGCAGATCGGAAGGATCAGCCGGTTCATCTTACCGTCGAGACCGTTTGCCCAAATGAGAAACCCGTCGACGACACGAGCGTCAAATTGAGTGCGGCGTGAAAATTCGGTTCTGATCGCAAAATTGGCCGCGATTTCGGCAGCGGTGGCGCAGCGAACGATGGCTGCGGATGCCTCGTTGCGGTTGTGCAGGCCAGTCAGTTTCGTCCATTGCGACCGGAGCCGCTCGATGTCTGTTCGCTGATCATAGGGTGGCTTGCCCATCGGTCTCACTTGCCTCCGATTGCTTGATAGGCTCCCCGCCATAGCGGCGACGTTGCATCAGTTCGTTCTTGAGTCGCGAAGCAAATCGAGACGCTGGCAATTTCGGCGATGCAACTTTTCCGTAATTTGCTTTGTGGACTATCATTCGTAGAACTATCTGCCTAGGTTCACTTGGTGAATAATCCGGCGACTGACAAACGCCGATAAGGACTTACACGGCTTTTGGGGGGTGAATGTTGAATATGCATTTGTGGCGGCCGCGCGGTGCGGTCGCCCGCTAGCGCATTGCAGTCCGGTTTGGCCGAGATCCTTCAAGGCTGGCAGCGACGCCTCGAGGCGCATTTCGCTGCGCTCGCTCAAACGCGCCGCCCGAAGGGCCTGCCCGTTTTCGCGATTGAGCACGGGCTTGACGCGGACGAGCGAAACGTCGTCGGACAACTGCTCAACCGGTCGCTGGGCGTCGAACAAACCGCACAGTCCTGGCTTGTGTGGGTCGTTTACGCTGCCGAGCAGGGCTACGAATATGATGGCGATGAATACTGGACGACGTTCGAGCGCCGAACGCCAGAGTGGCGGCATTTGGTGGATCGCCGCCAACTCCGCCGTTGGTTCGGACGGTTCCACGAGAAATATGCAGGTCTCAAGCCAACAGGACCGTGGGCCTCTTGGTTCTCCATCATAGCGTGGCCCATTACCCACGCGCTGTTGCCGCGAGATCTGCAATCTGATCTGGCTCGTGCGCTGTACCATTGGCGCTATCCACTCGCGAAAATGCTCGGCGACGAGCCAGCGAAGATCGGTCGCTTCCTGGCGGGCGTGTCGCACGATGCTCCATCCCGTTTCCGCAACTTCCTGGAACAGGAGGAAATCGCTGGTCGGATCGTCCTGGCGCTGCTGGCAGGCCGGACAGAGGCCGTTGCCCAGTTCGTGCTTCCGGTCACGCTCGAGCGGATCGTTGCCGATCTTCAAAAGGCGAGTGCGGCGCGCGCCTGGCTCAGGGACGCACGACAAGTCGCCGAGCGCTATAAACTCAAGGGGACAGCGCGCCAGCTTCCGGGAAGTTCTGGCAACGCCTCTGCGCCGCGAACGGCGGTCACCACTGCCCAGCCCTATATCCGACCGGCTCTGACACTGCGGCGCGCGGGCCCTGGCGAATGGAAATCTTGGATTGAACTCCCGTCTCTGCGACCGATTGGGGACCTCTCGCCTGACCTCGGTGCGTATCTGCGGCGGGCACGATGCAATGTCGGCGGCTCGCCGGGCCTGCTGCCACCCGGCTGGCTGATGTTGGGAGATCAACGACGCCTTCTCGCATCCTGGCCATCTTCGGATCGGCCAATTGTCCAGTTCAGCGATCCGCCTCCAATGCTGGAGCAGTTGCTGGCCGCGGACGGGTGCATCACAACAGGGCCGATCTGGCTGTTTCGCGTTGGAGCAGATGGGCTGGCGCATGAAGTTATCGGCCGCATGGTACGGCCAGGCCAAAGCTATGTGCTGGTCTCAGACGTCCCTATCGCGACCGGGCAAATTGGGACGCCGGTCACGCTCGGGTCTACGGGCGCGACCGCCATCGGCTTCGATTTGCCTTCGCACCTTTCAGAAGAAGTGATCACGGCGCTGCGCGCCCTCGGACTCGGTGTAGGGCAGTCAATACGCATTGCGCCGGCTGGCTTGGAAGCGCGGCGCTGGGATGGCGAAGGATTCGCCGAGTGGATGGAGGGCGAAAGTCCGTGCCTTTCTCTTGAAGCCGACCATTCGGTCGAGCGCTTTGCGGTTCGGTTGAACGCGGGTCCCACGCTTGAGATCCCGGCGAACGGGAACTCGCCGATCTTTCTGAAGCTCACGAATTTGGACGTTGGACGACACACCCTTTCTGTGGAGGTGAGATCACAGGCCGGCGGTGCTCCGAAAGCGGCGGCGGGCTACGTCGCGCTGACCATTCGGCCGCCGGAGCCGTGGATCGCCGGAACAACGAACCATAGCGGCTTGGCGATTACTGCCGACCCTGCCGAGCCGAGCCTTGACCAGTTCTGGAAGGGGGAAGTGAGTCTCCAGGCGCTCGGTCCAGCCCAGCAACAGGTCCGGATCTTCGTGGAGATGCTGAATGCCGCTGGTGGTGTCCTCGCGACGGAACAGGTCGCGGCACTTCCCCTGCCGGTGACCAAGGAGACCTGGATGCGCGCGGTGTCGGCGTTCCTGATAAGGGAGACCGATCCATGGGCGTATCTGACGGCGACATCGGGTCGGCTCGTTGTAGACGGTGACGCGAGCGGTTGTTGGCGATTGCCGCTTCATCGTGACGTGGCGCCGCTGAGGTGGGTCTGGCATCGTGGCGCCAACCGCACGGCGCTGCGCCTCATCGACGACCATGGTGGTGACGACCCGGTGGTCGCGCGGTTCTTTCCGTTTGCGCAACCCGCCAACGCTATCGAGCTCAACGCAAAAGAACTGGAATCTGACTTCTCCCCCACCGAGCAGGGAGGTCTGTGTGTCGCCTCCTATGGGGACAGATCTGAAGCGCTCGTGGTCAGCATGCCACAAACTCTTGGCAGCCTGTCCGGGCTGGTGATCGAGCCAGAAGTTGGGGTGGACCCCGCGGCGGGGGAGGCGATCGGGCAACTGGCTGCGCTGTTGGAGCTATGGACGGGCGCCAAACTCGTCGGTCCGCTTGTATCGTCGCGCCAGCAGGCAGTCATCAAAACGTTTCAGCGGACTTTGGCAGCGCTGGTATTCGGCTCGGACTGGGCTGGGGCTGAGGCTCGCTATTCTCAATCGCTGAAAGGTCCGAAGGACCTCAAAGACCTTGCCGCGCAGACGGGTGCCCCGCCCGCCTTCAACTTTGTCATCGCGCGGGACATAGACAAGTTTCGCTCGATGGCGCTGGCCAAACGGATCGCGGAATTTGAGGCCCTGGCTCGGCGCTACAGCAAAGTCCCCAACGGCGCCGGCGCAGCGTCTCTGGCCATCGCCGGCTGGCTCGATGGGGACGGGCCATGGACCGATGCGCTTGGAGCGCATCTCGACGCCCTGAGACCTGTACCGTTCCTGCTTCGAGCAGCACGATTGCTTAGCATTGCGACACCGGTCGCCTCGGGGTCGGAACCAGGGGAGGAGGGTCGCCGATGATCAGCGTTGTCTCGCCTGCCGCTGTTGTCGGGTCTGCTCGGGAAGCTTTGCACCTCCCTGCGGGAGCCAACACCGACGATGAATATTGGATTGCCACGTTGCGCCGCCTGGCGGGTTATCAGTGCCCATGTTCCCCACGAACTCTGATCGCAGCCGTGATCGAAAGTCATCGCAACCTGGTCTCGATCGACGACACCTTCGTTGAGCAACTCGAGCGTCTGGTCGATGCTCTGGTTGCTGCGGGGGACCTTCTGGAACTGAGCGACGTCACGACGCTCGACGAGACCGTCAAGGCCACCTGGTTGTTTGCCGCTCCGCCGAGTTTCATCATTCATCCGTCCGGAACGGCATTCGTGGTGGGGCTGGCAAGCGACGATCCGCTGCCCCTGCCGGCGGAACTGCGAGAACGCGTGAAGGCCCGCGCGGCGACGCGCATGATCGAGGCGTTGGAGGGCGAGGATCTTGCTCTCCTGCTCGATGGCATCGGGTTTCGTCAGCTATCGCTCGACACCTGGCTGAAGGTGCCGAAGATGGAGGATGCTGGGTCCCTTATTGCGGGCATGGATGCGCGGCTCGGAGGGCGATCGGCGATCTCCGATACGAAGGATACGCGCATCCTCGACTGGACTGTGGAAACACGTCGGTACCGAGATCGATGGCGTGCGCCTCTGCGCCAGACCGGTTGCTTCATCGTTCGTCGCCCGCAAGCTTACGGCGCGGATTTGTGGGCATATGCACGATTCAACCTCGGTCAACTCGAAGCGCTGGTTGATCTCCCGCTGCCAGGCAGTCGTTGGCGCGGCTGTGACAGCGCATGGCGAATTCAACTGGCCCTCGACGCACGGGCTGGTCGGCCTCAACGCTATCGTGTCCGCTCGACGGACGCGTTCTCGGACTTCGACTTATTCTTCCCCCTCCCGAGTTGGGCGCGACGGCGCCTTGGCGTTGTCGGTGAAGAACGCAAGCCGGCGAATTGCCTGATGTCATTTCGGATGCCCGCAAATCAAGTGGATGCGGAACGGGCATTTCTAAGGGATTATCTCTATTTCGAATGTGAAAAATAGCGGGACACGGGGCGGATGACGCGGACAATCCAAGAGACGATCGATGAACTGCATTCATCGCTCAAAGATTATATCGAGGCGACCTATCACATCGGCGATGCCGCGCTCATCGCGCAGCGTCGAACGCTCCTCGATCGTGCGGGCGTCACCCATCAGATTCCTTATCTGGAATCGACCCCCAAATATAAGGTCGGACAGCGGTTCGGAGATATAGCGGGCCTTCCGCCCGCTGCTCTGGCAGTCTACTCCGCGCTCTCAAAACGGGACGGCAAAAATGCGCGGCTGCTGTTCGATCCGCCGTATCGCCATCAGGGCGACGCGATCCGCCATGCGCTGATCGATGGCAGCAACCTCGTGATCATGACGGGTACCGGTTCAGGTAAGACGGAATCGTTCCTGCTCCCGATCCTGGGCAAATTTGCTCGCGAAGCGGCCGAGCATCCAGAGGCGTTCCGCGATCAGCGGGGTGCTCGTGCGCTACTGCTCTATCCCATGAACGCGCTCGTGAACGACCAGTTGGGCAGGATGCGCGCGATCTTTGGCGATCCGCGGCTGGTCAAGCTGTTTACCGCGTGGGCGGGACGTCCACCCACCTTTGCCCGTTACACGAGCCGCACACCCTATGCCGGCGTGAGATCGGGAAAGCGGGACGGCAAGAAACTCGCGTCGTTCGAGAGTTTCTATGTCGAGATAGAGCGCCAGGCTTCTGGTCCAGTTTCGGACGACCAGAAACGCGCGGCGAAGCTGCGCCGACAGTTGCAGGAACGTGGAAAATGGCCAGCCAAGCCCGACCTCGAAAAATGGTTTGGCGCCAAGGGCACGGACTGGGTCAATCGCAAGACAGGTGAACCCCTTCGCGCCGTGACGTTGCCCGACGACAGCGAACTGATTACCCGCCACGAGGCGCAAGCGGCGGCCCCTGATCTTCTCGTCACCAACTATTCGATGCTCGAGTACATGTTGATGCGTCCGATCGAGCGGACGATTTTCGACCAGACCAGTGCTTGGCTCGCCAACAATCCGGACGAGAAGTTCACCGTCGTTCTCGACGAAGCGCACCTCTACCGAGGCGCCGCTGGGGCGGAGGTCGGCCTGCTCCTCCGCCGCTTGCGCGCCCGGCTCGGCATTCCGGTAGAGCGCTTCCAGGTCATCTGCGCGACCGCCAGCTTTTCCGACACGGCGAAGGGCGGCGAGTTTGGTGCACAATTGTCGGGTGCGCCAGTTGAGAGTTTCGTGCCGGTGGTGGGTGACCTCGATTTGCGATCGCATGCGGCTCCCGGTACGGCCGCCGATGCCGAAGTTCTCGCGACGATCGATCTCGACGGGTTCTATTCGCCCGACGAGGCGGAACGCCAGACCGCTGTCGCGCCGCTTCTGGCGCACCGGCACGTCGCTCCGGCTGCGGACCTGGAGAAGAGCCTGTTCGCGGCACTTGAAACCTTCGCGCCACTGGGTCTGCTCGTCAACATGACGATGAAGGTCGCGCGGCCGGTGGCCGATCTGGGAGCAGCGCTGTTTCCCGATGCGCCCGACCTGGCAAACCGTGCCGTAACATCGCTGCTCGCGCTCGGCAGCGTAGCGCGGGAGTCAGCGGATGCGGCCGGCCTCCTGCCATGTCGGATTCACAATTTCTATCGCGGACTGCCCGGCTTGTGGGTGTGCATGGATCCTGAATGTACCGAGGTCGCGCCGGAGGATCGGTCGGGCGTATGCGGTCGCATGTACAGCCAGCCGCGTGAAGTTTGTGGATGTGGCTCGCGCGTGCTGGAATTCTACACCTGTCGCAACTGTGGTGCCGCCCATGCCCGGGCGCATTCGGACGACGTCGACACGCCCAATGCGCTCTGGTCCGAGCCGGGCCGCCGACTCAAGATGCCGGGGATCGAGACCGCACCGCTGCTCGACCTCGATCTGCTCCTGGCGGAACCCCGGTTGACGGATGTCGTGGAATTGGCCGAGTACGACCTTGAGACCGGCCGGCTCAACCCGCCAGTTCCCGGTCCGCGCAGCCGCACCGTCTATCTACGGAAAGATCGCACCACGCCGCCCACAGATGAGGACGGCGAGGTGGATACGCGCGCGGAAGTGCGGGGGCAATTTACGCCGTGTGCGGTATGTGGCGAAACCGCTGCGTTCGGGCGAACATCGGTTCAGGATCACCAGACCAAGGGTGACCAACCCTTCCAGGCACTCGTCGCGCGTCAGATTCAGGTCCAGCCACCCGGACCGCAGGAGGCAACGAGTTTTGCCCCTTTGCGCGGGCGCAAGGTGCTCGTGTTTTCTGACTCGCGCCAAGTCGCGGCGCGCCTGGCGCCAAACCTTCAGCTCTACTCGGTGCGCGATGCGTTGCGGTCGTTGATCGTGTGGGGGTTCGACAGGCTTCGCCAGCAGCCAATGGTTGCCTCGATGCTCAACCTGGGCGACCTCTACGTGGCCGTCATCCTCGCCTCCAAAGCATTGGGTGTGCGGCTGCGACCCGAATTGAAACCCGGCGAGACGTTCGCCACGGACTCCGAAATCGCCGCGGCCGTGCGTGATGGCGCACTGGAGGATTCGGCAAAGCTGATGATGCTGTGGGTGAAGCACAGGAGCGACCCGGTGCCCCAGGCGCTTCTCGATGACATCGTTAAGACGGTTCAGGATCGCTATCTGGGTCTCGAGGCCCTTGCGCTCGCATCACTTCGCGAGAGCGCCGACAAGGTTACGGCAGTACACGCGCTGCCGAACATTCCTGGCCTAGCTGAAACGAACGAGGAGAAGATCGGTCTCGCTCGCGCCTGGTTGCGCTGTTGGCGGTCGAATGGCTTCTGGCTGAACGCGATGCCACCGACATGGTACAAGCGTCCGAAGGGGCGCGGAACCAGTATTCGGGCACAGAAGGGCACGTTCCGCGCCATGCAGCGCGTGATCCCCGACAGTGCCACGCGCAAGGTGTTCGATAAGACCTGGCAACAGCCATTGATGGCGATTTTCACCGAAGAGATGGAGAGCGGGTTCAAGCGGCTTGCTGGCAAGAATCTCTCTCTGGAACTCGACGGTTCGTGGGTGCGATGCGGCGATTGCCGCTCGGTTCACCGTCCGATGTCACGGATCGCCCACTGCCTCGATTGCGCCAGCACGAACATCGCTCCGCTCAATCCTCTGGAAGACCCCGTTTTCACCGCGCGCAAGGGTTACTATCGCAACCCCGTCGTGGCGGCGCTCACCGATCCTGATCGCAAGCCGATGGCGCTGATCGCAGCGGAGCACACCGCCCAATTGAATGCGCCGCAAAGCGAGGACGTTTTCTCGCGCGCCGAGGAGAATGAACTGCTGTTCCAGGACGTCGCGCTCGACTGGGGAGCGGCAGCCAAGCGGTCCACTGCCATCGACGTGCTCTCGAGCACGACGACCATGGAAGTCGGTATCGATATCGGCGCATTGTCGGGTGTTGCCTTGCGCAACATGCCGCCAGGGCGGGCCAACTATCAACAGCGCGCAGGCCGCGCCGGGCGTCGAGGCAATGCGGTCGCGACCGTGGTTGCATTCGGCAGCGCCGACAGTCACGACGAACACTATTTCAGCCAGCCCGAGGCCATGATCGCCGGGCCGGTCGTCGATCCGAAGCTGACGCTCAACAATCCGGATATCGTACAGCGACATATCCGAGCGTTCCTGCTGCAAAGCTATCACCAGGACCGGATACCCGGCTTCGACCCCGATGCCGATCCGAGCCTATTCTCCGTGCTGGGCACCGTCGAAGGCTTCAAATCTGGAACCGAAATTCTCAACAGGAGTGATTTCGCCAATTGGCTCAAAGCGCACGAGGCAGAACTGCGGGCCCGCGTGGCGGACTGGATCCCCAATGAACTGCACGATGAGGACCGCGAGACCCTCCTGGAGCAGATGGTGCAGGACGTTCTCAAGGCAGTCGATGAGGCATTGAGTGCCAAATCCCTCGGTGGCGATAAGACCGTCGAGGAGGACGCGGAGGAGGCTCCCGAAGTTCCCGAAGAGGAGGGTGAGGAGGCGCCGCCTGAAAAGGCTTTGACGGGTAAACTGCTTGACCGCTTGCTCTACCGCGGCGTGCTTCCACGCTACGCGTTTCCGACCGACGTCGCGACTTTCAACGTCTTTGATATTGATCGCTCGACGTCGTTTCGGCCGGTCATGAAGTTTGCGCCGTCGCAATCCTTGCCTGTCGCACTCTCGCAGTACGCGCCCGGCAAGACCGTATGGATCTCAGGCAAATGCTACACATCGGGGGCGATCTATGCGCCGATGCCTGACGACCGTTTCGACGCTTGGCAAAACCGGCGGCTCTATCGAGAGTGCTCGGAGTGCCATTTTGCTGAGACCGTGCCACTCGACTCCGGGCTCAAGCCGGGGGTGGCGCATGATTGTCGTGCATGTGGTGGTGAGGGCACTTTCGGTCCCACCCATTTCTGGATGCGTCCGCCGGGATTTGCCCATCCGGTCTACGAGGAAGAGATGACGTCCCCGGACGACATGCCCGAGACGGCCCATGCGACGCGGGCGAAACTGACGATGCCCACCCCGGCAGACGACGAGAAGTGGGTCCCTGTGAACGATCGAATCCGGGCGATGCCCGACCGCAAGCACCTGCTTGTTTCAAACACAGGTCCGAAACAAGAGGGCTACAACTACTGCACCAAGTGCGGACGGATCGAAGCGTCAGCTGAGGCAACCGCGGCGCTTGGCGGTCCGCACGAGAAGCCTTTTCCGGACGAGAAAGAACCGCAATGTCCGGGGAGCGGCACGACGCGCGGGTTGGTGCTCGGCACCGACTTCATTACCGACATTGCCCTATTCTCGCTCAGGGTCGCCGCACCGCTCAAGCTCAAACCGGGGCTTTATCCCACGGACGTGGCACTGCGGACGGTCAGCGAAGCACTGGCTAAGGCCGCGTCCTCCATGCTCCAGATCGAGCCTGGCGAGTTGATGGCTGAATATCGACCCGCGCTGACCCCTGCGGGAACGAGCGGGCTTGAAGCGGAGATATTTCTCTATGACACGCTTCCAGGCGGCGCCGGGTTCGCCAGCCAAGTCGCTCACCGTAGCAGCGAACTGTTCGAGCAAGCACTGACCCTGATGAAAACGTGCCCTGAGGATTGCGACGCCTCCTGCTATCGTTGTCTGCGGAGCTTCAAGAATAAGTTCGAGCACGGGCTCCTCGATCGACACGTCGGCGCGGAACTGCTCGACTACCTCATCAGCGGGGAGATGCAGCCATTCAATGCGCGTCGCATCCGCTCATCGAGCCGACTCCTTCATCAGGATCTCGAGCGACAGACCGATGGCTTCGCCTTCGCGGTGGATGAGGACGTCACCGTGCCGGTTATCGGGCCGGTCACGATCCCAATTCTGGCTACGCGCGTTGATGGCAAGCGCTTCGCGATCGCGCTCGCGGGTGCCTTGACCGGCGACCATCCGGCCGATCCAGCCATAGCCGACATGCGCGAGAAGTGGGGCGAGATACCCGTCATTCCAGTCAACGAATTGCTGGTACGGGGAAACCTTCCGGCGGCGACCAGGAACGTGCAAAGCGCGCTCGGGGCATAGGAAGGAGCCGAGGGCGTGATTGAGATTCTAGGCGTTTTGGAGGGGCAGGAATACGAGGCGGCACTTCACGTGCGGCGGTTGCTTCTCAAGCTCTGGCCTGATTTGGCGCAGAGCCGCGAGGACGTGGTCAAGATCTTCGTCGGCTTCAAGATGTACGGATATAAGGTCGAGGATCTCGACCTTATCGTTGTGGGCCAGTTTGCCTCGCCGCGTGCCTTCGATGTCGAGTGGAAATTCTACCCGCGCGATATGGAGCCGTTCGTCCCCAAAGCGGCAAGCGTCCGCAACTTCGCGCTGGTGATCGAAGTCAAATCCCACGATGCTTCGGGGGTACGCTTCGACGGCAAGGTCGCATCGGTCCGCTACATTCGAAACGGCAGAGCAACCTGGGAGTGCGTGACCGAAAAAAACCGGCTGCAGATGTTCGAGTTCAAGAAGTATCTCGGACGGCATGGCCTCGATCAAATCCACGTTCAGGACCTGATCCTCTTTACCGGCCTACGCGAAAGCGATCTGCCGAAGCGACCGCACAATTGCCTCGGCGGCGATGCCAGCTTCGAGCGCGTGCTGAACGTGCTCGGGCAGATCGCACGGCCTTACCGCAATGGAAATCGCGTGGACCTGGTCTTTGGCGCGGGGGAGGTGTTCGAGCGCCTCTTGTCCACGGAGTTCGAACTCTTCGACACGCTCGAGCCGACGCCACTCGATCGCCGCCGCATGGATATGATCGCCAAGCGCGCGATGTCCGATGCGTGGCTTGATGATCTCGGCGAGCGCCAGGTGATCCTCAAGGGACGCGGTGGCGTGGGCAAGACCGTCATCCTCCTGCAAATGGCATATCGGGCCTATGAAGTGCGGCAGCAACGATCCTTGCTGCTCACCTTCAACAAGGCGCTCGTTGCCGACCTGCGGCGCACCATGGCGTTGCTCGGTGTCCCCAAGAGCTTGGAAACAGGGGGGGATCGCGATCGACACAGTTCACGCGTTCTTTGGCCGCGTGATGCGTCAACTCGGCATCATAAACAGCTACGACGGCTTTCTGGAACGCTTCGACGAACACAAGGCGGCGCTGCTCGACTACCTCCAATCCGGCACCGTTAGCCGCGCTGATCTCGACGCGCTTATGATGCAGCATGGTGCCGATTTTGACTGGGACCTGGTGTTTGTCGATGAGGGGCAGGACTGGCCGGCCGACGAGATCGCAATCCTGCGCCACCTCTACGAGCCAGAGCGGCTGACGGTCTCAGATGGCGTTGATCAGTATGTGCGGGAATCGGTGGCCGACTGGTCGCAGGGTGTTCCGAAGATGTCGCTGCGGGCGAGACGGCTGACGCGCTGCATGCGCATGAAGGCCAACCTTGCCGCCTTCGTCAGAGACATGGCGGCAGGTCTCGGTATCGATGATTGGGATCTCGAACCGAATAGCGATGCCCCTGGCGGTCGAGTGCTTGTCGTAGAGGGCGATTTGGCCAGCAGGCCAGAACTCTTGCGAGCCTGGTGTGACGATGCGCGCGCACTTGGAAACGCGCCCGTCGATATGCTCGCTTGTGTTTCCCCCGTCATGGTGCCGGCTGGGCCGTTGGGCCAATTGTGCCGACCCGCCGCAATCTATGAGCGCAGCGGCGGCATGGTGTGGGACGGAACAAGCCGGGATGTTCGCGAGCATTTTCCCACCCACCGCGATCAACTGCGGTTTGTACAATACGACTCCTGCCGTGGGCTCGAGGGTTGGACGGTCATAAATTTCCAGCTCGACACGCTGTGGGACTACAAGCGCAGTCAGTGGTTCTCCGAAGATCACGTCGTTGATGACCTCTATCGCACGGCCGAGGAATCGGCCGCGCAGCACGCGTCCCGTTGGGTGATGATCCCGCTCACGCGCGCGATCGACACCCTCGTGATAAACGTCAATCCGCAAGACAGTTTTGTTCGGAACGCGCTGGCAAAGGTGCACGCGAAAAGGCGCGACTTTGTTGATTGGATCGTCGAACCAGGCGTTGCCGAGGTCCAACTCGCCGCTGGCTAGGCGAATATCGAGTTGCTGTCGCCGCCTCTCGGATGTGTCTGCAGAAGGCTGAGGACCGACTCGACTCCGGGCATCCCGGCGGCGACAAGGCGCCCGACCGGCAGCGAACGCGGTGCATATGGGCGGCACTCGTCCAGGATCGCGAGGAATGCCTTGTCCGCGCTGATCACGACGTCCGTTTCGAGGAGGTACGTGAACAGTTGATTGTCTGCGCCGAACCCATCTGTAACCTTGCGAAATCGCTGCGCGAACGAATGTGCCCATCGCATCCACTGCCGGCCAAGGGCTTCGGCGCTCGCCAGATGCAACCAAAACTCTACCCACGCCGCACTGTGCAATAGGCCATCGTCGAGTTCAACGAACGGGGAAATCCAGTAGGGTGACCTGGGCGAGACAACGCATATGTGACGCCGTTCCAACTCTCGATGCGCCACGCCTCCACCATCTCGCCGTTCCAGCCCGCGACGGGGCGGAGCGGCGATGCAAGTGTCTTGTCCATCGAGGGGTTGACCTTCCAGCCCACCTCCATCATTTCCTTGCGTGCACCCCTGATTTGCTCGGCAGCCTGTGTCAGCAAAGAGCCTTCCGCCATCTGCACGCGGAGAGCTTCCGTCTCGGGCGACCGTGCGCACCGCACCCAGAACCCGCCCATTTTTCGCGACCAATCGTTGCGGCTGCGGGTGAAGAACGCCTGATGCGGAGAAGGCCTCAGCCACTCCGGTCTGAGCCGCCGAACTTCGTCAAGGATCTCCATCGATTCGCTATATGCTTCCGGCATGAGACGCTCGAACCGCTGGTTTGTCATTAGCGAGATGAGCCGGTTTCGCAGGGGCACATCCCGCAGTCGCAGGGCTTCGTAGACCAGTGCAACTTGGACAATCACGGAACTGCTGTTTGCGGCGCGCAACAACGCGCCTTGGGCTCCAGCATCGAGCACATACCGCCAGATGTTGGAGTCGAGCAGGAACCTCGTGGTCGTCTTGTCCGTCTGACCAGTGTCGCGCACCATCTGTTCGGTGTCCCCTTCGCGCGCGTTTGCCCGCCGGCGTCATGCTGCGAGTTGCGCCTGGGCGCTCTCAGGGTCGCTTGCCGCTTGCAGAAGGAACCGGGCCAGAGCGGCCTTGCGCGACGCGCGGTCGAGCGCATAGGCGGTTTGCTTGAACTCGATTCCGTCAAGCAGACCTTGGATGTATCCCGATATGGTGTCCGCCGCCATCACGAGGGCGGTGTCGAGCGTGTGGATGTATTTGCTGGTGACCGAGCCCTTCGAATGGCCGACCAGCGCGGCGATCGTCACTTCGGTGAAGCCGAGATCGTTGGCGATGCTGGCGAAGCTGTGGCGCAGGACATGGGGCGTCACATCCGCCAGCGGAGAGCCTTTGAATATCTGTTCCCAGTGGTTTGCGAAGCCGCCAAAGGCACCATCCTCCATTCGGGGACCGGGGAACACATAGGTACCGGAGTGGTCTCTTCTTCGCTCCTCGAGGTATTCGACGACCGGGAGACCAATCGGACGAATCGAGGCTCCCTCCTTGCTATCGATGAGACGCAAGCAACTGGAGTCGGTGTCTGCCTCCCTCCACATGAGTTCTATCATCTCGGACCGGCGGCAGCCCGTGAGCGCAATCTGGCGAATGATCTCCACGCTCATCGCATATTTCTCATTGCCGGCAGCCTCGCGGAGCATCTTGCCGAGAATTCGATACTCGTCCTCGGTGAGCCGCCGATCACGGACCTGATCCTTTGGTTTGCGCAGACCATGCGCGGGGCTGTGTTCGATGATGCCGGTCTCGACGGCGTATGTGAGGATGCCGCCTAGCAACCCGACAGTCCGGGTCGCTGTCCCTGCGCCACCCCGTACGATCGCTTTGCCACGCAGCTTGGCGGTTTTGACCGAGGCGCGTGTCTTCCCGGCCATGATGTCTTTGAGAACCTTGTTGATGTCGGCCTTCGTGAGATCCTTGACCCGTCGCGTGCCGATGAGCGGGATGATGTGTCGGTTGATGCGGCCCGTGTCGGTGCCAACGGTCGTGGATTTCTTCGGACGGCCACCCTTCCCAAGGATAAGACCTGCTTCGAGATCCGTGATGTAGAGGGCGCAGAGTTCCTTCACCGTGATCGCCTGGTGGTCGAGTTGCCGTTCTTCTGCGGGGTTGTTACCGCTGGCGACGCGGCCGAATTGGACCTTCGCCTCTTGGCGTGCTGTTTCTGGTGTCCACACTCCATGGAGGCCGATTGTGTAGCGACGCGAGCGTCCGGCGGCGCGGTACTGAATGACGTAGCTCCGCTTACCGGAGGTGAAGACGCGGAGGCCAAAACCGGGTAGTTCGTCATCCCATATGACGTAATCTTTTTCGCGGGAAGTTGCGGCGTCGACGATCCGTTTTGTGATCTTAGTCATGGAATTTCATCCGATCGGCCCCGATCTCTCGCGTAAGCACCACGTAAGCACGCGGGCGGAAATCGTAGCGTAGGTTCGGATAGGATCGTGGAAGCGTCCTTCCAGAAAGTCTAGCGGTATCAGATAGATAGCGCGCCATGGCGTACCCTCTCGCGTTTTTCGGAGGGCTACTCTAAATTGCTCCGAAGGCAGAGGTCACAGGTTCGAATCCTGTCGGGTGCGCCAGTTGACTAGGCCATCAATCGGCCTTTTGCCGATCACGTACTCGCCGGAAGATTTCGAGCGCAAGATACTCGTGGGCCGCCGACCGGAACTCCTTGTCCGTCATAACACGCGAGAAGATTTCCTCATTGCCCTCCATACGGTCGATGAAGAGCTCATCGAGCATCCGTTCGAAATAGGATGAGAAATTGGCCAGGTTGTTGGCCTTTGCGGCCTCGACGATCTTATCGTCCGCTTCCGCGCTCGCACGTATTTGATCGAAGAATAATTGATCGGCCTCGGTAAAATTGGTGCCAAAGCGTTCGTTTAGCTTCGCAACCAACGTGGACAGCGCGACGCCCTCTTCCGTGAAGCCTCCCGTGCCAACGTCCGTAGGTCCCTTCAGCGGGGTGGCTTCACCATAACCTAGATCGATTGAACCTTCGGTCATCTGCTGGAGACGGAAGAAGCGAAGCGCCACTTCGTCTTCCAGCGCAAAGGCGTGGCCATCGCCAGGCGGAGGAAGTTTAGCGGTCAGGTTACGAACAAAGGCATAGAGCCTTTCGAGCTCGCTGTCCTGGTAGGGGATGATCTGGGAAAGGAAGGCGTAGAGGTTCCGGTACGCGGTCAGTTGGCCCCGAAACTCGTCCTGCTCAGGCTGTTCTTTATCAACGAACCGCTGCACAACAGAATCGAGCACTGCGTTCATTAGTCGGTGATCTGTGGCGGAATGATCGCGCTTGCCTCGGTACCAAACCTCAGCAAAGGCGTTTACATCATCGGGCGCGAAGATCGCCCATCCCAATAACCTATGTTGCAATTCGGAAAGGCGGTGCGGATCGGCGTTCTCGCCGATTGGCGTTGCCTCGTAGTAGGGCTTGAACGCCTTGTAGATATCCTCCTCCTCGTTAGCGAAATCGAGCACAAAGGTGCGCGCCTTGCCCGGAGCCATCCGGTTGAGGCGAGATAGCGTCTGCACCGCCTGTACCCCGGCGAGCCGCTTAACCACATACATGGTCTGCAAGAGCGGCTGGTCGAACCCCGTCTGGTACTTCTCGGCGACCAAAAGGACGCGGTAGTCGTCGCGCTCGAAAGTTTCGGGCAGCTCACTTTCGGCCAGCCCGTCGTTCATCGACACTTCAGTGTAGGACGAGCCTGGGTCTTCTGGGTCTTCCACTGTGCCGGAGAAGGCGACCAGCGAGCGGATGCCGGTATATCCGTGATCCTTGATATAGCGATCGAACGCCAACTTGTATTTGACGGCAGCTAGACGCGAGCCGGTGACGACCATCGCCTTGGCCCGTCCGCCAAGCTCGTGCAAAACGTAGAGACGGAAGTGCTCCACTATGACGGAGACTACTTGATTGATGTTGACCGGATGCAATTCAAGATATCGGGTCAACTCCTTCGCGGCTTTCTTGCGCGGCACTTCGGGATCATTCTCAACTTGCTTAATGAGTCCGAAGAAGCGTTTGAAGGTCGTGTAGTTCAAGAGCACGTCCATGATGAAGCCTTCCCCAATGGCTTGCCGCATGGAGTACTCGTGGAATGGTGACGTACCAGATGGCCCCGGCTCGTCAAACAGCGTCTTGGTTTTGAACTTTGGTGAGGCGGTAAAGGCAAAGAAGCTGAGGTTCGGCTGACGAGCTCGCTTCAACGCGTCGCGTAGCATGGCGCCCTTGGCGTCATCGGATAGACCGTCGTCCTCTTCGTCCGACATCTGAGCGGCAATCGCCGCCTCGATTCCATCCCTGTTCAGCATTCCCTTTAGCGCAGTAGCTGTCTCGCCGCTCTGCGAAGAATGCGCCTCGTCCACAATCACCGCGAAGCGCTTGCCCGCAGTATCGATCTTTACTCCTGTGCCCTTACCTTCCAGGGTGGACAGCGCCTGCGAGATGAAGGGAAATTTTTGGATCGTGGTGATTACGATTGGCGTCCCGTTCGACAGCGCACGAGCGAGCTGCTGGGTGTCCTCGTCGATCTTCTCGACTACGCCAGTCTTGTGCTCGAACTGGTAGATCGTGTTCTGCAATTGCTGGTCGAGTATGCGCCGGTCGGTGACAACCACGACTGAATGAAACACCTTCTGATCATTGGCGTCGTGCAGGCTCGACAGCCGGTGTGCGAGCCACGCGATGGAGTTGGATTTTCCAGAGCCGGCGGAGTGCTGAACCAGGTAGTTCCGACCTGATCCATTCGCCCGTGCATGTGCGGTGAGCTTTCGCACCGCGTCGAGCTGATGGTAGCGCGGGAAAACCATCGTTTCCTTGCGGATGGTCCGCACGCCCTTGTCGGTCCTGACCTGCCGCTCCTTGACTTCCAGATGGATAAAGCGTTGCAGGATATCCAGCAGGCTATCGGCCTGTAGAACCTCGTCCCAGAGGTAGTGGGTCTTCCAGTTGCCCTCGACAGGCGGATTGCCAGCGCCATGATTATTGCCCCGGTTGAAAGGGAGGAAGATAGTTTCCTTGCCCTTGAGCCGTGTAGTCATCCACACTTCATCGGGATCGGCAGCGAAATGCACCAGTGCGCGTCTTTTGAAGGCGAATAGCAAATCGCGCTCGTCGCGATGCTCCATGTACTGCTTGATCGCGTCAGCGGCACGTTGTGGACTGCTCCCAAGATTACTTTTCAGTTCCGCCGTTGCCACGGGCAGGCCGTTCACAGCTAGCGTTACGTCGATGATACACCGCCGGTTCTTGCCGTCTGCCTTCTTCATAGCGGAGATGAACGCAACCTGCCGCGTGACGGTCAGTCGGTTGTGGGCATAAGCCTCGGCTGCCTCAGGGTTCATCGCCGAGTTAGGCCGGAAATAGGCCAGCCGGAAGTTCCTGCCATAGCATTTGAAGCCGTGCCGCAGGACGTGCAGCGCGCCCTTGATATCGAGTTCCTTGACGAGGCTTTCGAGTACGGTCGATTGCGTCGTGGTCCCGAGCAGCGCTTCAAGCTGCCCCCATTTCGCGGCCTGACTGTCTTTCAGGAATCCGATCACATCATCGGGAAAGAGCGCTAACGCCTCATCATAGGTGCTTGCGCCACGCACCGCATAGCCGCCCATACCGACCAGCCCAGCTTCAATCGCTGTCTCGAAGTCGTATTCGGTATGACCGGACATGGCTCAAATCTCCTGCACTGAGGTGTTGTGCAACGCTGCTAGGGACTGACCTTGCACCTCGGCAAAATGGTAGTAGCGAATGGACGGATCTGCGTTGAGTTGTCTGTTCGCGTCGAGATAAGCTCCGGGACTGTCGTTCTCAGCGAATACGAACTTTCGCACCCTGATTTTCCGAGTATCGCCGGTATAGTGCTCGACGGTGCGCTTGAGCGTTCTCACCCAACTCAAACCCGCCTTAAGCTGAGGAACAATTTTTTCGGCTGTCAGACTCTTGGATTTGAACTCGATACAATCCGCATGAAAGGCTGGGCCCTTCGTGTAGAAAATCACGAAATCGCAGCGCTTAGACCACGGCTTGGCGTTGTCATTGAGGAAGTGGAACAGCGGCGGCTTGGATTTCTTGCGCTGCGATTCGACTTGATCGTGATCCAGCTTGAAAGCCAATCCCTGACCGGGCAGGAGCAAGCGGATGCGCCGCGTTTTGGAGCGCGTCCCCGTGGGCGGGAAGTATTTCTCGGTAAGAACGACTTCGCCGCCCGTGCCGTCGTGAACGACATAGCGATCGTTCATGTAGGCACGCAAATGCCCGAAGTATGTCGGTGCATCCAGCGTCATCGTAACTCCGCGAGGGCCCCAGTCACGGCGGCGGTGACGAGCGAAGCTCGATAGTCCGCCAATTGTTGCAGCGATCCGTCGATGCGGTCCCAAACCGCCGCAAACCTGCTCGTCTGTTCCATGAGATAGTCCACTATCCCCGACTGCTCGGCTATGGGTGGAATCGGGAATTCTATCTGCGCGTACCTCGATGGATTGAGATTTGCCTGACCGATACTCGGCAGAGCAAGCGTGCGAGCAAAAGCTAGCAGGCCCTCCGTCCCCATGACGAAATTGGCGTACTGCGGAAGGTATTTGTCGGAGAAACGGAAGCGGACCAGATAAGACGCAAGCGACACCGGGAAGTCTGCGTTCCCCCGAAAAATCGAGGCTTTTCCGACTAGATCAAGACTGTTAGTGCGGTTGAAGACAACGTCGCCGGCCTCCAGCAGTAGACTCTCATCTACCTCGTCGAGAAATCGCAAATCGCCAAGGTCGATTTCCCCATCGACTAGGTTGCCCATCCGGAGCACTGCGACCTCTCCAGCGGGTTCCAGAGAAGCAGAGATGCCATAAGTGGAACTGCTTAATACACGTTTCAACGGCAGCACTTCCCAATGCACTGGGATGTCGCCGACCCAATCGATACCCGAGGGTTTCATCAACGCGGCGGGATTAAGACCCTTGGTGACGGCGTGGGTGATGACGGCCTGCCGCTTTTCGGACAACCGATCCAGAAGCAGGCGTTTCCTCTCAATCAGTGCGTCAATCCGCTTCGTCTTCTCATCCAAAAATCGTGCAATTTGCCGTTGGGTATCGATCGGCGGGAGTGGCACTTCGATTGTGACTAGGTCGCTCGCGTTTATAGCTGGGTAGCTCACTCCAACGGAGCGCGCGACAACCTCAGAAACAAACGGCTCAGACTTTGCGACCCACCCCAGGAAGGCCGAGTCGATTCCATCGAGTGGCCTGACAACGCAAAAGCCAGTTGAGGCAATCAGGCCATCCGACGCCACGTCAACGGCAGCAATAGCCCTCAGGTAGGTGCGGACGGTTGATATGAGGATATCTCCGCTGCGGACCTTTCGACGTGCTCTTGACGGTGCCTCGAAGAATGCCAGCCGGTTGACTTCTTCCACGCCCCCGGCAAGAGAAACCCCGGAAATCTCAACGTAATCGATCTCCGTCAGATCGTCGGTACTTTCAGGCAAGACCTCGTCGTTATAGCTTGCAGCGTACTTCAAGCGTTTTGAGTTCCAGCCCGCCGGATATTGTATGTTGGGCTTCACGCAACCAGCCCTTTCAACAGCCCGGCGATGTCGCCCTCCAGCGCGGCGATATCGGTCGCAATGTCATCCAGCGGGCGCGGCGGCTTATAGACGTAGAAATGCCGGTTGATGGGGATTTCGTACCCAACCTTGATCTTATCGTAGTCGACCCAAGCGTCGGAAACATGAGGCAGGACCTCGCGCGCCATGTAAGCGTCGATCGTGGGCTGCATCGCCGTGATTAGATGGTCAATCGGTTTGTCCGGACCGAAAAACATCGGCAGCTTCGCCCCTTTATGTGCGGCGTTCTCAGGCTTTGCAACAGCTTCCAAGAACGCCTTCGGCATTTGGAATGTCTCTGGCAACGGGATGTTCTCGGTGTCTCGCAACTCAGCATCCGGCTCCGGCCTGTTCTTGCTGTCGAAACATTCCTTTGCGTTCGGGTCGCGCTCGCCCAGTGCGGCGAAGATCGCTTTTTTGACCGGCGCGGCGATTTTAACCCCGGCACGATTGGCGGCACGATCAAGGTCCGCCTCGAAGAGTCGGCGGTCCATATACCGGCCCTTAGCTTCGAGCGTAGTCAACACGCTTCGGATGGCCTCCTGCTGCTCGCGCCCTTCCGCGATCTCGCGCGCCGCCGCATTGTCGTCTTTGCGCTTTTTCGAAGTTGCCAGATTGATGAAGGCGCTCTGACCATCCAGCTTAGCTATGCGTGCCGCTGACGGCTCAAAGTTCATGCGCAATGGGCGCTCCACAGTCACTTTGAGGAAGCCGAACTCATGGTTCTGAAAGGTGCGCGAGACCACACGCTTTTCGGTATCACCATTGATCTGAACGTCCGCTGTCTCACCATCGCGGTGATTGTCATAGATGCGCGTCAGGTGACTGATCTGCTCGTCGCTGATCTCGTTGCGCTTGTTGTTGAGGCTCTTCGTCATGCGCTTGAAGAAGCGAGTTCCGTCGATCAGCTGCACCGTGCCGCGGCGCTCGGGCGCCTTCCGATTCGTAACCAGCCAGACATAGGTGAAGATGCCGGTATTGTAGAAGAGCTGATCGGGCAGCGCCACGATGGCATCCAGCCAATCGTTCTCAATGATCCAGCGGCGGATGTTAGATGGGCCGGACCCGGCGTCGCCAGAAAAAAGCGGTGAGCCGTTAAAAACGATCGCGATTTTAGAACCAACGTTATTCTCGTCCCCTTCCTTATAGGGGTGCTTCTTAGAGATCATGTGCTGAAGAAACAGCAGCGAACCGTCATTGATCGCGGGCAGCCCGGCGCCGAAACGCCCCGCAAAGCCCAATTCTTTGTGTTCCCTTTCGACAACCTTCTGTTGGTCCTTCCACTCCACGCCAAAGGGCGGATTGGCGAGCAGATAATGGAATTTTCTACGCTCGAAGCCGTCGTGGGTTTTGCCGTCGCCCAGCGTGTCACCTAGAGCGATATTACTTACATCTTCATCCTTGATAAGCATATCGGAACAACAAATTGCCCAAGCTTCATCGTTGTACTCTTGTCCGAACAACGCCAAATTTGCAGACTTGTTGTGCCCGAGATCACCCCCGGGTTCTCCCTTGAAGTACCGCTCTGATTCAGACAGCATTCCGCCAGTACCACACGCAGGATCATAAATTTCGAGGTATATCCCTGGTTTGTAAACTTCTGGCTCTCCGGTATAAATGAGGTTCGCCATCAGACGGATAACCTCGCGCGGGGTGAAATGGTCACCGGCCTCTTCATTCGCTTGCTCATTGAATCTCATTACGAGATGCTCGAACAGGTAGCCCATCTGCAAATTGTCTATTCGGTCAGGGTGTAAATCAACCTGGGGATCAGTCATCGCCTTGACGATCGTGAAAAGTCGGTTGCTAGCGTCAAGTTTTTCGATTTGGTCGGTAAATTTGAACTTTTCAAAAACTGCGCGTGCTGTAGGCGAGAATCCGTTGATGTACGAAACGATATTCGGCGCAATGTTCTCTGGATCACCAAGCAATTTTTGAAAGGTGAAAGGGCTAACATTATAAAGCGGATGCTTTCGCTGGGGATTCGCTACGCGCCCGAGTACCCTTTCCATTGCGCTTTCCGGCATGTTCTGCGCCTTCAGCTTTTCATACTCTTTGAGAACAGCCCCCTTTGTTTTTTCAAGTACACAGTCGAGTCTCCGCAACACCACAATCGGCAGCATGACCAGCCGGTATTGAGGCGGGCGATATGGACCACGCAATCGATTTGCTATTTCCCAAATCGTAGACTTAAGGTTTTCGTGGGCTTGGATATTCATCTCAGCGATTCGCCATCCGACTTGAAGGTGTGTTGGGAGTACAGAGCTCGCGGAACATCGTTGAATCGACCACTAGTGCACAAGTCAAGGACCGACTGTGCGAAGCGTCTCTGGTAGTTACCTTTTGAATGGCGACCGGGTCACATCGGCAGGATTGATCACCCCAGCGTCTCCCCTATCGCCGCCGCCAGCCTCTCCACCCCATCCCTCATCTGCGCCGCATCGCACGCCGCATAGCCCAGCACCAGCCCCTGCGTCGGTGCCGTGTTCTGGAAGTATTTCGACAGCGGCGAGACGTTGATCGCCCTCTTCGCCGCGGCCTGGCTGACCTTGATGTCGTCGATGCCGTCCCTCAGATAACCCACCACCTGGATGCCGGCTTCGGCGGGCGAGAGCGTGATTTCGTCGCGCAGGCGCTCGGTGACGATGTCGCGAAAGAGCTGGCGGCGCTGGGCGTAGATGCGGCGCATGCGTTTGAGATGCCGGCTCATATGGCCCTCGGTGATGAAATCGGCGAGCGCGGCCTGCAGCAGCAGCGGCGCGAACTGGCCGGTGGTGGAGAGCGCGTTGACGATGCGGCCGGCGAGCTCCGGTGGCAACACCATGAAGCCGAGGCGCAGCGCCGGGAACAGGAGCTTGGCGAAGGTGCCGACATAGATGACGCGGCCGGAGCGGTCCATGCTCTGGATCGCCGGCACGGGCCTCCCTTGAAAACGGTATTCGCCGTCGAAGTCGTCCTCGATCACCCAGGCATTGGCGGTCTCGGCGATATCGAGCAGGCGCAGCCGCTCCTCCATGCGCATGGTGATGCCGAGCGGATGCTGGCAGGCCGGCGTCACATAGATGAGGCGGGGCGAAAAGCTTGGCGCATCTGACTCTTTGTTGGAGCATGATCTTTGTCCGAGAACCGGTTCCCACTTCTCGGGATCATGCTCAAGACGCCAGCCGCGCTCCTGGTCGACCGGGATCGGCAGGATCCTTGCGCCGGCCACAGTGAAGGCAGCCTTGGCGCCGTAATAGCCGGGCTCCTCCATCCACACCGTGTCGTCGGGGTCGAGCAGCAGGCGTGCGAGAAGATCGAAGGCGGCTTGCGCGCCGGTGGTGATGACGATCTGCTCGGGACGGCAGCGCACGCCGCGCGCGGAATAGAGATAGCCAGCGATCGCCTCCTTCAGCGCCGGGTGGCCGGTGACATCATAGGTGCCGAACAGCGTCTCGCCGCCATGGCTGGCGCGGCGCGCCACCAGCCGGCCCCAGACGCCGAAGGGAAAGCTTCCCGCATCGGGCATGCCGGGGTGGAAGGCGACATGCCCCGGCCGGCCGTGATGGTAGGGCTGGCTGAGCAGCTGCTGGCCGCGCAGCGAGGGTGAGCGCAGCGGCTCGGGCGGCTCCTCCGCCGGTGTTTCGCGCGGGCCGTCGGGCAGGTCGACGATCACCGGTCGGGCGCCCTGGCGGTTGGCGAGATAGCCTTCGGTGGCGAGCTGGTCGTAGGCGGCGACGATGGTGTTGCGGCCAAGGCCGAGCTCCGCGGCGAGCGCGCGGGTGGAGGGAAGCTCCGAGCCCGGCGGCAGCGCGCGGCTGCGGATGATGGCGACGAGGCCGTGATAGAGCTGGCGCGAGAGCTGCTCGGGGCCGGCGCGGTTCACGGTGAGCATGTCGAGCGGGAAGGGTTGGGGCTTGGGGTGCGGGCGCATGGTCACGCTGCTCCGCGAATAGCGCGCAATTGCGTGCCGCAGGCTTTGAAGGTCGAGTTCCTTCGCCCCCCTCTCTGTCCTGCCGGACATCTCCCCCTCAAGGGGGGAGATTGGCAGTTCAGGCGCCTCGCTTCTCCTTGCAATGTTGGTGATTGGCGAGGGCTGACGCGACGTCCGATCTCCCCCCTTGAGGGGGAGATGCCCGGCAGGGCAGAGAGGGGGGCCTCGCGCCGACGCTCGATGATTTCCAGATTTCCCATCCTCCCCATCCTGCCACAGCCGCCGGCCGTCACAAACTGGTTCCTTCATTTTCCGGAAAACTGGCCCTCGCGAGGGAGACAGAGCGGGGTAGACTTCGCTTACTGACGTTGGGGTAAGACGTCGATAAGGGACATGTGAGGCACGGCGCTGGGAGGGCGTCTGGCCGAACGAAACGGCTGGGTTTTCGCCCGCCGCCAGCAATCGCAGCCATCTCCTCCCGAGACCATCAACCCCGCAGCCATCCCCGCTGCGGGGCGGAAAGCGAGCAATGACGACAGTTCGACTTGGCATCAATCCGATCACCTGGACCAATGACGACGTGCCGGAACTGGGCGGCGACACGCCGCTCGAGACCTGCCTCGGCGAAACCGCGGAAGCCGGCTATGCCGGCACCGAGCTTGGCGGCAAGTTTCCGCGCGACAGCCGCGAGCTCAGGCCCATCCTCGACCATTACGGGCTGGCGCTGGTCTCCGGCTGGTATGACGGGCGCATCTGCGAGAAGGACGTCGACGAGGAATTCGAGGCGATCCGTCCGCATCTGACGCTGCTTCGCGACCTTGGCGCCAGGCGCGTCGTCTATGCCGATACCTCGCGCGGCCGGCATGGCGCGATCCACGACCCGATCTCGCAGCGGCCGAAGCTGATGGATGGCGAATGGAAGGCCTATGGCGCCAAGATCACCAAGCTCGCCGAGCGGTTTTTAGATTTCGGCGTCGGCATGGCCTTCCACCATCACATGGGCACGATCGTCGAGACCGATCAAGAAATCGAGAGGCTGATGCACACAACCGGCGAGGCGGTCGGCCTGCTTTACGACACCGGGCACTGCGCCTTTTCCGGCGGCGACCCGGAGCAAATGCTGCGCCGGCATGTCGAACGCGTCGTGCATGTGCATTGCAAGGATGTGCGCCCGGCGATGCTGAAGAAGGCGCGCGACGCCGACATGAGCTTCATGGGCGCGGTGATGGAAGGCGTCTTCACGGTGCCGGGCGACGGCGCGATCGACTACGCCACGCTGCTCAAGATCCTCGCCGACCAGGGCTATTCCGGCTGGCTGGTGGTGGAGGCCGAGCAGGATCCGGCCAAGGCGCATCCGTTGACCTATGCCACGATGGGCTACCGCAATTTGAAGAGGCTGGCGCAGGGCGCCGGCTTCTACGTCCACGAACGCGCACAAGAGGTCCGCCATGCCGGCTGAACGCAAGGTCGTCATCAACATCGACGATGTCGGCATGTGCCATGGCGCCAATGTCGCCTATCTGAAGCTGAAGCGCGCCGGCGCGGTCGACAGCGGCTCGGTGATGGTGCCCTGCCCGTGGTTCCTGGAAATCGCCGAGGAGGGTGCTGCGGACGCCTCGCTCAATCTCGGCGTCCACATCACGCTCACCTCGGAGAAGAAGTACTATCGCTGGCGGCCGCTGACCAAGGCGAGCCAGGCGTCCGGCATCGTCGACAGCGACGGCTATCTGTTCCGCGCCGTGCCGGAATTGCGCGCCAAGGGCGAGCCGGAAGCGG
Source organism: Mesorhizobium sp. B2-7-1 (assembly GCF_006440735.1). GTDB lineage: Bacteria > Pseudomonadota > Alphaproteobacteria > Rhizobiales > Rhizobiaceae > Mesorhizobium. The sequence goes on along the minus strand of NZ_VFUA01000008.1, from coordinate 12,126 downwards.
TCGAGGCCGAGATGCGGGCGCAGATCGACGCGGCGTTGGCCGCGGGGCTTACGCTCACGCATATCGATGGCCATATGGGCGCGGTGTTCTCGCCGGAATTCGTCGACCGCTATGCCGCGGTCGGCATCGACTACGGCCTGCCGACGCTGTTTCCCAAAAGCATCTCGGTCTACGGGCCGATCCATAATCTCGGCAGGCTGGACGACGGCGTCTATGCGGCGCCGGGCAAGCGGCTGGTTGAGGCCGGCGAGACGCTGGCAAGCGCCGTGCTGGAGACGCCCTGGCATCGCAACCAGCCGGCCCGCGCGCGCTACGAGGCCCTGTTCGGCCAGATCGGCGAAGGGCTCAATTTCCTTTGCCTGCACGCCAATGCGCCCGGCGAGATCGAGGTGATCGAGCCCAATTCGGCGCAGATCCGCATCGACGAATTCGACCTGCTTCCAGACCCGGATTTCATGGCCTTCGTGGAAGGACTGTCCATCCGCCGCGGCTCGCTCCGGGATTTCCGGGCATGATCATGCCCGAGAAGAAAGAGTTGGAAACATGACGAAAGCGGCCTGACCGGGAGGGTCGAGGCCAAAACTTGAGAGCAGACAACGATAACCTGAGGAGAACCACTATGAGTGCCTTATTCTCGATGTCCGGAATGCGAAATGTGTTGAGCGCGGCTGCGCTCTCGCTTGCCTTTGCCGGCGCCGGCATCCTGCCCGCGCCGGCCCAGGTGAAGAAGGAAAGCGATGTGCGCATCGTCTTCGTCACCCACGGCCAGGCCAACGACGTCTATTGGAGCGTGGTGAAGAACGGCATGCAGGCCGCCGCCCAGCAGCTCGGCGTCAAGGTCGAATACCAGGCGCCGGAAACCTTCGACGTGGTGCGCATGGCGCGCATGATCGAGGCGGCAACGGCGTCGAAGCCGGACGGCCTGGTCGTCTCCATTCCCGACATGGACGCGCTGAAGGCGCCGGTGGAAGCGGCCAAGGCCGCCGGCATTCCGGTGGTCGTCATCGACAGCGGCGAGGAAGCGGTGGAGCCCTGGGGCCTCGATCTCTTCGTCGGCGGCGGCTCGGAATACGACAACGGCGTCAAGGCCGGCGAGATCATGGCCAAGGCCGGCGTCAAGAAAGGCATCTGCATCAACCACGAGGTCGGCAATGTCAGCCTCGACAAGCGCTGCGAAGGCTATAATGACGGGCTGAAGAAGAGCGGCGGCTCCTCCGACGTGGTCGCGGCCACCATGGACCCGACCGACGTGACGCGCCGCGTCGAAGGCTACCTCACCGCGCATGCGGACGTCACCGGCGTGCTGACGCTAGGCCCGACGGTCGCCGCACCGCTGCTCAAGATGTTCGAGGACGCCGGCACGATCGGCAATTACAAGATCGGCACGTTCGACCTGTCGCCCGAGATCCTCGATGCGGTGGCCAAGGGCACCATGATGTTCGGCATCGACAACCAGCAATATATGATGGGCTACTATCCCGTCGTCTTCCTGACCAACAAGGCGATGTACAAGACCTTCCCGACATCGGCCGTGCGCACCGGTCCGTCCTTCATCATGAAGGATGACGCGGCCGCCGTGCGCGATCTCAGCAAGGCCGGCATCCGCTGATGCTATAATAGCTCGCCGGCGAAAGCGCCGGCGAGCTTCTTGTTGGGTGCCCTGGACGCTTATTGGGATGACGATCGTGACCGATGCACTGAACCCGGCTCATCCACCCGAGCCGAAACCCGTTTCGCGACGCCTGGTGCGCCTGATGCGGCGGCCGGAGCTCGGCGCCATCACCGGCACCGTCATCGTCTTCCTCGCCTTCGGCATCACCGCCGGCAACAGCGGCCTGTTCTCGATGGCCGGCATCGCCAATTTCCTGCAGGTGTCGGCGCAGCTCGGCATCCTTGCCGCGGCGGTCGCGCTGCTGATGATCGGCGGCGAGTTCGATCTTTCGCTAGGCTCGATGATCGGCTTTGCCAGCGTCACCATCGGGCTTTGCGTCACCCAGTTCGGGCTTTCGATCCCCGTGGCGGTGGCGATCGCCTTCGTCATTGCGATCATCGTCGGGGCGCTCAACGGCATCCTCGTGGTGCGCACGAGGCTGCCTTCCTTCATCGTCACGCTGGCGGGCCTGTTCATCCTCCGCGGGCTGACGCTCGCCATCACGCGCACCGTCACCGGGCGCACGCAGATCCCCTATATCACCGACGGCCAGGAAGGCAGTTTCGTGGTCTGGCTGTTCGGCGGCAAGTTCGGCGCGCCGGTCTTCGCCTGGCTCGCCGCGCATGGCGTGATCGCCGCGCGCCCCGACGGCTCGGCGATGGTGCAGGGCCTGTCCATGTCGATCCTGTGGTGGGTGGCGGTGACCGCCTTCGCTACCTGGCTGCTGGTCAAGACGCGCTTCGGCAACTGGGTGTTCGCGGTCGGCGGCGATGACCGCGCGGCGCGCAATGTCGGCGTGCCGGTCGACCGGGTGAAGATCCTGCTGTTCATCGGCACGGCGCTGTCGGCGACGCTGTTCGCCGTCATCCAGGTGCTGGAGGCCGGCTCCGCCGACACGCTGCGCGGCACGCAGAAGGAATTCCAGGCGATCATCGCGGCGGTGATCGGCGGCTGCCTGCTCACCGGCGGCTACGGCTCGGCGATCGGCGCAATGTTCGGGGCGCTGATCTTCGGCACGGTGGAGATGGGCATCTTCTACACCGGCATCGACACCGACTGGTTCCAGGTCTTCCTCGGCTCGATGCTTTTGATCGCAGTGCTGGTCAACAATTACGTGCGCCGCAAGGCGACGGAGGCGCGCTGATGACTGATGCCGTTCCGCTCATCGAGCTGCGCAACGTCACCCGCCGCTTCGGCTCGGTGACGGCGCTGCGCGACATGTCGTTTGCCGCGCATGCCGGCGAGGTGCACTGCCTGCTCGGCGACAATGGCGCCGGCAAGTCGACGCTGATCAAGACGCTGTCGGGCGTGCACACGCCGAGCGAAGGCCAGATGTATGTCGACGGCAGGCCGGTGACCTTCGCTTCGCCGCGCCACGCGCTCGACGCCGGCATCGCCACGGTCTTCCAGGACCTGTCGATGATCCCGCTGATGAGCATCACCCGCAACTTCTTCCTCGGCCGCGAGCCGGTGAAGGGCGCCTGGGTCACAAAACGCATCGACATGAAGAAGGCCGACGCCATCGTCTATGAAGAGCTCGCCAGGATCGGCATCAATGTGCGCGACCCGCAGCAGGCGGTGGGCACGCTTTCCGGCGGCGAGCGGCAATGCGTGGCGATCGCGCGCGCCGTCTATCATGGTGCCCGCGTGCTGATCCTCGACGAGCCGACCTCGGCGCTCGGCGTGCACCAGGCCTCGATCGTGCTGCGCTATGTGGCGCAGGCGCGCCAGCGCGGGCTCGCCGTCATCTTCATCACCCACAACATCCATCACGCCTATCCGATCGGCGATGTCTTCACCATGCTCAACCGCGGCCGCTCGCTCGGCACGTTCCGCAAGGGCGACATCACCGAAAAGGAGGTGCTGGACATGATGGCCGGCGGCCGCGAGATCCGCGAATTGCAGCAGGAGCTGGAGCGCTTCACCAAGCCGGGTTCCGGTGTGGAAGCGGCTATCTCCTGAAGGACTGAAAAGAGAGAAAAATGATCGACGCCGCATTGTTCGGCGCCGGGCTGATCGGCTCGGTGCATGCGAAAAATCTTGCCCGGCATCCGGGCGTGCGCCTGCGCGCCATCGTCGACCCGCGACGCGACGCGGCCGAGCGGATCGCCGCCGCAACGGGCGCCGAGATCGCCGACACCGCGACGGTGATGAACGATGCGTCGATCAAGGCCGTGGTGATCGCTTCCGCCACCCGCACCCATGCCGACTTGATCATCGAGGCCGCCGCCAAGGGCAAGGCGATCTTCTGCGAGAAGCCGATCGACCTCGACATCGCGCGCACCGACCAGTGCCTGGCGGCCGTCGCGAAGGCCGGCGTGCCGCTGCAGATCGGCTTCAACCGGCGCTTCGATCCATCCTTCGCCGCTGTGAAGAAGAGGATCGAGGCCGGCGAGATCGGCGCGGTCGAGCAGGTGGTCATCACCAGCCGCGACCCGGAGCCGGAGACCGAGGAAGCATTGGCCGGCGGCGGCGGCGTGTTCCGCGAGATGACCATCCATGACTTCGACATGGCGCGCTTTTTGTTGGGCGAGGAGCCGATCGAGCTTTTCGCCACCGGCTCATCGCTGGTCGAGCCCTATTACGCCAAGCTCGGCGACTACGACACAGCGATGTTCATCCTGCGCACGGCGTCCGGCCGGCAGTGCCACATCAACAACAGCGTGCGCGCCGTCTATGGCTACGACCAGCGCATCGAGGTGCATGGCGCGAAGGGGATGCTGCAGGCCGGCAACCGCACGCCGACCTCGGTCAGCCTCAGCGGCGAGAGCGGGATCGCCACTGAACGGCCGCTCTATTTCTTCGTCGAGCGCTATGCCCAATCCTACGAGGCAGAGCTCGACCATTTCATCCAGTCGGTCGGTGCGGGGCGGAAGCCGGCGGTCGGCGCCGCCGATGGCCGCAAGGCGATGATCCTGTGCGAAGCGGCGCTTGCCTCGGCGAAGTCCGGCCGCTTCGAGCCTGTCCGGTTCTGAGGCGTTGCCTGCCCTATCTCACATCGACCCAGCGCTGCTCCTGGAACGAGCGCGCCATGGCATGCACGGTGCGCTCGATCTCCAGCCCTTCGTCGAAGTCGATGATGCGGGCCGGCTTGTCGGCGATGCGCATCAGAAGCTCGCGGCATTCGATCATCTTGAGGTCGTTGAAGCCGAGGCCATGGCCAGGCGCCGGCAGGAAGGAATCGTAGGGCTTGTGATGCGGCGCCACCAGGATGGTGCGGTAGCCCTGCTCGGTCGGCCGGTCGGCGGTGAGGTAGAGCTGGAACTCGTTCATCCGCTCCTGGTCGTAGAGGATCGAGCCCTTCGAGCCGAAGATCTGGATGGCGATGCGACCCTTGCGGCCCCAGGCCGAGCGGTTGACCATAAGCGTGCCGGCAACGCCGTTCTCGAGATGCATCAAGACGCTGGCGATGTCGTAGGTCTCGACCGCGCGGCGGGCGCCGGACGCGGTCTTGCGGTCGGCATAGGGCTTGACCATGTCGCACATGACGCGGGACACACGGCCGAACAGCGCCTTGATCAGCGACAGCGGATGCACGGCGAAATCGTCGAGCGCGCCATAGCCGGACGAAGCCTCGTGCTTCCAGAAGAACAGCGCTTCCGGGTCGGCCATGAAATCCTCGTCCATCTCGATGCGCACGAGGTTGACGTCACCTATGACCTTTTCCTCGAGCAGCGCGCCGATATGGCGGATGGCGGGGTTCTGGATGTAGTTGTAGCCGAGCACCGCGACCTTGCCGGACTTCTTCGCCGCGGCCGCCATGGTCTCGGCCTCGGCGAAACTCGGCGCCATCGGCTTCTCGCACCACAGATGCTTGCCGGCTTGGAGGATGGCGATCGCCATTTCCGGATGGAACTGGTTGGGCGTGGTCAGCGAGACGACATCGACGTCCGGATCGTCGACCACGGCGCGCCAGTCGCCGGAGCCCTTTGCGAAGCCGAATTCGCCGGCCTTGCGCTTGGCAAGCTCGTCATTCACCTCGCCCAGATGCACCAGCTTCGGCTTCTCGACATCGGGAAAGACGGTGCCCACCGCGTTCCAGGCGATGGCGTGGCACTTGCCCATGAAGCCCGTGCCGATGAGGCCCACTCCGACCATGTCGATTGTCTCCAAGATGAGGAAAGAATTGATGTGGATGAATTAGTCCATTTTGGCAAAGAATGGAATATCCAAATCATTTTTTATGGTGTTCTTGCGCGAACTCGCTATGATGAGGCAGGAGAGGGAAAAACCTTATGGGCGTGGGCGGAGCGACGATGGACGAACGGGTGCCTCGCGATTTCGAAACGCTGCGCGCGACGATCCTGGACAGGCGCGCGAGCCTGCCCAAACGCATCGCGCAGATCGCCGCCTATGCGCTCGACAACCCCGACGACATCGCCTTCGGCACGGCGGCAAGCATTGCCGCCTCGGCCGGCGTGCAGCCCTCGACGCTGATCCGTTTTGCCCAGCAGCTCGGCTTCGACGGCTTCACCAGCCTGCAGCAGGTTTTCCGCGAGCGGCTGCGCGAGCGCAACTCCTCCTATGACGAGCGGCTGGCGGCGCTGCGCGCCAAAGCCGAGGAAGGCGGCGGGCATCGGGCGATCTTCGACGGCTTCGTCGCCGCCGCCAGCACCTCGCTGGGCGACATTTCGCGCTCGCTCAACGATGCGCATTTCGAACAGGCAGTGACGCTGCTGGCGAAGGCCGAGACCATCTATGTGCTGGCAAAGCGCCGCTCCTATCCGGTGGCGTCCTACATCGCCTATGCGCTGGGTAAGCTCAAGATCCGCAACCAGCTGGTGGAATCAGCCGCAGGGCTCAACGCCGAGATGATCGGCTTCGCCACGCCGCGCGACGCCGTCATCGCCATCAGCTTCTCGCCTTACGCGCCGGCAACCATCGACGAGACGCGCTCGATCGCGGAACAGGGTGTGCCGATCGTGGCGATCACCGACTCGTCCTTCTCGCCGCTGGCGCAATTCGCCAAGGTCTGGTTCGAGGTCGCCGAGGCCGATTTCGGCGGCTTCCGCTCGATTTCGGCGACGATGGCGCTGGCCATGGCGCTGACCGTCGCCGTCGGCGAGAAGCGCCGCGAAGCCGGGCGCAGGCGCAAGGGCTGAGCCTCGCCGGCGAGCTCTTTTCGTCTCGGGAATGCTCATTCCATATTGACTGTAGATTGGAATTAATATTTCATATTGATGGCACCACGCCGCCGTTTGCGCGTGCTGTCCACAACGACGCTGCTCTGCACAACAAGGCCGATGGGAGGTTCGAATGGGCGAAGCCGTGGAAGGGAAATACCCGCCGCTCGACGTCATCACCATCGGCCGCGCCTCGGTCGATCTCTATGGCCAGCAGATCGGCTCGCGGCTGGAGGACATCACCTCCTTCGCCAAGTCGGTCGGCGGCTGCCCGGCCAATATTTCCGTCGGCACGGCAAGGCTCGGGCTGCGCTCGGCGCTGCTGACCCGGGTCGGCGACGAGCAGATGGGCCGCTTCATCCGCGAGCAGCTTCAGCGCGAGGGCGTGTCTGTCGACGGCCTGAAGACTGACAAGGAGCGGCTGACGGCGCTGGTGCTGCTTTCGGTCGAGAGCGAAGGCGTCTCGCCGATGATCTTCTACCGCTCCGACTGCGCCGACATGGCGCTGGCCGAGGAAGACATCGACGAGGCCTTCATCGCCTCTGCCCGCTCGGTGGTCGTCACCGGCACGCATTTCTCGCGCCCCAATTCCGATGCCGCGCAGCGCAAGGCGATCCGCCTGATGAAGGCCCGGGGCGGCAAGGTGGTGTTCGACATCGACTACCGCCCGAACCTCTGGGGCCTTGCCGGCCATGCCGAGGGTTTCGAGCGCTACGTCAAGTCGGACCGCGTCTCGGCGCAGCTGAAGACGGTGCTGCCGGATTGCGATCTCATCGTCGGCACCGAGGAGGAGATCATGATCGCCTCGGGCGCCGACGACTGCCTGAGCGCGCTGAAGACGATCCGCGCGCTGTCTTCGGCCACCATCGTGCTGAAGCGCGGCGCCAAGGGCTGCATCGTCTATGACGGGCCGATCAGCGACGACCTCGAGGACGGCATCGTCGGCAAGGGTTTTCCGATCGAGATCTACAATGTGCTGGGCGCCGGCGACGCCTTCATGTCGGGCTTCCTGCGCGGCTGGCTCGGCGGCGAAAGCTTTGCCACCGCCGCGACCTGGGCCAATGCGTGTGGCGCGTTCGCCGTGTCGCGGCTGCTCTGCGCGCCGGAATATCCGACCTTCGAGGAGCTGCAGTTCTTCCTGAAGCACGGCAGCAAGCATCTGGCGCTGCGCAAGGACGAGGCGATCAACCATATCCATTGGGCGACGACGCGCAGGCGCGACATTCCCTCGCTGATGGCTTTGGCCTGCGATCATCGCGTCCAGTTGGAGGACGTTGCCGCCAAGGTCGGCGCCGACGTTGCGCGCATTCCAGACTTCAAGGTGCTGACGGTCAAGGCGGCGGCAAAGGTCGCCGCCGGCCGCGACGGCTACGGCATGCTGATCGACGAGAAATACGGCCGCGACGCGATGTTCGAATTCGCCCGCCATCCCTTCGCCTGGCTCGGCCGCCCGGTGGAATTGCCTGGATCGCGGCCGCTGCGCTTCGAATTCTCGCAGGACATCGGCTCGCAGCTCACCGAATGGCCGGTCGACCATTGCATCAAGTGCCTGTGCTTCTATCACCCGGACGACCCGGAGGCGCTGAAGACAGAGCAGCAGAAGAAGATCAGAGCTTTGTTCGAGGCGGCGCGGAAGGTCGGCCGCGAACTGCTGGTCGAGATCATCGCCGGCAAGCACGGCAAGCTCGACGACACCACCATTCCACGCGCGCTGGAGGAACTCTATGCGCTGGGCATCAAGCCCGACTGGTGGAAGCTGGAGCCACAGGCTTCGGCCGGCGCCTGGGCGAAGATCGAACAGGTGATCGTCAGGAACGATCCATGGTGCCGGGGCGTCGTTCTGCTCGGTCTCGAAGCGCCGCAGGACGAGCTGGTCGCGGCGTTTGCCGCAACGAGCAATGCGCCGATCGTCAAGGGATTTGCGGTCGGTCGCACCATCTTCATCAACGCCGCCGAACAATGGTTGGCCGGCAAGATGTCGGACGACGAGGCCGTGGCCGACATGGCCGCGCGCTTCGAGCAACTGACCGAGGCATGGCTTGCCGCGCGTGGGCGCAAGGCAGCATAAGAAAACGGCGTCAACGGAAGCCGGAGGAAACGACAATGACGAAGACCGTTCGCCTGACGATGGCGCAGGCGCTGACCCGCTTCCTTAGCCGGCAGATGACCGTGATCGACGGCAAGACGGTGCCGATCTTCGGCGGCGTCTGGGCGATCTTCGGCCATGGCAATGTCGCCGGCGTCGGCGAGGCGCTTTATCAGGTCCGCGACGAGCTGCCGACCTTCCGCGCCCATAACGAGCAGGCGATGGCGCATGCGGCGATCGCCTACGGCAAGGCGAATTTCCGCCGCCGCTTCATGGCCGCGACCTCTTCGATCGGTCCTGGCGCGCTCAACATGGTGACGGCCGCCGCGCTCGCGCACGTAAACCGGTTGCCCGTCCTGTTTTTACCGGGCGATGTCTTCGCCAACCGGCTGCCCGATCCGGTGCTGCAGCAGGCCGAGAACTTTTCCGACGGCACTGCGAGCGTCAACGACTGCTTCCGCCCTGTATCACGCTATTTCGACCGCATCACACGGCCGGAGCAGATCATCCCGGCGCTCAACCGCGCCATGCAGGTGCTGACCGATCCGGCCGAATGCGGCCCGGTGACGCTCTCGCTCTGCCAGGACGTGCAGGCCGAGGCCTTTGACTATCCCGAAAGCCTGTTCGCCGAGCGCGTCTGGACGCCGCGCCGGCTGCGCCCGGACCGCAGTGAGCTGGCCGCAGCCGTCGCGGCGCTGAAGGGAGCGAAGAAGCCGCTGGTGATCGCCGGCGGCGGCGTGCTCTATTCGCAGGCTTCCGATGAACTGGCGAAGCTGGTGCAGGGCGCCGGCATTCCGGTCTGCGAAACGCAGGGCGGCAAGTCCTCGCTCCCCGATGACCATCCGCTCAACATGGCGGCGGTCGGCGTCACCGGCACTTCCGCCGCCAACCGGCTGGCCGAGGAAGCCGATGTCGTGCTTGCGGTCGGCACCAGGCTGCAGGACTTCACCACCGGCTCCTGGGCGCTGTTCAAGAATGCCGGCCGCACCATCATCGGGCTGAACACGCAGGTCTTCGACGCCGGCAAGCACTGGGCGCTGCCGCTGGTCGCGGATGCGGCCGAGGGGCTCGCCGAGCTGTCCGCCGCGCTGAAGGGCTGGAAGGCCCCTAGCGCCTGGACCGACAACGCGCTGAAGGGCAAGACGGAGTGGCAGGCCGCGGCCGCCAAGGTGACGGCCGCGACCAACGCCGCCTATCCGTCCGATGCGCAGGTGATCGGCGCCGTGCAGCGCGCCATGGGCTCGGGCGTAACCCTGCTGCATGCCGCCGGCGGGCTGCCGGGCGAATTGCACAAGCTCTGGCAGGCCGGCGCGCCGGGCTCCTACCATGCCGAATACGGCTTCTCGACCATGGGCTACGAGATAGCCGGCGGGCTCGGCGTCAAGATGGCGAAGCCCGACCAGGAGGTCGTCGTCATGGTCGGCGACGGCTCCTATCTGATGCTCAATTCCGAGATCGCCACCTCGGTGATGCTTGGCCTGAAGCTCACCATCGTGCTGCTCGACAATCGCGGCTATGCCTGCATCAACAGGCTGCAGATGGCGACCGGCGGCGCCAACTTCAACAATCTCCTGAAGGACGCTCGCCACGAGGAGCTGCCCGACGTCGACTTCGCCGCGCATGCGGCAAGCCTCGGCGCCGTCGCCGAAAAGGTGGCGTCGATCGCCGAGTTGGAGACGGCGCTGGCCAAGACGAAGAAGAACGACAAGACGACCGTGCTGGTCATCGACACCGATCCGCTGGTTTCGACCGATGCCGGCGGCCATTGGTGGGATGTCGCCGTGCCGGAAGTCTCGTCGCGGCCACAGGTGAACGCCGCGCGCAAGAAATACGAGGAAGCCTTGGGCAGCCGCCAGGGCTGAGCCGGCCTCGCAACGAACCGACATTTGGAGTGACGACTTGAAAGCCAAACTGGGCATGTCCCCCATCGCATGGTGGAACGACGATCTCGTGGAATTGAGCGATGACGTGTCGCTGGAGGAATGCCTGCGCCAGTCGCGCTCGGCCGGCTTCACCGGCATGGAGAAGGGCCGCCGCTTTCCCGAAGATCCGAAGGCGATGCTGCCTATCCTGAAGGCAGCCGATGTCACGCTTTGCGGCGGCTGGTTCTCGGGCACGCTGGTCAATGAGGACCTCGCCACGAACAAGGACCGCATCCAGCCGATGATCGAGCTGTTCAAGGCGGTCAACGCGCCTTGCATCGTCTATGGCGAGGTCGGCCGCTCGATCCAGGGCGACCGCTCCAAGCCTTTGGCCACCAAGCCAAAGCTCACCGGTGACGAGATGAAGGCCTATGGCCGCCGGGTCACCGAATTCGGCGAATGGTGCGCCGAGCAGGGCATGCCGCTTTCCTATCATCATCACATGGCGGCGGTGGTCGAAACCGAACCGGAGCTCGATTCCTTCATGCGCCATTCCGGCGAAGGCATTCCGCTCCTGCTCGACGCCGGCCACCTCGCCTTTGCCGGCGGCGATGTGCTGCGCGCCATCGACAACCACCACAAGCGCATCAACCACGTCCATGTGAAGGACGTGCGCATGGGCGTCATCGACGGGCTCGACCGCTCGAAACGGTCCTTCCTCGATGCCGTGGCGCTTGGTGCCTTTACCGTGCCGGGCGACGGCTCGCTCGATTTCGGCGCCATCGTCCAGCGCTTCGCCGATCATGGCTATGAGGGCTGGTTCGTCGTCGAGGCCGAGCAGGATCCGAAAAAGAACCCACCGCTGAAGATGGCGCAGGTCGGCCACAAGGAGTTGATGCGGGTGATGACGGCCGCTGGTTATACGGTGGAGACACAAGGGTTTCCGGCCTGAACGATGGATTAGTCATGAATGATGGATTAGTCGGGGCGCCCGGTCTATCTGATGCGCTTGGGCAAAATCCTGGATTGGCGCGATGAAAGACTATGAGCACCCCTTCTTCCGGCCGCTGTGGCGGCGCATCGCCGTCGTGGCGGTCTGCCTGATCTGGTCGGCGATCGAGTTCGCCTCCGGCACGCCGTTCTGGGGCGTCATCGCGCTCGGCTTCGCCGGCTATGCGGTGTGGCAGTTTTTCTACCTCTACAAGCCGGCGGAGGAGAACAAGCCTCCGGCCGAGCCGAAGGAGTGAAGCGGTCGATGGGTGGCTCACGGATCGGACAGGTACGCATGACGGATCGCATGCGTTGGCGATTGGCCGAACCACCTCTCGCTTCGTCATCCACGGGCGAAGCAAGGAGCGAAGCGACGCGGCGCAGACCCGAGTATCCATTCCGTGACTTCAAAGC
>NZ_VFUA01000079.1 GCF_006440735.1 Mesorhizobium sp. B2-7-1 | reverse complement strand
TGGGCGTGATCTCCACCCAGCTCGGCGATACCGGCAGCGAAAGGCCCGGCGCCAGGTCGGGGAACACGGTCCAGGCGCAGATCAATTCCCTGAACAACATCATCCGGCAAAAGCCCGACGCCATCCTGATCGACGCATCATCGGCCGAGGCTCTCAATCCCACGATCAAGAAAGCCTGCGACGCCGGCATCATCGTCGTCAGCTTCGACCAGACCGTGTCGGCCGAATGTGCCTACAAGCTGCATTCCGACTTCGACATCATGGCCAACAACCAGGCCGAATGGATGGCCTCCATGCTCGGCGGCAAGGGCAAGGTCTTCATGGATCGGGGTCTCGCCGGGGCGCCGATATCCGAGCAGTTCGAAAAGAATTTCGGCGCCGTGCTCAAGAAATATCCCGGCATCGAGATCGTCGGCTATTTCAACGGCAACTACGCCGCAGGGCCTGAACAGGAAGGCGTGGCGAGCCTGCTAGCCGCGCATCCGGAGGTCGACGGCATCTTCTCGCAGGGCTACGGCACCGGCGCCATCAAGGCGCTGCAGAATGCCGACCGGCCGATGGTGCCGGTCGTCGCCGCCGCCTTCAACGGCACCGGCGTCACCTGCGCCGAGACCAAGGGCGCGAAATGCTGGCTCGGCGCCAATCCGCCGTCGCTGTCCGCGGAAGCGATCAAGCTCGCGGTGGACATTCTCGATACCGGCAAGAAGCCGACCGACACGACCGTGCTGTTCAACTCGCCCGGCCTGACCACGGATATGGTCGACGCTAAATACGCGCCGAATTCCTCGGCGGTGAAGATCGAGCTCGGCAAGACCGTGTTCCCCGACCTGGCGCCGGGCCTTTCGCTGCCGGTATCGCCGAGCTGGGTGGAGATCACGCCCAAGGAGGCCTCGGGAACCTGATTTGAGGAGTGCGGGGGCGCCGCAGTGGGCGCCACGATTTCGAAACTAAAAAACGGGAGGAGAAAATCATGAAATTATTGAGCCGTTACACCGGCCTCGCAGCGCTTGCCGCCACGATGATGGCGGTTGGCATGCAGGCGGGCCATGCCGAGGACAAGAAGCCTTACACCATCTATCTCTCCAACAATTTCGTCGGCAACGACTGGCGCCAGCAGATGGAGCGCGTCGCCACGGTGTCGGTCAACAAGGGGCCGCTGAAAGGCCGCGTCGACCTCAAGATCGAGAATGTCGAGAACACCGTCCAGGCGCAGATCAACTCGCTGAACAACATCATCCGCCAGAAGCCGGACGCGATCCTGGTCGATGCCGGTTCGGATTCGGCGCTCAACCCCACGATCAAGAAGGCCTGCGACGCCGGCATCGTCGTCATCAGCTTCGACCAGGTGGTGACCGAGCCTTGCGCCTATGCCGTCGCTTCCGATTGGGACCGCATCCCCGCCGTCATGGCCGAGTGGATGGCCACCCAGCTTGGCGGCAAGGGCAACATCATCCTCGACCGCGGCCTCGCCGGCGCGCCGATCTCGGCGCAATTGCAAGGCGGTTATGAGAAGGTGCTGGCGAAATATCCCGACATCAAGGTTGTCGGCTATTACAATGGCAACTATGCGCTCGGTCCGGAACAGTCCGGCGTGGCGGCACTGCTTGCCGCCAATCCGAAGATCGACGGCATCATGACGCAAGGCTACGGCTCGGGCGCCATCCAGGCGCTGAAGGACGCCGGCCGGCCGATCGTCCCGGTCGTCGGCTTCTCCTACAATGTCGCGGCCGTCACTTGCGCGCAGACGCAGGGCGCCAAGTGCATCCTCGGCTCGAATCCGGCCTATCTGTCCTCGGAAGCGATAAAGCTGGCGGTGGATATCCTGGACACCGGCAAGAAGCCGGCCGAACGTTCGGTGTCGGTCAAGGGCGATTTCGTGACGACCGATCCTTTCGAGTCGAAGCTCTATCCGGGCACCAAGATGATCAAGATCGCGGTCGGCGAGAATGCCTTTCCCGACCAGGCGCCCGGCCTGACCCTGCCGATCACGCCCGACTGGGTCGAGATCACCGCCGCGGAAGCGGCCGGCAGCAAGTAACATCCTGTTCCACGATCCTGTCTCCCGGCATCGAGCGGTGCCGGGAGACCTTTTCGAGCAATTCCAGGAAAAGTGTGAGCGGTTTTCCCCCGGAATTGCGTAAAACTGGGAGATAGAGCGGTTCGCCGTTTCCGTGAAACGGTGAAACGCTCCAGAAAGCGGCCCATGGATCTCGTCACCGTCAACGGTCTGTCCAAACGCTATGGCGGCATCGTCGCGCTGAGCGAAGCCGCATTTAGCGCCCGGGTCGGCGAGGTGCACGCGCTGCTCGGTGAGAATGGCGCCGGCAAAAGCACCTTCATCCAGATCCTGTCCGGTGCCGTGCAGCATGACGGCGGTTCGATCCTCATCGACGGGCAGGACTATCGCCCCGCCAATCCGGATGCCGCGCGGGCGCGCGGCATTGCCGCCGTCTTCCAGGAACTGTCGCTCATTCCCGATCTCAGCGTCGAGCAGAACATCTGGTTTCGCCACGAACCTCGGACCCTGCTTGGCACCGTCAATCGCGGCGAGATGCACCGCAGGACGCTGGCGCTGCTCGAAAAATACGATTTCCCGGCGCTGCGCCCCGAGCAGGAATTGCGGCGGCTGACGCTGGCCGAGCGGCAGATCGTCGAGATCGCCAAAGGCCTGGCCAAGGACCCGCGCATCCTGATCCTCGACGAGGCGACCTCGGCGCTGCCGGCGCGGGAGGCCGAGTGGCTGCTCAAGCTCACCCGCCAACTAGCCGCCGAAGGCAGGCTGGTCATCTTCATCTCGCACCGCATGGCTGAGGTGCGCGCCATCGCCGACCGGCTGACCATCTTCCGCAATGGCAGCACCGTCGCCGCGCATGAGGCCAATGCCGTCTCCGACGACGAGATCGTCACCCAGATGATCGGCCGGCATCTCGACCGGCTCTATCCCGAGCGCGTGCCGACCATGACCGATCGCATCGCGCTCAAGGTCGCGAACCTCGCCAGCGGCAGCCGGCTTTCGGGCGTGGACTTTTCGCTCCGCGAGGGCGAGGTGCTCGGCGTTGGCGGTCTGCAGGGCCACGGCCAGCGCGAGCTGTTCCAGGCGCTGTTCGGCGCCACGAAGGCGAACGGCACGATCGAACTTTGGGGCAAGCCCACCGCGATCGGCAATCCGCGCCAGGCCCTGACCGGCAAGGACGGCATCGCGCTGGTGCCGGAAGACCGGCGCGGCCAGGGTCTGCTCCTGACCAAGAGCGTGCGCGAGAACCTGACGCTGTCGGTGATCAAGCGTTTCACCGAAAACGGCCTGCTCAGCCGGCAGAAAGAAGCGGCCCTCGTCAAGGAGATGGTCGATTTCCTGCGTATCAAGGCCGGCACCCCGGAACAGCTCGCCGGCACGCTGTCCGGCGGCAACCAACAGAAGGTGATCTTCGGCAAGATGCTTCTGACGCAAGCGCGCGTGCTGCTGCTCTACGATCCGACGCGCGGTGTCGATGTCGGCACCAAGGGCGAGATCTTCCAGCTGATGCGCGACCTCGCCGCCAAGGGCTACGCGATCCTGTTCCATTCGAGCGACATGCCGGAGCTCGTCCATGTCGCAGACCGCGTGCTGGTCATGCGCAACGGCCGCATCGCCGCGGCGCTCGAAGGCGATCATATTTCGGAGGAGGGAATCCTGCGCGCCGCCATGCTTGAAACCAGGGCCGCCTGAGGCATGGTGATGTCCGCGGAGCAAACTGTGGAGACGGCGCAGATGCCGGCGCAAACGAAGGACACCAGGCCGGGCGTCGATTGGCGCGGCCGCGCGCTCGACCGCGCGCCGTTCCTGGTCGCCTGCCTGATGCTGGCCTTGATCGTCGCCATCTATGGCAGCCTGCAGTCCGGCGTGTTCACGCTGGACGAACTCAATCTCGACACGGCGGCGGCGATGACGCTGATGCTGGCGGCGACAGGACAGACCATCGTTCTGCTGCGCGGCGGCATCGACCTGTCGATCGGCGGCATGATCAGCCTCGGCACGGTGATCGCGGCGACGCGCTTCACCGACGATCCTTCGACCACGGCGTTCTGGGGGCTGACAATACTGGCGCTCGGTTTCCTCATCGGCGCGCTCAACGGCTTGCTGATCTCGCTGCTCAAGCTGCAGCCTTTCCTGGTGACGCTCGCCACCTGGTCGATCCTCAACGGCGTCGCCATGATCATCCTGCCGACCGATGGCGGCAGCGTTCCCGGTTGGTGGGTTGGCTTCGCTTCCGCGCAGCTCCTCGGCCTGACCAGTCCTGTCTGGATGCTGCTGGGGCTGTTCGTGTTCTGGTGGTGGTTTTGCGCGACGCGCGTCGGCATCACCATCCAGGCCTCCGGCTCCAACGAGAAATCGGCCTTCCTGTCGGGTGTTTCCATCACCCGCGTCAACATCGTCACCTACGGCCTGTCCGGCCTGTTCGCCGCGGGCGCCGCGCTGTTCCTGATAACGCAGACGGGCGCCGGCTCGCCGACCATCGGCAAGGACTATATCCTGCCTTCGGTGGCAGCCGCGGTCATCGGCGGCGTCAGCCTGTTCGGCGGTCGCGGCCATCTCGCCGGCACGCTGATCGGCGCTTTCGTGCTCACCCTCATCGGCAACCTGGTCTTCGTCCTGCACGTGTCGAGCTATTGGCAACCGGTCGCGTCCGGCGTCATCCTGCTGCTCTCGGTGCTCGCCAGCTCGGTCGCCGAGAAAGCCGCGAGGAGCCGCGTGCAATGAGCGCTTTCCTCGCCCGCAATCGCCTTATCGTGCTTGCCTATGCCGGCATGGTCGTGCTGCTCCTGGTCACGGCGATTTTCTCGCCAGGTTTCCTCTCGGTCTCCAACATGCGCTCGACCGTCGTGCTGGCGGCTTTCGTCGGCATCGTCGCGCTCGGCCAGACTTTCGTCATCATCGGCGGCGGCATCGACCTGTCGGTGCCCTGGGTTCTGAATTCTGCCGCGATCGTCATGGCGCTGCTCTGCGGCGGGCAGGATTTGCCGCTGGTCTGGGTCATGCCGCTTTTGCTCGCCGGCGGCGCCTTCATCGGGCTTGTCAACGGCGTCGGCGTCGCCCAGTTCGGCGTGCCGCCGATCATCATGACCTTGGCCACCAACGTCATCCTGCAGGGCCTGATCCTGGTTTTGACCGGCGGCTCGCCGACGCCGTCGGCGCCGGCGCTGATCCAGTTCCTGTCGGTCGGGCGGCTCGGTGGCTTTCCGGTCATCGCGCTGATCTGGCTCGCGCTGACGTTGATCGCCACGCTGCTGCTTTCCAAGGCGGCATTCGGGCGCCACCTCTATGCGCTCGGCACCAGCGCCACCGTCGCCGAATTCTCCGGCGTGCCGACGGCGCGCACCACCATCCTGACCTATGTCGTCTCGGGCCTCACCGCCGCTTTCGCCGGCATGCTTTTGACAGGCTATTCCGGCCAGGCCTATCTCGGCATGGGCGACGCCTATCTGTTCACCTCGATCGCCGCGGTCGCCATCGGCGGCGCCTCGATCCTCGGCGGCAGCGGGCATTATCTCGGCACCGTCGCGGGCGCCATGGTGCTCACCATCCTCACCGGGCTCTTGCCGGCGCTCAACCTGTCGAGCGGCGCGCTGCTCGTCGTCTATGGCGCGGTGATCCTGATCACGGTGTCGATCGGCAGCGAGACCTTCGCCGGGCTCGGCGGCAGAATTCGCGGCAGAAGGGCTTGAACATGGTCGAAATCACTTGCGTCGTCGATGCGGGGGCAGAGCTTGGCGAAGGCACGCTCTGGGATCCGAAGGCCGGCGTGCTGTGGTGGATCGACATCTGGAAGAAACTGATCCACCGCTACGATCCCGCTACCGGCAAGGACGAGGTGTTCGAGACGCCGGAATATCTCGGCTGCCTCGGCCTGCGCGAGAAGGGCGGCCTGGTTCTGACCATGGCCGATGGGTTCCATTTCTTCGATCCTGCGACCGGCAAGTTCGAGGCAATCGTCGACCCGGAAGCGCATATGCCGAAGACCCGCTTCAATGACGGCAAGCCGGACCGGCAGGGACGGTTCTGGTCGGGCTCGATGTTCGAAGCCCCGGGCCAGCTCGAATTCATCGGCGCGCTTTACCGGCTCGACGCCGATCTTTCCGTGCACAAGATGATCGACGGCATCGGCTGCTCCAACGGGCTCGCCTGGAGCCCGGATTCGAACACCATGTATTTCTCCGACAGCCATGCCGGCGCGGTGTGGGCCTATGATTTCGATCCCGCCACCGGCGGTATCGAGAACCGCCGCACCTTCATCGACATGACGGTCACCGGCGGCGTCGCCGATGGCGCCACGGTCGATGCCGAGGGCTGCTACTGGGTGACCGTCCCGGTGACCAGCAAGGTCTGCCGCTACGATCCGAAGGGCAGGCTGATGCAGACGGTGCTGCTGCCGACCGACCTGCCGACCTGCTGCGAGTTCGGCGGCAAGGACCTCGACATCCTCTATGTCACCTCTGCCGTGCTCAAGCGTCCTGCAAGCCATTTCGTCGGGCAGAAGCAGCCGGGCGGGCTGTTCGCGCTCGACGTCGGCGTCAAGGGCCTGACGCTGCCGGCATTCAAGGGATAACGCCGGCAATCGAGGCCGACGATATCACGGGCGGTGTCTCGACCTTTCGTAACGAGGCGGTCCCGTCGCCATCGAAGCTGCCGCCATTGCATCAAGCAAAATGCGATCGCAGGCCGGCGATGGTTTCGTTGATCACGGCCACCACTTTGGCCTTTTCGCTGACTTCGATCGGCAGGCGGGGCCTGCGGACGTGCTCCGGGGCGCCGTAGACGAGGTGCTCGGCCATCTTGATGTACTGGACCAGCTTGACATCGGTATCGAGGTGGAAGGCAGGGGTCATCAGGCGGTACAGCGGCAGCGCGGTCTTCAGGTCGGCCGCGCGGCCTGCGTTGAACAGTTTCACGCATTCGTCCGGCCAGGCGTTGGTCATGCCGGATACCCACCCGACAACGCCCAGCGCAAGGCTCTCCAGGATCAGGTCATCGACGCCGCAAAAGATGTCGAAGCGGTCGCCAAAGGCATTGAAAAGATCGGTGACGCGGCGGATGTCGCCGGTCTCTTCCTTGATCGCCACGATGCCGGGAACGTCGGCCAGGCCTTTCAAGGTCTCGACATCGACATCGACCTTGTAGGCGATCGGATTGTTGTAGATCATCACCGGCAGGTCGCTGGCTTCGGCGACTGCCTTGTACCAGGCCACGGTCTCGCGGCGATCGGTACGGTAGGCAAGGCTCGGGAAGGTCATCAATCCCTGCGCGCCGAGCTTCTGGTAGTTGCGCGCGGCCCAGACGGCGTTGTCGGTGGACAATTCCGCAAGGCCGGAAAGCAGCGGCACTCGTGCGGCCACCACTTCCCTGGCGGCCGAGACCACCGAATCGCGCTCCGGCTGGGTCAGCGTGGCATTCTCGCCAAGCATGGGCAGGACGATCACGCCCGACACGCCGTTCTTGATCAGCCGGTCGATACTGGCTTGCGTGGCTTTCAGGTCGATGGCGCCGGAAGCATCCATCTTGGTGGTCACCGCGGGAAATACGCCGCTCCAGGTCATGAGGTCTTCTCCTTGGTTGGGATGCGGCTGTCGAGCGGCATCGAAGATGAATCGGTAGTTCGCATCGCGCCAGGCGCCGACGGAACGTTCGGCGGAACTGCGTCATCGTTGCCGTAGTCGGTTTTGGCCCGTTCGGGCGAAACCTTGCCGTTGGCCAGGTCGGCGACAAGGGCAGCGCGGTCGCGCAGGCTTGGATCGCCCCATCCGCCGCCGCCGGCTTGCTCGTGACGCAGCACCGTGTCCTTGCCTATTTCGAGCGTGACCTTGGCCGGCAGCTCCCGCCAGTCGCCACCCTGCTTGATGCTATTGCGCGACAAAGCGCCGGGCGCTCCGCCGAAGAGGCCGTAGGGCGGGTGCTCGTGGCGATCCGCGCGCAGCTGGAGAACGGCGTGGTCGGCCAGCAGCCGGTACTGGCGGTTGAGCCCCAGCCCGCCGCGAAACTGCCCGGCGCCGCCCGAGTCCGGCCGCAGCGAGTATTCCTCCATTAGCAGGGGATAGCGGGCCTCGATCGTTTCGATCGGCAGGTTCGACATGTTCTGGCTGGGATTGGTGACGCCTTCGATGCCATCCTTGTCGGCGCGGCCGCCCCATGCTCCGTTGATCATGTCGACCAACACGAAGGGACGTTTGGCATCGCCATGATAGCCGCCGATGGCCACGACCGTGTTGCCGCCTTCGCCAGCCGCCATCAGTTTCGCGGGCGCGATCCGGGCCAGCGCGCCGAGCACCGTATCCACTACCCTGTAGCCGGTCAGGGCGCGCGCCGCGACCGGCGCCGGCATGGTCGGGTTGAGGATGGAACCCTCGGGCGCCGTCACCGTGATGCAGCGGTAGACGCCGGCGTTGTTCGGCACGTCATGGTCGAGCGCGCAGCGTATGCTGAGATAGGTGGACGATTTGGTGAAGGACAGCGTCGCGTTGATCGCGCCCTTGACCTGCGGCGACGAGCCGGCGAAATCGACCCACAGATGGTCGCCCTTCACCGTGATCTTGCAGGCGATCGGGATCGGTTCGGTCGAGAAGCCATCGCCGTCGATATAGTCGGTGAAGGTGTAATCACCGTCCGGCCAGGACGAAATGGCCTTGCGGGTCAGCGCTTCGCCATAGTCGATCAGCCGGTCGAAATAGATCTCCAGGTCGTCGCCGTAGCGTGCGAACAGGCGCAGCATCTCCCGCTCGCCGATGTTGCAGGTGGCGTATTGCGCATCGAGATCGCCGAGCACCAGATCGGGCAGCCGCACATTCCTCTCGATGATGGTCAGCAGCGTCCGGTTGGGCGCGCCGCGCTCATAGAGCTTCATCGGCGCGATGCGGATTCCTTCCTGGAAGATTTCGGTGGAATCCGACGCGTTCGAGCCCGGCACGCGACCGCCGACGTCGCAATGGTGGGCGATGACCACCGAAAACCCGAGCAGCCGCTCGGAGGCGAAGATCGGCTTGAACATGAATATGTCGGGCAGGTGCATGCCGCCGTCATAAGGATCGTTGAGGACGATCACATCGCCGGGGAAGAGATCGCCTTGGAACCGTTCCAGCACGACGGCCATCGCGTCGGGAACCGCGCCGAGATGCAGCGCCACGGTCTTCGCCTGCGACAGGATACGTCCCTGGCGGTCGCAGATGGTGACCGAATAGTCGAGGACGTCGCGCACGATGGGGGAGCGGGCCGTGCGCATCACGGCATAGGCCATGTCATCGACGATGGTGTCGAGACCCGACTTGATGACGGCGAAGGTGATGGGGTCGACGGTGTTCATCGCGTCGCCCCCGATGTCGCCACGAGGCTGCCCGTATTATCCGGTCCGACGGTGAAGCCGGGCGGAATGACGATGGTCGTATCCGGGCAGTCGATGACGAGCGGACCGCTTGATTTGCCTCGCACCGTGTCGCGGCGCACGACCGGCGTGTCGAGCGCCATGGCTGGACCGAAATGGATGAGGCGCAAAGATGGCGCACCGGAGGCGGTCGCCTCTGCTGGCCGCGCGGTCCGGAAGTCGAATGGCGCGCCGCTTCGTGCATGCGCATGCAAGCGCAGCACAACGGCCTCGATCGTGTCGGTCGGCGTGTAGCCATAGGTGTCACGATAGGCGGCAAGGAAGAGCGGCCGCATGGCGGCCGGGTCGAAGGGGCCGTCGAGCGGGATCGTAAGCGCCGCGTCCTGTCCCTGCAGCCGCAGGTCCATCATGGCGGCGAAGGTGATCGTTTCGGGGCTGTAGCCCTGTGCCGTCAACGCGGCGGTCGCGGCATGGCGCATCTCTTGCGCCGCGGCTTCGACCTGCGCGGCGCCCAACGATTGCAATATCCCTTGCAATGGCCGCAATTCGTGGTGCTCGACGCTGCCGGCCAACATGCCCGTCGCGGTGAACACGCCCGGCGATGGCGGGAAGACGACGCGACCGATGTCGAGCATCGCGGCCAGGTCGCAGGCATGGACAGGTCCGGATCCCCCATAGGCGAGCAGCGTCAGCCCACGCGGATCAAGACCGCGCTCGACGGTGACGGCGCGGATGGCCCGCACCATGTTGGCGTTTGCGATCTCGCGGATGCCGCGCGCGGCGGCCTCGACCGACAGGCCGAGTGGCCTGCCTATGGCCTGTTCGATCGCCTGCCGTGCCGCCTCGATATCAAGCACGACACTGCCGCCGGCAAGCTTCCCCGGCAGGAAGCCAAGCACCACATTGGCGTCCGTCACGGTCGGTCTCGCGCCGCCAAGGCCGTAGCAGACCGGACCCGGATTTGCCCCGGCAGAGATCGGGCCGACGGTGATGAGCCCGGCGGCATCGATCGCGGCGATCGAACCGGCGCCGTTGCCGACCTCCGCCACATCGACCGTCGGCACACGCATCATGTATCCGCCGGCCTTGATGAAACGCGAGGGCACGGACATTCCGGCCCGGAACTCATACTCGTGGGTGCGGCTCAAGACACCGCGGCTGACGAGCGCCGCGGAAGCCGTCGTGCCTCCCATGTCGAAGGCAACCAGATCCGGTTCGCCGATCGCCGCGCCGAGGCGCGCCGCTCCGACAGCGCCGGAGGAACGGCCGGAAGAGATGAAGAACACCGGTTTTTGCCGCGCCGTGGCCGAAGAGGAGAGGCCGCCGTTGGAATTGCCGATCAGGAGAGGCGCGGTGACGCCCGCCTTGCGCAGGCCTTGCTCGAGCCGGACCAGATATGCGCTCAGCGACGGCAGCACATAGGCGTTCACCGCGACGGTCGATGTGCGTTCGTACTCACCCGCCTCCGGCAGGACGTCAACCGAAGCGGTGACCGGAATGCCCGGAAAGGCAACGGCGAATGCCTGCAGGGCCGCCCGCTCGTTGGTCGGGTTCTTGTAGGAATTCAGGAAGCAGATCGCGACGGATTGCACGCCTTCGGCGATGAAGAAGCGGCCCGCCTCGATCACGTCCGTTTCCCTGAGCGGCGTCATGATCGTGCCGTCGGCCAGCGTGCGCTCCTCAGCCTCCAGCCGGTAGCGGCGCGCCACCAAAGGTTCGGGCTTGTCCCAGGTGAGGTCGAACATGCCGGGCGTGCGAAGTCTGCCGATTTCCAGCACGTCGCGGAAGCCGCGCGTCGTGATCAGGCCCGTTCGCGCGCCTGCCTTCTGCAGCAGCGTGTTCGATCCGACGGTGGTTCCGTGCACGACTTCGGCGAGTTGACCCGGGCGCGTACCGCTTTCTTCGAACAACTGCCGCATGCCGCCAAGAACGGCCTGTTCGGGCGCGGCCGGGGTGGAGCTCACCTTGGCCGAAAACACCACTCCGTCGTCTCGCGACAGGACGAGATCGGTGAAGGTGCCTCCGATGTCGACACCGAGCCGGGCGGTTGCAGGCATCGCTGGTTTACTTGTCGCTGGCGAGCGCGCCGCCGACGGCCCAGTCGTGCTTCTCGACATCCTCGAAGATGATATCGATCGCTTCCGGCGCGCATTTGAGGATGCGGCTCGCCTCCTGCGTCACGACGCGGGCGAACTCACGCTTTTGCTCTATCGTGCGCCCCTTCAGCAGCTTCACATTGATGGCCGGCACAATCCCCTCGTTTCTTTTCCTTGAGCGGTTCGCCGTTTCACGGCAACGGCGAACCGCTCTATCTCTTTGTTTCGAGGCAATTCCGGACGGAAAACAGCTCACACTTTTCCTGGAATTGCTCTCTAGATCAGGATGACGTTCGTTGAATCGCCATCCTGATCTAACTCTTTGTTGGAGCATGATCTCTCCGAAAACCGGTTCTCACTTTTCGGGATCATGCTCTAAAGCCATGCGTTGACGTGCCATGGCGCGAACTCGTCCTCGCCATAGCCCAGCAGTTCGCTCTTGGTGGGCCTGCCGGAGGCGGTCGCCAGCATGGCCCGGAAAATCTCCTCGCCCATCTCCTCGACGGATTTCTCGCCGTCGAGGATCGCGCCGCAATTGATGTCCATGTCCTCTTCCATGCGGGCGTACATGGCGGTGTTGGTGGCAAGCTTGATCGACGGTGCCGGCCGGCAGCCGAAGCAGGACCCGCGTCCGGTGGTAAAGGCGATCAGATTGGCGCCGCCCGCCACTTGCCCGGTCGCCGACATCGGGTCGAAGCCGGGCGAATCCATGAAGACCAGGCCGCGCTTTTCCACCGGCTGGCCGTAGCCATAGACTTCGACAAGGTTCGTCGAGCCGCCCTTGGCGACCGCGCCCAGCGACTTTTCGAGGATCGTGGTGAGGCCGCCGGCCTTGTTGCCGGGGGAGGGATTGTTGTCGAAACCCTGGGGCTCGTTTTTGGTGTAGTCTTCCCACCAGTCGAGCAGGCCGATCAGCCGCTGGCCGACCTCGGGGCTGACAGCGCGTTCGAGCAAGAGATTTTCGGCGCCGTAGATCTCGGGCGTTTCGGCGAGGATCGCCGTGCCGCCGCAGGCCACCAACCGGTCGACCGCCGCGCCCAGCGCCGGATTGGCGGTGATGCCGGAAAAGGAGTCGGAGCCGCCGCATTGCAGGCCGACCATGAGTTCGCTGGCGGGAATGGGCCGGCGCTCGGCCTTTGCCGCGCGCTCGAGCATTGCCTCGACGATCTCGATGCCGCGCGCCACGCTGGAGCGCGTGCCGCCCGTTTCCTGCATGACCAGCCTGGCGAGGCCGTCGCCGAGCTCAAGATTTTCTTCCTCGACCAACTGGTCGATCTGGTTGTCCTCGCAGCCGAGCCCGACCAGAAGCACTCCAGCAAAGTTGGGGTGCCGGGCATAGCCGCCAAGCGTCCTGCGCAGCATGCCCATCGACATCGAGCCGTCGGCGACGCTGCAGCCGGACTTATGCGTCAGGGCGACCACGCCGTCGATGCCGGGATAAGGGGCGAGCGCCGCCGGATGGCGGAAATGATCGGCAATCATCCGCGCCACGAGCGCCGAACAATTCACCGACGTCAGCACGCCGACGTAGTTTCGGGTGGCGGCCTTGCCGTCGGCCCGCAGATATCCCTCGAAGGCAGGAACCTGAGACGGAGCGAGGCGCACGGCATTGGAAAGCCTGGTGCCGACAGCGTGGGCCGCCATCGACTGCTCGAAGCCCATATTGTCGAGATGGACATGAGCGCCGGCCGGGATGGCCGCGGTGGCGATGCCGATCGGCTGGCCGAGGCGATGAATGACGTCGCCGGGGCCAAGCGGCCGCAGAGAGACCTTGTGTCCGAAGGGAACGGCCGTCGCCGCGACGAGCCCGAACGGCGACAGCGGCTCGCCGGCCGCGATATCGCGCAGGGCGATGGCGATCTCGTCACCCGCTTTCAACTGCAGCGCAACGGCTGAAGGAACCGTCATCAATCATTTCCTCGGCTGGAGCATATAGTCGCTTGATTGTCAGCAATCAGCAAGCGTAAATTGCGGATAGCAGGGAGCTTTTGTAAGGCCAGGGCCGAACGAGACGGCTTCCCAGCCGAAAGGGTTTTTGGGCGCGGTCGTTGCGAAGGCGGATTGGCCCGAATATGTACGTTTGCGATGGGTGTGAGTCGCGCTGATGGCGAAGCTGGCAAGTCTCAAGTCGGAAAAACGGCTGCTCGACCGGCGAGCGGCCGATCAGATCCGGTCGCATATCCTGGAGGGCGTCCTGCCGGCCGGCGAGAGGTTGCTGGAGACGCAACTGTCGGAAGAGCTCGAGGTGAGCCGCGGCACCGTGCGTTCCGCGCTGGCCCAACTGGCCAATGAGGGGCTGGTCAAGCAGGTGGCTTTCACCCGCTGGGAAGTATCGGGTGCTTCCGTCTCCGATGCCTGGGAAATCTATACGCTGCGCGGCGCGCTGGAAGGCCTTGGCGCCCGGCTGGCGGCGGCCAATGTCCAGGCCGCCGACGGCAAGCGCCTGCGCGCGATTGCCGAAGAACTCGTGCAGGCGGTCCGGCAAAAGCGGTTCCAGGATGCGATCGGAATCGATTTCGACCTTCATACCGCCATCGTCGGGCTTGCCCATCACAAGCGGCTCGCCGAACAGCACCGTTTCATCCTGCAGCAGGTGCGGTTCCACATGGTGCAGTCGGGCTTCCTGCCCGACGACTACGAAGCATTGATCGCCGAGCACCAGAAACTGATCGAGACGGTCATCGCCGGAGACGCGGATCACGCCGAGACGCTGGCGCGCAACCACAACGAAGCCGAGGTCAAGCTCCTGGCGAAACTGCTGAAGCAGGGCGCCTCGTCGGCCGGGGCCGCGCGCGAAGCAGCGTCATGATCCGGCGCCAATAGCGTTCAAAGCCCCGCGAAGATTGTCGCTGAGGATATGCAACTCGCCGCGGAAACCCCGCAGCGCGCTTGCGATCAGCCCGAGGTCGACAGCTTCGCCATGTCGGGTGGTGTAGCCCTCGGCATTGTCGGCCGGCCCGGGATATTTGCCGCGCGGGTCGCGGTAAAGGTCGATCCCCGCGACCACAAGCCGGCTGGGCCGCAGAAGCGCGGCGACCGCAACCATCAGCGCGCCGTTGGTGGGTATCCGGGCGGCTGTCAGGTCGGCGACGCTCGGTTCAAAACGGTCGAGAAAGGCGTAGCCAGCCAGGCGTGCAGCCGCGCCATAGCTTTGCAGGATCGGCTTTCCCTCGGCCTCCGTCGGGAAGATCACGATCGGCGCCCGCGCCAGCCGCACCACATCGGGGTCGCCGGTGAAGACCACGTCGGGGGAGGCCATCCAACCGCGTTCCAGCCAGATCCAGTTGACGCGGAACAGGGCCGCACCGCCATAGTTGGCGATACGCGCGTCCTCCGACGAGGGCCCGTTGCCGAGGCAGACGATCGTGCCGGGCGCGCCGAGCCGCGACTTCAGATCGGCCAGCGCGGCGATGCGTTGGCCTGACAAGGCGTCGTCGATGTCTTTTTCGTCAGCCATGATGCCGCCAGCCTCACAGGCGCGCCGGCCCGAAGTCAGGCATAATTGACGTAGATCGTCTTCTTCTGGAAGTAGGCGTCGAGACCGTACTTGCCGTCCTCGCCGCCGATGCCGCTGTCACGGATGCCGGCATGGTGCGCGTGAACGGCGTCGCCGCCGGGGCGGTTGACGTAGATCTCGCCGAACTTCAACTCGCGGATCAGCCGCATCATGCGCCGCATGTCCTTGGTGAAGACATAGGCCGACAGCCCGTAACGGGATTCGTTGGCGAGCCGCAGCCCCTCGTCGAAGTCCGTGACCGTCATCACCGGAACCACCGGACCGAACACTTCGTCCTGCATGATGCGCATCTGGTTGTCGGCGACGGTCATCACGGTAGGCTCATACCAGTGGCCGCGCGAAAACTCGCCCTCGGTCAGACGCCGGCCGCCCGTCAGGATCTTCGCGCCGGCCTTGCGGGCCTCGTCCACCATCCGGTCGACCTTGTCCAACTCGATGCCGCTGACCTTCGGGCCGACATCGACCATCGTGGTCGGGTCGCCAATCTTCAGCGCCTTCACGGCGCGGGTGAATTTGTCGAGGAACTCGTCCGCGATCTTGCGATGGACATACATGCGCTCGTTGCAGATGCAGATCTGGCCGCAATTCTCGAAGCGCGACAGCACCGCCGCGCGCACCGCCGCGCCGATATCGGCGTCTTCCGCCACGACGAACGGCGCCTTGCCGCCGAGCTCGAGGCGGAGCAGCTTGAGGTCGTCGGCCGCTGCGCGGAAGATCTCCTTGCCTGCGCGCACCGATCCCGTGAGCGTGATCAGCCGCGGGATCGGGTGGCGCACAAGCGCCGCGCCGATGCCTTCGCCGGTGCCGGAAACCACGTTGATGACGCCGGGCGGAAAGTCGAGCTGCGAGGAAAGCTGCGCGATTTCCAGCGCCGAGACGGGGGTCGCTTCATGCGACTTGATGACGATCGTGTTGCCGGCCAGCAGCGCCGGACCCATCTTGCGGCACATCAGCGCCGCCGGATAGTTCCAGGCAGTCAGGCCGACCACGACGCCATGCGCCACGCGCTGGATCCAGATCTGCTCGTCCGGCACGTCGGACGGCAGGATGTCGCCGGTGATGCGGCGGGCTTCTTCCGCGGCATAGGTCAGGTAAAGCGCCGCGCTTTCGATCTCGCCGCGCGCTTCCTGGATCGGCTTGCCCTGTTCGGCGACGACGATGCGGGCGAGCCGCTCGCGGTTCTCCAGGATGAGCCGGGCAAGGTCCTTGAGCAATTGGCCGCGGCTGGCCGGCGGCATCGCCTCCCAGGCGGGTTGCGCGGCGCGCGCGGCGACCAGTGCGCGATCGGCGTCGTCCTCTCCGCCTTTCGGTACCGAGGCGATCACCGCGCCGGTTGCCGGGTTCTCGATCTCGATCCATTCCTTGATCGTCGAATCCACCCACTGGCCGCCGATATAGTGGCGGTAGCGGTCTGTCCCTTTGACAAGTTCTTTCATGGCCGGCATGGGCAAAATTCCAAGGTGAGAGAAGCCTAGTGAAAGCCGCCGGCAGGCACGTAGCCCGCCATCTTGGGCAGCCAGAGCGTGATCTGCGGAATGAAGACGAGGACGAAGAGCGAGATCACCATCAGGGCCAGCAGCAACCAGATCTCGCGCAGGATCGCACCGACCTTGATGCCGGTGATGCCCGAGATCAGATAGAGCACCTGGCCCATCGGCGGATGGATCAGCCCGATCATCATGTTCACCGTCGAGACGACCCCGAAATAGACCGGGTCGATCCCGAGCTCCCGCACCGTCGGCATCAGGATCGGGATGACGATGAGGAGCAGCAGAAGCGTGTCGAAGAGTGCTCCCAGCAGGATGAAGAGCAGGGTGACGACGAACATGAACATGCGCGGGCCCATGTCCATCTCGGCGATCCAGACGCCAAGCACCGCAGGCAGCCGTTCGGCAGCCACGATATAGTTCATCACCACCGCTCCAGCGATCGTGATACCCACGATAGCGGTGGATTTGGAAGAGTTGAGCAGCACCTCGAAAAGCTTCTTCGGCGACATGGTGCGGTACCAGAAGATCGCCAGCACAAGCGCGACAAAGGCCGCGACAGCGGCCGCTTCGGTCGGCGTGACCGCGCCAGTGTAGATCCCGCCCAGCAGGATGGCAGGCAGCAGCAGCGTCGGCCCGGCGTCGCGGGTCACGACGATGGCTTCCTTCAGCGTCGGCTTCGGCTGTGTGGGGAAATCCTGGATGCGCGCCTGGATGGCGACGAGCCCCATCATGACGGCGGCAAGGAAGAGGCCAGGGCCGACGCCGCCGAGGAAGAGGTAACCGATCGAGGTGTTGGTGACGACGCCGTAGAGCACCATCGGGATCGATGGCGGGATGATCGGACCCAGGATCGCCGAGGTGGAGGTCAACGCCGCCGCGAAGCCGGGCCGGTAGCCGGCTTTGATCATCATGTCGATGGAGATCTTGCCGGGCCCCGCCGCGTCGGCAAGCGCGCTGCCGCTCATGCCGGCGAAGATGACGCTGGCGATGATGTTGACATAGGCCAGCCCGCCGCGGAACCGCCCGACGATCAGGCTGGCGAAGCCGAAGAGCTTGTCGGTCATCTCGCCGGCATTCATCAATTCGGCCGAGAAGATGAAGAGCGGCACGGCGAGCATGACGAAGTTGCCGTAGACGCCGTTGAGGCTCTGGCTGGCGACAAGGCCGAGATCGCCCCCGCTGACCAGGAAATAAACGATGCCGGCGGCAAGCATGGCATGGCCGAGCGGCATGCCGAGGAACGTCCAGACGAAGAACAGGACGAACATGGTGATGGCTGCGAACGACATGCGGTCTTCCTAGAGATGCTGTTCCCAGCCCGGACGAAGGAGCTGCCAGATGCGGATGAAGGAGTTCACCACCACGGCGATCACGAAGGCCAGGAAGCATCCGAAGACGAGTGGCATAGGCACTCTCAGCAGCATCGAATGGCGGCTTCGGAGAAACCAGATGTAGTCGGCGATCGCCACCAGCGTGGCGAGGAAAAGCAGCGCAAGGGACAGCGTGATGAAGAGCGCCAGAATGCGTCTCGCCGGTGGCGGGAACACGCCGTAGATCACGTCGAAGACGATGTGCTGGCGCTCCTTGAGGAGGATGTCGCTCGTCCAGAAGACGATCCAGACGAAGCCGATCGCGCAAAGCTCGTTCGACCACGCGACCGGTGTGTTGAAGACGTAGCGTCCCCCGACGCCGATCACGAAGCCGGCGAACATCAGGGCGAATGCCACGACGCTCACCGACTCCGAGAAGCGCTTCCAGAAAACCAGGAATTTCCGCATCGGCCCAAGCTTATGCGGCGCCGATGCGATCGAGCAGGCCCTTCGGCCAGTTCTTCGAGAAATCCGAATTCACGAAAGCATCGAGCACATGTTTGCGGAATGCGTCGACATCCGGCTTGGTGACGGTGTTGCCATGCGCCTCGAAGAAAGCCTTGCCGTCGGCTTCGGTTGCCTTGACGCCGTCGTCATTGACTTTCTTGGCGGCATCCTCGGCATCGAGGATCGCTTTCTTCTCGTCGTCCGTCAGACCGTCCCAGAAGGCCTTCGGCATGGTGAAGAAGACGTTGGCCACCTGGTGCCCGGTCAGGACTACCTGCTTCGAGACTTCGTAGAATTTCGACGCGATCGCATCCGGTAACGGATTTTCGAGGCCGTCGATCGTACCGGTCTGCATGGCGAGATAGACTTCCTCGAACGCAAGCGGCGTGGCGGCGGCGCCAAGCGCATTGCCGAGGAACTGCCACGACGCGGAGCCGGGCATGCGCAGCTTCACGCCCTTGAGGTCGTCGGGGACGTTGACGGTGCGCGCCTGCCGAAGGATGACGTGGCGCGTGCCGAGATACTGGCTCCTGACGATCTGCAGCTGCAGGTCGCCGGCCACCTTCTCCTTGAATTCCTTGCCGACGTCGCCGTCATAGACGGCATCGAGGTGGGCGGCGTCGCGGAACAGATATCCAGTTGTGAAGATGGAATATTCGGGGATGAGTTCCGCGATATCGGACGGCGATGTCAGCGCGATCTCCAAGTTGCCGCGCTGCATGGCTTCGATCTCGCTGCCTTGCGCGAACAGAGTACCGTTATAATGAAGCTGCACGTCGAAGGCGCCGGGCATCGACTTGTCGAGCGCCGCCTTGAAGGCCTGCAGTCCCTTGGACTGCCACTCGGTGTCAGGCCCAGGCGTCGAGGCGCGGATGACCTTGCCGGCGGCATGCGCCAGGCGTGACACGAACGGCGTGGCCAACACGCCGAGGGTTCCCTTCAGGACAGTGCGGCGGCCGACGTTCTGCTTGAGGAAAGACTGCTCCATGCTCCCAACCCCTTCCATCTCTTATCTTTGTTCCCTGCTCGACGCTGACGGCCAAGCCACTGAATGTTTCCACTATGTCGGGAACCGGTCAAGCTGAATGTTGACAATAGGCAATTAATCATCATTTCTTGAGAAGACGGACGACCATCCAGGCAGGACCGAGTTGCGACCCGCATGAAATCCGACACCTCGGCTTTGCCAAAATCAGATTGCCTGATGGTCGCCGCGGCCACGCCGCTGACGGCTGATTTCCATCCCAACCTGCCGCTTCTGATCAGTCACATTTCCATGTTGCTGCGGTCCGGCTGCGATGGCGTCGCGCTGTTTGGAACGACCGGCGAAGGAACTGAATTTTCTGTCCAGGACAGAACCGCCACGCTGGACGCGCTGGTCGGAGCGGGAACAAACCCGCGCCGTCTGATCGTGTCCGCGGGGGCATTGTCGATACCCGACGTCGTGGAACTGGCGACCAATGCGCTCGACCATGGGGTCGACAGCCTGTTGCTGATGCCTCCTTGCGTCTATCGGGGCGGCATCACGGAAGACGGCACGTTTCGTTTCTACGCCACCGTCATCGATCGGATCAGGCGAGACGACCTCAGGTTATGCCTCTATCATTTCCCCGATATATGCGGCGTCCCCATCACTCCGCGCCTGGTGCGCCGCCTCGATGAGGCCTATCCGGGGCTGATCAGCGGGGTGAAGGACAGTGGCGGCGATCTCGACTTCACCGAAGCCCTGATCCGTCGATTTTCTCATCTTGCAATCTACACCGGCTCGGAAACCCATTTGCCGCAGGCGCTCGCGGCGGGCGCGCGAGGCACGATATGTGGCCTTGGCAATGCGATGCCTCGCCTGATGCGAGCGATATTTGACGCGCCAACGGCTTTCGATCGTCGCCAACTGGTCCCCGCTCTTCTGGCTGGCGACACCATCTTGTCGCGAAGTCCGTTCCCGGCCGCCGTGAAGGCGCTCCTGGCCGCGTCGACGGGCGAAAATGACTGGGGCCTCGTGCTTCCTCCCATGGCGGAGGTTCATATGCCTGAGCGCGATTGGCTGCTTCGGGATTTCAAGCGCTGGGAATCGAGACTGCCGGCCGAGTTGCGAAGCCTGTTCCAATAGCGCGGTGCCCCCTGGAAGGCCTGTCGCCTTCGGTAACAACGAGGCAGACGATGCCGGCGGATGCCCGCGTCGTCCGCACTTCCTGGGCTGCCGAACCGCTCCAAGCGGCTGGAAAAGCGTTGGCGGTCAGGATTCTCCTTGAGGCTGGCGCGCGGATTGATCAGTTTGTCTCCGAAGCAGGGTCACTTGCCAGTCGGACAGCCGCGGCGGACAGGGAGAAAAAAGCAATGCGCACCAAAACCAGCATCCGCGTCGTCGGCTGCCATGCCGAGGGCGAGATCGGCGACGTCATCGTCGGCGGCGTGCTGCCGCCCGCTGGCCGCACGATGATGGAAAAGATGATCACGATG
Organism: Mesorhizobium sp. B2-7-1; assembly: GCF_006440735.1. GTDB lineage: Bacteria > Pseudomonadota > Alphaproteobacteria > Rhizobiales > Rhizobiaceae > Mesorhizobium. Next base: position 10,678 of record NZ_VFUA01000079.1, on the reverse strand, counting down.
GAACGCGATCACGACCATATAAGGCGCATGCTGATCTGCGAGCCGCGCGGCAGCGTTGCCCGGCATGTCAATCTCCTGGTGCCCGCGACGCGCGAAGATTGCGCCGCCGGCGCCATCATCATGGAGCCAACCGAATATCCGCCGATGTCCGGCTCCAACACGATCTGCGTCGCCACGGTGCTGCTCGAGACCGGCATGGTGCCGATGCAGGAGCCCGAGGCCCGCTTCAAGCTCGACATGCCTGGCGGCGTCATCGAGGTGCGCGCCGAATGCCGCGACGGCAAATGCCTGTCGATCACGCTGCGCAATGCCCCGGCCTTCGCCGAGCGCCTCGATGCCAATATCGAAGTCGAGGGGTTGGGAACGCTGAAGGTCGACGTCGCTTACGGCGGCATGTTCTACGCCATCGTCGATGCCAAGGCGCTCGGCTTCTCGGTCGTTCCGGATGAGGCCCGCGAGCTGGCCGTGGTCGGCGAGAGGGTCCGCCGCGCGGCGCGCGAGCAGCTCGATGTTATGCATCCGCAATTCGATAATGTGCGCGGTGTGTCCATCGTCCAGTTCGCCATGCCGTTCCAGGGACCGGGCAAGGTCACACGCAACACCTGCATCGTCTCGCCCGGACGCTCCGACCGCAGCCCGACGGGAACCGGCACCTCGGCCCGCATGGCGGTGCTGCAGGCGCGGGGCCAGATGAAGGAAGGCGAGGTGCTGATCCACGAATCCATCATCGGCTCGCGCTTCACCGGCAAGATCCTCGAGCTCACCGAAGTCGCCGGGCGCAAGGCGATCGTGCCGCAGATAACCGGCAGAGCCTGGATCACAGGAGAGCACAATTATTATCTCGACCCGACGGATCCGTACCCGCAAGGCTACGTGCTGTCGGACACCTGGGGCACCTCGACTTCGGTGACGCAATAGAATTTTGCCGCAACGGTTCCGGCTCGGATCCCTCGTTCGGCAGATGCCTTCCAGCTCTCGGCCGCGGCATCTGCACCTGTGCAGAATGTCAGCGGACCTTGCAGGGAGGCGCCTGCTCTGATTCCCTGTGCTTGGTGGGGGTCGCCTGATTCGCGTGCTTGTTGTTCCGGTCCCGCATGGTCGTGGGGCAGGGCAGCAGGTGCTTTTGGTAGAAAGATGAAAAAATGAGCGCCAAGCCGGAAATCCTGGAGATGAGGCCCAAGATCACCGTCGTCGGGGTCGGCGGCGCCGGCGGCAACGCCGTCAACAACATGATCGCCGAAGGGCTGGAGGGCGTCGAGTTCGTCGTCGCCAACACCGACGCCCAGGCGCTCACCATGTCGAAGTCTTCGCGGCTGATCCAGTTGGGCGCGCATGTGACGGAGGGCCTGGGCGCCGGGTCGCTGCCCCAGGTCGGCAGCGCCGCCGCGGAGGAATCCATCGACGAGATCATGGATCACCTGGCGGGAACGCATATGTGCTTCATCACCGCCGGCATGGGCGGCGGCACGGGAACCGGTGCGGCGCCCGTGATCGCGCGGGCCGCGCGCGATGCCGGCATCCTGACGGTGGCCGTCGTCACCAAGCCTTTCGTCTTCGAAGGCAAGCGCAGGACCCAGGCCGCGGAGGAAGGCATCGAACGGCTTCGCGAGAGCGCCGACACCGTGATCGTCATTCCGAACCAGAACCTCTTCAGGGTCGCCGACGCCAGGACCACCTTCGCCGATGCCTTCGCCATGGCGGACCGCGTTCTCTACGCGGGTGTCGGCTGCATCACGGACCTCATCGTCAAGGAAGGCCTGATCAACCTCGATTTCGCAGACGTGAAGTCGGTGATGCGGGACATGGGCCGGGCAATGATGGGAACCGGCGAGGCCTCCGGGGAGGGGCGCGCCAAGATCGCGGCCGAGGCGGCGATCGCCAATCCGCTCCTCGATGAAGCATCGATGTCCGGCGCCAGGGGGCTGCTCGTGTCGATCTGCGGCGGCATGGACATGACGCTGTTCGAGGTCGACGAAGCCGCGACGCGGATCAGGGAAGAAGTCGACGCCGATGCCGACATCATCGTCGGCGCCATCTTCGACCAGGCATTGGCGGGAAAATTCCGCGTGTCGGTCGTCGCGACCGGTTTGCGCAAGAGCGCAGAGATCGCCCAGTTCGAGCAGCGGATCGCCTGACGATCGCGATCTCGCGGCCGCGTTTGTCCGCGACCGCACGATGCAATTGGCCGATATTCGTTTCCGGCGGCGAGGAATCACAAGCCGCGCGCGCTGCCGGTCAGCGCCTTGCGCGCTTCGTCGTCGCAAGTCCTCACGATCGCATCGGCCGCCGCATCTGTCCATTTTGGACCAATTCACCGGCCTGCTCGATAGGCGCCGGTTTAAGTTCCGGCAGGGAGGAGTAGAATTTAGCGACGATCGATGATGCGTCGCGCCTACCCGGGAGGACTATCTTGCTCTTTGCCGTCCACTGTCTCGACCATGCCGATGCGCTTCAGCGCCGGCTTGCCAACTACGATGCCCACAAGGCCTATCTTGCCGCCGGCCCGGTCGCGACCGTGATCTCGGGGCCGCTGGTCGCGGCGGACGGCGCAACCATGATCGGCTCGCTCTTCGTCTTTTCCGCGGACAACATCGAGGATGTGAAGGCGTTCAACGCGGGCGACCCGTTCAACGCCGCCAATGTCTGGCAAAGCGTCAGTATCAATCCCTTCCTCTTGCGTGTCGACAACCGGGCCTGAGGGGAGGGCTCTATGGAAAGCTTCGTCTACAATGGCCAGCCGGCACGCGTCGTCTTCGGATCGGGCACGATCGCAAGGCTGCCGGAGGAGATCGACCGTCTGGGGCTGAAACGCGTGCTCGTGCTGGCAACGCCACCGCAAGAGGCCGACGCACGGCGTCTTGCCGGATCGCTCGGCGGTACGGCGGCCGGGGTCTATGCCAGGGCGACAATGCATACGCCCCTATCGGTGACCGAGGACGCGCTGCGCGTCGTGGCGGAGCTTCAGGCCGACGGGCTGGTCGCGGTCGGCGGCGGCTCCACGACGGGCCTCGCCAAGGCGATCGCGTTGCGCACCGACCTGCCGCAGATCGTGATGCCGACGACCTATGCCGGCTCGGAAATGACGCCGATCCTCGGCGAGACCAAGGATGGCGTGAAGGTCACCCAATCGAGCCCGAAAGTGCTGCCGGAAGTGGTGATCTACGACGTCGACCTGACGATGACGCTTCCCGCTTCCTTGTCGGGAACAAGCGGCATGAACGCCATCGCCCATGCAGTCGAGGCGCTCTATGCCAGGGAAAGCAACCCAGTGATAGATTTGATGGCGACCGAAGCCATAGGCGCGTTGGCAAGCGCCTTGCCGGTGATCGCCGGGAGCCCGCACGACCGCGAGGCGCGCTCCGAGGCGCTGTACGGCGCCTGGCTTTGCGGCATCTGCCTCGGTTCGGTCGGCATGGCGCTGCACCACAAGCTTTGCCACACGCTCGGCGGCAGTTTCGATCTGCCGCATGCGGAGATCCATACGATCGTCCTGCCGCATGCGCTGGCCTACAACGCCCCCGCCATTCCGGCCGTCATGGAGACCCTGCGGGCCGTGCTGAAGACGGACGACCCCGCGATGGCTCTCTACGATCTCGCCGGCCGGATCGGGGCAAGACGCGGGCTCGCCGAGATCGGCATGCCAGCCGACGGGATCGACATCGCGACGGACCGCGCGCTGGCCAATCCCTACTGGAACCCGCGGGCGCTGGAGCGGGAACCGATCCGGGCCCTTATCGCGCGTGCCTATGCCGGCGAGCCGCCACAGGCCTGAAACCCGAACGTCCCTGGAGGAATTATCGCCATGACAGGCACCGCAGACGCCGCTCGACCGAAATATCCCTATTTCGAGGAAGAGACTTCGGTCGACGTGGTCAACGCGCGCATGGGGCCGGATGTCGACCCGCGCTTGCGCGAGGTGATGGGCGTGCTGGTGAAGCATCTGCATGCCGCCATCAAGGAGATCGAGCCGACGCATGAGGAGTGGTTGCAAGGCATCAAGTTCCTGACCGATGTCGGCAAGATGTGCTCCGACTGGCGGCAGGAGTTCATCCTGCTTTCCGACACGCTCGGCGTCTCGATGCTTGTCGACGCGATCAATCACCGGCGTCCGAACGGCGCTACGGAAAACACCATCCTTGGCCCGTTTTATGTGCCCGAAGCGCCGCGCTACGAGCATGGCGCGAACATCTGCCTCGACGGCAAGGGCGAGCCGATGGTGGTGCGCGGCCGCGTGCTCGACACGCAAGGCAAGCCGATCGCCGGAGCGTTGATCGACGTCTGGCAGACCAATGACGACGGCTTCTACGATGTCCAGCAGAAGGACGTGCAGCCCGACTGGAATCTGCGCGGGGTCTTCACCACCGACGAGAAGGGCGAATACTGGTATCGCTCCGTCAAGCCCCGCTACTATCCGATCCCCGACGACGGACCGGTCGGAAAGATGCTCGCGGCGCTCGGGCGTCATCCGAACCGCGCGGCGCATGTACACTATATCGTCAGCGCGCCGGGCTACGATCCTGTTATCACCCACATCTTCGCGCCCGATTGCCGCTACCTTGCCGAGGATGCCGTCTTCGGCGTGAAGGATTCGCTGATCGCCGATTTCACCAAAGTAACCGACCGGGAAAAGGCGAGCGCGCTCGGCTTCGAGCCTCCGTTCTGGTCCGTCGAGTGGGATTTCGTGCTGGCTCCCAAGACCGCAGGACCTTGATCCTCCGTAGTTTCGTCCAAATTGGACAAAAGCTGGCGTCGAGCCAATTGGTCGGCGTATCCTTCCTGCCTGGAAGGAGAATGTCTGAATGAACGATCACGAGTTCCTGCGCGTCTATGATTTCGTGGATCGCCTGCGCCGGCCTTTCCTCGGCGTCGTGGATGTCGAGGACGAGGCCGCCTGGCGCATCATCCATTATCTCATGCGCTCGGAGCTCGAGGGCTATCCGGTTACGATCAGCAAGCTCGCGCTGGTCTCCAACCTTCCGCACGGCACCGCGATCCGGCGCATCCAAGGCATGATCGATGGCGGGTTGATCGAAAGGCGGGCGGCTTCCGAAACGGCCAAGCGCTTCACGCTCCACCCGACGGCGCGGCTGTCGAACCTCGCCATCAACTATGCGGCGGAGACCAAGGCGCTGATCGCCGAGATCGTCGGCGGTCGCAACAATGAGGAGCACGAGGCCGACTATTATTTCGGCGCGCCGCAGCGCGGCAATCCGATCATCCCGCCGATCAACCTTTTGACCAACAGGGTCACGAAGGGCGTCGAGCTGCAGTTCCTGCTGAACGACGACAATTACTTCGCCGCCATGCGCAACATGTGGTCGGACTTCCGCAACAATCTGGCGAGCGCCAAGAGCTTCAAGCTGGTGCATCAGAACGATCTCTATCGGGAGGGGCTCGCGAACGGCGCGCGCGCCGTCTCGGCCTACGACATGATCGCGATCGACATGCCGTGGCTCGGAGAATTCGCGAGCAAGGGGCTTGTCCTGCCGATCGGTGAGATGATCCGCGAATCCGGCATCAACCCGATGGATTTTCATCCCTCGATCTGGTCGACAACGACCTGGCAGCGCGTGGAATACGGCGTGCCGATCTACTGCACGATCGAGGTCCTGGCCTGCCGGTCGGACCTCTTCGAAAGCGGGGGGTTGGCGCTGCCACGCACTTTCGACGACGTCATCAGCGCCGGGCGGGCGTTCCACAATCCGGCGGCGGAACGCTACGGCATCGCCTGGAACGCGGCGCACAGGCCGCTGGCGTCGAGCTTCATGTTCTTCCTCGGCTGCTGCGGCCAGAGCGTGCTGTCGATCCGCCGCACGCCGACCGGCTACTCCACCGAAAACCTCGATGCGCAGCATATGCGGCCGCAGATCGACAGCGAAGCCGGCCTGCTGGCGCTCGACTATATGCACCGTATGCTGGAAATCGCCCAGCCCGGCGCGCTCGAGGCGCATTGGGATGATTCCTGCGCGGTCTTCCTGCGCGGCCAGAGCGCGATGGGCTATGTTTGGACGATGCGCGCCGCGCAGTTCGAGGCCGAAGTCCGGTCCGCCGTCAAGCGGCGCGTCGCCTATGTTCCGCAGCCTTCCGGGCCGGGCGGCACCAACACCTCGCCGATCGGCGGGTTCCTGTTGTGCATTCCCTCCAACATCGACCCGAAGCGCCTGCCGCTCGCGGCCGAAGCGCTAGCATGGATGGCCTCGCGAGAGGCGATGAAGGAGCATGTCAAGAACGGCTTTCCCGTCGCGCCGCGTTTCTCGGTGAGCGCGGATCCGGAGGCGATCGGCAGCTCGCAGCTCGTGCGCTTCGTCGGCAGCCTCGCCAACCGCAATCTGCTGCGCAACTGGCAGCGCCCGCCGGTGCCGTTCTACACCGGCATGGAGCGCATCATCGGCGAGGAGGTCCACGACGCGCTTTCCGGCCGCAAATCCGACCGCGCGGCCCTGAAGGACGCCCAGGACCGCATCGAGCGGATCGTCGACCGCGCCGGCTGAATCTGGCTCGTTGCGGCGCGCCTTGAAGCAGTTCAGCGTTTGATCGAATCGCCTGCTGCAACTCTTTGTTTTTGCGCTATTTCAAAAAAAGGAGAACCGCGGCGCGGTCCTCCCAGAATCTCTTTGTTTGACGCAATTCCGGACGGAAAACCGCTCACACTTTTCCTGGAATTGCTTTAGGCGATCGCCCGTATCGAGCCGCCGTCCACGCCCCAGACGGAGGAGGTGACGAAGGAGGCGAGATCGGAGGCTAGGAAGACGATGACGTTGGCCACTTCCTCCGGCTTGCCGAGGCGGCCGAGCGGCAGCTGGCGCAGCGACATCTCGTGTTCGACGGCCTTCTGCGGCTCCATGTTGTGGAACTTGCCCATGGTTTCGGCAAAGCCGCCGGGCTGGGTCCAGAACGGCGTCCAGATCGGGCCGGGAGCCACTGCGTTGATGCGGATGTTGTTGGCGCCTTCGGTGCGCGCCAGCCCCTTGGTCAGGGCGAGCACTGCCGCCTTGGACGCCGAGTAGTCGATCGGAACGCCTTCCGGCTGGCGCGCGAGATCCGAGCCGTTGTTGACGATCGCGCCATGCCCCTGCTTGCGCATCACCGGTAGAACGACCCGCGTCGTGCGGACATAGCTCATGAAGTTGAGCGAGAAGGTCTTGTCCCATTCGGCATCGGTCAACTGGTCGAACGTGCGCACCGCGCCGGCGCCGACATTGTTCACAAGAACGTCCACCGAGCCGCCGAAATGGGCGATCGCAGCCGTGACCTTCTTCTCGATGTCATCCGCCGACGACAGGTCGGCCTTGAACGTCGCTGCCGTGCCGCCAGCCGCCGTGACCGCGGCCGAAGACTCGGCGAGCGCCGCTTCGTCGATGTCGAAAAGCGCCACGCGGCTACCTTCGCGGCCGAACGCGACCGCCGTCTCGCGGCCGATGCCCTTCGCCGCCCCGGTGATCAGCACCACCTTGCCCTTGAGATTGGTTTCCATTTGATCCTCCCTATTTTGCGGCGAATTGCGCCATGGTGGTTTCGAACGAACGCCGGGCCGCCTCTTCGAGCGGCAGCACGCGATGCCTCTTTGAGATCACTTCGACCGAATAGAAGCCGTCGAAGCCGGTCTCGCGGATCGCGTCGATGAAGGCGGGCGGATTGAGCACGCCCTCGCCACAGAGCCGGCGTTCGTAGATCGTGTCTTCCCAGAGCGTGCCGACGATTTTTTCATCCGCGTCGTCGAGCTCGACCGAGACGACATATTGCTTCGGCACGGCGGCGACGGCTTCGTAGGGGATGCCGCCGCGGCCAACATGCCAGATGTCGAGCAGCAGGCCGCCATTGGCCTTGGCCGCGCCTTCGACGATGGCGCGCGCGGTTTCCAGCGTGCGCACGTTGGAGAACGGCATCACCTCAAGCGCGATCTTGGTGCCGTAGCGGGCGGCGTCGTCGCAGATGGCGGCAAAGCTGTCGGTGACCTGCGCCAGGTCGATGGTGTCGGCATCGAATTCCGGCGCGATCTTGACGTCGCGGGCGCCGAGCGCCTCCGCCGCCTCGAAGAGCTCGCGGCGAACCTTGTCCGATGCGGCGCGCAGGGCGCCGGACGCGAACCAGTGGGTGATGAACTCCAGCTCGACATGCGGCATGCCGTTGGTGTCGAGGATGCGCCGCATCTCCTTCAAGCCGATCTTCTCGCGCGTCGCCTGCAGGTCCGCGTGGATCAGACCGACGCCCTTGTATCCGGCCCTGGCCGCGGCTTCGACGCGCTCCGCGAATGGAAACGGGCTGATCTCGTTCGGTGCGAACGGGTAGACGTCGCCCGAGATCGTCCAGTAGGCGGCGACGAGTTCAATAGGGTTGCTCATCATCTTCTCCTCAGACCGACGCGCCTTCCGACCCGGTGCGGAAATCGAAGCTGGTCGTCAGGCCGCCATCGGCGATGATCTCGGCGCCGTTGAGCGCCGTGGAGGCATCGGAAAGCAGGAAGAGGCCGGCGCGGGCGACCTCGGCCGGATCGAGGATGCGGCCGGCCGGCTGGCGGTTGGCGCGCGCCGCGAGGAAACGGTCCGGGTCGCTGGCGGATTTCATGTGCCGCTCGAACAGGCCAGCAAGCATCGGCCCGGGGCTCAGCACGTTGGCGCGTATGCCCTGGCGCGCATGGTCCATGGCGACGGTGCGGGTGAGCTGGCGGACGGCGCCCTTCGAGGCGGCATAGACGGCGAGCTGCTGCTCGGCGAAGGTCGCGTCGATGCTGGCGACCGCCACGATCGGGCCACCGCCGCGCGCGGTCATCAGCGGCAGCATGGCGCGGAAGGCGAGCGCCGTGCCGATGAAATTGACCGACATGGTCTTTTCCATCGCCGCTTTGTCGAATTCGAGGATGGTGCCGACATTGAGCATCGCCGCCGATGTCACGAGGCCGAGCGTTCCGGGGTTCTCGTTGGCGATCATGTCCGCGATGCCGGCCCAGGTCGTCTCGTCGGTGACGTCGCCCCGGACATGCGAATATAGTTCGTTCGCAAGGCTGTCCGGCGCCGGCGCGAGATCGACGCCGATGGTGCGCACGCTGCTTTCGGTCAGCAGCCGGGCAATGTTGGTACCAAGACCAGAAGCCGTTCCCGAGACCACGACAAGGTCCGGCAAGGCGTTGCTAAAGACTGGCTCCATGGCCATGGGATATTCCTCTTTTCTGACGTCGGGAAAGGTGAGGCACGGCGGCGGCCGCCGTGCCTCGAAAAGGGTTCAGCGGCCCAGCGCGGCGTTGCAGTCGGCGACGTTGGCCTTGGTGATGATCTCGTGCGGCAGGAAGATCTGCTTCTCCACCTTCTTGCCGTCGAGGAGATCGGCGACAGCCTGCGCGGCATATTTGCCGTCGTCGATCGGCGACTGCAGGACGGTGGCGTATTGCGTGCCGTCATTGATCTGGTTGACGCCCTCGATCGAGCAGTTGGAGCCGACCAGGACCAGGCTTGCCGGATCGATGCCGGCGCGCTTGGCGGCGACGATCACGCCGGACATCATGTTGTCGGCCTGCGCGTAAACGCCCTTCACGCCCGAGCCGAGCTGGGTGAAGAGAGCGGCGGCGGCATCCGTCGCCTTGGTCTGGTCCCAGTTGCCGTTCTGCTTGCCGGCCACCTGGATGCCGCTCGCCTTCTTGCCCAGGACATCCTCGAAGCCCTGCGAGCGCTGGATCTGCGGCGGCGTGCCGGGGACGCCCTCGACGACGAAGACCTTGCCGTCGCTGCCGAGCTTCTTGTCCGCGAAGCCCTTGATCATGGCTTCGCCGGCGGACTCGCCGTTGCCGATGTCCGACGGGCCGGTGAAGACGTCCCAGAATTGGGAGTATTTCTCGTCCGGCCGCGAGTTGGTGATCACCAGCGGGATGCCGGCCTGCTTGATCTTGCGCAGCGACGGCACGATGGCGCTGGCATCCGCGGGCCAGAGCACGATCGCGTCCGGCTTCTGGGCGATCGCCTGGTCGACCTGCGAGGCCTGTTCGGCGGCGTCGTAATTGTTGATCTTCACCTCGAGGTCGATGCCCGCCGCGGCCGCGACTTCCTTGAAGGCGCGCTGGTGCAGGGCGCAATATTCGCACTCTTCCGTGACCGTCAGCAGGATCACCTTCGCGCCCTTGGCCGCGGCGAAGGCCATTCCGGGCGCCATCAGCCCTCCGACGACCGCGGTCGTCAGCAAAAGTTTGGTGAGTTTTGCGAAGTTCATTTTGGTTACTCCTCCCGTTTCAAGGTTGCACGTCCCCCCGCGCCGCCGATCGCTCGGCGGCGTTGCAAGGATCCGTGGGTTGTTTCCGCTAGGCGGAATTGGCGGCCCGCGACATTGCGAGCCGTTCGCTCATCCATGCGCCCAACTGACCGTCGAGCAGCACGATCCCCATCAGCACGAGGCCGTTGGCGAAGAGAATCCCCGTCGCCCCCATGCCGATCAGACTCAGCCCATTGTTCATCACCGTCAGGATCAGCGATCCGAGCAGCACATGCGCGGGCGTGCCCGAACCGCCGGTCAGCGCGACGCCGCCGACGATCGCCGCCGAGACGGCCTGCAGCATCAGCGTGCTGCCGGTCGTCGCCGCGGCGCTGGCGAGGCTCATCGACAAAAGGCTTCCCGCGAGAGCGGCCGTGACGGCGGAAATCACGAAGACGATCACCAGCGAGCGGCCGACCCTGGCGCCGCTCGCCGCCGCCAC
>NZ_VFUA01000078.1 GCF_006440735.1 Mesorhizobium sp. B2-7-1 | reverse complement strand
TTTGGGTGATACGGAAGCCGTGATGGGTGTCCTCGCCACGGCCGACAATGCCGTATTTATGCGCCTCGGCCGGGTCGCATTCCTGCACGGCGATGATGTTGTTGCCGGTCTCGGCATAGAGCTCGACCATGTCTTTCATGCAGCTCTTTTCCGACTGCATGATCATGTCCGGCAGAAGCAGCGCGAAGGGTTCGTCGCCAACCAGCTCGCGGGCGCACCAGACGGCGTGGCCGAGGCCCATCGGCACCTGCTGGCGCGTGAAGCTGGTCTGTCCCGGCGCCGGCTGCAGCCGCTGCAGGCGGGCGAGCTGGTCGTCCTTGCCGCGCTGGGCGAGCGTGTCGTAGAGCTCAAACTGGACGTCGAAATGATCCTCGATGACCGCCTTGTTGCGCCCGGTCACGAAGATGAAATGCTCGATGCCGGCCTCGCGCGCCTCGTCGACCACATATTGGATGACCGGCCGGTCGACGACGGTGAGCATTTCCTTCGGGATGGCCTTGGTGGCCGGGAGGAACCTCGTGCCGAGGCCTGCGACCGGGAAAACTGCCTTGCGAACTCGTTTCATGCTGCGCCACCCTTGCGTTTCGGCCAATTATCCGCTCGGCGGCGCGCTTCGCAATCCCCCCGGACATTTTCGCTCCCGAATTCATTTTCACTCCGGAATTCCATTTTCACGCCGGAATGTCGGGTTGACGAGCGAGCAGTGAGCGTGAGAGCTAAAGCCGCGATCCCTCTTTTCGTTCCCGGCGGCACCTATGGTAAACTAAATACTAACCCGGTTCGGCGTTGAATGATCCTTCCTGATTTGACGAAGGAGGAAATGATGTCCGTTCGCAACACCGCGAGGCGCCTGGCGGCACTGGTGACCGCCGCCGGCCTCACGCTGGCCTTGCTGATGCCCGCCGGCCCCGCTTTCGCCGATGCCGGGTTCCGCCAGTGGGTTGCGGGCTTTCGCGCCACTGCGGTGGCGGGCGGTGTTTCGGGCGCCGTCTACGACCAGGCTATGAGAGGCATCGAGCCCGACCCGGTCGTGCTGGAAAAGGCCCGTACACAGCCGGAGTTCAGCGCCCCCGCCTGGGATTATTTCGACAACCGCGTGCATGATCAGTCGGTGGCCAACGGCCAGGCGATGGCGAAGAAATGGAAGCCTTGGCTCGATCGGATCGAGGCGCGGTTCGGTGTCGACCGCAATATCCTTCTGGCGATCTGGTCGATGGAATCGAACTATGGCGAGATCCTCCAGCGCGACGACATCATGCGCAATGTCATCCGTTCGCTTTCCACGCTCGCCTATGGCGACGCGAAGCGCTCGAAATATGCCCGCACCCAGTTGATCGCGGCGCTGAAGATCCTGCAGACCGGCGACATCGACGAGAGCCATCTGATGGGCTCCTGGGCCGGCGCGATGGGCCAGACCCAGTTCATTCCGACCAGCTATCAGCGCTACGCGGTCGACATGGACGGCAACGGCAAGCGCGACATCTGGAATTCGATCCCCGACGCGCTGGCGACGTCCGCCAACCTTTTGAAGAAGAACGGCTGGCAGGCCGGCAAGACCTGGGGCTATGAAGTGACCATACCGGCCGGCAAGCTGCCCGGCGGCGCAAAGACGATCGCGCAGTGGCAGGCGCTCGGCGTCGCCCGGGCCAGCGGCAAGCCGTTCAAGAACCTGACCGACAAGGCGACGCTGAAAGTGCCGGACGGCCGGGGCGGCCCCGCCTTCCTCATGATCAGGAATTTCTCGGTCATCAAGGCCTACAACAATGCCGACAAATACGCTTTGGCCGTCGGCCTTCTGGCCGACGAGATCGCCGGCGGCACTGGCCTGGTGCAGGACTGGCAACGGCCTTTCACCAAGCTCAGCTTCGAGGAACGGCAGGAGCTGCAGAAGCGGCTTTCCGATCACGGCTATTATGAGGGCAAGTTCGACGGCAAGATCGGCGACGGCTCGAAGGCCGCCATCATGGCCTATCAGGCCAAGGTCGGCTTGACCCAGGATGGCTATCCGAGCATGGAAGTGCTCAAATGGCTCCGCAAGCGGTAGGGCTCGCGGGAGCGCCAGGCATCCTTTCGAAGGCGGCACGGATGCTCTAGCGCTTCACACCTGTGCGTGACCTTGGGCCACGCCAAGGGATGGAGAGGTGTTTGGTGTCGGTCGCGCGTATCAGGCAGGGCATTCGTCGGGCGCCGATCCTGGTTCTCGCCCTTGCCGTGCTGGTCGTCACGGCCGCAGGCGCCTTCCACGCACCGGCATTCGCGCAGGAGGAAAGCCGCGGCTGGTCGCTGCGTGATCTCCTGTTCCCGCGCCGCAGCGAACGCGTCGAGCCGCCGGTCGAAGTCCAGAAGGCAAGGCCGAAACCGAAGAAGAAGCCCAAGCCGCGCCCGCCGGCCGAACCCGAAACGCCGATCGTCGAGAAGACGAACGACGCCCGCGTCGTGCTGGTGGTCGGCGATTTCCTTGCAGGCGGGCTGGCCGAAGGCCTGGACACCGCTTTTGCCGACAATCCCGCCGTCCGGATCGTCGCCCGCGCCAACGGCTCGTCCGGGTTCGTGCGCGACGACGTCTACAACTGGCCGGCCGAGATCAAATCGCTGATCGAGACCGAGAAGCCGGCCGCCGTGATCGTCATGCTCGGCTCCAACGACCGCCAGCAGATGAAGGTCGGCGACGTGCGCGAGCAGCCGCGCTCGGAGAACTGGACCAAGGAATATGAGCGCCGCACCGATGCGCTGGGCAAGGCCCTGCAGGACACCAAGGTGCCGTTCCTATGGGTCGGCATGCCGGCTTTCCGCGTGTCGAAGATGAACTCCGACATGCTTGCCTTCAACGACATCTATCATTCGGCCGCCCAAAGCCATGGCGGCGAGTTCGTCGATGTCTGGGACGGCTTCGTCGACGAGAACGGCGCTTTCGTCACCTCCGGTCCGGACATCAACGGCCAACCGGTTCGCCTGCGTTCCGACGACGGCATCAATGTCACCAAGGCCGGCAAGCGCAAGCTCGCCTTCTACACGGAAAAGCCGTTGGCCAAGATCCTCGGTCTGGCGGCGCCGGGAAGCGTCACGACCGTGTCAGCGCCGGCCGGTGCCCCAGTCGAGGCGCCGAAGCCGGCCGCCGCGCCCGTCATCGTCGACCGCACCGCGCCGATGCTGCTGGGCGATCCGTCGCTCGACGGCGGCACCGAACTGCTGGGTGCCGCGCAGCCAGCCAGGGCCGATCCGAACCTGCCCGGCGAAAAGCTGATCCTGGAAGGCAAGGCGCCGGCCGCCTCGCCCGGCCGCGCCGACGATTTCTCCTGGCCGCCGAAGCCGCCTGCGACGGCGGCTGTCGATCCCGGCCCGACGCCGGCAACTCCTTGACCGACATTCCTGCGTAGAGCAATCCCAGGAAAACTGTGAGCGGTTAAGTTCGGCGTCTTCGCCGTAACCTTCCGTCCGGAATTGCGTAAACACAAGAGGATAGAGCGGTTCGGCGTTTCCACGAAACGGTGAACCGCTCTTGCGGCAATTTCGCGCCAAGCCGAACAATGGCATTGTTGGGTTTTGGCCGAAGTCAAAGTCGGGGGCGAATATGTCGGCAACGGGCTATGCCTTGCTTGGGTTCGTGACTTGGACCCTCTTATTGCTCACATGGATGGAAATCCTGCGCACCCATCTTGTGCTGAGCGGCCGCGTCCCCGCGAATGGCTTCGCACCGGACAATGCCGGCCTTTCGCCCTTCTTGCAGCGGCTGGCGCGCGCCCACGCCAATTGCATCGAGGGCCTTCCCATATTCGGGGGTCTCATGGCCATGGCCATGATGAGTTCGCGCGCTTCGATTACCGATCCGCTCGCATATTGGTTTCTCGGCGCCCGGCTGGTGCAGTCGGCCATTCATTTGACGTCGACGAGCCCGACCGCAGTCAAGGCTCGGTTTTCAGCGTTCGCGGTTCAGATGGCCATCGGCCTCTATTGGGCGATGAAGCTGTTGCTCAGCTAGAGCGGCGCTTCGCGAAAGCCTGCGGCTCGTTAACCCCCTTCAGCGCGGCAGCACCGTCGATCCCATCAGCGTCTCGTCGATCGAGCGCGCCGCCTGGCGACCCTCGCGGATCGCCCACACCACCAGCGACTGGCCGCGGCGCACGTCGCCGGCGGCATAGAGCTTGTCGACGCTGGTCCGGTAGTCGCGGTCATTGGCCTCGACATTGTTCGAGCGGCGGCTGTCGGTGACGACCTTGATCTTGCCGTCGAGCTCTTTCATCAGGCTGTCGCCCGCCGGTCCGGCAAAGCCGATGGCGATGAAGGCCAGATCGGCGCGGATGACGAATTCGCTGCCGGCGATCGGCTTGCGCTTGTCGTCGACCTCGCAGCAGCGCACGCCGGTCAGTTGGCCTTCCTCGCCGATGAATTCGAGCGTCGCCACCTGGAATTCGCGCTCGGCGCCCTCGGCCTGCGAGGAGGACGTGCGCATCTTCGTCGCCCAGTAGGGCCATACCGACAGCTTGTCTTCCTTCTCCGGCGGCTGCGGACGGATATCGAGCTGGGTCACGCGCACCGCGCCCTGGCGGAAGGCGGTGCCGATGCAGTCGGACGCGGTATCGCCGCCGCCGACCACGACGACATGCTGGCCGCCCGCGATGATCGGGTGCGAGGGCCACGCCACCGACTGGATCGGCTCGCCGCCGACGCGGCGGTTCTGCTGCACCAGATAGGGCATGGCGTCATAGACGCCGCTGAGGTCGCTGCCCGGAATGCCGGCCGGGCGCGGCGTTTCGGAGCCGCCGCAATAAAGCACGGCGTCGAACTCCTCGATGAGATCGGCCACCTTCATGTCGACGCCGACATTGACGCCGCAATGGAAAGTCACGCCCTCGCCCTGCATCTGCTCGATGCGTCGGTCGATATAGTGCTTCTCGATCTTGAAGTCCGGAATGCCGTAGCGCATCAGCCCGCCGGGGCGGCTCTCGCGCTCATAGACATGCACGTCGTGGCCGGCGCGGCCGAGCTGCTGCGCCGCTGCCATGCCGGCCGGGCCGGAGCCGATGACGGCGACCCGCTTGCCGGTCTTCTTTTCCGGCGGATACGGCCGGATATGGCCGGTCTCATAGGCCTTGTCGGCGATCGCCTGCTCGACCGTCTTGATGGCGACCGGAATGTCCTCGAGGTTCAGCGTGCAGGCTTCCTCGCAGGGCGCCGGGCAGATGCGGCCTGTGAATTCCGGGAAATTGTTGGTCGAATGCAGGTTGCGGATCGCGTTGTCCCAATCGCCATTGTAGACGAGGTCGTTCCAGTCCGGGATCTGGTTGTGGATCGGACAGCCGGTCGGCCCGTGGCAGAACGGAATGCCGCAGTCCATGCAGCGCGCGGCCTGTTTCTCGACCTCCTTGTCCGACATCGGCAGGGTGAATTCTCGGAAATGCCGGATGCGGTCGGAGGCGGGCTGGTACTTGTGCACCTGCCGGTCGATCTCGAGAAAGCCTGTTACCTTGCCCATAGTCCAGTCCCTGCTGTCCGAAGGCACGCTTTTGTCGCGCACCCGTTAACCCCTTAGGGCTGCCATGGCAACCGCGGTACGGGGTCAGGATTGTTGGTGAGGATGCCGGCCGGGAAGTCGTCATCCCGGCCATGCCCGAAACTATTCCGCCGCCACGCTCATGCGCATGCGTTCCATCTCGATCAGCGCGCGGCGATATTCCACCGGCATGATTTTTCGGAATTTCGGCCTGAAATTCTGCCAGTCGTCGAGGATCTCGCGACCACGCACCGAACCGGTGAAATGCACGTGGTTCGAGATCAGCTGGTAGAGCCGTTCCTCGTCATGGCTGGTCATGTCGCCGGAGACGTCGACGCGGCCCTTATGGTCGAGGTCGCCGCCATGATGGAGCAGCTTCTCCATCAAATCGTCCTCTTCCGGGACCGGCTCCAGCTCGACCATCGCCATGTTGCAGCGTTCGGCGAAATCGCCCTTCTCGTCCAGCACATAGGCGACGCCGCCCGACATGCCGGCCGCGAAGTTGCGCCCGGTCTTGCCGAGCACGACGACGATGCCGCCGGTCATATACTCGCAGCCATGGTCGCCGACGCCCTCGACGACGGCGGCGACGCCCGAATTGCGCACGGCGAAGCGCTCGCCGGCGACACCGGCGAAGTAAGCCTCGCCTTCGGTCGCGCCGTAAAGCACCGTGTTGCCGACGATGATCGAGTCCGCCGCGACGATTCTAGCCTCTTCCGGCGGGCGGATGACGATGCGCCCGCCCGACAGGCCCTTGCCGACATAGTCGTTGCCGGCGCCGACCAGCTCGAAGGAGATGCCGCGCGCGAGGAACGCGGCGAACGACTGCCCGGCGGTGCCGGTGAGCTTCACCTGGATCGTGTCTTCGCGCAGACCCTTGTGCTTGAAGCGCTTGGCGACCTCGCCCGACAGCATCGCGCCCGTCGAGCGATCGACGTTGCGGATCGGCAGCTCGATGGTGACGGGCTGCTTGGCGTCCAGCGCCGGCTTCGCCAGCTCGATCAGCTTGCGGTCGAGCACGTCGTCGATCGGATGCTTCTGCCGCTCGGTCCAGTGCAGCGCCTCATGCGGCGCATCCGGCTTGAAGAACATCTTCGAGAAGTCGAGCCCGCGCGCCTTCCAGTGCTGGATGACGTCGCGCTTCTCCAGGAGGTCGCTGTCGCCGATGATCTGGTCGATGTGCGTGAAGCCCATCTCGGCAAGCAGCGCCCGCACCTCTTCCGCCACGTAGAAGAAGAAGTTGATGACGTGCTCGGGCGTGCCCTTGAAGCGCTTGCGCAGCACCGGGTCCTGCGTCGCGACGCCGACGGGACAAGTGTTCAGATGGCACTTGCGCATCATGATGCAGCCGGCCGCGATCAGCGGCGCGGTCGAGAAGCCGAACTCGTCGGCGCCGAGCAGCGCGCCGATGATGACGTCGCGCCCGGTGCGCAAGCCGCCGTCGACCTGCAGCGCGACGCGCGAGCGCAGGCCGTTGAGCACCAGCGTCTGGTGCGTTTCGGCAAGGCCCATTTCCCACGGGCTGCCGGCATGCTTGAGCGAGGTCAGCGGCGAGGCGCCGGTGCCGCCGTCATAGCCCGAGATGGTGATGTGGTCGGCGCGCGCCTTGGCGACACCCGCCGCGACCGTGCCGACGCCGACCTCCGACACCAGCTTGACCGAGACGTCGGCCGCCGGATTGACGTTCTTCAGGTCGTAGATCAGCTGCGCCAGATCCTCGATCGAATAGATGTCGTGATGCGGCGGCGGCGAGATCAGGCCGACGCCGGGCGTCGAATGCCTGACCTTGGCGATGGTCGCGTCGACCTTGTGTCCGGGCAGCTGGCCGCCCTCGCCGGGCTTGGCGCCTTGCGCGACCTTGATCTGCATCATATCGGAATTGACTAGATACTCCGCCGTGACGCCGAACCGGCCGGAAGCGACCTGCTTGATCGCCGAGCGTTCCGGGTTCTTGCCGCCGCCGGGCAGCGGCAGATAGCGGTCAGCCTCTTCGCCGCCCTCGCCGGTGTTCGACTTGCCGCCGATGGCGTTCATGGCGCGCGCCAGCGTGGTATGCGCCTCCCGCGAGATCGAGCCGAACGACATCGCCCCGGTCGAGAAGCGCTTGACGATCTCGGCTGCCGGCATGACCTCGTCGATCGAAACCTTCTTGCGCCCGGTCTCGTCCGCTGTTCTGATCTTGAACAGGCCGCGGATGGTCTGGGCCCGGGCGGTCGCGCTGTCGATCTGCGCCGAATAGTCCTTGAACGTGTCCCACGAGCCCTGGCGCACGGCGTGCTGCAGGCTGGCGACCGCATCGGGCGACCACATATGGGCCTCGCCGCGCATGCGGTACATATATTCGCCGCCGACCTCGAGGTTGTTGCGCAGCACCGGATCGCTGCCGAAGGCGTCCGTATGGCGGCTGAGCGTCTCGGTGGCGATCTCGTCCAGGCCGACGCCTTCGATCAGCGTCGCCGTGCCGGTGAAATACTTCTCGACGAAGTCCGACTTCAGCCCGATGGCGTCGAAGATCTGCGCGCCGCAATAGGACTGGTAGGTCGAGATGCCCATCTTGGACATCACCTTGAGGATGCCCTTACCGATCGACTTGATGTAGCGCGAGACCACCTCGTACTCGTCGACTTCTTCCGGCAGCTCGCCGCGCTTGTGCATGTCGAGCAGCGTGTCGAAGGCGAGATAGGGGTTGATTGCCTCGGCGCCATAGCCGGCGAGGCAGCAGAAGTGATGCACTTCACGCGGCTCGCCAGTCTCCACCACGAGGCCGACCGAGGTGCGCAGGCCCTTGCGGATCAGGTGATGATGCACGGCCGCCGTCGCCAGCAGCGAAGGGATGGCGATGCGGTCCGGTCCGACCTGGCGGTCGGACAGGATGATGATGTTGTAGCCGCCGGCGACCGCCGCTTCCGCCCGCTCGCAGAGCCGGTCGATGGCGCCCTGCATGCCAGCGGCGCCCTCGTTGGAACCGTAGGTGATGTCGATCGTCTTGGTGTCGAAACGGTCCTCGGTGTGGCCGATGGAGCGGATCTTCTCCAGATCGCCATTGGTCAGGATCGGCTGGCGCACTTCGAGCCGCTTGCGGCGCGACGTGCCAACGAGGTCGAAGATGTTCGGCCGCGGCCCGATGAACGACACCAGGCTCATCACCAGCTCCTCGCGGATCGGGTCGATCGGCGGGTTGGTGACCTGGGCGAAGTTCTGCTTGAAATAGGTGTAGAGCAGCTTCGACTTGTCCGACATCGCCGAGATCGGCGTGTCGGTGCCCATCGAGCCGACCGCTTCCTGGCCGGTGGTGGCCATCGGCGCCATCAGAAGCTTGGTGTCTTCCTGCGTGTAGCCGAAGGACTGCTGGCGATCGAGCAGGCTGACATCCTTGCGCAGCGCGCGCGGCTCGACCGGCTTCAAGTCTTCCAGAATGAGCTGCGTGTTGGCGAGCCAGGTCTTGTAGGGATGCCTGGTCGCGATCTCCGACTTGATCTCCTCGTCGGAGACGATTCGACCCTTCGCGAGATCGATCAGCAGCATGCGGCCGGGCTGCAGCCGCCACTTCTGCACGATCTTTTCCTCCGGCACCGGCAGCACGCCGGCTTCGGAAGCCATGATGACGCGGTCGTCATCGGTGACGATGTAGCGCGCCGGGCGCAGGCCGTTGCGGTCGAGCGTGGCGCCGATCTGGCGGCCGTCGGTGAACACCACCGCCGCCGGTCCGTCCCACGGCTCCATGAGCGCCGCGTGGTACTCGTAGAAAGCCTTGCGGTCGGCGTCCATGAGCTTGTTGCCGGCCCAGGCTTCCGGGATCAGCATCATCATGGCGTGGCTGAGCGAGTAGCCGCCCTGGAACAGGAACTCGAGCGCGTTGTCGAAGCACGCCGTGTCAGACTGGCCCTCATAGGAGATCGGCCACAGCTTCGAGATGTTGTTGCCGAACAGCTCGGAATCGACCGAGGCCTGGCGCGCCGCCATCCAGTTGTTGTTGCCGCGCACCGTGTTGATCTCGCCATTATGCGCGACCATGCGGTAGGGATGCGCCAGCTTCCACGACGGGAAGGTGTTGGTCGAGAAGCGCTGGTGGACCAGGATCAGCGCCGTCTCGAAACGCTGATCCTTGAGGTCCTTGTAGTAGGCGCCGACCTGATAGGCCAGGAACATGCCCTTGTAGACGATGGTGCGCGCCGACAGAGACACGCAATAGGCGCCGATATCCTTGTTATCGTTCTCGGCGTAGATGCGGCCCGAGATCACCTTGCGCAGCAAATAGAGCCGCGCCTCATATTCCTCGTCGTCGGGAATGTCGGCCGTGCGGCCGATGAACACCTGCCGGTGGAACGGCTCGGACGCGACGATACCCGGCGCCTTCGACAGCGATGAATTGTCGACCGGCACGTCGCGGAAACCGATGAGCGGCAGCCCTTCCGACTGCGCCGATTCGGCAATGATCTCTTCGATATGGGCGCGCAGCGTTGGGTCCTGCGGCATGAACCAGTGGCCGACGCCATATTGGCCGGCCGGCGGCAGGTCGACGCCCTTGGCGGCCATTTCCTCACGGAAGAAGCCGTCCGGGATCTGCACCAGAACGCCGGCGCCGTCGCCGACCAGTGGATCGGCGCCGACGGCGCCGCGATGAGTGAGGTTCTCCAGCATCGCCAGGCCGTCCTCGACGATCCCGTGCGACTTCGCGCCCTTCATATTGGCGATGAAGCCGACGCCGCAGGCGTCATGCTCGTTGCGCGGATCATAGAGGCCCTGCGCAACCATGCCGTTGGCGGTGGTATGGGTCGGGCGTTTAACGGCTGCCGCTTTCGTCTGCGCGGCCTGGCCGTTGATCGCAGATGGCGTCAGTTCCGTCATCGTCCTATCCTCCGTTCTCCACCTTGACCCCGACTGTCTCAGGGCGCTGGTTTGCCTTGGGAAGCGAGAGTGCTTCCCCTTTGATCCTGCTGCACGTCTCGCGAAATCCATCGAACCATAAGGCTATACGCCCGGTTCGCATCCGGTATCGTACAGGCCAGAGCCGGGCCGTCTACCCGCCGCTCGCGACAATGGCCGGAATGGCACTGATGATACGCCAGTCCAGCCTGTTTTGTGCGACAAAATAAGACAGTACTGCTGTCCTAAATTTTTTATGGCAGAAATCAGGGAGGCACACAAGACCGATTCACAAAAAACTTGGTGGCGCCGCGACACAAAATTTCGTGACGGGCGCCAGAAACGCAAGCTTTGGTCCAGGCCTGTCGAGGCGACGCGCTGGCTTCACCGCTTTGCCGACGATTGGCCCTTGCGCTTCGACTGGCGAAGCGGTCAAGTCCCGCCGCTTTTGCCAATCACGATATGGACTTCTCGATGTTCTTTGCATCCGACAACTGGGCGGGCGTCCACCCTGACATTTCGGCCAACCTGTCGCGCCATGCCGCCGGCACCGCTGTCGCCTATGGAGACGGCGATCTGGACCGCGCCGTCTATCGCCGCTTCAGCGAGATCTTCGAGCGCGAGGTGCAGGTCTTCTTCGTCGCGACCGGCACCGCGGCCAACGCGCTTTCGATGGCTGCGCTGAACCGCATCGGCGGCATCGCGCTCTGCCATTCCGAAGCGCATATGAATGTCGACGAGTTCGGCGCGATGGGTTTCTACACCGGCGGCGCGCGCATGGCGCCGGTGCCGGGACCACTGGGACGCATCAACCCTGAAGCTCTCGACCGGGCCATCAAACGCTATTCGCAGGATCTGGCCCCTGCCGGCCAGCCGATGGCGGTCACCGTCACCCAGGCAACCGAGGTCGGCACGGTCTACAGCGTCGACGACGTCCAGGCGATCGCCGAGGTCAGCCGCCGCCACAAGCTGCCGCTGCACATGGATGGCGCGCGCTTCGCCAATGCGATTGCGGCGACCGGCGTCAGCCCGGCCGAAATGACCTGGAAGAGCGGCGTCGACCTCATCTCCTTCGGCGGCACCAAGAATGGCTGCTGGATGGCCGACGCGGTGGTGATCCTCAATCCGGATGTCGGCAAGGACCTGCGCCTGCTGCGCCAGCGCGCCGGGCAGACCTTCTCAAAGGCGCGCTTCATCTCGGCCCAGTTCGAGGCCTATTTCACCGACGATCTGTGGCTGCGGATGGCCGGCCACGCCAATCAGATGGCAGCACACCTGGCCGAGACGATCGAGGATGCGCCGGCGGGCAAGCTCGCCTGGCTGCCGCAGGCCAATGAGGTGTTCGCCATCCTCAACCGCGAGACCGCCGGGAAGTTGCAGGCGGCCGGCGCCAAATTCCACGAATGGGGCGTGCCGCAGGGCTTCGACGGTCATATCGGCGACAGCGAAGCGATCTACCGCTTCGTCGCCAGCTTCGCGACGACGGCGCAGGAGATCGACCATCTCGGCCGGTTGCTGGCTTGAGGGTAAACTGATGACCAGACCGCCTCTCGGCTCGACGATGCGGCTGGTCCTGCCGGCGCCGAATGTGCTGGGCTTCTATGATGGTCGTGTCGATGGCGTTCGCATCTGGTCGGACGAGCCGAACTGGCTCGACGACGGCGCTTATACGCTCGGCATCTGCACCTATGCGATCGTCGATGGATCGCAGGCGCTCGTCTATGACACGCACGTCTCCCTGCCCCATGCTCGCTTCATCCGGCGCACCCTCGAGGACATGGGCGCGACCTCGATACGTGTCGTTCTCAGCCACTGGCATGACGACCATATCGCCGGCAACGAAGTGTTCCAGGATTGCGAGATCATCGCCAACAACCTCACCGCCTCGGCGCTTGAACGCGGACGGACGGACATCGAAAGCAGCAATCCGCCGATCAGGCCACTCGTGCTGCCCAACAGGATGTTCGAGAACAGCCTCAGCCTGACAGTGGGCACTGTTGCTGTCGAGCTCCGCCAGGTCGAAATCCACAGCCATGACGGCACGGTGCTGCTGATGCCCGACGCCGGCCTGCTTCTGGCCGGCGACACGCTGGAAGATTCCGTCACCTATGTCTCGGAACCGGAACGCCTGAGCGAACATCTGGTCGACCTCGAGCGCATGGCCGGCTGGCAGTTCGACCGCATCCTGCCCAACCACGGTTCTCTGCAGGCGATCGAAGCGGGCGGCTACGACAGAAGTTTCATCGAAGCGACCGAAGCCTATGTTCGAAAGCTGCTTGCCTGCCGGCAAGACCCCGACCTGGCGAAGCAGGATCTAAGGACCTTCGGCAACGACATGTTTGCCACGACGGCGACCGAATATTTCGCGCCATACGAAGCCGTTCACCGGCAGAATGTCGAGGCTGTTCTCGCGGCAAGCGCCGGTAATGCGCGCTAGGCCAGCAAGGGCCGCAGCAGCAGCTCGACGCCGAGCAGGATCAGAAAAATCAGGAACCAGCGGCGGAAAGTCGCCGGGCTGATTTTCTGGCGCAGCACCTGCCCCAGCCACATGCCGAGCAAGGCCGGCAGCACGGCAAGCGCGGACATCGCCAGATGTCCGGCCTCGAAGGCGCCATGCGAGGCGAGGCCCAACGCCAGGGCGATCGTCGACACGGTGAAGGAAAGACCGAGCGCCTGGATCAGGTCGTCCCGGCTCAAGCCCAGCGCCTGGATATAGGGGACGGCGGGCACCACGAAGACGCCGGTGCCGCCGGTGACCAGGCCGGTGAGGAAGCCCACGACCGGCGACGACCAGCGCTCGGCGCATGCCGGCACCGTCGGCTGCCGCGCGAGCAGGCTGTAGGCGGCATAGACGATCAATGCCGCGCCGAGGCCGGCGGTCGTCCATTTGACGTTGTCGCTGGCGAGCAGCCGCGAACCGGCGACGGTGCCGATCAGGATGCCCGCCATCATCAGCCACAGCCGGCGCAGGATCGCGGAAAAACTCGGGCCGGCGAAAAGCTGCCAGACATTGGTGACGAAGGACGGCACGATGAGCAGCGATGCCGCCGTCACCGGCGGCATGATGGCGCCCAAGAGCCCCATCGCCAGCGTCGGCAGGCCCATGCCGGTCACGCCCTTGACGATACCGGCGAGCAGGAAAGTGATTGCGATCGTGGCTGTCAGCAGCAGGGAAAAATCGGACATCGCCCTTCATGATCCGTCGCTGCACGCTCCAAAAGAGCCAGAAAGGCTCGTTGCCGGTGGCACAACAAAAAGCGGCGCCTCTCGGCGCCGCTTCCGTCTCGGGAGGGAGACGTCGTCTTTGATGCGGTCCGCGGGTTACGCGGCGGCCTTGGCCTCGATCTGCTTGGCCTTTTCCGAGGACTGGGTGATCGCGATCTTGCGCGGCTTCAGCTCCTCGGGAATGTTGCGCTTGAGGTCGACGAAGAGCAGGCCATTCTTCAGCGTGGCGCCATCCACTTCGACGTGGTCGGCCAGCTGGAAACGGCGCTCGAAGGAGCGCGAGGCAATGCCGCGATAGAGCAGCTCGGAACCCTCGTCATTACCCTCTTCCTTGCGCTCGCCCTTGACGGTCAGCACGTTGCGGTGGGCTTCGATCGAAATCTCGTCTTCCGAGAAGCCGGCAACGGCCATCGAGATGCGATAGGCGTTCTCGCCGGTACGCTCGATATTGTAGGGCGGGTAGGTCTGCGCGGTCTCGGGCTGGCCGAGCGAGTCGAGCATGGTGAACAGCCGGTCGAAGCCGACGGTCGAGCGATAAAGCGGGGAAAAATCAACGTGACGCATAAGGTGTTCTCCTGTTGAGCAACATGGTTTGCGTGTGGCCCGGTGCGAAACCCTCGCAAGGCGTTCCGGATAGGCCAGCGACCCCGACAATCGGCGGCCGCAACCCTCATTTGGGAAGCTCAAAAACCCATTTCAAGGTTTTCGCCGCGGTCGCAATGCGGCCACGTTGATGAACGGTGGATGAACTCGGGCTTCGGCATCTGTTCAGCCGGCCGGCCTTAAGCTTTGGTCAAGTTCGAGCAATTCCAGGAAAAGTGTGAAGCGGTTTTCCGTCCGGAATTGCGTTGAGACAGACAGACAAGCGGCGCCTCTTTTCCGCGCCGCGACGAGGCCGAACCGGGTGCAACGTCCCTTCCTCCCGGATCGACAGAGGCCGGAAGTGCGCCGCAGGCACTTCCGGCCTTCCCTTTGGGAGTTGCCGCGTAAATCCTCGCAACGCCTTTGCTTTTGCCGTCTGGCCGTCTATCACCATGCCGACGCCTCGCCCGTCCGGGCAAAGAACAAGCAACGACGCGCCGAATGACGGATCTTTTCCATCTGACCGAGGACAATCCCGCGCCGCAGAATGCCGCGGGCGGCTTCTTCACCACGCCTGACGGCAAGAAGATCCGCTACGGCCTCTTCGCCGCCGTGGCCCGTCCGCTTCAAGGCACTGTCGTCCTGCTGACCGGGCGCAACGAATGCATCGAGAAATATTTCGAGACCATCCGCGATCTCGCCGATCGCGGCTTCGGCGTCGCCGTCCTCGACTGGCGCGGCCAGGGCGATTCCAGCCGCCTGCTGCGCGACCGCCAGCGCGGCTATGTCCGCAGCTTCCGCGACTACACGCGCGACCTCGAGCAATTCTTCGAGGAGATCGTGCTGCCCGACTGCCGCGGCCCCTATTACATCCTCGCCCATTCCACGGGAGCGGTGATTGCGCTGCTTGCCTCGCCGTCGATGGTCAATCGCGTGCGGCGCATGGTGCTGCTGGCACCCTTCCTCGCCGTGCCAGACCTGCAGGTTTCGATAAGCACGGTGCGGCGCGTCTGCGCGATTTTCTGCGCGCTGGGCCTCGGCAGGCTCTACGCCGCGCTCGGTCCGCGGCCGAAAGTTCCGCCCGCCTTCGAAGTGAACAAGGTGACTTCGGATCCCGCACGCTACCGGCGCAATGTCGGCATCTACGAGGCCTGGCCGCAGCTGGCGCTCGGCGGCCCGACGATCCGCTGGCTGAAAGCGGCAGCGGCGGCCGCGGAAGCCGTCAGCGATCCGGATTTCATGGCAAGGGTCAAGGTGCCGATGCTGATCGTCGCCGCCGGCGCCGACCGGGTGGTCTCGACCAAGGCGGTGGAAGCCTATGCCAGGAAACTGCGCGTCGGCTCGCTGTTGATGATCGACGGCGCCGAGCACGAAATCCTGCAGGAGAAGGACATCTATCGCGAGCAGCTCCTAGCCGCTTTCGACGCCTTCATTCCGGGCACCGGCGACGCTCCCTGAGCGCGATCGAAATCCTGCGGCGGCCGACCGTCGCGGCGCCGTGGATCAACCGCGCAGCGCCGCCATCGCCGCCGCGTGCAGTTCTGGCGTCGCGGCCGCCAGTACGTCGCCGCCCTTCTCGGCCGGACCGCCTTCGAAAGTGGTGATGACGCCGCCGGCCTTCTCGATGAGCGGGATCAGCGCGACGATATCGTAGGGCTTCAGGCCCGGGTCGGCGACGATGTCGATGCTGCCGGCCGCCAGCATGGCGAAGGCATAGCAATCGGTGCCATAGCGGGCGAGCTGGACCTTTGTCTCGAACTGGTCGTAGCGCTTGCGCGCATCGCCCTTGAACAGGGCCGGCGTGGTCGTGAACAGCGTCGCTTGCGCAAGATCGGTCGTCTTGCGGGTCGCGAGCCTGCGCGGGCCGCCCGGTCCCTCGTAGTGCGAACCGGAAGCGTTGGCGTAGAACAACTCGCCGGTGAAAGGTTGCGACATCATGCCGGCGACCGCATCGCCATCGACGGTCAGCCCGACCAGCGTTCCCCAGACCGGGATGCCGGAAATGAAGGCGCGGGTGCCGTCGATCGGATCGATCACCCAGACATGCCGGCTGGAAAGGTTCTGGCTGCCATGCTCCTCGCCGAGGATGCCATGCTCGGGATATTCGGCGGAGATCAGCGCCCGGATGACGCGCTCGGCCTCGCGGTCGGCCTCCGTTACCGGGTCGAAGCTTCCCGCCTCCTTGTTGGCGACCGTCCCCTGGCTGCGGAAGCGCGGCAAGGTCTCGGCGGCGGCGGCATGCGCGATGCGCCGCATGAAATCGGTGCTGATATCCAACTCGTTCTCCCCATCGCGGCTCTTGCCAGCCGCTCTTTCTCGCAGAACAGGCGCGCTGAAAACCGGTCAGGCGCCCGCTTTCTGTTGCCCGAATGCCACATCTGAGCCGCCGAAGCGGAATTTCCACATCATATTGAATTAAAAAAGCCCGCTGTCGATTGACATTTGTGCGGCGCACAATAATTTTGTCATCGGACAGGTTTTCCTGTCCATGCCCTCCTTGGGCGTTTCCTCCCTAGACTTCGACCGTGTCGTGAAAACGATGCGGTCTTTTTTTCGAGCAATTCCAGGAAAAGTTTGAAGCGGTTTTCCGTCCGGATTGCGTTATTCCGCCGCGAGCGGCAAATCGACGAAATGATGGTCGGGCATCGACATCAGGTCGGCCGAGAAGCGGGTCAGGTCGCAGGCTAAGGCGTCGAAGCCTGCCGATTTCTGGAACGTCCGTTCATCCATGTAAAGCCCGCGATTGACCTCGACCTGCAGCGCATGCAGATGCCGCGCCGGCCTGCCGTAATGCTCGGTGATGAAGCCGCCGGCATAGGGCTTGTTGTGCGCGACCGTGTAGCCCATGCCGACAAGCAGGCTGATCGCCATTTCGGTGAGCGCCGGCGAGGCCGAGATGCCGAACCGGTCGCCGATGATGAAGTCGGGCCGCACGCCATTGTCGCCGACGCGGATCGAGGCCGGCATCGAATGGCAATCGATCAGCACGGCATAGCCGAATCTGGCATGCGTCCTGGTCAGGAGCCGCTTCAGCGTCTCGTGATAAGGCTTGTACACCGCTTCGATGCGCGCCACGGCCTCGGCCAGCGGCAGGCGGCTGGGATAGATATCGAGCCCCTCGCCGACCAGCTTCGGCACCGTGCCCAGCCCGCCGGCGACGCGCGCCGAGCGGATGTTGCAGAAGGACGGCACCGGCTCCGCGAACATGCGCGGATCGAGTTCCCACGGCTCGCGGTTGACGTCGAGATAGGCGCGCGGAAAATTGGCCGCCAGCAGCGGCGCGCCGAGCGGCACGGCGCCGCCGAAAAGCTCCTCGACATAGCAGTCTTCCGACCTGCGTATGGCGTTGCGGTCGAGGCGCGCCATGGCCAGGAAGCGCTCCGGATAGTGGCGGCCGCTATGCGGTGAATTGAACAGGAAAGGGACGCGCTGTTCGGCGCCCGATCGGATTTCGAAGGGTGGAACGACCGAAAAATCCTCGGCTGCCGTCTTCAATTTGTACGAACCAGGAAACAGCACTGCATCATGACGCAAAACTTGCCACCTTGCGCCCGGCATGTCCAGCATTTCAGGCGGTGAAACCACGCCACGAACCACATGTTGGATGCCCTTCATTCACTTGATGTTTACCGGCTCCACCTCATATACAGGATGGTTAACGGCCTTGCCCGGCGGCAGGCTTGGGGCGGGTGATTCGGACGGGACACGATGGCACGCATTCTGCTGGCGGAAGACGATGACGATATGCGCCGCTTCCTCGTCAAGGCGCTGGAGCGCGCCGGCTACCAGGTGAGCGATTTCGACAATGGCGCCAGCGCCTATGAGCGGCTGCGCGAGGAGCCTTTTTCGCTGCTCCTGACCGACATCGTCATGCCCGAGATGGACGGCATCGAGCTCGCCCGCCGCGCCACCGAGATCGACCCGGACCTCAAGGTGATGTTCATCACCGGCTTTGCCGCGGTCGCGCTCAACCCCGATTCCAAGGCGCCCAAGGACGCTAAGGTGCTGTCGAAGCCCTTCCACCTGCGCGATCTCGTCAACGAGGTCGAGAAGATGCTGCAGGCGGCCTGAGCCGCCTTCGACCTGCATCGGAGCTTGCGTCGGCAAGCACTTCGCCGATGCGACAAACGGAAGCCGTCTTTCCACATTCGCGCTATTGACGCGCCGGATCAAAAGTGGTGTATGCGCGGCTTCGGATGGGCGTGTAGCTCAGCGGGAGAGCACTGCATTGACATTGCAGGGGTCACAAGTTCAATCCTTGTCACGCCCACCATCCTTCCAATAATTTAAGTAGACGACCGGTCCGCGCATGGCGATAGCTATCCGGAATCGCCGAGTGTAGCGATCCTCCAGTGGCGCTGCGTCCGCTGGCTACCAAAGATCCCCTTCGAACATCACGAGCACGCGATTCGACGCCTTGAGCGCGAACCGCATGGCCTCCTCATAAGCCGGGTCGGCGTAGCAGGCCTTGGCGATCTCCAGCGACGGGAATTCGACAAGAACCATGCGCTTGGCGTCGCGCGCCTCGACGAGCACAGGCGGCTGCTTGGTCGTGTTGGTCCGGGCCTGGTATTTTTCGCCGATGGGCTTCCAGAGGCGGCTGTATTCGGCCTGCGCCTCCTGGTCCGAAATCTCGGTTCCGACGATGAGCCAGTATCCCTTCACGCTGCAGCGCTCCCTGATGATTGCGGGCTACACCATGAACTCGCCGCCATTGATGTGCAACAAATGTCCGGTGACGAACTTGCCCATGTCCGACGCGAGATAGAGGCAGGCATTGGCGACGTCCTCGGCGGTGCCGAGCGTCCTTAGCGGCACCGTCGCTTTCACATGCGCGTAGGTTTCCGCGAGGTCGGGATACCACGCCGCGTTCCTGTCGGTATCCAGCCATCCCGGGGCAATGCTGTTGGCGGTCACCCCGTCCGGCCCGCATTCCAGCGCCACGGCCTTCGCCAGTCCGTGCATGCCGTGCTTGGCGGCGACGACATGCGCCCTGTTTGCCAGCGGGAAAAGCGCATCCGTGCCCGCCATGTAGAGCAGGCGCCCATACCTCCTCCTGCGCATGTGCGGCAGCACCGCCTGGGTCAGGATGAAAGCCGATCCGAGATTGGTATTGATCACCCTCTGCCAGTCCTGAAAGGTGATCTCCTCGATGCGTTGATGCGGTCTTATCCCCACGCAGGATACCGCGATGTCGACGCCGCCCAGTTCCGCGACCGCTCTTTCGATCAAGGCGTTCATGGCCATCTCGTCGGTGCCGTCGCAAACAGCTGCCAGCGCCTCGACGCCGAGGGACCGCGCCTCGTCAGCGACGGCCTCGATCTTGGCCGCGTCGCTGCCCCCGGTTATGACGATGTGCGCCCCCGCTCGGGCCAGCGCCAGGGCAATGGCCTTGCCGATGTTTTGACCGGCCGCGGTAATGACCGCTACCCGCCCCTTCAAGCCGGGAACTTCCATTTGCTCACCTCTGGTCACAATCGCGCTGATGGACCGTCTCCAGTTCGGACCGGTCACTTTGCAAGATGAGCAACCAAAGCCGAGGCTCCACCAGGAAGCAAGCCGCCATGGTCCGCAGCCGAAAGAACCGTGACACGGCCCGAATAACCGGCTACGCAAGGCTGAAGGCGGGGGGTCGCACTAATTTCAACAGGGGCTCTGCTCTTTGGTCGGCCGGCAACGGCCTGCGGACTGCGATTTCCAATCGCGGGTCTCGACATATGAACTCTGGCCCGAAAAAGCGTCGTATCTGGTTGCGCGTCTATCGTGAGCTCAAGCGCGCAGGCAAACGCGCCGGCGCGCCGCTTGCCACCCTCGCCCGGATTCGCGAACGGGCGGCAAGGCAAGCCACCCGCGATCGCCTGGCACGACAGCGCGTCGATGCCGCCCGCAGAGCCCACGAGGCGTCGCAGTCTGCCCCCGGGCTGGACAGCTTCATGCTCGTCCGCATCATCGGCAATGACCTGGAGCCGCGGCATAGGAAGGGCCAGTCATACGACAATGTCAGGTTCATCCTGGACAATGAAGCTGAGTTCCCGGACTGCGAGAAATTCTGGATCGTCAACCGCATCGTCGACCCCAAGGAGGAGGCGCGCATCGTCGATCTCCTGCAAAGCCGCGGCCAGAGCTTCCACAAAATCCCGTTCGAGCTCGACGCCTACCGGCAAGTTCCCTGGAACACTGACGGGCTTGCGAGGAACCAATCCAGGTTCACCAATGCCGACAGCCGGCCAGGCGGACAGAATGCATCGCGTTACGAAACGCATCTCCGCCACCGCAAGAACCTCCATGTGATGAACGCCAACACCGCGCGCAACGCGGCATTGGAGCTGACCCGGGGGCGTGCCAGATGGCTGATGCCTTGGGACGGCAATTGCTATCTGACACAGTCGGCCTTCCAGGAGATCCGATCGGCGATCGGGCAGAACCCATATTTTCACTATGTCATCGTGCCGATGGCGCGCATCGTCGACAACGCGCTGGTCCTCGACCAGACATTCAAGCCGGCCGCGACGGAAGAGCCGCAGATCATTTTTCGCAGCGACACGGCCGAGCTGTTCGACGAACAATACGGCTATGGGCGCCGGCCGAAGATCGAAATGCTATGGCGGCTCGGCGTCCCCGGACCTTGGGACCGCTTTCGCGACGACGCATGGGATTTCCCGCGCCCGGGCTTTTCGGCGGATGCCGGGCTTTTCCTGACTGCTGGCTGGGTTGCGCGCCTGGATTCGGGGCATTCGCATCTGGAAATTGGCCGCGCCGGTTTCCGCGCGCGGCTGGGCAAGCGCGACGAGGCGATCGTCGCCATGCTCGACCGCTGCGACGCCGCCGCGATCGCCCAAAAGCTCGATCCCGCGCGCCTGGCCTATTACGACGAGGCCAGGCTCGCCGCGGCCCGAGAAGGGCAGGACCCGCATGTCCGACAGGAGCTGCGCGCCTGCGCGGAGCAGGCGCTTCTGCGCGGTCCGTTCAGCGTCATGGACAAGAGCGGCCGTGCGCCCAGCGGCGACCCGCACGACTATTTCCAGCCGGCCCCATATTGGTGGCCGGATCCGCGCAGGCCGGATGGGCTTCCCTATATCCGGCGCGACGGCGAGCACGCCCCCGGCACTGCATTGTATGCGGCGGGCAGCGAAGCCTATGACCGGACACGCCTGCAACGTCTTCTCGACGACACCACCGTGCTTGCCCTGGCGACGACCGTGCTTGGCGAGCCACGCTATGCCGATCATGCCGCGCGGCTCGTCCGGACATGGTTCCTGGACCCCGCAACGAGAATGAACCCGAACATGCGCTACGCGCAGGTGCGTTGGGGCCGCGACAACAATGAAGGCCCGGGATATGGCATCCTCGAGCTCGCGGATCTCTACTTCTTTCTCGATGCGGTCAGGCTCATCGAGCGGGCCGGAGCGCTGGACAAGCGGGATAGTCAGGCCTTCAGGGCATGGCTGCGGTCATATTGCGAATGGCTGGACACCGCGCCGGCCGCGCAATTCGAATTCTACCGGCTGAACAATCACGGCGTTTTCTTCGACCTGCAGCGGGCCGCCATCGCGGCATTCCTGGGTGACGGCGCGGCGCTTGCGAAGGCAGGCCTCCATGCCCGCGAAAGGATCGCCGACCAGATTGCGGCCGACGGTTCCTTGCCGGAGGAGTTGTCGCGCACCCGCCCAAGGCACTACGCAATGTTTGCCTTGCAGGGCTGGACATCGCTGGCGCGAATCCTATCCTCGCTCGGCGACGATCTCTGGGCATATCGGGCGAAGGACGGACAGGGGCTGGTCGCAGCTCTGCGCTGGGTGGCGGCGCATGCCGATACGCTGACCACGATACCGGGCGAAACTTTCGACAAGGAGTGCATCGAGCCCTTGCTGGACGATCTGGCGCGGCATGACGAAACCGCGGGCGCGCAGCCGCAAGCAACGAAGCCGGTCTTCCATCCGGACTGCGCGATTGCGCCATTCTGGATATGGCGGCGCCCCTGACTACCTCGCTCCAAGACCACGCAGCCAGGCGATCCGCCACCTTGCCTTGGCAATCAGCCCGGACCTCGGTCTCTTGCCCTGCACGATGCGTTGCCGGACCTTCCTCACGATCGGATCGGCCGGAGCAGCCTTGACCGCCCGATGCGCCATCGCAACCGCCCTCTCGCGGTCCGCCGCCGTTTCCTGGAGTATCCAGGCCGAACATGCCGCGGCATAGGGATAGCCTGCTTCACCGGCGGCAAAGAAGAATTCGAAATCCGTGGCATAGGGATACCTGTGCGACAGCATCTCTCCAAGCAGCCGCATGATCGTCACCGGTATCTTGCGGCGCGCCTGAAATTGCCGCGTCACCACGGATTTCAACACGGCCTCGCCCGAAGCGTAGTCGCGCTCGCGAAAATAGGCCGACGCTATCTTCAACGCATAGGCATCATTGTCCCGATCGAGGGCGCGTGCCTTCTCCAGGACCTCTCGCGCTTGGCCGGGGGAAGCGGTCTGCTCGATGGCCAGGAACGCGGACTGATAGCCGAAGGCGGCTTCACGCGGATCGTAGTCCGCCTCGTGGTTCTTCAATTCGTTGAGAATGATCCCGGCTGCTTGCGGCGCATCGTAGAGCGAGGACGAGGGCATGAGAGGCACATCGCCCATCAGCGACGCTATCTCGGCGTAGATGCTGAGTCCCGCGTGGATCCGCCGGCAGCGCGCCATCAGCGCCATCTCGAAGAACGCTTTCAGGGTCTCGTCCGCGAACGCGTCGGCGCCGAAATCGCCGGTCAGCATCGCCCCGGTCTCGGCCTTCAGATAGTCGAGCGTCGCGCGGTGCTGCCCGATCAGCAAGGTCGCCATGCCCAATCGCGAAAGCTCCGAGACGATCGCCCTGGCAAGGGTCGCGGGGATGACCTTTCTGGCATAGACGAGGCTCGCGCGATATCTGCCATGCACGATGTCGCCACTGCGCAGGTGAAGGGCCGCCATCGGGCTCGGAAAACGACTTTCATCGGCCTTGGCGATCGCTTCTTTGACTGCCGTCGAATAGTCGAAGCTGCGCAATGTCGCTGCCTGGCCGACAAGCTGCGTCGGCTCGCCGCGATAATGCCTCAGGATGCGGAGATCGTCGCAAATCCAACCGCGCAATTTCCTCTCCTTGGCGACCTCGCCGAGGCTGCGCCCGGCGAGAACGGCCTCGTCGAGAATGCCGAAGCCGGAGGTCTTGATCTTTTCGCCCAGCCAATGCCTTTCAATGAAATCGGGCGAAAAAATCCTGTCGACGGCCTCGACGCTGTGGAACACTTTCTCGGCCGCGCCCCTTCGGCTCCAGGTGAAGCCGAACCGGTAACCAAAGGTGTCGGCCAGCGCCTTGGCGTTCGCCATTGCCAGAAGGCGGCCGCCCAGCCCGTCGATCCTGGTGGCGGCAATCAGTGTCGAGGCTGGATCAGACGGCGCCAAGACGGATGCCGCCCTTCTCGGCATGCTCGAGGAACCACGCATAGGTCTGTTTCAATCCATCGCGGAGCGCATATTTCGGGCGCCAACCGGTCGCGAACAGGCGAGACACATCCATCAGCTTGCGCGGCGTGCCGTCCGGCTTCGTCGGATCGAAGGTGATCTCCGCGTTCAGGCCGACGACCGAGACGATGGTACGGGCAAGCTCCGCGATGGTGACGTCCTCGCCGCTCCCGACATTGACATGGCCGTCGCCGGAATAATTCTGCAAAAGCCAGACAAAGGCGTCGGCGGCGTCGTCGACATGCAGGAACTCCCGCATCGGCCGGCCCGACCCCCACACCTGCAGGGTCTTTTGCCCGGCAAGCTTCGCCTCATGCGCCTTGCGCATCAGCGCAGGCACGACATGGCTGCTGTCGAGGTCGAAATTGTCGCCCGGACCGTAGAGATTGGTCGGCATGGCCGAGATGTAGTCGACGCCATATTGCCGCCGGTAGGCCTGGCAAAGTTTCAATCCGGCGATCTTGGCGACGGCATACCATTCGTTGGTGGGTTCGAGCGGGCCGGTGAGTAGCGCGTCTTCCGGGATCGGCTGCGGCGCAAGCTTCGGATAGATGCAGGACGAGCCCAGGAACAGGAGCTTCTGCACCCCGCTACGGAAGGCAGCCTCGATGACGTTGGTCTGCACGACGAGGTTTTCGTAAAGAAAATCCACCGGGAAGCTGTCATTGGCGAGGATGCCGCCGACCTTGGCGGCCGCCATGATCACCGCGTCCGGCCGCCGGTCCTCCATCCAGCGGCGCACGCCGGCTTGGTCGAGAAGGTCGAGCTCGCTCCGCGCCACGGTCACGATCTCGCAATCCTCGCCTGCCAGACGGCGCACCAGCGCCGAGCCGACCATGCCGCGATGGCCGGCGACGAAAATGCGCTTTCCTTTGAGATCGAAGCTCTTGTCCATAACGCTATCTCTAAGTGAAACGACCCTTACGTCTCGCGCCGCCGATGCGCGCCAGGTCGGCCCGGACCATTTCCGCCACCAGATCCCTGAAGCCCACCGTGTGCGACCAACCCAAAACCTTCCTTGCCTTGGTGGCGTCGCCAACCAGCGTGTTCACCTCGGTCGGCCGGAAATAGCGCGGATCGATCCGCACCAGCGCGGCGCCGGTTGCCGCATCGACACCAACCTCCTCGGCGCCCTTGCCCTCCCAGCGGACGGTGCGCCCGGCCTCGGCGAAGGCGAGTTCCACGAATTCGCGCACCGAATGGGCCTCGCCGGTCGCGAGCACGAAATCGTCGGGCTCGCCATGCTGCAGGATGCGCCACATGCCCTCGACATAGTCGCGCGCATGGCCCCAGTCGCGACGGGCATCGATATTGCCGAGATAGAGCGTGTCCTGCAGCTCGTGGTGGATCGCGGCGACGGCGCGCGTGATCTTGCGGGTGACGAAGGTCTCGCCGCGCGTCGGGCTCTCGTGGTTGAACAGGATGCCGTTGGCGGCGAACATGCCGTAGGCCTGGCGGTAGTTGACCGTGATCCAGTAGGCGTAAAGCTTGGCCGCCGCATAGGGCGAGCGCGGTCGGAACGGCGTGCTCTCGCTCTGCGGAGTTTCGGTCACCTCGCCATAAAGCTCCGAGGTCGAAGCCTGGTAGAAGCGCACCGACTTCTCCAGGCCGAGAATGCGAGTGGCCTCGAGCAGCCGAAGCGTCCCCAGCGCATCGGCATTGGCCGTGTATTCCGGCGTCTCGAAGCTCACCTGGACATGGCTTTGCGCCCCGAGATTATAGATTTCGCTGGGCTTCGTCTCCTGGACGAGGCGGATCAGATTGGTCGCGTCGGTCAGATCGCCATGATGCAGGAAAAAGCGCGCGCCGCTCTCATGCGGATCGACATAGATGTCGTCGACGCGCTCGGTGTTGAAGGAAGACGACCGGCGCTTTACGCCGTGGACGATATAGCCCTTGCCGAGCAGCAGCTCGGCCAGATACGCCCCGTCCTGCCCGGTTACACCGGTGATCAGGGCGACTTTGTCTGCCTGGGCGACCTTGTCCGCCATTGCCATATTCGTCCGCGCTTATTTTCGGTAAGCGAATACGATTTGCCGGCGGAACGCAAATCCCCCGCACGGGGGATCGGCTCAGATGCCCGCCGTTGCCAGCAGGGCCTTCATCCTGGCGGTGGCAAGCTCGGGGTCGGCCAGCAGGCCGGCCTGGTCGGAGAGCCGGAAGATATCCGCGTAATGGCATATGCCCCGCGCCGACTGCATGCCGCCCACCATCGTGAAGTGGTCCTGATGCCCGTTCAGCCAGGCCATGAACACGATGCCTGCCTTGTAGTACTCGGTCGGCGCTTCGAAGATCCTGCGCGACAGCGGCACGGTCGGCGCCATCAGCGCGTCGTAGCCAGCACGATCGCCCTCCGCCAACTTCGCCAGCGCGGCATTGGCGACCGGCGCGATGGCGTCGAAGATGCCGAGCAGCGCGTGCGAGTGCCGCCTGCCGTCGCCGGCGATCAGTTCCGGATAATTGAAATCGTCGCCCGTGAACATCACCACACCCTCGGGCAACCGGTCGCGCAGCAGCACCTCCTTGTCGGCATCGAGCAGCGATCTCTTGATGCCTTCGACCTTGCCCGCATGCCGTTTGATGATGGCGACGACCGTATCGAGCGCCGCGTCGAAATCGTTGCTGCCCCAGTAGCCCTTGAGCGACGGATCGAACATGTCGCCCAGCCAGTGCAGGATGACCTTGCCCGACGCTTGAGAGAGCAGGCTGTCATAGACGCGGGCGTAATCGTCCGGCCCCGTAGCGACCGCCGCCAGCGCGCGGCTCGCCATCATGATCGCCTTGCCGCCCTCGCCCTCGATGAAGGCGAATTGGTCTTCATAGGCGCCGATGACGTCGTCGAGCGTCTTGGCCGCCGCCGGCGCCAGGTGATCGGTCCCTGCCCCGGATGCGAGGTCGGCGCCCGGCACGGTTTTGGCCTCCGAGATCGAGCGGCGGATCAATTCCTTCGCGCTCGCCCAGTCGAAACCCATGCCGCGCTGAGAGGTGTCCATTGCCTCGGCGATGCGGAAGCCGAGCCGCCACAGATGATGGCGGAACGCCATCGTCCTGTCCCAATCGATCGCGGGCCGCGACCAGGGATTGGTCATCGCGATCGGGTCGGCAACGACATGGGCGGCGGCATAGGCGATGCGCGAAAAACGCGCGCCCTCACTCGGCGCGACCGGTTTGCCGACGAGCCGGTAGCTGACCCGGTCTCCGGTTTCCGCAGGCAAGGTGATGTCCATGGAGCTCTCCCGTTGCGGTCGCTATAAATGGAACGTTCCAATAAATCAAGAAGCTTTATGATTCAAGGCGTCCAAGTCGGCGGAGCACGGCGCCTCCTTGGTTGAATCCTTGCATTCTCTGGAATTTTGAACCGCTTCAATCAATTTTTCTAGCCTCCATTGGAATCGCGATTGACTCCGATTTGGATCGGTGATTAGAACGTTCCAATAAATTTGCTCAAAAACGCGGAGACACGACGAGGATGGCCAGCCGGGCCAAGGCAACGATCCTGGACATCGCCCGCGAGGCCGGCGTGTCCAAATCGACGGTGTCGCTCGTGCTGCAGGGCAGCGGGCTGATCCGGCCTGAAACCGCGGTCAAGGTGCGCAAGGCGATCGAGGATGTAGGCTATGTCTACAACCGCGGCGCCGCCAATCTGCGCAAGGCGCATTCCAACGTCATCGGCATGGTGATCAACGACCTCACCAACCCGTTTTTCGCCGAGCTTGCCGTCGGCATGGAGCGCGTCTTCCAGGCGGCGGGGGTGGTGCCCTTCATCGCCAACACGGCGGAGAACCCGGTGCGCCAGGAAGAGGTGCTGAAGTCGCTGATGGAACAGGGCGTCGCCGGCCTGATCGTCTCGCCGGCGCGCGGCACAACGCCGGGCGCCTTCCGCCGCATTGAAACGGCCGGCGTGCCGATCGTCTTCGCCATGCGCCGCCTGCCCGACAGCCGCATCCCGGTGATCGCGCCGGACAATCATCGCGGTGCGGTGCTTGCCGCCGAGCATCTGATCCGCAGGGGCCATCGCCGCCTGGCATTCTTCGGCGGCTCATCGGACCTCGTCGTCTATCACGAACGCCTGGGCGGCTTCCTCGAAGCCTGCGAAACGCTCGGCATTCCGGCCTCCGACCGGCTGATCGTCGAAGGCGAGACCAGCCGCAAGGGCGGCATGGCCTGCCTGGAGACGGCGCTTGCGACAGCCGAGCCGCCGACGGCGGCGCTGTGCTTCAACGACGCGGTTGCCTTCGGCGCCATGCTGGCCTTGCGCCGGCGCAAGCTGGAGGCCGGCGCGGACTTCGCCGTCGTCGGTTTCGACGACGTCGCCGAGGCCGAGCACTACAGCCCGGCGCTGACCAGCGTTGCCGTCGACACCGCGGGCCTCGGCGAGCGCGCCGCGCACGTCATGCTGAAGATGATCCAGTCGCGCACGACGCGCGCCGAGGACCATATCGGCGCCGTCAGCCTGGTGGTGCGGGAAAGCAGCGGTCCGGACCGCAACAACCAAGTGGGAGACGCGGCATGAGCGTGCGATGGGGACTGATCGGCGCCAGCACGATCGCCAAACAGTTCATGATCGACGCCATCCGCGCGCAGGCCGATGGCGAGATCGCGGCCGTGATGAGCTCGAATCCCGAGCGCGCGGAGGCCTATGCCCGCGAGAACGGCATACCTGCCGCCGTCTCGACCCTCGATGCGCTGCTCGGCGCGGACATCGACGCCGTCTACATCTCGACCACCAACGAATTGCATCTCGAACAGGGTCTGGCGGCGATCAAGGCCGGCAAGCATGTGCTGTGCGAGAAGCCGCTGGCGCTGACCAGCGCCGATGCGAAGAAAATGGTTTCGGTCGCCAGGAAGGCCGGCATCGTCTTCGGCACCAATCATCATCTGCGCAATGCCGGCGCCCACCGCGCCATGCGCGAGGCGATAGCCGCCGGACGCATCGGCAAGCCGGTCGCGGCGCGCGTCTTCCACTCCGTCTTCCTGCCGGAAAACCTGCAGGGCTGGCGCATTACAAAGCCGGAAGCCGGCGGCGGCGTGGTGCTCGACATCACTGTGCACGATGCCGACACGCTGCGCTTCGTGCTCGGCGACGATCCGGTCGAGATTTCGGCCTTCACGCAGTCCGGAGGCATGGCTGGAAGCGGGCTGGAGGATGGCGCCATGTGCATCTGGCGCTTCAAATCCGGCGTCATCGCGCAATCGCATGAAGGCTTCACGACGAAATTCGCCGGCACCGGCTTCGAGGTTCATGGCTCGGAAGGCTCGCTGATCGCCACCAATGTGATGACGCAGAAGCCGGTCGGCTCTGTGCTGCTGCGCAGCGCGAGCGGCGAGGAAGAACTGAATTTCGACCGCGAGGATCTCTACACGCGTTCGCTGCGCCAGTTCCATGCGGCGATCCGCGGCGAAGGCCAGCCTTCCGCCACTGGCGAGGACGGCATCTGGTCGCTGGCTTCCGCCGAGGCGGCTTTGCAGTCGGCGAAGACCGGCAAGACCGTTTCGATCGATCCGAAACTCGGGAGCGGAAATTGAGCAAGATCGTTTCCGCGTCCCAGGCGGCCAGCCTGATCAAGGACGGCATGGTCGTCTCGGTATCGTCGTCGAGCGGCCTCGGCTGCCCGGACGCCGTGCTTGCGGCGATCGGCGAGCGCTTCGACACGGAAGGCCATCCGAAGGCGATCACCACGCTGCACCCCATTGCCGCCGGCGACATGTACGGCATCAAGGGCATCGACCATCTCGCCAAGCCGGGTCTGTTGAAGCGCACGCTCTGCGGCTCCTATCCGTCCGGCCCCTCCTCCGCCGAGCCGCCGCAGATCTGGAAGATGATCGGCGACAATTCCGTTGCCGCCTACAACGTGCCCTCCGGCATCCTGTTCGACATGCATCGCGAGGCCGCCGCCAAGCGGCCGGGCGTGCTGACCAAGGTCGGCCTCGACACCTTCGCCGATCCGCGCCACCAGGGCTGCGCCATGAACGCCGCGGCCAGCGAGCCGGTCGTTTCGGTGCAGCAGTTCGACGGCGAGGAATGGCTCTATTTCCGCGCCATCGTGCCCAACATCTCGATCATCCGCGCCACCACGGCCGACGAACGCGGCAACCTTACCTACGAGCATGAAGGCGCCTATCTCGGCGGGCTGGAACAGGCTTTGGCGGCCCGCAACAATGGCGGCATCGTCATTGCGCAGGTCAAGCGCGTCGTCGAGAACGGCACGCTGAAGCCGCATGACGTGCGCGTGCCGGGCGTGCTGGTCGACCATATCGTCGTCGCGCCGGATCAGTTGCAGACGACGCTGACGCCCTACGATCCGGCGATCTCGGGTGAGATCTTCCGGCCGCTATCGAGCTTCCGCAATGCCGAGATGAACGTCCAGAAAGTGATCGCACGCCGCGTCGCCATGGAATTGCGCGACGGCATGGCCGTCAACATCGGCTTCGGCATCTCGGCCAATGTGCCGCGCATCCTTCTCGAGGAAGGCCAGCACGGCAAGGTCACCTGGGTGATCGAGCAGGGCGCGGTCGGCGGCGTGCCGCTGCTCGACTTCAAGTTCGGCTGTGCCTCGAATGCCGAGGCGATCATGCCCTCGCCGCACCAGTTCATCTATTTCCAGGCCGGCGGCTTCGATGCCTCGCTGCTCTCCTTCCTGCAGATCGACCGCCATGGCTCGGTCAACGTGTCGAAGCTTTCGGCGCGGCCGCATGTCACCGCCGGCGCCGGCGGTTTCGTCGACATCACGTCGCGGGCGAAGAAGATCGTCTTTTCCGGCTTCTTCAATGCCGGCGCCAAGCTCTCGCTGGCGAACAGCGGCGTCCGCATCGACCAGGAAGGCAAGGTCAAGAAGGTGGTCGAGGAGGTCGAGCACATCTCCTTCTCGGGAAAACGCGCCGTCGCTCAAGGACAGGACATCACCTATGTCACCGAGCGCTGCGTGATGAAGCTGACGCCAGACGGGTTGATGGTGACGGAGCTGGCGCCAGGCATCGACCTCGAACGCGATGTGCTGGCGCAGGCCGAGATCCCGCTTGGCGTCGCCAACGACCTCAAGACCACACCCGCCGCGCTCTATCAGGACCGGCCGATCGGCCTGTCGCTCAATGGCGGCGCTTCGCTCGGAGGCGCGCATGGCTGAGCGTCTCGTCACTTTCGAGCGGGAAGGCGCCATCGGCATCGTCACGCTGCGCCGTCCGGATAAATTCAACGCGCTCGACATCCCGATGCTGCGCGCGCTCGAAGCGGTGCTCGACGACGCGGAACTGGCCGAGGGCGTCCGCGCCGTGCTCATCCGCGGCGAAGGCAAGGGCTTTTGCGCCGGCGGCGACGTCGAGGCCTGGGGCGCGATGAGTGCCGCCGATTTCCAGGTGCAATGGGTCCGCTACGGCCACCGCGTCTTCGACCGCCTGGCGCGGCTTCGGCAGCCGACCATCGCGGTTCTGTCCGGCCATGCGCTGGGCGGCGGACTGGAGCTGGCCGCGGCTTGCGACTTCCGCGTCGCCGAGACGCAGATAAAGCTCGGCTTCCCCGAAACCTCGATCGGCGTCGTGCCAGGCTGGTCGGGCACACAGCGCGCCGTGCGCCGCTTCGGTGCACAAATCGTGCGCCGGATGGCGATTGGCGGCGAGATTTTCCTGGCGGCCGATGCCCTCGCGCATGGCATCGTCGACCGGCTGGTCGAAACCGGCAAGGCTTTCGACGAAGCCAGGACCTGGGCCGAAAAGATCGCCGAGCGCGGCCCGCTGGCGACGGAGGCCGCCAAGCTGATGATCGGCGTTGCCGAAGGCGAGGAAGGCGCAGCCGCGGCCGAGGCGCTGGCCAGCGGCTTCATTGCGCTCACGGCCGACCTCAAAGCCGGCGTCGGCGCGTTCAAGGCCAAGCAGAAGCCGGTCTTTACG
>NZ_VFUA01000077.1 GCF_006440735.1 Mesorhizobium sp. B2-7-1 | reverse complement strand
GTCTCACTCCGCTGGAACACCCCTCATCCGTCTCGGCGCTATCGCGCCGATCCACCTTCTCCCACAAGGGGAGAAGGGAAGATCTGTGGTTTGTTATCAAAACTTCATGGTTCCGAAATGCGCCTGAAACATTGAGGCGAGAGCTTGGCGGTCCCGTTCAACGCCATACCGGAGACAGCCATGAACAAGCTCTCGTTGACCCGCCGCGCTTTCGTCACCTCGGCAAGCGCCTTCGGCCTTGTCGGCGCTTCCGGACTGGCTTTGCCTTATTATTCCCGCGCCAACCAGCGCCCCGCCTTCACGCATGGCGTCCAGTCCGGCGACGTCGATGCTACCTCCGGGATGGTGTGGACGCGCACCGACCGTCCGGCGCGTGTGATGTATGAAGTGTCGACCACCGAAAGCTTCGCCAACGCCACCAGGCTGGCTGCGCTCGATACCTCGCCGGCCAGCGACTACACGGTGAAGCGGCTGCTCACCGATCTCGCCTCGGACCAGGACATCTTCTACCGCATGACTGCCGCCGATCTTTCCGACATCAACGCGCTCTCCGAGCCGATCGTCGGCCGCTTCCGCACCGCGCCGTCGTCGAAGCGCGACGTGCGCTTCGCCTGGTCTGGCGACACGGCCGGCCAGGGCTGGGGCATCGACGAAACCGGCATGAAGACCTACTCGACCATCGCCAAGCACACACCGGACTTCTTCCTGCATTCCGGCGACACCATCTATGCCG
Source organism: Mesorhizobium sp. B2-7-1 (assembly GCF_006440735.1). Classification (GTDB taxonomy): domain Bacteria; phylum Pseudomonadota; class Alphaproteobacteria; order Rhizobiales; family Rhizobiaceae; genus Mesorhizobium. The sequence continues at coordinate 31,057 of NZ_VFUA01000077.1, read as the reverse complement.
ACGGCGCCTTGAAGGACGAGGTCGACCTGCCGGGCGGCGGCAAGTGGAAGAACGTCGTCATGCTCGACGGTAAGCGCAAGGTCGCCGAGACGCTGGACGAGTACCGCGACCAGTGGAAGTACAACATGATGGACAAGCATGTGCTTGGCCTCTCCGCCATCTGCCCGACTTTCTACCAGTGGGACGACCACGAGGTGCTCAACAACTGGTCGGATTCGAAAGACCTCACCGCCGACGACCGCTACAAGGAAAAGTCGATCCATGTGCTGGCGGCCCGCGCCGCGCGCGCCTTCCATGAGATGACCACCATCCGCTACGAGCCGTCGGAGCCGGGTCGCGTCTACCGCAAGATCTCACATGGGCCGCTGCTCGACGTGTTCTTCCTCGACATGCGCTCCTATCGCGGCCCCAACGGCCCCAATCTGGATGAAACGCTGACGCCGAAGTCGCGGATGATCGGCGAGGAGCAGTCCAAGTGGCTGAAGCGCGAGTTGGCCAACTCCAGGGCGACCTGGAAGATCATCGCCGCCGACATGCCGCTCAGCCTGGTCGTCTGGGACGACGCGGCGAAGAAGGTCGGCTTCGAGGCCGTCAGCAACAACGACAATGGCGCGCCGAAGGGCCGCGAGCTCGAGTTCGCCGACGTGCTGCGCTTCATCAAGAACGCCGGCATCACCAACACGGTGTGGCTCACCGCCGACGTGCACTACACCGCGGCGCATTACTACAACCCCGACAAGGCGCAGTTCCAGGATTTCAATCCGTTCTGGGAATTCGTCTCCGGCCCGATCCACGCCGGCACGTTCGGCCCCAACGACCTCGACATGACCTTCGGGCCGGAGCTGAAATTCATCAAGGCACCGACCGCCGAGCAGGGCCAGAACCTGCCGCCGTCGGCGGGCCTGCAGTTCTTCGGGCTGGTCGATATTTCCGGCGCGACCGAACAGCTCAGCGTGCGGCTGATGGATCGCGACGACAACGAGCTTTACAAGGTGACGCTCGATCCGGTGCGGTCGGCGTAAGGTCGGCGCGAGGCCCCCCTCTGTCCTGCCGGACATCTCCCCCGCAAGGGGGGAGATTGGCAGCTTTGCCGCTGCCGCCCATTCTTCAGCGTTAGAGATTGGCGAAAGCCGATGCGAAATCTGATCTCCCCTCTTGCGGGGGAGATGGCCGGCAGGCCAGAGGGGGGTGTGCCGGAAACGCTACGCTTGTCGTATTGCTGCCGCGAAGATCAATCCGGGTAGCAGGTCGCGGGGATTTTCGGCCAGACGGCGGTGTCGCAGTTGGCGGCCTTCTGCCGCTGCTTGAAGGAGGCGCTGACCGGACCGGTGACGATCGGGTCGACGCCGTCGGGCGCGTCGGCGAACATCTGCTGCGCGGTCCTGGCGTCGGGTGGCGTCATCGGGTCGGCTTCCCTGAGTGCTGCCGCCGACTGCGCGGCGCCTGCCGCGATGAGCACGCCAAGTGCTGCCCACGCAAAAACCGGACGCAATCTGGACATCTGATCGGTCATGAACATCGAACTGCCCGGCCCCTCAAAGGTTCCGCATTGGTTAACAGAATCATTTCACACCAAGACGTTTAAGAATCAGTGACCATTTATTTGGGGCCGGGCCTCCCCTTTCGCAATTGCGAAAAACCTTGTATGAGCCGCGCAACCGAAAAAGGCGGCGCTTTTGGGCCTGCTGCCTGCAACGTTCCCGAGACCAGAAAAATGAACCTCCGCAATATCGCGATCATCGCGCACGTCGACCATGGCAAAACCACGCTGGTCGACCAGCTTCTGAAACAGTCCGGCGCCTTCCGCGACAACCAGCGCGTCGCCGAGCGCGCCATGGATTCCAACGACCTCGAAAAGGAACGTGGCATCACCATCCTGGCCAAGGCGACCTCTGTCGACTGGCACGGCACCCGCATCAACATCGTCGACACCCCCGGACACGCCGATTTCGGCGGCGAGGTCGAGCGCATCCTGTCGATGGTGGATTCGGCGATCGTGCTCGTCGACGCCGCCGAAGGCCCGATGCCGCAGACCAAGTTCGTCGTCGGCAAGGCGCTCAAGGTCGGCCTGCGACCGATCGTCGTCATCAACAAGATCGACCGTCCGGACGCCCGCCATATCGAAGTGGTCAACGAGGTGTTCGACCTGTTCGCCGCGCTCGACGCCACCGACGAGCAGCTCGATTTCCCGATCCTCTACGGTTCGGGCCGCGACGGCTGGGTGTCGGAAAACCCCGAAGGCCCTAAGGACCAGCAGCTTGCGCCGCTGTTCGACCTCGTCGTCAAGCATGTGCCGGCGCCGACGGTGCATCCCGGCCCGTTCCGCATGATCGGCACCATCCTCGAGGCCAATCCGTTCCTCGGCCGCATCATCACCGGCCGCATCGAGTCCGGCACGCTGAAGGCCAACCAGGCAGTCAAGGTGCTGCACCATGACGGCACGCAGATCGAGACCGGCCGCGTCTCCAAGATCCTCGCCTTCCGCGGTCTCGAGCGCCAGCCGATCGACGAAGCCCAGGCGGGCGACATCGTCGCCATCGCCGGCCTGTCGAAAGGCACCGTCGCCGACACGTTCTGCGACCTGGCGGTGAGTGAGCCGCTGCATGCGCAGCCGATCGACCCGCCGACCGTGACCATGTCCTTCCTCGTCAACGACAGCCCGCTTGCCGGTACCGAGGGCGACAAGGTGACCAGCCGCGTCATCCGCGACCGCCTGTTGCGCGAGGCAGAAGGCAATGTCGCGCTCAAGATCGAGGAATCTCCCGACAAGGATTCCTTCTTCGTCTCCGGCCGCGGCGAATTGCAGCTAGCGGTGCTGATCGAGACGATGCGCCGCGAGGGTTTCGAGCTCGCCGTGTCGCGTCCGCGCGTTGTCATGCAGAAGGGTGACAACGGCGAATTGCTCGAGCCGGTTGAGGAAGTCGTCATCGACGTCGACGAGGAGCATGCCGGCGTCGTCGTGCAGAAAATGTCGGAGCGCAAGGCCGAGATGGTCGAGCTGCGCCCCTCCGGCGGCAACCGCCAGCGCCTCGTCTTCCACGCGCCGACGCGCGGCCTGATCGGCTACCAGTCGGAACTTTTGACCGACACGCGCGGCACCGCGGTGATGAACCGGCTGTTCTTCGCCTATGAACCCTACAAGGGCGAGCTGCCCGGCCGCACCAATGGCGTCTTGATCTCCAACGAGCAGGGCGAGTCCGTCGCCTACGCCATGTGGAACCTTGAAGACCGCGGCCCGATGATCATCGATCCGGGCGTCAAGGTCTATCAGGGCATGATCATCGGCATCCATAGCCGCGACAACGACCTCGAAGTGAACGTGCTCAAGGGCAAGAAGCTCACCAACATCCGCGCCGCCGGCAAGGACGAGGCGGTGAAGCTGACGCCGCCGATCCGCATGACGCTGGAGCGCGCGCTGGCCTGGATCCAGGACGACGAGCTGGTCGAGGTGACGCCGAAGACCATCCGTCTGCGCAAGCTCTATCTCGACCCGAACGAGCGCAAGCGTTTCGAAAAGGCCGCCAAGGTGATGGGCGCGGCGTAAGTTTTTCGGCGAAGGGTTCAAAAGAGGGGGCAGATGCCCCCTCTTTTCGTTTCAGCGGTATGCAGCCAGCAGGACGGCGTTGCAATCCGCCTCCCCGGCCAGATCGAGGCGTATCGCCAGGCCATCGCGCACAGGCTTGCGCAAGGCCTTGGCGCCGTCGGGTTGGGTGGTCAGTCGCCTTCGGTCCTCCAGGGCCTGAAGCCTTGATCGCGAAAGACCGAGCTCGCCGGCAAGCAGGCGGTCCAGCCGCAAAGGCGTCGTGCCCTCGAGTTGGAACTCGAGCGCGAGCGCGGCCGTGCGTCCCGGCTCACTGCCCATCAACTCTTTTCGAACCGTGACATCGGGGAATTCCTCGATCCGTCCGATCCGGCTTCGTAACGCCACCGTATCGAAGGCGTGCCGGCGCACGAATGCCGGGTCGTTGCTTTCGAGCGCCGCAAGCAGCGCCGGCTCGATGTCGTGCCGGTTGCAACGCTCCAGGATCGTGCGGTTCCAGGAATTGTCGCAGTCGACGCAGCGATAGATCAGCCAAACGTCGATGCGCTTGCCGTTGGCGTTGACGCGGAATTTTTCGCCGCATCGATAGGGTTTCACGCCGCCGCAGCGGTTGCAGTTGATGAGAGGTCGAGGCGCGATTGCTGGCGCGATCGTCCAGCGGACAGACAAGGTAGAAGACATGCCGGTAGGCCCTTCCCGTCGGGAAGTCCGTCAGGCCGGCAATGTCCGAGGTGCCTTCATGGGCACGGTGTGGCGAGAGACTGTGTTATCCGGAAGTCAGGCGTCGGCGCGGATTACGCGCTGCGGCTCAGCAATGCCAAACCGGTCTCGAACCGCCGCCTGAAGAACACGTGAACAAATGCAGGGGCAGCTAAAGATGCGCCTGCGGTGCATTCAAAGGAGTTGGCGAGACCGGCGGTTACTGAGGCAAAGTGATGCTCGAAACGGATGAAGGGTCAGGTCTTCTAGCTAAGGCTCAAGGGGACGACAAGAGCAGTAACCGTAGGCGGCGCCGACTCTGGCAGCTATTGTCTGCTTGGTCAGTCCTTGCACCTTGCGGAGCGTGCCAAATCTGCTCCGATCGAGTATCGTCGGCTCCCATGCTATAGGAAGCACCATCATGCATCTCGCCTCGCTGCTGATCTTCGCCGCCGCTTTGTTCGTCGCCGCCGGCTCGCCCGGGCCGTCGATCGCGGCACTCGTGGCGCGGGTGATCTCGAAAGGGTTCCGCGACGTCTTCCCGTTCCTGTTGGCGATGTGGATCGGTGAGGCGATCTGGCTGTCGCTGGCGGTGTTCGGGCTCGCCGTCGTGGCGCAGACCTTCCACTACGCCTTCGTCGTCGTGAAATGGGTTGGCGTCGCCTACCTTGCCTATCTGGCGTTCAAGATGTGGACGGCGCCGGTCGAGGCCAAGGAAGGCGAGATGCCGCGCGAGGATTCAGCCCTGAAACTGTTCTTTGCCGGCATGGCGGTGACGCTCGGCAACCCGAAGATCATGATGTTCTATCTGGCGCTGCTGCCCACCATCATCGATCTTGCCTCGGTCAGCGTTGTCGGCTGGGTCGAACTGACGGTCACCATGGCGATCGTGCTCGTGGTCATCGACCTCGCCTGGGTGCTGGCCGCGTCGCAGGCGCGCCGGCTCCTGAAGAGCAAGCGCGCCATGAGGATCGCCAACCGGGTCAGTGCCACGACGATGGCGGGCGCAGCCGCGGCGATCGCCGCGCGTTCCTGATGCATCAAAACAAAGGCTTGAAGCGCGTCGACTGAAACCGTTTTCGGCGACGCGCTTTTAAGCGCTACATCATCTCGATGATCGGCGCGATCTCGACGCTGAAGGCAGGGTCCATCAGGATCGGGCAGTCCTTGGCCTTGGCGACGGCGTCATCGATGTCCCTGGCTTCGACGACGGTGTAACCCGCGGTCGGATTGCTGCCGCCATTGTTCTCGATCCTGCCGCTCGGCAGCACCGTCTTTGACATGCCGACCGGATTGCCGCCATCGACGACGGCCGAGCCGAGCTTGTCATACCAGCCGGTCCAGGCATCCATAGCCGCTTTGCGCTCGGCTTCGTCGGTCGGCATCTTGCCGGAGCCGTGATAGACATAGAGAAATTTCGCCATGTTCTCCTCCCTTGTCGGCGGCGTCGAACCGGCATGAGGCCACGCCGCAATCTTGATCATCCAACCAAATGGCGGGATGAGCAACGAAAAATTCGATATTGCTAATATAAGGCCAGCGGCCGCTATCGCGCCATGGCGTGGTATTCGGGGTTTGGCCGCATGTCGACCGCGGCGGCCACCCGGTTCGACATGTTGAAGAAGGCGGCGGTCGAGGCGATGTCCCAGATGTCGCGGTCTGAAAAACCGGCCTGGCGCAGGGCGGCGCGGTCGGCCTCGACGATTTTGGCCGGCTCTTCGGTCAGCTTGACCGCGAATTCGAGCATGGCGCGCTGTCGGTCCGACAGATCGGCGGCGCGGAAATTCATCACCATCATCTCGCCGAGCGCCGGCTCGCCCGACAGCTGGCGCACGGCTGCGCCATGCGCGGTCAGGCAATAGAAGCAGTGGTTGATCGAGGAGACGACCACGGCGATCGTCTCGCGCTCCAGCTTCGACAGGCCGGACTCACCCAGCATCAGATCGTTGTACATGTCGGTGAAGGCGCGCAGCTTCTTCTCGTCGAAGGCGTAGGCGAGGAGCACGTTGGGCACGAGGCCGAGCTTATCCCGGCATTTGTCGAAATAGGCTTTCGTCGCCTCGCTGAGCTCCGCCTGGACGAGGTCGAGCGCGGTAATCCTGTCGGTCATGGGTCGTTCTCCTTGCAAGGCAACGGCGTCGGCTCGAATTTCTTAATGTGTCGTCAAACCTTTGTCGCGAAACGGCGCTCATCTGCTACGATAGTCGCAAAAGCATACGACGGGAGGCAATAAGCGTCATGGCCAGCGTGAAATCCAAGCCGAAGAAGAAAGCTGCCGCCGCGAAAGCGGACGAGAAACCCGCAAGGCTTGCCGACTATCTGCTCGCACGGGCGCCTGCCGAGGATATCGCGGCCTATGACGTGGCCGACCTCGAACGCGCCGGCGAGCTCGCCGCCAAAGCGGTCGCCAGCCACAGGAAGGGCGAAAGCGTCGTCGCCGTCGAGGCGGGTTCGGGCGTTGCCTGCGAGGGCCGGCCGGTCACGGTCATCACCGTCGTCAACGACAACATGCCGTTCCTGTTCGATTCGATCCTGGGCGAGATCACCGAGATCAGCGGCGAGCCGACGCTGGTCACCCACCCGATCGTCACGGTTCGCCACGGCAAAGCCGGCGTCGTCGAGGTTCTCGGCGATGGCGGCAAGGAGGATGACGAGCGCGACCGGCTGAGCGTCGTCCATGTCCACATCCCGCGGCTGACCGCCGACCAGGCGGCAAGCCTCACCGAGCGGCTGCGCAAGATGCTTTCCCAGGTCCGCGCCGCCGTCGTCGACTGGAAGCGGATGCTCGCCCGCCTCGACCAGGCGATTTCCGAATTCCGCTATTCGGCGGTGCCGCTCGACAAGAAGAGCGTCGCCGAGGCGATCGCCTTCCTCGAATGGCTGCGCGACGACAATTTCACCTTCCTCGGCATGCGCGAGTTCAAATATACCGGCGGCGAGGAAAGCGGCTCGCTGGAGCGCGCCGAAAAACCCGGCATGGGTATCCTGTCGGACCCGGACGTGCTGGTGCTGAGACGCGGCACCGAGGCGGTGACGACGACGCCGGAGATCCGTGCCTTCCTGCATGGGCCGGAGCCGCTGATCGTCACCAAGGCCAACGCCAAGTCGTCGGTGCATCGCCGCATCTATCTCGATTACATCGGCATCAAGACCTACACGTCGAAAGGCGCGCTGGCGGGCGAGCTGCGTATCGTCGGCCTGTTCACCTCGACCGCCTACACGCGCTCGGTGATGAAGATCCCCTATCTGCGCTCGAAGGCCGAGGCCGTGATCTCGAAATCCGGCTTCGATCCGCACGATCATTCCGGCAAGGCCCTGATCAACGTCCTGGAGAGCTATCCGCGCGACGAGCTGTTCCAGGTGCCGGTGCCGATCCTGCGCAAACATGCCCTCGCCATCCTCGGGCTGATCGAGCGGCCACGCGTGCGGGCGCTGGTGCGCGTCGATCAGTTCGACCGCTTCGTCTCGATCATCGTGTTCGTGCCGCGCGACCGCTATGACAGCGTCGTGCGCGAGAAGATCGGCACCTATCTGAAAACCGTGTTCGAGGGCCGGCTGTCGGCCTATTACCCCGCCTTCCCGGAAGGCGGACTGGCGCGCATTCACTTCATCATCGGCCGTTCCGGCGGCAAGACGCCGAAAATCGAGCAGTCGACACTCGAGGCGGCGATCCGCGACATCGTGCGCACCTGGGAGGACGCGCTCTCCGAAGCCGCGGAGGCGGCCGGCAGCGATCCGGCGCTGAAGGCGATCGCGGCGCGGTTCCCCGAAAGCTATCGCGACTCCTTCTCGGCCGCCGTGGCGCTGGCCGATGCCGGGCGCATCGCGAAGATCGGCGCCGACAATCCGATCGCCATCGACTATTACCGCCATGCCGACCAGAAGCCGGAGCAGGCGGCGCTGAAGATCTATCACTTCGGCAGTCCGGTGGCGCTGTCGCGGCGCGTGCCGGTGTTGGAGAATATCGGCTTCCGCGTCATCAGCGAGCGCACTTTCGAGGTCGGCGACGGTCCCGGTGACCGGGTGTTCATCCACGATATGGAGCTGGAGAACAGCTACGGCGCGCGAATAGACCTCGCCGACGGCGGCGCGCTGTTTGAGGACGCGTTTCTCTCGGTATGGCGCGGCGACGTCGACAATGACGGCTATAACGGCCTGGCCCAGACCGCCGGCCTGTGGTCGGGCGAGATCACCATCCTGCGCGCCTATGGCCGCTATTTGCAGCAGGCCGGCATCCCGCAGAGCCAGGATTTCATCGCCGCGGCGCTCAACCGCTATCCCGACATCGCGCGCGGCCTGCACGCGCTGTTCGTCGCCCGGCTCGGGCCGGCGGCGGAAGGCGACGGAACGGTCGCGGCCAAGCACCTCAAGGCCAAGATCAAGGACGCGCTGGAGGAGGTGCCCAACATCGACGACGACACCATCATCCGCCGCTATCTCAACCTCATCGAAGCCTCGCTGCGCACCAATCATTTCGTAGCCGATACGAAAGTGAAGAGGCAGTCGCTGGCGATCAAGCTCGACTCGCAGGCGGTCGAGGGACTGCCGGCGCCGCGGCCATGGCGCGAAATCTTCGTCTACGGCTCCGAGGTCGAGGGCGTGCATCTGCGCTTCGGCCCGGTGGCGCGCGGCGGCCTGCGCTGGTCGGACCGCGCCCAGGACTACCGCACCGAGGTGCTCGGCCTGGTCAAGGCCCAGCAGGTCAAGAACGCCGTCATCGTGCCGGTCGGCGCCAAGGGCGGCTTCTATCCGAAGAAGCTGCCGATGAGCGCCGGGCGCGACGCCATTTTCGAAGCCGGCACCTCGGCCTACAAGAACTTCGTCTCCAGCCTGCTCTCGATCACCGACAACATCGGCGTCGACGGCATCATTCCGCCGGCCGGCGTGGTGCGGCGCGATCCTGACGACCCGTATTTCGTCGTCGCCGCCGACAAGGGCACGGCGACCTTTTCCGACACCGCCAACGCCATTTCCGAGAAGCACCATTTCTGGCTGGACGACGCCTTCGCCAGCGGCGGCTCGGCCGGCTACGACCACAAGAAGATGGGCATCACCGCCAAGGGCGCCTGGGAAGCGGTGAAACGGCATTTCCGCGAGATCAACCGCGACATCCAGTCCTCGCCCTTCACCGTGGTCGGCGTCGGCGACATGTCGGGCGACGTGTTCGGCAACGGCATGCTGTTGTCGCCGCAGACCAGGCTGATCGCAGCCTTCGACCATCGCGATATCTTCATCGATCCCGATCCGGACATGGCGGCCTCGATGACCGAGCGGGTGCGCATGTTCGCGCTGCCGCGCTCGTCCTGGCAGGACTACGACAAGTCGAAACTGTCGGAAGGCGGTATCATCGCCTCGCGCAACCAGAAATCGATCACGCTGCCGCAGGCGGCGGCGACCGCGATAGGCCTCACCAAGACGACGGCGACGCCGGTCGAGATCATGAACGCCATCCTCAAGGCGCCGGTCGACCTGCTGTGGTTCGGCGGCATCGGCACCTATGTGCGGGCTTCGGGCGAAAGCAACGCGGATGTCGGCGACCGCGCCAACGACGCGATCCGCGTCACCGCGCTCGACGTGCGCGCCAAGGTCATCGGCGAGGGCGCCAATCTCGGCGTCACGCAGCGAGCGCGCATCGAGTTCGGCTTGAATGGCGGCCGCTGCAATTCGGACGCCATCGACAATTCGGGCGGCGTCAACTGCTCCGACGTCGAGGTCAACATCAAGATCGCGCTGGCGTCCGCGATGCGCAAAGGCTCGCTGATGAGGCCGGCGCGCAACAAGCTGCTCGCCGAGATGACCGACGAGGTCAGCGTCCTGGTGCTCTCCAACAACTACCAGCAGACGCTGGCGCTATCGCTGGCCCGTAAGCGCGGGCTCGCCGACATCGCGCACCAGGCGCGTTTTATGACGGCGCTGGAGGCGCGTGGCCTGCTCGACAGGGCGGTCGAAACGCTGCCCTCGCCGGCGGCACTTGCCGAACGCGAGGCGCGCGGCGAACCGCTGACCAGGGCCGAGCTCGGCGTGCTGCTCGCCTATGCCAAGATCGTGCTGTTCTCCGACATCGTCGCCAGCGACGTGCCGGACGAGCAGCATTTCGACCGCGACCTCATGGGCTATTTCCCGGAACGCATGGCAAAGAAGTTCGCCGGCGAGATCCGCGACCACCGGCTGCGCCGCGAGATCATCGCGCGCGTCGTCGCCAACGACCTGGTCAATCGCGGCGGTCCGTCCTTCGTCAACCGGCTGCAGGAATCCACCGGCCGCACCGCGGCCGATGTCGTGCGCACCTTCGCCATGGTCCGCGACGGCTTCGCGCTGCCCGCGCTCTACAAGGAGATCGACGCGCTCGACAACCAGATCGACGGCCAGATCCAGCTCGATCTCTACCAGGCGATTAGCCGGCTTATCTTTGTGACCAGCGGCTGGTACTTGAAGAACGAAGCGGGTTCCGCGCCTCTGGGACAGCGCATCGCCGAGTTGCAGGAAGCCCGCAAGACGCTCGAGCCGGAGCTGACGTCGCTGCTGCCGGCCTTCTCGCGTGAGCGCATCGAGGAGCGGCGGCATGGCCTGTTCAAGGGCGGCGCGCCGGAAAAGCTCGCCGAGAAGCTCGCTTTGGCCGAGGTGGCCGAGCTGATCCCGGACGTCGCGCTCACCGCGCGCACGGCCAATGCCGACATCGTCAGCGCCGCCAAGGCCTTCTTCGCGGTCAGCGATGCCTTCCGCATCCCGCGCGTCGAGGAAGCGGCGCGCTCGATCATGCCGCCCGACTATTACGACCAGCTGGCGCTGTCGCGCGCCACCGACACGATCGGCGTGGCGCGTCGCGGCATCGCGGTGGCGGCGCTCACCGCGCACGGCACGGCGGCGGATCCGGTCGCGGCCTGGCTGGAGGCCGGCGGCGAGCGCGTCGCGCGCATCCGCGAGCGGCTGCAGGCGCTGACCGAGGGCGGCGATATCACCGTGTCGCGGCTCTCGGTGGCATCGGGCCTGATGAGCGACCTGACGGGGATGTGAACAAGGCTGGTTCCTCGCCCCACGCAGTGGGGAGAGGTGCCAAGCGCAGCGAGGCGGAGAGCGATTTTCGTAGGACGGAGCCCTTCTTCAAAGGATCAACCTGTCATAGGCCGGCGCATTCCCCTCTCCGTCTCGGCTTCGCCGAGCCACCTCTCCCCACTGCGTGGGGCGAGGAACCCGAACGGCGCTGCTTGTTCATTTGCATCGCTGCCTGAAAACATGCAGACATGGCGCCCGACGCGGGCGGGTCGAGGGAATCAGCATGGCGGCAGTAGAGACAGTGCAGCGGGCATCGGGGCGCGGCATCTGGGGCTGGATGTTCTTCGACTGGGCGGCGCAGCCTTTCTTCACCGTCGTCACCACCTTCATCTTCGGGCCCTATTTCGTCTCGCGCATGGCGAGCGACCCGACCGCCGGACAGGCCGCCTGGGGCTACGGCATCGCCGCTGCCGGGCTGGTCATCGCGGTGCTCTCGCCGGTGCTCGGCTCGATCGCCGACCAGACCGGGCCGCGCAAGCCATGGATCGCCTTCTTCGCGACGATCAAGATCGTCAGCCTTACGCTTTTGTGGTTTGCGGCGCCCGGCTCGAACCTGTTCCTGGTCGTGCTGTTGTTCTCGCTGGCTTCGGTGGCGGCGGAATTCTCCACCGTGTTCAACGATTCCATGATGCCGCGGCTGGTGCCGAAGGCGGAGATCGGCCGGATCTCCAACATGGCCTGGGGGCTCGGTTATCTCGGCGGCATGATCGCGCTGATCTTCGTCGTCCTGTTCCTGGCCGGCAATCTCGAAACCGGCAAGACGCTCATCGGGATCGACCCGCTGTTCGGGCTGGACCCGAAGCTCGGCGAGGACGCGCGCTTCACCGGGCCGATGTCGGCCGGCTGGTATTTCCTGTTCATCCTGCCGATGTTCTTCTTCACGCCGGACGCCAGCAAGGGAATCCCGATCGGGCCGGCGGTGCGCGAGGGCCTGTCCGAGTTGAAGTCGACGCTTGCCGAGGTGCGCCAGCGCAGCGGCATCCTGCGCTTCCTGCTGGCCCGCATGATCTACCAGGACGGCGTCAACGCGCTCTTGGCGCTCGGCGGCACGTTCGCGGCCGGCATGTTCCACTGGTCGATCACCGAGATCGGCCTGTTCGGCATCATCCTCAACATCGTCGCCATTTTCGGCTGCTGGATCGCGGCGCGGCTCGATACCGCGCTCGGTTCGAAGCATGTGGTGATGATCGCGCTGGTGATGCTGTCGGTCGCCACCATCGGTGTCGTCTCGACCGGCCCCGGCTTCACGCTGCTCGGCCTGATCCCGCTCTCAACCGCGGATTCCGGCGGCCTGTTCGGCACCGCGGCCGAGAAAGCCTACATTCTGTACGGCTTGCTGATCGGGCTGGCTTTCGGCCCGGTGCAGGCATCGTCGCGCTCCTACATGGCGCGCAGCGTCACCGCCGCCGAGTCCGGCCGCTATTTCGGCATCTATGCGTTGGCGGGACGGGCGACCAGCTTCCTGGCGCCGTTCATGGTGGCAACCATAACCACCCTCAGCGATTCGCCGCGGCTCGGCATGGCGGCAATCATCCTGTTCCTCGGCATCGGCATGGCGATCCTGGTCGGGACGCCCTATCCGGCGGACAAGCGTTAGGGCTCTTCCCTTCTCCCTTGTGGGCCTGTTGCATAATTCAACCCAAGGCATTTGGACGTCAAAAGAGCCAGGCGTCACGAGAATGTGGTTTCGGACAGGACTGTCTAGCAAGAAACTCGGTTCATTTCTCAGGCCATCAAAGCCACTTCTTAGAAATCCGTTCCGCACCTTTCCAAGCGGCTTTGCGCCTTCGGAATTATGCAACAGGCCCCTTGTGGGAGAAGGTGGCCGCGAAGCGGCCGGATGAGGGATGCTCCAGCTTGGCAAACAGTTCGTCCAAGGACTGCATCGCCAGCGTCTCACTCCGCTGGAACACCCCTCATCCGTCTCGGCGCTATCGCGCCGATCCACCACCCAGGGGCGAGCCACGGGTCTCGCCCCGTCCTTCGGACCCCACAAGGGGAGAAGGGGAAGAGGCGCTAATGCCTGAAGTGCCGTACGCCCGTGAACACCATCGCGATGCCGTGCTCGTCGGCGGCGGCGATGACGTCCTCGTCGCGCATCGAGCCGCCGGGCTGGATGACGGCCGTGGCGCCGGCCTCGATCCCCGACAATAGCCCATCGGCGAAGGGGAAGAAGGCGTCCGAGGCGACGACGGAGCCCTTGGTCTGCGGCTCGGCGAGGCCCGCTGCTTCCGCCGCGTCGAGCGCCTTGCGGGCGGCGATGCGCGAGGAATCGACGCGGCTCATCTGGCCGGCGCCGATGCCGACGGTGGCACCGCCTTTCGCGTAGACGATGGCGTTGGATTTCACATGCTTGGCGACGCGGAAGGCGAATTTCAGGTCGGCCATCTCGGCCGGCGTCGGCGCGCGCTTGGTCACCACCTTCAATTCGAGGTCGTCGACCACCGCGTTGTCGCGACCCTGCACGAGCAGGCCTCCGGCTACCGACTTAACCGTTGTGCCGGCGGCGCGCGGATCAGGTAGCCCGCCGGTGACCAGCAGGCGCAGGTTCTTCTTCGCGGCGACGATCGCGGCTGCGTCGTCGGTAGCGTCGGGCGCGATGATCACCTCGGTGAAGGTCTTGACGATCTCCTCGGCCGCCTCGGCGTCGAGGATGCGGTTCATGGCGACGATGCCGCCGAAGGCCGAGACCGGGTCGCAGGCCAGCGCCTTGGCGTAGGCTGCCTTTAGCGAGGAACCTTCGGCCACGCCACAGGGGTTGGCGTGCTTGATGATGGCGATCGCCGCCGAGCGAGCGGGGTCGAACTCGCCGACCAACTCGAAGGCGGCGTCGGTGTCATTGATGTTGTTGTAGGAGAGCTGCTTGCCCTGCAATTGCTTCGCCGTCGCCACCCCCGCCCGCTTGTCGCCCGACAGATAGAAGCCGGCGCCCTGATGCGGGTTCTCGCCATAGCGCATCACCTGGTCGAGGCGGCCGCCGAAAGCGCGCCAGGTCGGGTGCTCGATCTCCAGCGCTTCGGCGAACCAGCCCGAAATCGCCGCGTCGTAGGTAGCGGTGCGGGCAAAGGCCTTGGCCGCCAGCTTCTTGCGGAAATCCAGCGACAGCGAGCCGAGATTCATCTCCAGCGCGTTGATGACGGAAGCATAGTCGGCCGGATCGGTGACGATGGCGACGTAAGCGTGGTTCTTGGCCGAGGCGCGGATCATCGCCGGTCCGCCGATGTCGATGTTCTCGACGATCGAGGCATAGCCGGCGCCGGAGCGGCGAACCTCCTCGAACGGATAGAGGTTTGAGACGAGGAGGTCGATCGGCTCGATGTGATGGTCGCGCATGGCCTTGGCGTGATCGGCATCGTCGCGGATGCCGAGCAGCGCGCCATGCACCGACGGATGCAAGGTCTTCACCCGGCCGTCCATGATCTCGGGAAAGCCGGTGAGCTCGGAGACGTCGCGCACCGCCAGGCCGGCCTCGGCGAGGGCCTTTGCCGTGCCGCCGGTCGAAACCAGCTCGACGCCGGCAGCGGCGAGCGCCCTGGCAAAGTCGATAAGACCGGTCTTGTCGAAGACGGAAAGCAGCGCGCGGCGCACCGGAACAAGATCGGGCGCCGGAATGTTCTTGGTTGGCACAGCCATGGGCGGGTGGCCTTTCAAGGCGATTGGAGGTCTTGCGCGGGCCGTAGCACATGAGGCCCGGAAATCAAGCGCGACGAATCCTCTCCGGCTACTGGCCGCGTTCCCGAAAAAGTGAAATCCTGCCGAAGCGCTATCGTCGTCCGCGGCTATAAACTCACCCATCGATGGAGGATCAAGTCGTGGCATTCGTTCGTGTCGGTCAGTTCAAGTCCCTGCCGGACCAGGCGGATAAGTTGCGCTTGATCTATGAGGCCGAAGCCATCCCCGCCATTCGTGCCGCCACCGGCAATGTCAGCGCCGTGCTCATGCAGCAGCATCAGGACCGCGAGGCCTTCATGGCAATCACCGTCTGGGACACCGCCGAGGATGCGGAGCGCTACGACCGAAGCGGCCAGGCCGCGGCGATGGTCGACAAGATACGCTTTTCCTTCGCCGAGCCGCCGTCGCTCACGACCTATGAAGCGTTTGGTGTTCCGAGGCGGAACTGAGCGCGTTCAGTTGTTTTCGGGAAAGCCGGCGATATTGGTGCGGGTCAGCTGCCAGTGGACCTCGGCAACCTCCGAGGCCTTGAAGGCAAGCACGATCTGCCGGCTGCGGCGCGGGCCGCCCAGGCCGGCGAAATAGATCGATTCCTCGACCTCCGGCACCACTTCTGCGCAGGTGAAGACCCAGGTGTCGCCCTGCGCGGCGGCGAGCGTCAGGCGGTCGTGGTCGTCCTGCAGCAGGCTGATGTCGGGATGGACGTGGAAGCGCACCGTGACGAAGTCGCGGCCATTGTTGCGGATCGCGGCATTGCCCGGGCGCAGGAAACGGTCGCGGCCGGCAAGCACGTTGCCGTTCGTGCCGAGCTTCAGCTCGCGCTCATGCAGGAAACCGAATTGCTGGACATAGCCGTCATGGCGCGCGACGAAGCCCTGCATGCCCTTCTGGTCGAGGCGCTTGCAGGGCACATGCTGCGGGCCGCCGATCAGCGGCGATCCCAAAAGGTCGCTGACACGCAGCGAGTGGCTGAAGCGCGCCGACGATGTGTCGTTGAGCGTGGCGGTCGAATGCGCGGCGGTGGCGCGCGCCAGCGGCCGAAATTCCGGGGCGCCGTAAGTGTCGATGCCGGCATTGACGATGAAGTGCTGGCGCCCGGAGGAAAGCTCGAAGGCGAGGCAGCCGGCATGGGCTGCGTTGGAGACGTCGATCGGCGGCGGAAGGCCGGCGTCGGCGATCACCGTCACGCCGCCCATCGACAGGCGCTCGTAGCCGGAATGCGGCGCGTGCAGCAGCGGCGCGCCCACCGTGTCGTCATGGCGCATGATGGTGGCGATGCGGTCGTGGATGGTGGCGCCCATGCCGTTGAAGCGGGCGAGGCTGCCGTCCTGGTGGCGGAAGAAGCGCAGCGCCGGCAACATGCGGTCGATGGCGCCGATCAGGGCCGCCGGCGGCGCCTCGGCCTGGTTGGCATAAGTCTGACGCAGCGGCAGAAGGTCGGCCAGCAGTTCCAGCACCGCCATCGGCTTGCGCGAGATATGGCCGCCATCGGGCAGGATCTGATGCTCCAGCTCCTCGGCAAGGTTGCGTGTCGCGGCGCGCAGCGCCGACGCCGGAGCCGGCAAGGACAGCGCGGCGAAGGCGAGCGCGATGCGGGCGCGCAGCCTGGCTTCGCCTTCCGGCATCTCGCGCGCCATCGAGCGCAGGTAACGGATCTGCACGGCGAGCGATTTGAGGAAGGCGCGGTAGAAAGGGAATTCGGCGCCTTGCAGCACCACCGAGGAATGCTGCAGCCAGGCGATCACCCGCTTGGCCGTCGTGCCCGGCTCCCAGGCGATGCCTGAGATCTGGTTGCCGTGCATGGCGATCCAGTCGGTCACCAGGGCCCTGGCGTTGGCGGCGGCGAGCTCCGTGCCGGTGGCGCGCATATGGCGCAGCCAGCGGAAGCCATGCAGCGATTTCTGCCAGCCGCGATTGGGCACGTCGAGCTGGAAGGGCGAGGTGCCGCCGGTCTCGACCAGATGGCCGGACAGCGGGTAGCGGCCGTAATAGATCTCCAGCGCGATCTGCGGATCGGCGAGCCGCAGATCCGGCGGCGCGATCAGGACACGTTCGGGCGTGCGGCCGGAATAGCGCCAGCGATAGACCGGGCCGGCGCGGAGGCGCCGGCGCGTTTTGCGCCAGAACTCCCTCGCGACAAGCGTCCAAAGACGCGTCGTGCTGCCGGCAACAAGTGCCAATAGCCCTCCTGATGTCCCCATAACCCAAGCACAAGCTTATGCGATTCAAGAACTTATGCGAAGGCTGATTTCGCCGAAGTGAACCGCTTCACGCCGCTTTCCCCGGGGCCGTCCCTAAAAAAGTCAGGGGTTTCCAAGGCATACCGCCGGCGATGGCGCGGCCTATACCCTCCTGTGGCGGCGGCGGAACTCGCTCGGCGAACAATCCTCCCGGCTCCGGAAAAGCCGGGAAAAGTAGAAGGCATCGGTAAAGCCCACGGCCTGCGCGACCGCCTCGACGGGCGAATCGGTCGCCGCCAGCAGCTGCTCGGCGAGGTCGAGCCGAATACGCAATTGGAATGCCTTCGGCGATAGCCCGGTATGCAGCGCGAACCTGCGCCGCAACGTCGCCGGCGACATGCCGAACCTCGAGGCAAGCGCGTTGAAGTCGATCGGCTCGCAAGCCTGGTCGCGCAGATCGTCGATGGCGCCGCGCAAGTCCGGATGGGCGTCGCCGCCGCTTCGGCCCGCGTCCTGCCGGGCAGCCTGCACGACCAGCCGATACAGGGTGGCGGCGGCCTCCGCCTGGCCTAGCGGCGTGTCGGGGGAGAGCTCGGCATGGAGCCGGTCGAAGAGAAGGCGCATGCCGCCGAGGTCGGACAAGGAGACGACAGGCGCCTGCTCGACGATGAGCCGCATGCGGGTGAAGTCGCGCGTGAGCGAGCCGCCGAAAAGCGCCCAGCGCTCGCTCCAGCCTGGGTCGTCGGGTCCATAGGAATGGGCCATGTCCGGGAACAGCCAGAAAAGGCTGGGCGCGACGATCGCCTGCCTGCCTGCCGCCCCGGTCTCCAGCCAGCCCCGGCCTTCCTCAACCAGGACAACCGCAAAATCCGGCAGCTTTCGCCTGACGATGGCCCGGCTGACGCGATGCCGGCCTATTCCCCTGACCGACAGCCCGCCCATGGCGGCCGGCGGCGATCGATACAGCGCATAGGACGAAGCCGGCATGATAGAAAAGTCCAGGCTGAAATTTCTGTCCATGGGAGGTGCCGGGAAGCTAAGCCATTGTCCGGAGAAATTGTAGAACGCCGGATGATTGAAATGTCGATATCTTCCCTCGGGGGCGTTTCCGCGAATGATGTGTCCACGGTTGCCCTGACGGCCAACGGCAAAGCGCTGTCCACGGCGCCGGACAGGCTGGGTCATCTCTCGCCGACCGATCCCTCGGTCGGCATCGAGGCCATTCGCCATCTCTATGCGACGCAGGGCTATGTCTGGCTGAAGGGGCTTTTGCCGCGCCGCGACGTGATCGATTTCCGCGGCTTCGCGCTCTCGCAGCTCGCCCACAGCGGGTTGCTGAAGCCGGGGACCGCCGCTTCGCTGGGCATGGCCTCCACCGGCGCGTTCGATCGCCAGCTCGCCGATCGCCGGCTGATATCCCTGGTCCGTTCGGCCGCCTATGAAGGCTTTTGCGCGCAGCCCCGCCTGTCGCGCCTGATGGATGCCTTCGTGGAAGGCCTGTCCTATCTGCACAGACGAAAGATCATGCGCTTCACCATGCCCGGAACGACGACCGCCACGCCGGCGCATTACGACCTCGTCTATCTGCGCGGCGGCACAAGCCGCGTGGTGACGGCCTGGATCCCGATCGGCGACACGTCCATCGACATGGGCGGGCTGATCTACCTGGAGGGATCGCACGCCGTCGGCGCCGCGATGGAGGCCCGCTTCGGCAGCGACAATGCCGGGCTCGACCCGGAGGAGCGCATCAGCGCCTACAACCGCAACATGAGCGAAGGCGGCTGGGTGTCGAAGGACCTGCCCGCGATGGCCGAGCGGTTCGATACACGCTGGCTCATGGCGGATTACGAGGCGGGCGACGTCGTGCTGCACTCGCCCTACATGATCCACGCCTCCACCACCAACCGGAGTGTCCATGGCTTGATCCGGCTGTCGACGGACATCCGCTACCAGAATGTCGACGACGAGATCGACGCCCGCTGGGGGAGCCACTGGAGCCTCGACGATATGCTTTAGGATGTATCGATATTCAGGTGAGGCTGGCTGCGAGCAGCGATTTCCTGCGCTTCCGGTGCTCACGTACTTGAGTACGCTCCGCTTCGGTTCTCGGAAACCGCCACTCTCGGCTCAGCCTGACCTGAATCTCGACACATCCTGAGCGGCCCGTCACACGCTAGATTTCGCGCCGCATCCGTGCGGCGAAGAAGCCGTCCAGGCCCGATACCCCGGGTGATCCGAGCGGAAGGTCCGCCGGCGTGGTGCGCAGCGTGCCTTCGGGGGTCAGGAACGGATCGACGGCGGCAAATTCGCCTGGCTGGATCGGGTCGGCGGCGACGCCAGGGTTGCCAGCGAGGAGATTGCGATAGAGCTCCTCGCCCTCGATAGGGTCGAGCGAGCAGTTGGAAAAGACCATGCGGCCGCCGGGCCTGACGAGACCGACGGCATGGGCAAGCAGCCGGCGCTGGAGGTCGGCGAGCTTTTCGACGTCGGCCATGGTCTTGGTCCAGGGCACGTCGGGGTGGCGCCGCACGGTGCCGGTCGAGGAGCAGGGCGCGTCGAGCAGCACGGCGTCGAACAATTGCGCCGGCCGGTAATCCAGGAGGTCGGTCTGGACGAGTTCGGCGGTCAGGCCGAGGCGGTCGAGATTCTGCTTCAGCCGCGCCAGCCGGTTCTTCGAGGTGTCGACCGCGGTGACCTCGGCGCCGGCGAGGATAAGCTGCGCCGTCTTGCCGCCGGGCGCGGCGCACAGGTCGGCGACGCGCTGTCCACTTATGTCGCCGAACAGGCGCGCCGGCAGGCTTGCGGCTGCGTCCTGCACCCACCAGGCACCGTCGGCGAAACCGGGCAGGTCGGTGACATTGGCGGGGAGCTTTTCGACACGCACCGTGCCGGTCGGCAACACGATGCCGCCAAAACGCTCGGCCCAGAGCGCGGGATCGGCCTTGACGGTGAAATCGACCGGCGCCTCGTGGCGATGCGCGGCAAGGATGGCGCGCGCCTTGTCGGCTCCGTAGGCGGCGGTCAGCCGCTCGGAGAACCATTGCGGCGCCTCGCCGGTCGCGGCAAGCGCGGGGGCAAGCTCGGCTTCCTTGGCGCGCGCCAGCGAACGCAGCACGCCGTTGACGAGGCCGGAAAAACGCGTCGTGCGCGGATCGGACTTGGCGTGGGTGACGGCAAGGTCGACGGCGGCGCTGTCGGGAACGTCGAGGAACAGGATCTGCGCGGCGGCGACATTGAGGATATGCGAAAGCGCCGTGGCGTTGGCCGGCAGCGGCTTTTCCAGCCGCTTCGACAGCAGCCCGGCAATGGTCATGCGATGGCGCAGCGCTGTGACCAGGATGGCGCGCACCAGCGCGCGGTCGCGGCCGTCCAGCGCCTTATATTGCGGGTGGCCGTGCTCGTTGTCGGTCAACCCGTCAAGCGGTGTGCGGGCGTCGATGACGGCGGCAAGCAGGCGCGCCGCCGCCTTGCGCGCGGCAAGGCCGGCGACATTCTCGTCATCGGTCTTGCGTTGCGGATTGCCCGAATGTCCGGGCCTCGGCGGCGTCACGACCAGGGGCCTTTCGACCGGACATTGCGCGGCCCGGTCGGGTTGCGGCCCCAGGGATTGGGCTTTGGTGGCGCAGGCCTTGCCTGCGGGGCCTGGTCTGCCGGCTTACCCCATGGCCCCGCTGACGGCTCCTCGGGCTGGAGGGGTGGCGGAGAAGCCTCGCGCCGATTGGCGGGCGCGGTGCCACCCATCCCGCGCGCCATCTCCTGCAGCGCCGCGATGCGGTTCTCGGTGCTCGGATGGGTCGAAAACAGGCTGTCCATGCGCTCGCCATGCAAGGGATTGATGATGAAAAGATGCGCCATCGCCGGATTGCGCTCGGCATCCTCATTCGGGATTTGCTCGGCCCCGCGCGCGATCTTGTTGAGCGCTGACGCCAGCCACAACGGATTGCCGCAGATCTCGGCGCCGCGCCGATCGGCTTCGTATTCGCGGGTGCGGCTCACCGCCATCTGCACGATCATCGCGGCGAAGGGCGCGACGATCATCGCCAGCAGAACGCCGACGAAGCCGAAGGGATTGTTGTTGTTGCGGCTGCCGCCGAGGAAGAAAGCGAAATTGCCAAGCATCGAGATCGCGCCGGCAAGCGTTGCGACGATCGTCATTGTCAACGTGTCGCGATGCTGCACATGGGCGAGCTCATGCGCCATCACCGCCGCGACCTCCTCGTGGGAGAGGCGCTGGAGCAGGCCCGTGGACGCCGCCACGGCGGCATTCTCGGGATTGCGGCCGGTGGCGAAGGCGTTGGGCTGCGGGTTGTGGATCAGATAGGTCTTCGGCATGGGCAGCCCGGCCTGCTTAGCCAGCGCCTGGACGATCGCGTAATATTCGGGCGCGTTCTTCTCGTCGACCTCGACGGCGCGGTTCATCGACAGCACCATCTTGTCGGCGTTCCAATAGCTGAACAGATTGGTGCCGGCGGCGATCAGAAGCGCGATGACCATGCCGCCCGAGCCGCCGATCAGATAGCCGACGCCCATGAACAGCGCCGTCATCGCGGCAAGAAGCATGGCGGTGCGAAGCGTGTTCATCGTTTCATCCGTCTATGGTCGGGGCGAATAGGAGTCGATCCTCTCGGTTTCATGGCTATATGATGGGAAACGGTCGCTCCCGTTTCAATCGGCAAGGACTTATCGCATGATCGAAGAGCCAGGCAAAACCGAAGCTGCTGCAGCGACCGACGCGCCGCAAAAGACGCTGACGCCCGAAGCGCAGCGGGCGTTGGCAGAGGCTGAAGCGCGTCGTCAAAAGTATCGAGCGGCGGAAGCGCAATTGCCGAAGGAAATCGGCGGCCGCGGCGGCAAGGAACCTGGCCGCTACGGCGACTGGGAGGTGAAGGGCCTCACCAGCGATTTCTGACAAGAACTGGTTTGCGAGCGAAATCTGCCGAATAGTAGTCATCCAGATTGCATGCGTTGACGATTGGTCGAAGGCCCATCGCTTCGTCATCCTATGGCGGAGCAAGGGGCGAAGCGACGCGCGCAGACCATAGGATCCATTCCGTGACGTTGAGGCGTTGCCACGGTGCAGAATTCTGCTCCGCTGCATTCCTCGGCCAAGGTCACGGAATGGATCCTCGGGTCTGCGCTCCGCTGCGTGTCGCTCCACCCGTGGATGACGAAGCTCGTAAGCTTCTGCCAATCTCGATGGTTCGGCTGATTTAGCGAGACGAACGGTGAAAATCTCACCCGCCGACAAGCCTGCAATCCGTCAAAATCCTTGTACGAGGGACTAGGCTGCAGCCCGTGTCGGCGACAACGCGATGAAACCTGTATCGTCGACCGCAATGCCGATCTCGTCATAGGAACCGATTGCCGGGTGCGGCGTGACGAGCGGGTGAACGTGCGTGGCGCTGATCACCATCACCGACGCGCCGGAAGCCTCGCCCGCCGCGATGCCCGCCGGCGCATCCTCGAAGACCAGGCAGTCGCGCGCCTCGACGCCGAGACGCCTTGCCGCCAGAAGGAAGCAGTCCGGCGCCGGCTTGCCATGGGTCACGTCTTCCGCGGTCACCATCATGGCAGGAACCGGAATGCCGGCCGCCTTGATGCGCAGCAGCGCCAGCTCGCGCGGCGCCGAGGTGACGATCGCCCAGCGCTCCGCCGGCAGCGATTCCAGGAATGCGACGGCGCCGGGGATCGGGACGATGCCTTCGAGATCGTCTGCTTCGGCCTTGAGCAGCAGATCCGCCTCCGCCAGGGGATCGACACCCGGAAGCTTCAGCGCGGCGATCGTCTCGCGCGCGCGCCTGCCATGGATCGTCGGCAGGAAAGCCGCCACATCAAGGCCATGCCGGTTTGCCCATGCCGTCCAGACTCGTTCCGCCGCGGCGATCGAGTTGAGCACCGTGCCGTCCATATCGAACAGGAAGGCGGCGAATTTTGAGCCTGCAAACATCGGATGTCCTGGAGAATCGTTTTCGGGGAGGGGCGAAACGCAAAGTGCAGTTTAGACCGGGCAGGACCGCCTGAGAAGGGAACAGGTCAGCGTCGATAGAACGCTGACCTGCCCTCACTCCTTGGTTTTATGCAATTGCGGACGGAAAACCGCCGCGCATTTTTCCTGAATTGCTCCAGACGCCGCCATTTCGACTCGGCGCTGGAACCAGCCCCGGCTCGCGGCGTTGAACAGGCAGTCTTTCCAAAATCACCAAAGGGGGCATGCGATGCTGATCCGGCTCGGCTATGAAATCGCCATCGAATGCGCGGCGGCGACGCCGATCATCTCGCTTCTCGACATCCATCCCGAGCGGCATGCCGATATCAAGCGGCAGACGCGGGTTCTGACCTCGCCTTCGGTGCCGACCCGGACCTATCGCGACCACCACGGCAATATCTGCCGCCGCTTCACGGCGCCCGCCGGCAGCTTCCGCATCCTCTACGATGCAGCGATCGAGGACAACGGAGAGACCGACGAGGTCAATACGCTGGCGCGCGAAACGCCGGTGGCGGAATTGCCCGACGACGTGCTGGTCTATCTGCTCGGCAGCCGTTACTGCGAGACCGACCATCTCAGCAACATCGCCTGGCAGCTTTTCGGCCATCTGCCGCCCGGCTGGGCGCGCGTCCAGGCAATCGTCGACTATGTCAACAGCCGGCTTTCCTTCGGCTACGGCTATGCGCGCGCCACGCGCACGGCGGCCCAGGCGCATGAGGAGCGGGTCGGCGTCTGCCGCGACTTCGCGCATCTGGCGATCGCGCTCTGCCGATGCATCAACATTCCGGCCCGCTACGTGAACGGCTATCTCGGCGATATCGGCGTGCCGGCCGATCCGGCGCCGATGGACTTTTCGGCCTGGATGGAAGTCTTCCTCGACGGCAGGTGGTACACGTTCGATCCGCGCCACAACCGGCCACGCATCGGCCGGGTCGTCATCGCGCGCGGCCGCGACGCCACCGACGTGCCGCTGCTGCATAGTTTCGGCGCGCACCAGCTCAGCCTGTTCAAGGTCTGGACCTACGAGCAGGAAGGCCACCGCTTCAACCCTCCGCACCACGGCGTCGATCGGACGGCCAGCGCGCAGATGCTCCTTTGATGTTCGGGGCGATGCCGGCCTGACCTCAATCTCGACAGACCCTGCGCCGCGCCTGTTTCATGGCTGCCGCTGACCCGCTTCGGCACAGGTCGAACTGTGCCGAAGCGAGAACGACCGCGACGGGTTTGGAGATCATGGTAAGCGCTTCATGAAGGTCGCTTGGCCGGCGTATTTTTGTTTACTTCCCGTTCACTCTAGGATTTGCCGAAATCCAGCAAAAACAATGGATTAACCTGCCGTTAAGCGTCTTTCGCCGGTCGCCGGCCGGGTCTGGCCGAAATCCTGCAACGCCTTTGTCGAGCGGCACGGTGCCGCAAACAGTGGAGGCGGAAGGGATGCGGCAGTTCAGAGGTGTCGTTCGTGGGGTGGACGGCTTTACCCGCAATCGCGAAGGAAATTTCGCGGTCCTGTTCGGAGTTGCCGCATCGGTGCTCGCGCTGGGGGTGGGATTCGCGGTCAATATCTCGCAGCTCTACAATGCGAAATCGAGCTTGCAGGGCGTCGTCGACGCCGCTGTGACCTCGACGGCCCGCGATCTCACCCTCGGCGTCATCACCGAAGCGGACGCCAACAAGACGGTGCAGGCATTCCTCGACGCCAACAGCGCGGCCGGCATCCTGCAAGCCAACCGGATCGTGCTGGACAAGCTCACGGTCGACAGGACGGCCAGCACGGTACGGGCGGATGTGCACACCGATGTCAGCCTTTACTTCCCCGTCTTCAGCATCGGCGACATGCAACGGGTCAAGTCCTCGACTACCGCGCTCTATTCGGACAAGACGGTCGAGGTGGCAATGATGCTCGACGTCACCGGTTCGATGGCGGGCCAGAAG
This sequence comes from Mesorhizobium sp. B2-7-1, assembly GCF_006440735.1. GTDB lineage: Bacteria > Pseudomonadota > Alphaproteobacteria > Rhizobiales > Rhizobiaceae > Mesorhizobium. Next base: position 5,994 of record NZ_VFUA01000077.1, on the reverse strand, counting down.
ATCAAGGACCTGAGGACGGCGGCGGGCAACGCGGTCGATTCTTTCCTCGCCGGCCAGAACGCCGCCAATCCGCGCGTGCGGGTGGCGATCGTGCCTTATGCTAATTCGGTCAATGTCGGGTCGCTCGCCGCAAGCACGGTCTTTGTCGAGACCAACGCCAGCGAGCGCAAGCAGGCGCCGGGCAATGACGATCCAAAATATGTCTCGGCCTCGCCGCGCCCGGATACCTGCGCGACCGAGCGGAAGGGCGCCTATCAATATTCGGATGCCGGTCCGGATGTGAGCATGGTCAACCGCGATCTCTATTTGTCCGGCTTCGCCAGGGACACCCGCACACGAGCCTGTCCCGTCGCGACAATACAGCCGCTGACCACGGATGCCTCGGCCCTCAACAATGTCATCAAGAACCTCGATGCCTCCGGCGGCACTGCGGGCCATATCGGCGTGCAGTGGGCCTGGTACATGCTGTCGGAAAACTGGGGCGGCGTCATGAAGGCCTCGCAACGGCCGGCCAGAATGGATCCGAAGCAGGTCGCGAAATACGTGATCCTGATGACCGATGGCGAATTCAATCTGTCCTATTTCGACGCCAGCGACCCGAGCCAGGTCTACAACGACGCCGGCAAGGTGCAGACACGTACCGCTGCGACGACGCTCTGCGCGGCCATGCGCGACCAGGGCATCGAGATCTTCACCATCGGCTTCGCGCTTACGGAGAAGAACGCCAAGTCGACGCTGCAATCCTGCGCCAGCCCGGACACAAGCAATAGCAAGCATTTCTACCAGGCCGCCAATGGCGCCGAGCTCGACCAGGCGTTTCAGGATATCGTGCGCAACATCGACAACCTTACGGTGACCAAATAGCGGCCAAGCCGCTGAGCTGCAGCATCGATCTCAAAAGGAAAAGGCCGCCGCTTCTTGCGAAGCCGGCGGCCTTCCGTGTTTCCGTCCATGACGCGGCTTCTGGCGGCAGCCCCTCCGGGCTACCTGCCGCGCGTCTCGCGCCTTAACGGGAAGACTGCTTCCCGGAAGTGCAATCCGCTGAGCTCACGTTATAGGAAACGAAATCACTCGACATCGGATCACCTCCTTTCAGTTCGTTGAACACACCACAATGATGGGGTGCGCCGCAGCAAAAGACAAGGGGCCGGCATTACGGCGTTCCTGCAGGCTTCTTCCGTTCAACCAGGCGCTCGGCATTCCGGTTGTCGATGGGGCACGATTCTCGGTGAGGCGCTGATGTTTTGGGGAATTGAAGACGAGGAATGTTGGCTGTACAGACGGAATAATGGGGGGTGGGCCGAAGCAACGTTTACTGGCACTTGACGGACTTCGAGCCTACGCCGCGCTCGCGGTCATCGTATACCATGCGATATTGCTGTTCGATCACGGGCTCATTCAGCGCGTGCTGCCAAAGACATTCTGGGACGTGGATGCCAGCGATGTTTGGGCGAAGGCCTGGCTCTCGGCCTTCAACGGCGCAGCGGCCGTGGAGTTGTTCTTTTTACTGAGCGGCTGCGTTCTGATTCGGTCGTTGGATGCCGCCAAGGGCAGGTGGCCGTCGGTTGCGGCTTCCTTTGCGATCAAGCGCGCTCTGCGTATCTATCCCGGCTTGATTCCATGCGTTGCCGTGACCGCTGCGGTCACTCCGTCCGCCCTTTCGTGGGGCGACATCGCCGGCAACATGGCACTATGGAACTTCGATGTGGTTGGCCCGAGCTGGACCTTGCAGGTCGAGATGCTTGCCATTCCACTCCTGCTCATCGTGAGCATACCGCATCGGAACTGGGGCGCCTGGGGCATGCTCGCGGTGTTGGTCGTGGCCGTCATCGCGAGAAAGAACCAGGAGATGTTCGTAGCTCCACTGCTTGGCCAATTCGGCTATCTGTTCATTCTGGGCACCCTGGTGCCGAGCCAGGTCGGGCGTTTCACCGCATCGTTGGCGAAGCCAGTCGGTTGGATGCCCGTTGTCTTGGCTTTCGTCTTTCTTCGGCAATGTCTGGGTGGCATGGATCTGGTGACGGCGGCCCTCGGCTTTGTCCTTTTGGCGCTGCTCTACCATGACGACAAGGCGGCTACGGCGCCTGTGCTCGTGTCTCGGGTCCCGCAATTTCTTGGGAAGGTGAGCTTCGGCATCTACCTTTGGAATGTGCCGTTCTTCTACATGCCGTACCTGCTGCCGAAGGCGCTGTGGTCCCTCGATACCGTGACAGCGGGGCTCATCATTTCTGCGGGGATCGTTCCTCTGAGCATTTTCCTCGCCACGCTCAGCTATCGGTTTATCGAAGTGCCTGGCATTATGCTGGGAACCCGCTTAACGAGCCTCGGAGCTTTCGGCTCGCGGCGTCTCTCTGCGCCAGAAGCGGCAAACTGATCTGCCTCGAAATGGCTGGGCGCAGAGTGGCTCCATGGGCATCCATCTGGCGGTAGGGGGCCATTCTTCGGAACGGCGTGCCGAGCCCATGGATTGACGATCGCGGCGGCCCGCATGCCGATGCGTGGGCGTCGGCACACTCAGGCTATTTTTCAACCACCAGGTAGAAATCGCATCGGCGCGCCGATCTCGATCCGCGCGGGCCTGTCCACCGTGCAGTAGACGCCGAGATTGTGGGCGTTGTGGCGCACCAGGTTGCGCAGGATGCCGGGATCGGTGTCGAAACCGGGTTCGTCGCCGAAACCGCCTTGGGCGATGATGGTGAAGCCGCAGCGGCGGCAGGGCTCGGAGACGGTGAGCTCGAGATCGCCGACCGCGAGCTTCCTGCCGATCCATTCCGTTTCCGGGAAGGCGCCTTCGACCGTGTCCATGTCGACGACGATGTTGGGCCGGAAGCGGCGCGGATCGGGCGTGCCCTCGGGATGCAGCGCCTTCAGCCGGGACAGCGAGGCGGTGGTGAGCAGATGGATCGGCGCCTTGGCATAGCGGGCCTCGGTCAGCGGGCCGGCATAGGAGGGCGCCGCGTTCTCAGCGCCGAACGGTCGGATTTCGGCGTCGAAGCCGAGAAAGGCCGATACGGCGCGGTTGCTTTCAGGGTCGGGCGCCGGCAGCCAGCCGCCGCCGGGCACCGCCACTTCGAGCCGCCTGTGCTGGCTCAGCCGGGTGCGGATCAGCGGCACCTTGTGCCATCTGGCCTCCCGGTCGGGTCTGGCGATCTCGCCGTCGGAAGCATCGACCAGTCCGAACAGCCGGTCGCCGTCGACGGTCTTCAGCCCGACGGAGATGGCGTCCAGCCGCTCGCCGGCGAGCGAACTCGCCGGATAGCGCCAGAGCTGGCTGACGGCGCCGAGGATCGCCCCGCCGCTCATCAGCCCTTCTTGTTCTGCCGGTTGGCGACAAGGTCGTCGACCACGGCCGGATCGGCCAGCGTCGAGGTGTCGCCGAGCGCGCCGAAATCGTCCTCGGCGATCTTGCGCAGGATGCGCCGCATGATCTTACCGGAACGGGTCTTGGGCAGGCCCGGCGCGAACTGGATCTTGTCGGGCGTGGCGATCGCGCCGATCTCCTTGCGGACATGCGCGACCAGCTCCTTGCGCAGATCCTCGCTCGATTGGGAGCCGGCCATCAGCGTGACATAGCAATAGATGCCCTGGCCCTTGATGTCGTGCGGGTAGCCGACGACGGCGGCCTCCGAGACCTTGTCATGGCTGACCAGCGCCGATTCGACCTCGGCCGTTCCCATGCGGTGGCCGGAGACGTTGATGACGTCGTCGACGCGGCCGGTGATCCAGTAATAGCCGTCGGCGTCGCGGCGGCAGCCGTCGCCGGTGAAGTACTTGCCCTTGTAGGTCGAGAAATAGGTCTGCACGAAGCGGTCATGGTCGCCATAGACGGTGCGCATCTGGCCGGGCCAGGAATCGGCGATGCAGAGATTGCCGTCGGTGGCGCCTTCCAGCACCTTGCCTTCGCCGTCGACCAGCTGCGGCTGGACGCCGAAGAAGGGCCGCGTGGCGGAGCCTGCCTTGAGGTCGGTGGCGCCCGGCAGCGGCGTGATCATGATGCCGCCGGTCTCGGTCTGCCACCAGGTGTCGACGATCGGCACCTTGGCGTTGCCAACGACGTTGTAATACCACTCCCAGGCCTCCGGGTTGATCGGTTCGCCGACCGAACCCAGCACGCGCAGCGACTTGCGCGAGGTCTTCTTCACATGGCTGTCGCCGGCGCCCATCAGCGCGCGCAGCGCCGTCGGCGCGGTGTAGAAGATGTTGACCTGGTGCTTGTCGATCACTTCCCAGAAGCGCGACTGCGAAGGATAGTTCGGCACGCCTTCGAACATCAGCGTCGTGGCGCCGTTGGCCAAGGGCCCGTAGACGATGTAGCTGTGGCCGGTGACCCAGCCGACATCGGCCGTGCACCAGTAGATGTCGCCGTCATGGTAGTCGAAGACATATTGGTGCGTCATCGAGACGAAAACGAGATAGCCGGCGGTGGTGTGCAGCACGCCCTTCGGCTTGCCGGTCGAGCCGGAAGTGTAGAGGATGAACAGCGGGTCTTCCGCCTTCATCTTCTCCGGCTTGCAGTCGGCCTTAACGGTCGCCGCCTCGTCGTGGTACCAGACGTCGCGCCCCGACACCCAGCCGGTCTTGCCGCCGGTGCGGCGCACGACCACGACCTTCTCGACCTTGGTGCCGGCCCTGGCGGCGATCTCGATCGCCTTGTCGGTGTTGTCCTTGAGCGGGATCGGCTTGCCGCCGCGCAGGCCCTCGTCGGCCGTCACGACGATGGTCGACTTGCAGTCGTCGATGCGGCCGGCCAGCGCGTCGGGCGAGAAGCCGCCGAACACCACCGAATGGATCGCGCCGATCCGCGTGCAGGCCAGCATCGCATAGGCGGCTTCCGGGATCATCGGCATGTAGAGGGTGACGCGGTCGCCCTTCTTGACGCCATGCTTCTTCAAGACATTGGCGAAGCGGCATACATGCGCGTAGAGCTCGTTATAGGTGACCTTGCGGTCGTCATAGGGGTTGTCGCCTTCCCAGATGATGGCGGTCTGGTCGCCGCGCTTCTTCAAATGCCGGTCGATGCAATTGTAGGAGACGTTGGTCTGGCCGTCCTCGAACCACTTGATCGAGACCTTGCCGTCGAAGGAGGTGTTCTTGACCTTGGTGAAGGGCTTGAACCAGTCGATGCGCTTGCCGTGCTTGCCCCAGAACTTGTCCGGGTTCTTCACGCTGTCGGCATACCATTTGAGATAGGTGTCGTTGTCGATCAACGCGTTCTTCTTCCACGCCGGCTGGACGCGGTGGACATGCACATCGGACATTTTTCAGCTTTCCTCCGGGAACCATTCCGCCGGCTTGAAGCGCCGGCGGCATCGCGGCGAAGCGGCCGCGAATTCGCGGGCATTATTAACAGTTCCGCCGTGACGGCAATATTAGACGTTGGATTCGCGCGGCGGGATGACGCAGGGGCAGGCGTGAACCGCTGACAGCACTCGCCGCATGTCGCTGCTAACCAACTGTTTTAGCGAAGGAAAAGCCGGACAGGATCAGAAAAAATCAATAGACAGTTAAGCAACTGGGCGCAGAATCGGAGATCGGAAGGAAAGGAGATCGATCCTAAGGGGGCTGCCATGCAAGACCATTGTGAAATGGACCTGATGCTCAGGGGCTATGGGCTGACCACGGCCAAGATCCTCTACCACTTCCCGGACCATCCGCATCTCTTACAGAGCTACATCTGGCAGGATTACGACATCGCGCCGAAGTTCCCGGTGCTGATCCGCTTCATCGAGTTCTGGAAGACCAAGCTCGACGGTCCGCTGCATTCGGTGACGTACACGCATCACAAGCTGATCGCGCCGAACGAGTGGCGCAAGGTGGATGGGGAGTTCGTATTGCACTGAGCGACGCAAAGTTTCTGTGGACGTCGAATGTTTGGCGGAAGCGCCCGTCGCTTCGTCATCCACGGGCGAAGCAAGGAGCGAAGCGACGCGGCGCAGACCCGAGGATTCATTCCGTGACTTCGAAGCGTTGCGACGATCCAGAATTCTGCTCCGT
>NZ_VFUA01000076.1 GCF_006440735.1 Mesorhizobium sp. B2-7-1 | reverse complement strand
TGTCTGTTCTCGCCACCATGGCGGTCAAGGGCACGGTATGGGGCATAGGCGGCGCCGCCCTGCTGCTCGTCGGCGTCGTCGTCAAGGCGCGGCTGGAAGAGAGCTTCCTGCGCGGCGAGCTCGGCCCCGCCTATGATGATTACGCCAGGCGCGTGCCGATGCTGGTGCCCTTCGCGCCGGTCTGATCGCCGGCTTAGAGCATCCTGAGCAACGCGCCGCCGATCGAATAGCCGGCGCCGAAGGCGCAGATCAGGCCGAAATCGCCGGCCTTCATGTCGGCATGGTTCTCCGACAGCGCCACGATCGCACCGGCGCCGGCTGTGTTGCCGAGCCGCTCCAGCACCATCGGCGCGCGATCATGGTCGACGTCGTGGCCGAACGACAGTTTCAGGATCATCGCATTCATGCGCGCGTTGGCCTGATGCAGCCAGAAGCGGCGGATGCCATCCGGTGTCAGCCCGTGCTCGGCCAGGAATTCGACGATGAATTTCTGGCCGGCGACGGTGACTTCCTTGAACACCTTGTTGCCGACCTGCTTGATGAGATTGCCTTCCAGGTTGATCATGTAGGGATCGTCCTGGGCCGTGCGCGTGTGGTAGCCGAGATTGGTGCGGATGTTGTTCGACATCTGTGTCCAGGTGCGCGTGTCGAGCACCTCGAAGCGCCCCGGCCGCTTTTCGCCTTGCGCCAGTCCCTCGACGACCATGGCGACCGAAGCATCGCCGAAGATGAAATGCGTCTGCCGGTCGCGGAAGTTGAGGTGGCCGGTGATGATTTCCGGCGTCGACACCAGGATGCGCTTGTGCGCCCCCGACCTGACCAGATTGACGGCGACATGCAGCGCCGCCGCCGCCGAAGAGCAGCCAAGCCCCATGTCGAAGCCGGCGCCCTTGGTTCCCAGCGCCTCCTGCATCTCGATGGCGATGGCCGGATAGGGCCGCTGGTGGTGCGAGGCCGAGCAGATCACCAGGTCGACATCGGACCCATCGACGCCTGCATGCGCAAGCGCCTTCCTGGCCGAGGCGATGCCGAACTCCGCCTCCAATGACAGCGCGTCGTCCGGCCGTGCCGGAATGCGCGGCGACATGCGGGTCGGGTCGAGGATGCCCTCACGCTCGACGACATGGCGGCTCCTCACGCCCGAAGCGTGCACGATGAAGTCGCTGTCCGATTTCTGCAAAAGCGGCTCGCCGGTGTCGGCGCGGCGCGCATTCTCGGTGTCGACCCAGCTGTTGAAGCTTGCGACCAGCTCTTCATTGGTGATGACGGGTTCGGGGATCTCGGCGCCGATGCCGCTGATGATGACGCGATGCATGTCCAATCCGTACCGAGCCCGGCCGTAACGGGCTCTGATGTGGGCGCGGAAATGGCCCGGCGCAACCCTTGTCGCATTTGGCCGGTTTATACCAGCTTAAACTCCGCCCTGGCGGCTCACCAGGCACACAGCTTTGTGTTGGTCTGCGGATTGTTCCAGCAGGCGCCGTCGTCGCGGCTGCGCACGAATTGCCCGGGCAGCGATCGGTTGCGTCCGCCTAACTTGGCATAGCCGAAGGCAAAGCCCGGCTGGTCGATCTCGAGCGTGATGGTGGGATAGCCGGGCGCCGAGACGCGGAAGCTTCCCTCGCCGTCCAAGGCCTTGTAGTTGCACGGATAATAGCCGTCATCCGTGGTGAAGCAGCGTGCCGGCTTGGCCTCGGCTGCCATCGAAAGAGAAACCGCAGCCATGCACAAGCAGCCCGCGAGCCCGATCTTGCCCAATGTCATTTGCCACCCCCTGCCCTGCGGCCCCCTCCAGGGGATAGCCGACCATGGTCCAGATGGATGAAATGCGCATGACGGCGCAAAGGGGTCAAGGAGCGGGGCGAGTGGAGGGTGTGTTGAGATTCAGGTCAGGCCGAGTCGGAGTCGAAGACGGGCGCGAAGCGACCAAACAAGGCGGCTTCCGAGAACCGGAGCAGAGCGTACTTGAAGTACGTGAGCACCGGAAGCGCAGGAAACCGCCATTTGCAGGCCGGCCTCATCAACACACCCTAGGCGCGTTTGGCGACGATGAAGATACGCGGAAAGCGCAGCAGCACCTTGCCGTTCGCCGTCCTCGGATAGGCCTTGGCGATCTTGGCGGTGTAGCTGTCGAGAAACACCTTCTTCTCATCCGCGTCGAGCGGATCGAGGAACGGCTTCAGCCCGGTCGCCTTGACCCATTCGACGATCGCCTCGGCATCGGCAAGCGGATGGTTGTAGGCCGTGTGCCAGATATCGAGCCGGTCGGCGAGCGGCGACAGAAGATCATAGTAGAAGGACACCGGCGGCAGCGGCCCGCGCGCCGCACCCTCGAGCTTGGCCGCAAACGACAGTTCCGCCGCTGTCTCGCGCATCAGCTGATGCGACGGCTCGCCGAGATTGTCGGGCATCTGCACGGCCAGCGCGCCGCCCGGCGCCAGAAGCCCCATCAGCCGCTGGAACACCGCCGGGTGCTCAGGCAGCCACTGGAAGACGGCATTGGCGAAGATGACGTCGACGGGATGCTCGGGCTGCCATCCGGCGGCATCCGCCAGCTCGAAATTGACATTCGGCAGCCGCGCCCTCGCCTTCTCAATCATGTCGGGCGAGGTGTCGAAGCCGCTGACCAGAGCATCCGGCCAGCGCTCGACCAGAAGCTCGGTCGAGTTGCCCGGACCGCAGCCGATATCGACGACGCGGCGTGGGAAATCGACCGGCACCTGCGCCACGAGATCACGCGCGGGGCGCGTGCGCTCATCCTCGAACTTCAGATACTGGGCGGCGGACCAGTCAGCCATGTCAGAACCTCGCTCTGTTCGCCGCCCTTTGGACTGATGCTACCGCGTCAGCCGCTTGTGCGTCATGCGGTGCGGGGCTGCCGCTTCGGCGCCGAGGCGGCGCAGCTTGTCCTTTTCGTATTCCTCGAAATTGCCTTCGAACCATTCGACATGCGCGTCGCCCTCGAAGGCGAGCATGTGGGTGGCCATGCGGTCGAGGAACATGCGGTCGTGGCTGATGATGACGGCGCAGCCGGCATAGGCTTCGAGCGCATCTTCCAGCGCGGCCAGCGTTTCGGTGTCGAGGTCGTTGGTCGGTTCGTCGAGCAGCAGCACATTGCCGCCGCCCTTCAGCATCTTGGCCAGGTGCACGCGGTTGCGCTGGCCGCCCGAAAGATTGCCGACCTTCTGCTGCTGGTCGCCGCCGCGGAAGTTGAAGGACGAGCAGTAGGCGCGGCTGTTGACCTCGTGCTTGCCGAGCTTGATGACCTCGGCGCCGCCGGAAATCTCTTCCCACACCGTCTTGTTCGCATCGAGCGCATCGCGGCTCTGGTCGACATAGCCGAGCTTGACCGTCTCGCCGATGCGGATCGTGCCCGCATCCGGCTTTTCCTGGCCGGTGAAGGTCTTGAACAGCGTCGTCTTGCCGGCGCCGTTCGGGCCGATGACGCCGACGATGCCGCCCGGCGGCAGACGGAACGACAGGTTCTCGATCAAAAGCTCGTCGCCAAAGCCCTTGTTGAGGCCTTCGACCTCGATGACGACATTGCCAAGGCGCTCGCTCGCCGGGATGACGATCTGCGTGTCGGTCGGCTTGCGGTTTTGCGACTGCTCGACCAGTTCCTCATAGGCCTTGATACGCGCCTTCGACTTGGTCTGGCGCGCCTTCGGCGAGGACTGGATCCACTCGCGCTCGCGCCAGATCGACTTCTGGCGGGCGTCGTCCTCGCGGCCTTCCTGGATCAGGCGCTTGGCCTTGGCGTCGAGATATTTGGTGTAGTTGCCCTCATAGGGAATGCCGCGGCCGCGATCGAGCTCCAGGATCCAGCCGGTGACGTTGTCGAGGAAGTAGCGGTCGTGGGTGATGATCAGCACCGAGCCCGGATAGTCGCGCAGGTGCTTTTCCAGCCACGCCGTGGTCTCGGCATCGAGATGGTTGGTCGGTTCGTCGAGCAGCAACAGGTCGGGCTGGCGCAGCAGAAGCTGGCAAAGCGCGACGCGGCGGCGCTCGCCGCCCGAGAGATTGGTCACTTGGGAATCGCCTGGCGGGCACTGCAGCGCATCCATCGCCATCTCGACCTGCTGCTCGAGATCCCAAAGGTTGAGCCGGTCCATCTCGTCCTGGAGCTTGCCGGACTCGTCCGCCGTCTCGTCGGAATAGTTCATCATCAATTCGTTGTAGCGCTCGATGATGGCGGTCTTCCGGGCGACGCCTTCCATGACGTTTTCCATCACGGTCTTGTTGGGGTCGAGCTGCGGCTCCTGCGCCAGGTAGCCGACGGTGGCACCCTCGGCCAGCCACGCCTCGCCCTGGAACTCCTTGTCGAGCCCGGCCATGATGCGCAGGATCGTCGACTTGCCCGAGCCGTTGGGGCCCAGAATGCCGATCTTGGCGTCCGGATAGAAGGACAGGTGAACGTTATCGAGCACCTTCTTGGTGCCGTAGGCCTTCGACAGGCCGGACATGTGATAGATGAACTGGCGAGCCACGCGCGCTTTCCCTGGAAACTGAAGTGTCAAGGTGGATGGGGGTTGCGCGCTATGTAGGCGATGAAGGGCCGAACGGCAATCGCTTTCGGCGAGAGACGGCCAAACGGTGCGCATTCGCCCGGTTTGCACCCCTAAAGTAGGTCCACAGCTTTTCGCCGCCGCCGGCGGCAGCCTGAAATCAGTGGTTAACCATTCGCCTGCAAAACGCTAATAGATTGGGAAATCGCGGCCATGCCGTGGTTTCGGGGAAAGATCGGATCGACGACGTGCTGAACGGTGTCCTGCTCCTTGCCGAAGCGGTTCTGTATTTCGGCGCCATGGTCACGCTTTTCCGCTTCCGCCGCCGCATCGGGCTTGGCGTGTTCGTCTGCGCGCTCGGCGTCATGCACTTCCTCGAAACCTACCTTGCCAGCGTCTTCTATGTCGCGCTGCCATTCGGGCTGGTGTCGCCGGGTTCCGCCGTGCTGTTCTCCGGCAAGCTGGTCATGCTGCTTCTGCTCTACATGAAGGAGGACGCGGCGACCGTCCGCCAGCCGATCTACGGCCTGCTGCTCGGCAACGCCCTGATGATCGGCCTGGTGCTGGTCCTGCGCCTGCACGCGATCGCCCCGCTTTCGAGCGGCAGGATTCCCGACATTGCCTTCATCGACGAGATGGGCTGGCTGATGGTCTGGGGCACCTCGCTGCTCTTCGTCGACGCCATCCTGATCATCCTGCTCTACGAGAAGCTCGGCGCCTATCTGCGCGCCAGGCCGTTCATGCGCATCCTCGCATCGGTCGCCTGCGTGCTCACCTTCGATCAGGCCGGCTTCTTCACCGCGCTGCATTTCGTCGCCGGCGCGCCGATCGAGGTCTTCTTCGGCGGCTGGTTCGCCAAGATGGGCGCAGCACTCGCCTATAGCGGCATGCTCGTCGCCTATCTCAAATGGGTCGAGGACAACGATGTCGCCGTCCCGCGCGGCCTCTCCGACATTTTCGACACCCTCACCTATCGCGAGCGCTATGAAGCGCTGATCAAATATGTCGGCCGCGACGGCCTCACCGGCCTCTTACATCGCGGCAGTTTCGATGCCGACGGCGAATCCGCTGTTTCGGCCGCCATCAGGATCGGCAAGCCGCTCAGCCTGCTCATCGTCGACGTCGACCATTTCAAGTCCATCAACGACCGCTTCGGTCATGCCGAGGGCGACAAGGTGCTGAAATCGATGGCGGCTTTGCTGGCCGAGACGGTCGGCGGCAACGATCAGGTGTTCCGCATCGGCGGCGAGGAATTCGCCGTGCTGACACAGCAGTTGCACGCGCCGGCCAGGCTGCTCGGCGAGACCATCCGGAACGCCGCCAAGACATCGGCGCATACCAACCGCTTCAACATCACCGTGAGCGCCGGCGTCTCCACCGTCAGCGAGACGACGCGCTGCCTCGCCGACATTTTCGCGCTGGCCGACCAGCGCCTCTACAAGGCCAAGCTGAGCGGTCGCGACCGCGTGGTCGGCGAACCCGGCAGCGAGGCGATCATCCTGCAGGCCGCCCCCAGATCAGCCTGACAAAAGAACCAGCCTGACCAATATCCGCCCGGCCAGGGAACTCCCGCCTACTGGAAGCCGATCGCGTCGACCGTGCCCTTCGGGCAACCGGCCTTGCCTGTCGACGCCGATGCCATCATGAGATCGGCAAGCTTGCTGTGCGGTCCGATTGGGCCGGACAGGCCGAGCGTCAATTCGCCGATCAGGCGCCGGCCGCTCGACGGGTCGACCAGGCAGGACACGCGCACGCGGTCGCCCGCGCCGGCGCCGAAAGCTTCGTTGAAGGCGCCTCGGATCTGGTCCGAGGTCAATTGCTTGCCGATGTTCTTGTTGAAGAGATCGCGCACCGCGGACGCGTTCACCGCCCGCATCAGGTTGAGCGCGTCGGAGAAATACTCCTGCTGGCTCTTGCCGTAGCAGGTGCCGTGCTTGATCCATTCGTGGCGCTCAAGCTTGGAAGCCGTGCCCGGCATCACCTGGTCGAGCTCGGCGCGCGTGTTGGCGTCGAGATCGACCGGCGGCAGGTCTCCCCAATGCGTCGGATTGTCATTGGCCTTGTCGCTCGCCGATACCTGGCAATAGAAATTGCCGTTCGGCTGCGGCCATAGCCCATGCAGTGTAAAATGCGAGGCATCGAACTCGCTTGGGCTTTGCGCCTTGCATTCGGGCTTGCTCGCCTTGGTCTCGCAGAATGCCGGCTGCCAGCTCAGCGCAAAGACATATTCGGGTTTTCCGGAGGCAGACGACGGCTTGGCCTGACCGGAAGGCGCTGGGGCGGTAGCCGCGCTGCCGCCGCTGACATGGCCGCAGCCGATCTTCACCCAGCGCCGCTCGGGATCGGCGCCCGGCACCTGGATAAGGTAGTGGGTCGGCTCGTCCTTGTTGGCGGCAAGAAGGTCGTAGCTCTTTCCGGCTTCGGTCGAGATGTTGCCGGGGTTCTTGCCGCTCTTGATGGCCTGCGTCGCGGGACAGGCGCTGTCGGCAACGAAAGTGCCGCTCATCTTCACATCGGCATGCGCCGCGCCGGCACCGGCCACGGCCAGCACCATCGAACCCCACAATGCCCAAACCCGCATCCCGCTCTCCCGGCGATCATTGAACCGTATTGGATTCGTCACACTAGAACAGCCGGCGTGTCAGAATTGCGATCTTTTTCACCACGCGAAAAAACAATCCCCAGCTCAGCGCTTCCGTCGGCGCGTTCGCAAGTGGCTGCGCACCTCCGCGAGACGGCGGATTGCCGGCGTTGCATATCGGCAAGCGCGCTCGTCCACTTGACGCCGGCAAAGCCCTCGCCCAACAGTCGACCAGAGCATGATGCCGAAAAGTGTGAAGCGGTTTTCGGACGCCATCATGCTCTATCTCTTGGGTTTAGAGCGAGACATGCCATTCGACAGAAAGACCAGCCTGGCCTCACCGACCGGGGCCGAGCTCAACCTCTATGTGAAAGAAGCCGCCGGTAATCCGCGCGCCGTGGTCCAGATCAACCACGGCCTGGCCGAGCACGCGGCGCGCTATGCCCGCTTTGCCGATTTCCTGAGCGGGCGCGGTTTCCACGTCTATGCCCACGACCATCGCGGTCACGGCGCGACGAAGGCGGCCGACGCGCCGCTCGGCAAGTTTGCGGCTGTCGATGGCATCGCCAAGGTGATCGCCGATGTCGACGCCGTTCACGACCTGATCGCGACGGAGCATCCAGGACTGCCGGTCATTGTTTTTGGACATTCGCTCGGCGCCTCGGTCGCGCTGAACTTTGTCCTGCGCCATTCCGAACGCGTCCATGCCGCTGCGATCTGGAACGGTAATTTCTCGCAAGGTCTGCTCGGTCAGTTGGCGTTGGGCATCCTCGGCTGGGAGCGGATGCGGCTGGGTTCCGACGTGCCGTCTCGCCTCCTACCCAAGCTTACCTTCCAGGCCTGGGGCAAGGCTGTGCCCAATCACCGGACCTTGTTCGACTGGCTGTCGCGCGACCCGGTCGAGGTCGACAAATATGTCGCCGACCCGCTCTGCGGCTGGGATGCTTCGGTCTCGATGTGGCGCGACGTGATCGACATGGCGCTTCACGGCGGCAAGGACCAGAGCTTTGCCGGCGTCCGACGCGATCTCTTCGTCAACCTTGTCGGCGGCGAGAAGGATCCCGCGTCGGACTACGGCAAGGCCGTCGATCACCTGGCAAAGCGCATGCGGGCGATGGGCTTTTCGAATCTGGTTTCAAAGGTTTATCCGGAAACCCGCCATGAAAGCCTGAACGAGATCAACCGCGACGCCGTCATGAACGATTTCGCCGTCTGGGCGGACGGCGTGCTGAAATCCTGACGCGGTGGCCTATCGCATGGCTCGTGACACGGCCGGCACGGGTTGCTAGAGGCTGCGTTTCGTTAGAACACGGTGATCCATGGCAGAACCCCCGCTGAAAGGCATCCGCGTTATCGAGCTCGCCCGCATCCTCGCGGGACCCTGGGCCGGGCAGTTGCTGGCCGATCTCGGCGCCGATGTCGTCAAGGTCGAGAGCCCGGATGGCGGCGACGACACCCGCAAATGGGGCCCTCCTTTCGTCATGAGCCATGACGGCGAGAACCTTTCGGCGGCCTACTACCATTCCTGCAATCGCGGCAAGCGTTCCATCGCCGTCGATTTCTCCAAGCCCGAGGGTGCCGAGACGCTGCGCAAGCTGGTCGCCACCGCCGACGTGCTGATCGAGAACTTCAAGCTCGGCGGCCTGAAGAAATACGGCCTCGACTACGAAAGCTTGAAGGCGATCAACCCGCGCCTGGTCTATTGCTCCATCACCGGCTTTGGCCAGGACGGTCCCTATGCGCCGCGCGCGGGCTACGATTTCATCATCCAGGCCATGGCCGGCATGATGTCGATCACCGGCGAGCCCGGCCGTGAGCCGCAGAAGGCCGGCGTCGCCATCTCGGATCTCTTCACCGGCCTCTACTCGGTCGTCGCCATCCAGGCAGCGCTTCGCCATGTCGAAATGACCGGCGAGGGCCAGCATATCGACATGGCGCTGTTCGACAGCCAGATCGCCGCCCTCGGCAACCAGAACCTCAACTATCTGGTCTCCGGCAAGTCCCCGGTGCAGATGGGCAATGCGCATATGAACATCGCCCCTTACGAGGTTCTGCCGGTGAGGGACGGCCACATCATCCTCGCGGTCGGCAATGACGGCCAATTCGGCAAGTTCTGCGCCGCCGTCGGCCTCACCGATCTGCCGGCAAACCCGGATTTCGCCACCAACCCGGCGCGCGTCGCCAACCGCGTGAGGCTGCGCGAGACGATCGTCGCGACGCTGGCGGCACTCGATCGCGATCCGTTGCTGGCGAAGCTGGAGGCCGCGGGTGTTCCGGCAAGCCCGATCAACACGATAGGCCAGATGTTCGCCGATCCGCAGACCATCGCGCGCGGCATGCGGCTCGACCTCGACGACGGCCATGGCAACCACCTGCCTTCCGTGCGCGCGCCGATGGTTATGTCGGGCACGCCGCTGGTCTATGAGCGCCCGTCGCCACGCCTTGGCGAGCACACGGACGAAATCCTTGCCGAACTGGAGAGAGCAAAATGAAGACCGGCGGACAACTGATCGTCGAGGCGCTCGAAGCGAACGGCACCGACCGCATCTTCTGCGTTCCGGGCGAATCCTATCTCGCGGTGCTCGATGCGCTGCATGACTCTTCGATCCGCACCATCGTCTGCCGCCAGGAAGGCGGTGCTGCGATGATGGCCGACTGTCAGGGACGGCTGACCGGCAAGCCCGGCATCTGCTTCGTCACCCGCGGCCCCGGCGCCACCAACGCCTCGGCAGGCATCCATATCGCGATGCAGGATTCGGTGCCGCTGATCATGTTCATCGGCCAGGTCGCCAGCCACGCCAAGGAACGCGAGGCCTTCCAGGAGGTCGACTACAAGCGCTTCTTCGGCGACATCGCCAAATGGGTTGTCGAGATCGACGACGCCGCGCGCATCCCCGAATTCGTGACGCGCGCCTTCGCCGTCGCGACCTCCGGTCGCCCGGGCCCGGTGGTCATCTCGCTGCCGGAGGACATGCTGACCAGCGAGGTCGAGGCGCCGGAAGCGCTGCCGCACACGCAGGTCGAGACGCGTCCGGGCGAAGCCGAGCTCGATGCGCTGCAAATGCTGCTCGCCAATGCAAAGCGGCCGTTCGTCATCCTCGGCGGCACGCGCTGGAATGAGCAAGCGGTGGCGCATATGCGCACGATCGCCGAGGCCTGGTCCCTGCCGGTCGGCTGCTCCTTCCGCCGCCAGATGCTGTTCGACCATCTGCATCCGAACTACGCCGGCGATGTCGGCATCGGCATCAATCCGAAACTGGCGGCGCGCATCAAAGAGGCCGACGTCGTGCTCCTGCTCGGCGGCCGCCTTGGCGAGATGCCGTCTTCCGACTACACGCTGCTGAAAAGCCCCTACCCCGACCAGGCGCTGGCGCATGTCCATGCCGATGCCAGCGAGCTAGGCCGCGTCTACCGGCCGACGCTTGCGATCAACGCTTCGCCCCCCGCCTTCGTCGAGGCCTTCGCCAGGCGCAAGCCCGCCGCCAGGCCCGCCTGGGCGGACGAGACGGAAAAGGCGCACGCCGCCTATCTCGAATGGTCGACGCCGCCGCAGACCGGCCCGGGCGCCGTTCAGATGGGCCCGATCATCGAACATCTGGGAAAGGTCCTGCCGGAAGACGCCATCCTCACCAACGGCGCCGGCAACTACGCCACCTGGGTGCATCGCTTCTACCGCAACCGCCGCTTCGGCACGCAGGCGGCGCCTACGTCCGGCTCGATGGGCTACGGCACGCCGGCCGCGGTCGCCGCCAAATCGCTGTTCCCGGATCGCATGGTGGTCGCCTTCGCCGGCGACGGGTGCTTCCTGATGAACGGCCAGGAATTCGCGACGGCTGTCCAGTATGACCTGCCGATCATCGTGATTGTCGTCAACAACGGCATTTACGGCACGATCCGCATGCATCAGGAGCGGGAATATCCGAGCCGCGTCGTCGCCACCGAGCTCAGGAACCCGGACTTCGCGGCACTTGCCCGCGCCTATGGCGGCCATGGCGAGACGGTGGAAAAAACCGCCGACTTTGCGCCGGCCTTCGAACGCGCGCGCGCCAGCGGCAAGCCGGCGATCGTCGAGATCAAGCTCGATCCCGAAGCGATCACGCCGACCCGCACGCTGACGCAAATCCGCAACAAGAGCTGAGGCGGCGACTTCCTACTGGCTACACGACAAAAGGGGCGGTGAACCGCCGCTTTTGCGTCTTTACATAGCCTTCTCGATCTGGCCGCGGATCTCGCCGTCCTTGTTCTTGGCGGTGTGGACGTTGACGTAGTATTTGCCGGCCTCGAGGTCGGCTGCTTGCGCGTCGGTGAGCGTCGCCGACCCCTTGATCGGGCTCTTCAGCTTCTTGAACGGGATGACCGGGTCCGCGTTTGCCCCCATGTCCGCCGGCCCGTGGATGTGGGCGGCAACGGCCGGCCCGCTGAGGCCGGAATATTTGACGTTCCAGCTGAGCTTCTTGCTTGTGCTGTCGAAGGTGAATGTGGCGGTTCCCTTGCCCTTGGTGGTGACGGGCGGGCTTTGCTGGCTGCCGTCGAGCGTCGCCTTGAACTTCATCGTCTCGGCCATGGCCGGTGAGGCGAGGAGAAAGGCGGTCGAAACGGCTAAGGCCGAAAGCATCGGCACGGAAAGGATGCGCATGAAGACCTCCGTTGGTGGCAGCATCCCGCGCGGCTCCCCGACGCGCGGATGCATCACTGCAACGGTTGGGTCGCCGGATGTATCCCGGCACACAATTATTTTACCGCGGGCAACGAAAAAGGGGCGGTCGCCCGCCCCTTTCCATCTTCCGAGTTGAGAGCGGAGCTTACTTGATCGCCTTGTCGGTGATCGCGGTCGTGTAGGCGCCGCTCGCCTCCTTGCTGATGATCTTCTGGTCGAGCAGCGCCTTGGCGGTGCGCTCGTAAGCGGCCGGGATCAGCTTGCCGTCGGCATTGTCGATCAGCTTGGCCACTTCCTTCATCATGAACTTCTGGTGGTTCTCGTCCTGGCCGCCATTGTCCACGACGATCCCAGCTGCCTCGTCGGTGTTCTCCGTGGCGTATTTCCAGCCCTTCATCGAGGCGCGCACGAAGCGCACCATCTTGTCCTCGAAGGCCGGATCCTTGAGCTTGTCCTCAAGCGTATAGAGCCCGTCCTCCAGAAGGTCGTTGCCCATGGCCGAGTAGTTGAACACGGTGAGGTCTTCGGGCTTGTAGCCGGCGTCCAGCACCTGACCGTATTCGTTGTAGGTCATCACCGAGATGCAATCGGCCTGCTTCTGGATCAGCGGCTGCACGTCGAAGCTCTGCTTGAGCACGGTGACGCCGTCCGGGCCGCCATCGGTCTTGAGCCCGATCTTGTTCATCCAGGCGTAGAACGGATATTCGTTGCCGAAGAACCAGACGCCGAGCGTATGGCCCTTGAAGTCGGCTTCGGTCTTGATCGGTCCGTCCTTCGGGCAAACCAGTTCCATGCCCGCCTTCTTGAACGGCTGGGCGATGTTGACGAGCATCACGCCCTTGTCGCGGGCGGCGAGTGCGCCACCCATCCAGTCGACGATGACGTCGGCGCCGCCGCCGGCGATCACCTGCTCGGGCGCGATATCGGGGCCGCCCGGCTTGATGTCGACGTCGAGGCCTTCGGCGTCATAGAAGCCCTTGGCCTTGGCGACATAGTAGCCGGCGAACTGGGCCTGCGTGACCCATTTCAGCTGCAATGTCACCTTGTCGGCGGCCATCGCCTGGAAGGCGGCCAGCGACATGGCGCCGGCCAAAGCAGAAATCAGCAGTCTTTTCATGTTATTACCCTCTGAAGTTAGCACCCAAACCCACCGCCCCTATCCACCTCGGACAGAGGGATGCCAAAACGTGACGGCTCTCTCGATGAGAGCGACCACGCCATAAAAGACCGAACCCGCAAGGGCTGCAACTGCGATTTCGGCCCACACCATGTCGATGTTCATCCGCCCGACTTCCGTCGAAATGCGGAATCCCATGCCGACCACTGGCGTACCGAAGAACTCCGCGACGATGGCGCCGATCAGCGCCAGCGTCGAGTTGATCTTCAGCGCATTGAAGATGAACGGCATTGCCGCCGGCAGCCTGAGCTTCAGCAGCGTCGGCCAATAGCCCGACGCATAGGTGCGCATCAGATCGCGCTCCATATGCCCGGATGCGGCCAGCCCCGCGACGGTGTTCACCAGCATCGGGAAGAAGGTCATGATGATGACGACGGCGGCCTTGGACGGCCAGTCGAAGCCGAACCACATGACCATGATCGGCGCCACACCAATGATCGGCAGCGCCGAAACCATATTGCCGATCGGGAGCAGCCCGCGCCGGAGGAACGGCACGCGGTCGGCGAGGATGGCGACGGCGAAGCCGGCGAGATTGCCGACGACATAGCCGATGAGCACTGCTTTGAAGATCGTCTGTCGCACGTCCGAGCCCAGGATCGGCAGCGAGTTGGCGATGCGCACGCCGATGGCGCTCGGCGGCGGCAAAAGGATGAAGGGAATGCCGGCGCCGCGCGTGATCGCTTCCCAGATGATCAGGATCCAGGCGCCGAAGATTGCCGGGATGACGAGGCGCAGCGCCGTCTTCGCCCAGCCCTGCGCGGGGCGCAGCGACGACAGCAGGGCGACGCAGCGCCAGGCAAGCAGCCAGGCAGCCGCAAGCAGCAGGAAATACGGCGCCAGCGCCGTGCCTTCGAAACCGGCTATGCCCTTGATCAGGAGCCAGGCGGCGGCATGCGCGCCGACGAAGAGCAAGATGGCTTCCGCGACCGGCGTCAGCTTTGCGGTCGAAACCAGCGCAGCGATGAGCAACAGCCCGATGATCAGCCCCTTCGCACCAATATAGGGATAGGCGAGCGTCGCGGCCGGCTCCGCCAGCGCGGCGGCTTCGGGCTTCGTCATCGCGCCGAGCGCGAAGGCAACGAGGCAAAGCGCAATTGCCAGCACCGATTGCCAGGACGGTTTCAACCAGTTCATGCCGGCCTCCCACCCATGGCGCGGTCGACCAGGCGCCCGGCGATACCTACCGCCATCACCAGCAGCGCGGCAACGATCGAGCCCGCGACCAGCGCCGACCAGATATCGATCGTCTGGCTGTAATAGGCGCCCGCGAGCAGCTTCGCGCCGATGCCGGCGACCGCACCGGTCGGCAGCTCGCCGACGATGGCGCCGACCAGGCTTGCCGCCACCGCCACCTTCATCGAGGTGAACAGGAACGGCACCGAGGCCGGCACCCTGAGCTTCCAGAAGGTCTGCGAGGCGCTGGCGTTATAGGTATGCATCAGGTCAAGATGCATGAGCTCGGGGGAGCGCAGGCCTTTGACCATGCCGACCGCGACCGGGAAGAACGACAGATAGGTCGAGATCAGCGCCTTCGGGATCAGGCCGGTGATGCCGATTGCCGCCAGCACCACGATGATCATCGGCGCCACCGCCAGGATCGGAATGGTCTGCGAGGCGATGATCCACGGCATAAGGCTGCGGTCCAGCGTCGCAACATGCACGATGCCGACCGCAATGACGATGCCGAGCGCGGTGCCAAAGGCAAAGCCGAGCAGCGTCGACGACAGCGTCACCCAGGCGTTGTAGACCAGGCTGCGGTTCGAGGTGACGCCGCGCAGGAAGGTGTTTTCGAAGAAATTCACCGCCACCTGATGAGGCGCCGGCAGCGTCGGCTTCGGCTGCGACAACGTCTTGCCGATGAACTCGACGACGCCCGGCGTCTCATTGGCGCGGCGGTCGAGATCGCGTTGGAACGGCGCGTTGAGGATGACGGCGAAGACGTACCAGAGCACGACCACGCCGGTGAGGATGGTGGTGACGGGGACGATCTTGGAGCGGAAGCTATCCATCTAGCAGGGCGCCTCAATCATCATAGCTGTGCCCAGCCCTGAGGCCATCGCGCACGCGCGCGGCGATCGCCAGGAATTCCGGCGTCTCGCGGATGTCGAGCGGGCGCTTCCTCGGCAGCGTCGATTCGATGACGTCGGTGACGCGGCCGGGCCGCGGCGACATCACGACGATACGCGTCGAGAGATACACCGCCTCGGGGATCGAATGGGTGACGAAGCAGATCGTCTTGTTGGTCCGGTCCCAGAGATCGAGGAGCTGTTCGTTCAGATGGTCGCGCACGATTTCGTCGAGCGCGCCGAAGGGCTCGTCCATCAAAAGCAGGTCCGCATCGAAGGCCAAGGCGCGTGCGATCGAGGCGCGCTGCTGCATGCCGCCGGAAAGCTGCCAGGGATACTTCTTCTCGAAGCCCGAGAGGTTGACGAGCTCCAGCGTGCGCTTGATGCGCTCCGCCTGCTCGGCCTGGCTCACGCCCATGACCTCAAGCGGCAGCGCCACGTTGCGCTCGATCGTGCGCCACGGGAACAGG
The DNA here is from genome assembly GCF_006440735.1 of Mesorhizobium sp. B2-7-1. Lineage (GTDB taxonomy): Bacteria > Pseudomonadota > Alphaproteobacteria > Rhizobiales > Rhizobiaceae > Mesorhizobium. The sequence goes on along the minus strand of NZ_VFUA01000076.1, from coordinate 16,635 downwards.
GCCGCCGCCTGGAAGACATAGCCATAGGCGCGTTTCTCGCGTGCCTGCTCAGGCGACATCCCGTTGACGGAGATCGTCCCGGAGGTCGCCTTCTCCAGATCGGCGATGACGCGCAGCAAGGTGGTCTTGCCGCAGCCGGACGGGCCGATGAAGGAGACGAATTCGCCCTTGCCGATGGTCAGATCGACATTGGAAAGCGCCTGCACCGGACCGTCATTGGTCTGGAAGGTGAGGCCGAGCTTGCTTGCCGAAACGACGGCTGGCGGCTGTTCGGTCATTGGCTGCAGCCTGCCTTTCGCAGCCGCTGCCGCGCTGCCCGCAATCCGGTTGATTTTATGATAGCGTTGCTTTCCACTCGTCCTGCCCCACCCGATCGACGCCGCCCGGAGCCTTGCCGATGTCGCCTAAACCCACCTGTCATCTCGTTCGCCCCGAAAGCACTTACCAGGGCAAGCAGGGACTGAGCTATTTCGCCGGCATCGCCGCCGAGACCGTCGGCTCGTCCGGCATCTGCATGCATCTTCTCACCATGCCGCCCGGCGCCCGCGCCAAGGCGCATAAGCATGAAAGCCACGAGACGGCCATCTACGTGCTCTCGGGCGAAGTCCACACCTGGTACGGCGACCGGCTCGAGCATCACATCGTCGTCAAGGCCGGCGACCTCTTCTACATTCCGGCGGGCGTTCCGCATCTGCCCGCCAATCTGAGCGGCGCGCCTTCTTCCGCGGTCATCGCCCGCACCGATCCCAACGAACAGGAAAGCGTCGTCCTGCTGCCGGAGTTGGACGGCCTTGTAGCCTAAGGCATTTTGCAGCCAAGCGGCATCGCTTGGCGTCGCATAGATGCGGCCGGAACGAACACGCCTCTCAGGAATCGACGGAATCGCCGTCATTTGCATCGGGAGACTTCGCCCATCACGTTGCCGTCCCCGTCGGCCACCACCAGCTTCTTCACGTTCTTCGCACTGCGCTTGATAGTGAACTTGGTCGGCGCCTGTCCCTCTTCGCCTTCCGCCTCGCACTTCGCAGTCACCACCAGCGATCCGTCAGCCTGAGCCTGCCTCTCGCTGAAGGTGCAGGCGCTGGCCGCCGTGATCACTTCCTTGTCGGTCAAGAGCAGCATCTTGTCGGCGGCGACTTCCTGGCCGTTCCGGTTGATGCAGCCATATTTGTCGCCATAAGGCTTGCTGAGGTCGATGCCCGCGGCGAGCGCCTGGCCGGCGGCCAGCACAGCAGTCGCCGCGATCGCAAGATGAAGAGCCCGCATGGTCAGACCCCGGTGGCCGGAATGCCGGTACGCTCCACCTTGCGCGGCGCGGAAATCTCCTTCCAGGTCGACAGTGCCCGGTTGACCGCGGCGTTCGGCTCACGCGCGACGAACTCGCCATGGCCTGCCTTGGCCTTCACGTCAGCTTCCTCGATCGACAATTCGCCGCGCGAGAAGACGAAGCGCGGCAGGCCGGTCACCTCGACGCCTTCGAAGACGTTATAGTCGATCACCGACTGCTGCTTCTTCGCCGAGATCGTCTTCTTGCGCTTCGGATCCCAGACGATGATGTCGGCGTCGGCGCCTTCGACGATGGCGCCCTTCTTCGGATACATGTTGAGGATCTTGGCGATGTTGGTCGAGGTCACGGCGACGAACTCGTTCATCGTCAGCCGTCCGGTGTTGACGCCTCTCGTCCACAGAACCGGCAAGCGGTCCTCGAGCCCGCCTGTGCCGTTCGGGATTTTGGTGAAGTCGCCGACGCCGTTGCGCTTCTGTTTGGTCGTGAAGGCGCAGTGGTCGGTCGCCACCACCTGCAGCGAACCGGCCTGCAGGCCGGCCCACAGCGAATCCTGATGAAGCTTGTTGCGGAAGGGCGGGCTCATCACCCGGCGTGCCGCGTGGTCCCAGTCCTTGTTGAAATATTCGGTCTCGTCGAGCGTCAAATGCTGGATCAGCGGCTCGCCGAACACCCGCATGCCCTTCTGGCGGGCGCGGCGGATCGCCTCGTGGCTCTGCTCGCAGGAGACATGCACGACATAGAGCGGCACGCCGGCCATGTCGGCAATCATGATGGCGCGGTTCGTCGCCTCGCCTTCCACTTCCGGCGGGCGCGAAAAGGCGTGGCCCTCGGGGCCGTTGTTGCCTGCGGCGAGCAGTTTTTGCGAGAGCGCGGCGACGACGTCGCCATTCTCGGCATGGACCAGCGGCAGCGCGCCGAGGTCGGCGCAGCGCTGGAACGAGGCATACATCTCGTCGTCGTCGACCATCAGCGCGCCCTTGTAGGCCATGAAATGCTTGAACGAGGTGATGCCCCTGTCGACCACCGTCGCCATCTCGTCGAACACCTGCTTGCCCCACCAGGTGATCGCCATGTGGAAGGAGTAGTCGCAGGCGGCCTTCGATGTCTTGTTGTCCCACATCTGCAGGGCTTCGAGCAGCGACTGCTGCGGCGCCGGCAGGCAGAAATCGACGACCATGGTCGTGCCGCCCGAAAGTGCTGCGCGCGTGCCGGATTCGAAATCGTCGGCCGAATAGGTGCCCATGAAGGGCATTTCGAGATGGGTGTGCGGATCGATGCCACCCGGCATGACATAGCAGCCCGTGGCGTCGAACTCATGGTCGCCGTGCAGGTTCGAGCCAATGGCGACGATCTTGCCGTGCTGCATCAGCACGTCGGCCTTCCACGTGCGGTCGGCAGTGACGACGGTGCCGTTGCGGATGACTTTGGTCATATCTGTTCCCCTGTTCTTTCGCGCTTCTTTGCGGGCGGCGTTGCGAGGTGATCGGTCCAGAGCAATTTCAGGAAAAGTGTGACGCGGTTTTCCGTCCGAAATTGCGTTGAAACAAAGAGCTAGAGCATTTCGCCGTTTCCGTGAAACGCTGAAATGCTCTAGCAGGTCATTCGACGATTCCCGCCGTCTCCACCACCGCGTGGAACAGCACATCGGTGCCAGCCGCCGCCCATTCCCTGGTGATCTCCTCGGCTTCGTTGTGGCTGAGCCCGTCCACACAGGGGCACATCACCATCGCGGTCGGCGCGACGCGGTTGATCCAGCAGGCATCGTGGCCGGCGCCCGACACGATGTTGCGATGCGAGTAGCCGAGACGCTCGGCGGCGTCGCGGATTGCCTTGACGCAGTTCTTGTCGAAGGTGACCGGATCGAAATGGCCGACCTGCTCGATCTTGTATTGGATATCGAGCGCGTCGCAGATCGTGTCGATGCCTTCGCGGATGCGGCCGTCCATGGCGTCGAGCACTTCCTTTTCCGGCGAGCGAATGTCGATGGTGAAGACGGTGCGCCCGGCGATGATGTTGCGCGAATTGGGATAGACTTCCATATGGCCGACCGCGCCGACGGCGTCCGGCTGGTAGTCCATGGCGATCTCATGCACCAGTTCGATCACCCGAGCCATGCCGAGCCCGGCATTGCGGCGCTTCGGCATCGGCGTCGAGCCGGTATGCGCCTCCTTGCCGGTCAGCGTCACCTGCAGCCATTTCAGGCCCTGGCCATGGGTGACGACGCCGATATCGATGCCCTCGTCCTCCAGGATCGGCCCCTGCTCGATATGCAGCTCGAAGAAGGCGTGGATCTTGCGGTCGCCGACCTTCTCGGTGCCTTTCCAGCCGATGCGCTCGAGCTCCTCGCCGAACTTTTTGCCCTCCTTGTCGACATGCTGGTAGACATCGGCCTGGTCGAGCACGCCGGCGAACACGCCCGACGCCATCATCGCCGGGGCGAAGCGCGCACCCTCCTCGTTGGTCCAGTTGGTGACGACGATCGGGTGCCTGGTCTTGATGCCGAGATCGTTGAGCGAACGCACCACTTCCAGCCCGCCCAGCACGCCGAGCACGCCGTCATACTTGCCGCCGGTCGGCTGCGTGTCGAGATGGCTGCCGACATAGACCGGCGGCAGGCTGGGGTCGGTGCCTTCGCGGCGGGCAAACATCGTGCCCATCTCGTCGAGGCCCATTTCGAGCCCCGCCGCCTCGCACCAGCGCTCGAACAGATGGCGGCCCTCGCCGTCCTCGTCGGTCACGGTCTGGCGATTGTTGCCGCCGGCAATGCCGGGGCCGATCTTCGCCATCTCCATGATGGAATCCCACAAGCGGTCTGAATTGATTCGCAGATTTTCGCCGGGTGCGGCCATTTGCGGTTCCCATTTTCACCAGGGGTCTTGTCGCCCCTTGAGTGGTTTGCATCCTGACCGTATGGTCAGCTTTCAGACTACACAAGCTGACCAAGCGGTCAACGAGAATCTTGGGGGAGACATGACCGAACCCACCCGTCCCATGCGGCGCCAGGACATAAGGCGGGAGAATGAAAAAGCCATTCTGCTGGCCGCCGAAAAGGTGTTCGCGGAGGCCGGGTTCGGCGGCGCCACGATGCAGTTGATCGCCGACCTGGCGGGGCTGCCGAAGGCAAATCTCCACTATTATTTCGCCACCAAGGAAGAGCTCTACCGGTCCGTCGTCCAGAACATTTTCGAGATCTGGCTGCAGGCTGCCAATTGCTTCGATGCAGCGCGCGGCCCGGTGGACGGTATCAGCGCCTATATCGACGCAAAGATGGAAATATCGCGCCGTCATCCGGACGGCTCGAAGGTCTGGGCCTCGGAAGTGATGCACGGCGCGCCGGTGCTGCAGGACTATATGGAATCGACGCTGCGCGAGTGGACCGACGGCCGCGTCGAGATCATCGGGCGCTGGATCGAGGAGGGCAAGATGGACCGGGTGGATCCGCGCCATCTGCTCTACATGCTGTGGGCCACCACCCAGCACTACGCCGATTTCGGCCACCAGATCGAGACGCTGAACGGCGGCAAGTCGCTCTCCGACCGGCAATGGCGGGAAGCCAAGGAAAACATCAAGCGGGTGATCCTGACCGGCATCGGCGCGCAGCCCGCCTGATTGGAACCGCTCTTGGGGTCGGCGCATGTCCGCCGACCTCGCCCAGCCGCTTCACGAACACCCTCCCCTGACGGGAAGGGTGCCCGCGCCGGCTTATCAGTCGATCGACCTCAGCACGTCGCGAACATGGTCGATCAGCTCGTTGATCTGGCCCTTGGTGATGATCAGCGGTGGCGACAGCGCGATGATGTCGCCGGTGGTGCGGATCAGCGCGCCGCGCTCGAACGCCTTGACGAAGGCCGAGAACGCCCGCTTGGTCGGGCTGCCGGCGATCGGCGCGAGCTCGATCGCGCCGATCAGGCCGATGTTTCGGATGTCGATGACATGCGGCTCGCCCTTGAGCGAATGCAGCGCGTCTTCCCAGTAAGGCGCCAGCTCCTCGCCGCGCGTCAGCAGGCCCTCTTCCTTGTAGGTGTCCAGCGTGCCGAGCGCCGCGGCGCAGGCGATCGGATTGCCCGAATAGGTATAGCCGTGGAAGAACTCGATCATGTGTTCCGGGCCGGTCATGAAGGCGTCGTGGATCTCCTTCTTGACGAACACCGCGCCCATCGGGATGACGCCGTTGGAGACGCCCTTGGCGGTGGTCATGATATCCGGCGTGACGCCGAAATAGTCGGCCGCGAACGGCGCGCCGAGGCGGCCGAAACCGGTGATCACTTCATCGAAAATCAACAATATGCCGTGCTTCGTGCAGATTTCCCGAAGCTTCTGCAGGTAGCCCTTCGGCGGCAGGATGACGCCGGTGGAGCCGGCGACCGGCTCGACGATGACGGCCGCGATGGTCGAGGCGTCATGCAGGGTGACGAGGCGCTCGAGCTCGTTGGCGAGCTCCGCGCCATGGTCCGGCACGCCCTTCGAGAAGGCGTTCTTCTCGGGCAGGTGCGTGTGCGGCAGGTGGTCGACGCCGCCGAGCAGCGTGCCGAACATCTTGCGGTTGGTGACGATGCCGCCGACCGAGATGCCGCCGAAATTGACGCCGTGATAGCCGCGCTCGCGGCCGATCAGACGGGTGCGCGAGCCCTCGCCTTTCACGCGGTGATAGGCGATCGCCATCTTCAGCGCGGTCTCGACCGATTCCGAACCGGAATTGGTGAAGAAGACATGGTCCATGCCCTTGGGCGCGATATCGACCAGCCGGTTCGCCAACTCGAACACGATCGGATGGCCCATCTGGAAGGCAGGCGCGTAGTCGAGTTCGGCGGCCTGGCTCTGGATAGCCTCGGTGATCTTCGGCCGGCAGTGGCCGGCGTTCACGCACCACAGGCCCGCGGTGCCGTCGAGCACCTTGCGGCCGTCGCTGGTCGTGTAGTGCATGTCCTTGGCGGACACGAACATGCGCGGCGCCTGCTTGAACTGCCGGTTTGCCGTGAACGGCATCCAGAATGCGCTGAGATCGTTCGGCGTGACTTTCAGCCGGTTGGACATGACCAAGACTTCCCCTTGTAACCTGTTTCGGTGCGGCCAACGCTTGGTCTTCGCTGCGTTTTCGTGCTACGCAAAATTTTGACCGGTTGGACAAACGTTAGCACCGCCTGTCGGCGGTCAAGGGATTACTAGCGGAAATGCGGCATAAAAAGCGCGCTCCACAGGCCAAGGAAAAACTGGTCCAGACAATTGGTCCAGAGAGCTCGCGCGAAGACGGCCGGCAAGGATGACGGATACGATGGAAGGCTCCGCTCCTCGCCGCACCCGTATCCAGCAGGAAAAGCGCGAGCTCATCCTGGAAGCCGCGCTCGAAGTCTTCTCCGCCAACGGGTTTCGCGGCTCGACCATCGACCAGATCGCCGAAGCCGCCGGCATGTCGAAGCCCAACCTTCTCTATTACTTTCGCCGCAAGGAAGACATTCACGAGACGTTGATGCAGCGCCTGCTCGACACATGGCTGGCGCCGCTGCGCGAGCTTGACGACATCGGCGATCCGCTGACGGAGCTCAGAAGCTATATCCGCAGGAAGCTCGAAATGGCGCGCGACTTCCCGCGCGAAAGCCGGCTCTTCGCCAACGAGATCCTGCAGGGCGCCCCGCGCATCATGCCGATGCTGGAGGGCGACCTGAAGACTCTGGTCGATGAGAAGGCCACCGTCATCAAGGGCTGGATGCGCGCTGGCAAGATCGCCCGCACCGATCCCTGGCACCTTATCTTCTCGATCTGGGCGACGACGCAGCACTATGCCGATTTCGACGTCCAGGTGCGCGCCGTGCTCGGCGCCGACCGCGGCGGCAACGGCCGCTTCGAGGACGCGGCGCGCTTCCTGGAGCAGTTGTTCCTGGATGGGCTGAAGCCGAAGGGCTAGCGTCTGGTCGAATAGCTTAAGGACGGAATCGACCTGCCAGCCGTTTGGCTGTTGCTGCCCTTTGGAGATTGGCCGAAGCCTCTCAGCTTCGTCATCCACGGGCGGAGCAAGGAGCGTAGCGACGCGGCGCAGACCCGAGGATCCATTCCGCGACGTTGAGGCGTTGCAACGGTGCAAAATTCTGCTCCGCGGCACCCCACGGCCGAGGTAACGGAATGGATTCTCGGGTCTCCGCTCCCGCTCCGCCCGTGGATGACGAAGCTGAGAGGCCTCAGGCGCTGCGCCGCTCGGTTGGAAGGTCGTCGAGCAGCTTCTTGAGCTTGGCGACCGAGTTCTGCTCGGCAAGCGGCGTGTAGACGATCAATCGCATATCCGAACCGTCATCGATCGACAGGCTCATATGCTCGAACGTCATCGCGCCGGCGATCGGATGCCGCAAATGCTTCAGGCCGGACAGCCGGTGCACCACATCGCGCTGCGGCCACCACTCGCGGAACTCCGGACTTGAACGCATCATCAGCGCGATCAGCCGCTCGAAATCCGGATCTCCGGTGTATTTCGCGCTCTCGGCGCGGAACGCGGCAAGGGTTGCGCGCGCCAGCTGTTCCCAGTCCACGAGCAAATGCCGCCGATGTGGATCGGTGAAGACACCGTGGATGATGTTGCGGGCATCGCCCTCCAGCAGGCCGTAGTCGCCGAAAATCGCGACCGCCGCGTCATTCCATGCCAGCACGTCCCAGCGCGGGCCGACGACATAGGCGGGCTGCAGGACCAGGCTCTGCAGCATATGCAGCAACGGTCCCTCGACCTTTGCCTCCACGATGCGCCGTCGCTCCGGCTGCTGGCGGCCGGCGAGCGTGAACAAATGTCGCTGCTCGGCACCGTCGAGCCGCAGCGCCTGGCAAAGCGCTGTCAGCACCTCGACCGAAGGCCGCACGTCCCTGCCCTGCTCGAGCCATGTGTACCAGGTCGTGCCGACGCCGGCGATCATCGCCACTTCCTCGCGCCGCAGCCCGGGCGTGCGTCGCCTCTGGCCGGCGGCAATGCCGGTATCCGAGGGCGAAAGCCGCTCGCGGCGGGAACGCAGGAAGGCGCCGAGCTCGCGCCGGCGGTGATCTTCGGGGGAATGGGCGACGGCATCCATGCGCCTATTATAGCAGTACTGATACCAGGATAAAGTTTGAACTGTTTGAGATACGCGCCGTGTCCCATCTTTGCGTTCAGAGCAACGCAAGGAGGCTCCGAACATGGAACTCAAGGACAAGATAATTCTCGTCACCGGCTCGACCGACGGCGTCGGCCGCGTGGTCGCCGAACGGCTCGGCGCCGCCGGCGCCCGCGTGCTGGTGCATGGCCGCGACGAAGGCCGCGGCAAGGCGACGATCGCAGCCATCGAAGCCAAGGGCGGCAAGGCGGAATTTCTCGCCGCCGACCTCGCTTCGCTTGCCGAAGTGCACCGCCTCGCCGAAGCCGTGCGCACAAGGACCAACCGGCTCGACGTCTTGATCAACAATGCAGGCGTCGGCACCGGCGGCCAGGGCGCGAAGCGGCAGATAAGCGCCGACGGCTATGAACTGCGCTTCGCCGTCAACTATCTCGCCGGCTTCCTGCTAACCTCGGAACTTTTGCCGCTGCTCAAGGCAAGCGCGCCGGCGCGCATCGTCAATGTCGCTTCGGCCGGTCAGCAGGCGATCGATTTCGACGATGTCATGCTGACGCAGGGCTACAGCGGCGTGCGTGCCTACTGCCAGAGCAAGCTGGCGCAGATCCTGTTCACCGTCGATCTGGCCGAGCAGCTCGAAGGCACCGGCGTCAGCATCAACGCCTTGCACCCGGCAAGCTACATGGACACCACCATGGTCCGGCAGGCCGGCGTCACACCGTGGAGCTCGGTCGAGACCGGCGCCGACGCCATCCTCAACCTCGCGGCATCGCCGGCGCTCGAAGGGCGCAGCGGCCGCTACTTCGACGGCCAACGCGAATCGCGCGCCGACGCGCAGGCCTATGACGAAAAGGCTCGCCGCCAATTGCGGACCTTGAGCCTCGAACTGATCGAGGGTCCATCCTCCAAACCTAAGGAACAGCACTCATGAGCGAGACCATCGAACATTGCGTCATCATCGGCGGCTCGTCCGGCATCGGCCTTGCCACGGCCAAACGGCTGGTCGGCCCCGGCATGAAAGTGACCATCACCGGCCGCAACGAGGAGAAGCTCAAAGGCGCGTGGAAGGCCCTTGGCGGCACCGTCGGCAAGGCCGTGTTTGACGCCGCAAAGCCGGACGAGGTTCGGCATTTCTTCGGTGAACTCGGGCCGGTCGATCACCTGGTTCTCGCCGCGAGCGGCGGCAAGGGGCTTGGACCGTTCGCGACGCTCGACCTCGCTGACATCGGCAGCGGCGTCGACGAGAAGATCCGGCCGCAATTGTCCTGTCTGCAGGCGGCCCTGCCGACCTTGAACAAAGCCGGATCGGTCACCTTCATCTCGGCCGTCTCGGCGCAGATCGCGGCGCCCGGTGTCGCCGGCATCGGCGCCATCAACGGCATGCTCTTGACCGTCGCGCCGATCCTGGCGGTCGAGCTGAAGCCGCTGCGCGTCAACGTTGTGGCGCCCGGCGTCATCGACACGCCCTGGTGGGATTTTCTCCCCGAGGAGCAGCGGCAGGCGGTGTTTGCCGAATATGCCAGCAAGACGCCGGTCGGCCGCATCGGACGCGCCGAGGATGTCGCCGAGGCGATCGCCTTCCTGGTCTCCAACGGCTTCATGACCGGCCAGGTGCTCACCTGCGACGGCGGCCTGAGGTTCGCTGCCTAGCCCGGACGCTCGCGGCCGCGACAGCGCGGCCGCCTACACGCCCTGCGCGATCAGCGCCAGGAACCCACCGGCCAAAGCGACATTGCTGACGACGCCGTTGATGCGTGACGCGCGATCCGCGCCTTGATGGTCCCAGAAATTGTGGAACATCGGCGTCGCGACGACGAGGAAGACGATCAGCGCGGCGGCTGCCAAAGCGGTCCATAGGCCGGCGATCACCAGCACGCCGGCAACGACCTGCAGCACGATACCCAACCACAGAGCCAGCGTCGCCCGCGGCACGCCGCGCGCGGCCATCAACGACGCGACCAGCTTTCTGTTCTGGATGTTGCGCAGGCCGGCAAAGACGAAGGCGCCGCCGAGCAGCAGGCGCGCCACAACCAGAATCTCGTTCTGAAAATTCTCAAACATGTCGTTGATCCTGAAAATGAAAAAAGCGTGGGCCCATCACAGGCCCACGCTGTCGATGGATAAACTCAGGCGGCTTTTGCGGACGGCATCGGATGAATGGCGTGGAACGGAATGCACAGCCGGTTCCAGGTGTTGATCATGCCGAGCGCGACCGAGAGCTTGACCAGCTCCTCTTCCGAGAAATGCTCGAGCGTGCGGGTGTAGAGCTCGTCCGACACGCCATTGTCGGCGATCAGCGTCACGGCCTCGGTCCACGCAAGGGCGGCGCGTTCGCGCTCGGAAAACAGCGGCGATTCCTTCCAGGCGGCGACGAGATAGAGCCGGGTTTCGGTCTCGCCGTCGCGCCTCGCCTCACGGCTGTGCATCTCGACGCAATACGAGCAGCCATTGATCTGCGAAGCCCTGAGCTTGATCAGGTGCAGCAGGCTCACCTCCAGCCCGCATTCGTCGACGGCCTTGTTGAGTGCCGACACCGCCTTCATGATCTCCGGCGCTTTGGCGAAGAACTGCATTCTCTGTTTCATCGTCTTTCCTTCCAGTTTTTGGGTGGGTCTAGATCTGCTTGGATGAAGCGGATTTCTGCGGCCGCTGGTGGCGCTCGACGAAAGCGCAGCTTGCAGCATAGGATCGCGGATCGCCTTCCGCGGCGTACTCCGCCACGATGTCGGATATCTTCACTTCGGCGAGCGCCGCCCGATAGGCGCGCTCGGCCTTGAGCATCGCGGCATTGATGCCGCAGGGTTTGACATAGGCCGACGCGTCGATCTTGACCGGGCCACGCTGGCGGATTTCGCCGCAGCGAAAAGCAGGCTCCCGTCCCTCGACGGCCAGCACGACGTCGAGCAACGTGATCTGTTCCGCCGCTCGGGCCAGCCGATAGCCGCCCGCCGGCCCCGGCAGCGATTCCAGGATGCGCGCCGCCGTGAGCTGGTTGAGATGCTTCAAGAGATAGCTCGGCGACAGCCCGAAGCACTCGGCAAGCGCCGCGCCCGGCATGGTGCTGTTGCCGTCGACGCTCGCCAGCGTCGCTGTGCAGTGAATGGCCGCCTCGACCCCTTCGCTCAGCTTCATGGCTTCGATCTCCTATTCGTCGATATGTTTTATCCTGGATAATTTTTATCTGCAATAGAGAAATGAAGAGTGCCCGCCGATTCGCAATGACAGAGAGTGAGAGAGAGGCGCTTCGCAGAACTTGGGTTCCTCGCACCCCGCAAAGCGGGGGAGAGGTGGCCCGGCGAAGCCGGGACGGAGAGGGGGACGCCCTCTGCGAAGCCAAAACCGGTCAGGGACTAGGCGCAAGAAAGATAGATAAAAGACAATCTGGGGCCTCGGCAGTGTCCAGTCGTCCCGAAGGCCCCTCTCCGTCCCGGCTTCGCCGGGTCACCTCTCCCCACTGCGTGGGGCGAGGAACCCAAGCTTATTCCGCAGCCACCTTGGCCATCGGGTTGTTGGGGTGTGTCGTCCAGTTGGCGTAGATCGGCGATACCGGCTTGCCGGTTCGCTCGTCCATCGCGCCGGCGGCCAGCGGCTCCATGGTGATGCAGCCCTCGACCGGACAGACATTGACGCAGAGGTTGCAGCCGACGCATTCGGCCTCGATCACCTCGAAATGCCTGGCGCCGTCGACCATGCTGGTGATCGCCTGGTGCGAGGTGTCCTCGCAGGCGATATGGCAGCGGCCGCATTTGATGCAGGCGTCCTGGTCGATATGCGCCTTGGCGACATAGTTGAGGTTGAGATACTGCCAGTCGGTGACGTTGGGCGTTGCGCGGCCGATGATGTCCGAGAGCGAGGCATGGCCCTTCTCGTCCATCCAGTTCTCCAGCCCGGCGATCATCTCCTGCACGATCTTGAAGCCGTAGGTCATGGCCGCGGTGCAGACCTGCACATTGCCGGCGCCGAGCGCCATGAATTCGGCGGCATCCCGCCAGGTGGTGATGCCGCCGATGCCGGAGATCGGCAGGCCGTGCGTTTCGGGATCGCGAGCGATCTCGGCCACCATGTTCATGGCGATCGGCTTCACCGCCGGACCGCAATAGCCGCCATGCGAGCCCTTGCCGTCGATGGTCGGCTGCGGCGCGAATGAGTCGAGATCGACGCCGGTGATCGAGTTGATGGTGTTGATCAACGACACCGCGTCGGTACCGCCGGCGTGCGCCGCGCGCGCGGGCTTGCGCACATCGGTGATGTTGGGCGTCAGCTTGGTGATGACCGGCATGCGGGTATTCTGCTTGCACCAGCGCACCACCATCTCGATGTATTCGGGCACCTGCCCGACGGCCGCGCCCATACCGCGTTCCGACATGCCATGCGGGCAGCCGAAATTGAGCTCGATGCCGTCGGCTTCCGTGTCCTCGACCACCGGCAGGATCGCCTTCCAGGCATCCTCGACGCAGGGAACCATCAGCGAGACGACGATGGCGCGGTCCGGCCAGTCCTTCTTGACCTGCTTGATCTCGCGCAGATTGACCTGCAGGTCGCGGTCGGTGATTAGCTCGATATTGTTCAGGCCGAGCAGACGGCGGTCGGCGCCCCAGATCGCGCCGTAGCGCGGCCCGTTGACGTTGACGACCGGCGGGCCTTCCTCGCCCAGCGTCTTCCATACCACGCCGCCCCAGCCGGCCTTAAAGGCGCGGATGACATTGTAGGCCTTGTCGGTCGGCGGCGCCGAGGCCAGCCAGAACGGATTGGGCGACTTGATGCCGACGAAATTGTTGCGGATGTCTGCCATGCTCATGCCCTCCCGTTTGAGGTCAGCGCCCGGTGGATGCTCTCGGCGGCGTCGCGCCCTTGCGCCACCGCCGAGACTGTGAGGTCGTCGCCGCCGAAGATACAATCGCCACCGGCCCAGACTTTTGCCAGCGAAGTGCGGCCTTCCGCATCGACCCTAATGCGTCCGCCCTCGAGATCGATCTGCTCGCCGCTGCCGTTGAGATGCGCCGGCACGAAACTCTGGCCGATCGCCTTGAACACCTGGTCGGCGACAAGCGTGAGCCGTTCGCCGGTGCCGGCGAGCTTGTCGCCGTTCATCGCCGTATATTCGAGCTCGATCGCCGAAACCTTGCCGTTCTCGGCAAGGACGCGCTTCGGCTGCAGCCAGTGGCGGATGGTGACGCCGTTGGCGGCGGCCAGATCCTGCTCGAAGCCGGAGGCGTTCATGTGTTCCTGGCCGCGCCGGTAGCAGACCGTCACCTCTTCCGCGCCGAGCAGCTTCGACTGCACCGCGGCATCGATCGCCGTCATGCCGCCGCCGATGACGACGACGCGCCGGCCGACCGGCAGGCTGGAGAGATCGCTCGCCTGGCGCAGTTCCGAGATGAACTCGACGGCATTGGCGACACCATCCGTGTCCTCGCCATCGGCGCGCAGCGCGTTGACGCCGCCGAGCCCCAGCCCAAGGAATACGGCGTCGTAGTTGCGCATCAGGTCGGCCAACTGGAAGTCGCGCCCGAGCGCCTTGCCGTTCTGGATGTCGATGCCGCCGATCGCGGTGACGTAGTCGACCTCGGCCTGGGCGAAATCGTCGACGCTCTTGTAGGCGGCTATGCCATATTCGTTGAGGCCGCCGGCCTTCGGCCGCGCCTCCAGGATCGTCACCTCATGGCCGTGGCGGGCAAGCCGATGCGCCGCCGCCAGCCCCGCCGGCCCGGCGCCGACCACGGCAATGCTCTTGCCCGTCGCTTCGGCGCGCTTGTAGAACTGCTTCTCCTCGCTCATGGCGACGTCGGTCGCGTAGCGCTGCAGCCGGCCGATCTGCACCGGCTTGCCTTCCGCCACCTCGCGCACGCACACCTCTTCACACAACGTCTCCGTCGGACAGACGCGGGCGCACATGCCGCCAAGGATGTTCTGGTCGAAGATCGTCTTGGCCGAGCCAAGCGGATTGCCGGTCGCGATCTGCCGGATGAACAGCGGGATGTCGATCGAGGTCGGACATGCGTTCATGCACGGCGCGTCGTAGCAGAAATAGCAGCGATCGGATTCGACCAGCGCCTCGTGGTGGTCGAGCGGCGGATGCAGGTCGGAAAAATTGTCGGCATATTGCTCTGAAGACAGCCGGCCGCCGGCAATGCCTTCGATGAAATGACCAGTCGCCATTCCAGTTCCCCTTGTTGTCGTTTTGGGGAAGGCTAGCACGTTTTATTTTTTTATCAATTGGTCAATTTTCGACCAAGTTACTGTATTGGTTGCATAAAAACATGATAATTATAGTCATGTTATAGCAGCGACATCCATGGCCGCCGGCTCGCTTCCGACGATCATGTGACCGTGGATCGAACGGATTTCGTCCGCCACCAGGTCCTGCAGCCGCCACAGATTGCGGTCATGAATGCCGAATGTCTCGAGATGGCTGACGGTGTTGTAAAGATACTCCGCGCCGGAGCCGACATGGCCGCACGCGCGTGCCAGTATCTGCGCTACCCTCGCCAGCGGCTGCCTGAGCGAAGTGCCCTTGCCGGTCACGCCGACCCAGAAGCCCAGCGCCCGCAGCGGCCCTTGCGCCGTGCGCACCGGAACCCACCGGACCGAGCTGACGGCCTCGTGATCGTCGATTTCGCGTCGCAACAGGCGTTCGATCTGTGCGGGTTTTTCGCCATCCGGCAGGCGGTAGATGACGCCGTCGCAGCGCCCGCCGCGCTCCAGCGCCATCATCAATCCGGGCTGTTCGCGGCTGCCTCGCCAACGCTCTATGTCGAGGCAGAACGACCGGTGCCAGCCATGTGCCGCCGCACGCCGCTGTTCGACCGATTCGAAGGCAGGCTTCCAGATCAGCGAGCCATAGGCGAACACCCAGAGTGGACCCTCATCGGCTTCATTGCCGAGGCGCGAGGCGAGCATGCTGAAATCGTCGTCGCTGAGCTGCGTCCACTCCCAGCTCGGACCGGGATCGGTTTCCTCACGATGGCACAGAGCCACAAGCTCAGGCGTGAGCGACATTCGACGCATGGAAACAAGCCCCTCTTTGACGGCAGCAAAGTCGAAAACCCTCGGGCACGCAAGACCGCTGGTGTTGAGCAATTCCAGGAAAAAGTGCGTAGCGGTTTTCCGTCCAGAATTGCGTAAAACAAAAGAGATGGAGCGGTTCGCCGTTTCCGCGAAACGGGTGAAACGATCTAGCGCCTTGCCGTTCCCGATTTTTGGCCCAGATGTCGGATTTCCGTTGCCGAGATCGTCCTAGGATGGATCGAACCGCGATCGCTGCCTGAACCAGTGAGGAGACCGACCATGCCGAAATCCCCGCAACCTTTCTTCTGGTACGAATTGATGACCACCGATCTCGACGCCGCCGAGGCTTTCTACACTGCCGTTGTCGGCTGGAAAGCCGAGCCCTTCGACAAGGCGCCCGGCATGCCCCGTTACATCGTCGTGAACTCCGCCGTGCGCGGCGTGGGCGGGTTGATGACCATGCCGGAAGAGCCCGCCAAGATGGGCATGCCGCCAGCCTGGGTGGGCTACATATACACCAAGGACGTCGACGCCTCGACGCAAGCGCTCAAGGACGCCGGCGGTGTGGTGCATCGCGCGCCGGACGACATTCCGGGCGTCGGCCGCTTCGCCGTCGTCGCCGATCCGCAAGGGGCGGCCTTCATGTTCTTGCAGCCCAACCAGCCCGAACAGCCGCCGGTGCCCGCGACCACGCTCGGCCATGTCGGCTGGCAGGAGCTCTACACCTCGGACTGGAAGGCCGCCTTCGACTTCTATTCCAGCCAGTTCGGCTGGCAGAGCGCCGGCCAGTTCGACATGGGCGAGATGGGCATCTACCAGACTTTCGGTGCCGGCCCCGAATCCGGCGGCGGCATCATGAACAAGCCGCCGCAGATCCCGGTCGCCGTCTGGCAGTTCTATTTCAACGTCGAAGCCATCGACGCCGCGGCCAAGCGCGTCACCGACAATGGCGGCAAGGTGCTGATGGGACCGATGGACGTGCCGAGCGGCCAATGGATCATCCAGTGCCAGGACCCGCAAGGCGCGCATTTCGCCTTGCTGGCTCCGGCGCGGTAGCAGCGCTTACTGGATGGGCTGGCGCCGGATCATTCCGGCGTCAGCACCGCCACCTTGAGATCGGCCTTTTTCGCGCCGCTGAGCTGGATGATCGCCGCGCCGCCGGCGAGCTTGAAGCGCACGCTCTTGCGGATGCCAGGGCAGGTTTTCACGCCGCTGAAGGCCGCCCCTTGCGGATCGGCGACGACGGCGAAGCGGCCGACGCCCGGAATGTCGTCC
>NZ_VFUA01000075.1 GCF_006440735.1 Mesorhizobium sp. B2-7-1 | reverse complement strand
CGCATCTCGCACCAGGCGACGAGGGTCCAGACCTTGCCCCAGAACCACAGGCCGAGCGGCCTGATGTCGCGCGCGAGGCCATCGACCTGATCGAGCGCGCTGTCGAGAAACGCCAGGTCCTGACCATCGACTATTCCGACGAGGCTGGCCGCGGCACCGCGCGCGACATCAGGCCGCTCGGCCTGTGGTTCTGGGGCAAGGTCTGGACCCTCGTCGCCTGGTGCGAGATGCGCGACGATTTTCGCGCTTTCCGCATCGACCGCATCGCCTCGGTCGTCATCGCCGGCCGCATCTTCAAGCCGGAGCGCGGCAAGCAGCTCGCCGATTTCTACCGCGCCGTCGAGCGCAGCGAGGATTACGGCATGGCGCCCGACCGCGCCGCGCGGACGTGACTTCCTCCCAAGCCATTGTCCGACAAAAAAGCCCGCCTCGAAGCGGGCTTTTTTGTTGGTCGCGCCGGGCGCTTACTCCTGGTCGTCGTCCTCGTCCTTGTCCTTCGACTTGAGCGCCGAGAGCTTGGCGAAGACGGCGTTGGCGTCGAGCTCCTGATCCTCGTCCTTCGGCTTCTCCGGCGCGGGCACCAGCCGTTCGGTGAGCGCGGCGGGCAGCAGCGTGTCGCCAACCGGCTGCGCCGGCTCGCGGCCGCGCGAGGCGCGGTTGACTTCGAGGTCGAGGTCGATCTGCGAGGTGAGGCCGAGCGTCACCGGATCCATGGGCTGCAGATTGGCCGAATTCCAGTGCTTGCGCTCGCGGATCTGCTCGATCGTCGACTTGGTGGTGCCGACAAGACGCGAGATCTGCGCGTCCTTGAGCTCGGGATGGTTGCGCACCAGCCACAGGATGGCGTTCGGCCGGTCCTGGCGCTTCGACAGCGGCGTGTAGCGCGGGCCCTTGCGCTTCGATTCCGGCACCCGCACCTTCGGCTCCGACAGCTTCAGCCGGTAGTTGATGTCCTTCTCGCCGCGAGCGATCTCGTCGCGCGTCAGCTGGCCGGTGATGATCGGGTCCATGCCCTTGATGCCCTGCGCCGACTCGCCGTCGGCGATCGCCTTGACCTCGAGCGGATGCAGCCCGCAGAACTGCGCGATCTGCTCGAAGGAGAGCGCGGTGTTGTCGACCAGCCAGACGGCGGTCGCCTTGGGCATCAGCAGCGAATTGGCCATATCAAAAATCCTTCTCGTTCGCCCGCGTTCCCGCGCGGGCGGTGGTTTAGAGCCACCAAAATGGGAAATTCGCGGCCTGTATAAACGCTCCCTGGCGTTTTCGCAATGTTTTTGGGAAAGCGGTCGATCGCAGCACGTCACCCGGGCGCGGTGCGCTTTTAATGCATGTCGCCCAAAAGTGCGCAGCGGTTTTGGCGGGACGACATGCATCAAAACAAAGACTTAAAGCGCGTCGCCTGAATCCGTTTCAGCGCGGCGCGCTTTAAGCCCTTAAAAAGACAAAACCCGCTGGACGAGGTCCAGCGGGCTCGGAACCGGAAACAAAGCAAGCGTCTCGACGGCTCTGGCTTGCATGTCGCAGCCCGGCCTTGCGGTCGGGCCGGGTCTGATTACACCGCCTGGCGGGCGATACGCTCGATGTCGGCACGGTTGATGCCGAGGTCGCTCAGCTGGCGGGCATTGAGCTTGTTCAATTCACGCACGGTCTCGTTGTACATGCGCCACTTACGGAAAGCACTGATGGGGTTCATTTTGGTTCTCCAGTCGTTTGGTCAAATCGCTTGATGCCGCGTAAATAGGCATGCTTGCTCAAGAAATGAACGGACGCTTTTGCATGGCCGCAATGCGTTTTGTGCATTGCACCATTAAGCCTTCGTTCAGCTTGGAATGGGGGACACGCGCCAACTCCAGGATGGGTCGACATTCAGGTCAGGCCGAGTCGAAAATGGTGGGCTTCGAGAACCGGAGCGGAGGGTACTTCCGCATGTCCCGGAAAAGTGGTTTCCGGTTTTCCGACAAGGATATGCGGCAACCAAAAAATACGTGAGCACCGGAAGCGCAGAAGGCCAGCATTTGCAGCCCGGCCTCACCTGAATCTCGACCCATCCTAGCCGACGTCGAGGACGATCTTGCCTATATGCTCGCCCTCTTCCATCCGCTCATGGGCCCGCCAGGCTTCGGTCAGCGGAAAGATCATGTCCATGACGGGGGCAACCTTGCGCGTGCTGAGCAGCGGCCACACCTGGGCCTCGAGCGCGGCGGCGATCGCCGCCTTGAACTCGACGGTGCGCGGCCTCAGCGTCGAGCCGGTGTGGGTCAGGCGCTTGACCATGAGCGTTGCGAAATTGGTGCTTGCGACAGCGCCGGCCTGCACGGCGATCTGGACGATGCGCCCCTCGACGGCCGCGGCTTCGTAGTTGCGCGCGACATAGTCGCCGCCGACCATGTCGAGGATGACGTCGGCGCCTTTGCCGCCGGTCGCATCCTTCACCGCGGCGACGAAATCCTCCTCGCGATAGTTGACCGCCCGGTCGGCGCCGAG
This sequence comes from Mesorhizobium sp. B2-7-1, assembly GCF_006440735.1. Lineage (GTDB taxonomy): Bacteria > Pseudomonadota > Alphaproteobacteria > Rhizobiales > Rhizobiaceae > Mesorhizobium. The sequence goes on along the minus strand of NZ_VFUA01000075.1, from coordinate 30,249 downwards.
CTTGAGGCAGGCGTCGCATTTCTCCTTGCTGCCGGCTGTGGTGATCACAGTGGCGCCGAAGGCCGAGGCAAGCTGGATGGCGGTGGTGCCGATGCCGGACGAGCCGCCATGGACAAGCAGCGTCTCGCCCTTCTTCAGCCCGCCGCGCTCGAACACGTTGTGCCAGACGGTGAAGTAGTTTTCCGGAACCGCCGCGGCTTCCGTATGCGTGAAACCCGCCGGCAACGGCAGCACGCTGCCCTCATGAACCTTGACATATTCGGCGTAGCCGCCGCCTGGCGTCAGCGCGCAGACCCGGTCGCCGATGCGCCAGCGCGATATCTCGCCGCCGAGCGCGGCGACCTCGCCCGAGACTTCCAGGCCGGGCAGGTCGGACGCGCCGGGCGGCGGCGGATAGGCGCCCTTGCGCTGCTGGACGTCCGGCCGGTTGACGCCGGCGGCGTGCACCCGGATCAGCAATTCGCCAGGACCGGGGACGGGAACGTCGCGCGTTTCCGGCTTCAGTACCCTTGGGCCGCCGGGTTGCGAGATAGCGATGGCCGTCATCTTCGCCGGCAGCTTCTGTCCGTTTGCCATGATGTCGTGTTCTCCCAACATGCCGGTCTATCGCCGGCAGTTTGCATCGGCGCCCCAACTCTTTGTTCTTACGCTATTCCGGACGGAAAACCGCTACGCACTTTTCCTGGAATTGCTCTATGTATGCTGATTGTCAAATCAGGCAAATGGCCAAGTAAGGGAGGAGCGACGGATGGCGATCTTCGACGACGAACCCAAGAAGAAGCAGCGCCCGCACGAGATCGGCCAGGACCTGTCGCTGCTTTCCGTGGACGAATTATCCGAGCGCATCGCATTGCTGCGCGACGAGATCGCCCGGCTGGAAGCCGAGCGTACCGCCAAGGGCGCCACCAAATCCGCCGCCGAGTCGCTGTTCCGCCGCGGATAAATTCTTCGGCGTGCTCGCTCGCCGCCGAAAAGCCCGAATACATCTGTCTTCAGACCCTGTGTCTCGAACCCGGATCAAGCGATGTTTGCAACCTACCGACCGATCCTCTCGCTGCTGCGCGGCACGGCCTTCCTGTTGGCGGCGTCCGGCCTGCACGGCCTGCTGCTCCCGCTGCGCGGCCAGGTGGAAGGGTTCTCGACCGCTTCGCTCGGCCTGATGGGCACAGCCTGGGCGGGCGGCTTCGTCGCCGGGTGTTTCTTCGCGCCGCGTCTCGTGCGCCGCGCCGGCCATGTCAGGGCCTTCGGCGCCTTCGCCGCGTCGGGCGCGATCGTCGCGCTGCTCACCGGCCTCATCATCGACGAATATTTCTGGATCCTTTTGCGCGCCTTCACCGGCTTCACCATGGCCGGCGCCTTCATGGTGATCGAGAGCTGGCTGAACGAGAAGGCCACCAACGAGAACCGCGGCACCGTCTTCGGTCTCTACATGATGGTCACCTATGCCTCGATCATGGGTGGCCAGATGATCGTCGCCGGCGGCGATGTGCGATCGGCCTCGCTGTTCATGATCACCGGCATCCTGTTTTGCCTGTCGCTCATTCCGACCGCCGTGTCGACGCAGTCGCATCCCAAACCCCTGCAGGACGTCAAGCTCGACGTCAAAGGCCTCTACGCCAATTCGCCGGTGTCGGCGGTGGCCTGCCTCCTGATCGGCATCGCCAACGGCGCCTGGGGCACGCTTGGCGCCGTCTACGGCGCGCGCATCGGCATATCGACCGCCGAGATCGCGCTGATGATGAGCCTTGTGGTCGTCGCCGGCGCCGCCATGCAGCTCCCGGCCGGACGCCTGTCGGATACGACCGACCGCCGCTTCGTCCTGGCCGGCGCGGCCTTCGGCGCGGCCCTGGTCGCGGTGCTGATCTTCCTGGTCGCGCCGCGTTCGGGTGTCTTCGTTATCCCGCTAACCGCCGCCTATGGCGCTTTCGCCTATACGCTCTATTCGATCGCCGTCGCGCATGCCAACGACCACGCCCGCGCCGAGGACTTCGTCAAGATTTCCGGCGGCCTGCTCCTGCTCTACGGCTTCGGCACGATGATCGGCCCGCTTTTGGCCGCGGCGCTGATGGGCTCGGTGCGGCCGGAAGGGCTTTTCCTGGCAACCGCGCTCGCCCATCTCAGCCTCGCCGGCTACACGCTGCTGCGTATCCGCGCCCGCGCGCCGGTGCCGATCGAAAACCGCGATGCCTTCAAGACGCAACCCGCGGACCGCGCTGTCACGCCCGAGGCGACCCGGCTCGATCCGCGCAGAAAGGTTGAAACCAATAGTTGAGATTCGCAAGACTTTGCCTCACAAATAAAGGCATGATGTTTTCTGACGCCTTCGTGGCGATAGCCGATCCCAACCGGCGCTATCTCTTGGAAGAACTCCGGCGCGGCCCGAAGACGGTGAACGAATTGGCTGCCGGCTTGCCGGTCTCGCGCCCGGCGGTTTCCCAGCATCTCAAAGTCCTGCTCGACGCCGGCCTGGTCAACGCCAAGGCCGAAGGCACAAGGCGCGTCTATGCCGTCAGCAGCGCTGGCTTCCTCAGGCTCAACATCTGGCTCGACCAGTTCTGGGAAACGGCGCCGGGCGAATGATTTGTAGAGCGGCTCGCTCTGATGAAGCCGCTCCAATATCCGCTTGACGCAATTGCGGACTAGAATCGCTGCGGTTTCCCGAAATTGCTCTTGGAGGATACCCGATGCGCCGCGACACGATTCTTGGCGCCTTGACGGCGATCAATCTGCTTTTGCTTGCCGGCATAGTCTTGACGCAAGTCCTGCCAGCAAGGGCACAGGACCAACCAGGCATCCTGCGCGGCAGCGGGCTTCAGATCGTTGACGGCCAGGGGCGGGTACGCTCCAGCATTTCGATCCTGCCGGCGAAAGACGGACAAGCTGAGACCGTGCTGTTCCGTCTTATCACCGAGGATGGCCAGCCATCGGTCAAGATAGCCGCATCGAGCGCCAGCGCCGGATTGAGTTTCGTCGGCGGCAATGATGAAAGTCATCCTCGACCCCGACGGACCCAAAACCCGGCTCAGGATGGTGGAACCGCAGGGGCGCGAAAAGCTGATCGGGCCATAGAGCAATTCCAGGAAAAGTGTGAGCGGTTAAGTTCGGCGTGTTCGCCGTAACTTTCCATCCGGAATTGCGTCAAAACAAAGAGATAGAGCGGTTCGCCGTTTCCGTGAAACGGTGAAACGCTCTAGGCCGCAACCGGCGCCGGCAGCTCGGAACTCAATTCACCGCCAAGGCCGCCCCGAGCGCATCCAGCAATTCGCCGGTGCCATGCTCGCGGGTGGCCGGCGTATCGATGCCGTCGAAGAAGGCCCCCTGCTCCGTCAGGACAAGTCGCGTTCCCTTGCCCTGCGCGATGAGCTCGATCGTCGCGAGCGACACCGAGACCCGGGTTTCGCCGAACAGGAGCTCATAGCTATAGACGATGCGCCGGTTGGGCACGATATCCTGATAGACCGCGTTGTAGAAATGCATCTGCCCGTCGCTGGGACAGCCGGCATTCACTTCCTTGCCGCCAACGCGAAAATCCATCTCATGCCGGCTGGGCATCGGGTTGTCGGGATCGACGAACCAGCGCTTCTTGGCCGCCGGATCGCTCAGCGCGAAATAGACCTTCTCCGGCGCCGCCGGATAGACGCGCTCGATGACGAAGGTGGAATGGACGACGGATCGTTCGCTCATGAGGGGGACCCTTCAGCTTTCATCGTTGGTTTCAGCGAGGAAATCGCCGAGGCGGTCGAGCCGGCGCTCCCAGGCGAGCCGCCGCTCGTTGATCCAGTGCTCGGCGGCCCGAAGCGCCTGCGGCTCGATCTGGCATGTTCGGACCCGGCCAAGCTTCTCGGTCCTGACCAGGCCGCTCGCCTCGAGCACGTTGAGATGCTGGACGACGGCCGACAATGACATCGCCAGCGGTTCCGCCAGCTGGCTGACCGATGCCGGTCCACGCGACAGCCGATCCACCATCTGCCGCCGCGCGGGATCGGCGAGTGCCTGGAACATCAGGTCGAGCTGGGTGGGATCGTGCAGCATGGCCGGTTAGCCGTTGTTGTAGGGGAAGAACTTGAAATAGGGCTGCGCTTCCTCGATCACGCGGGCGAAGGACGGGCGCGCGAGAAGCCGGTCGTGATAGCGTTTCACGGCCGGGAACCTGTCGCCGAACGGCTCGACCTTGTTGGCGTAGAACAGCGCCGGCGAAGCGGCGCAGTCGGCCATGGTGAAGCTCTCGCCCACCGCCCAGGTCTTGCTCTGCATGTCGTCTTCGACGATGGCGTAGGAATTGCGCAGCTGCGCGCGGGCCTCCTCGACGCCGAACGGATCGGTCTGATCCTTTGGCCGCAGCCTGTCGCCGACGATCTTCTGCATCGGATGCTGCACGTAGAAATCGTAGAAGCGATCGGCCTGCCGGACCTCGAGGGCGAGATCGACATCGGCGGGAACGAGCTCGACCGGCCCCGGATAATGCGCGGCGAGATATTCGACGACGATGGTGGATTCCAGCACCGTGCGGCCCCGCGCGTCGTCACGCAGCGCCGGCATCTTGCCGGTCGGCGACACCTTCAGGAAGGCGGCGCGGGAAGCCTCGTCGCCGAGGTCGACGATCACCGGTTCGAACGGCGTGCCGTTCTCGTAGAACGCGATCAGCGGCTTCCAGCAGAACGAGGCCAGCGGATGGAAATGCAGCGTCAGGGACATTCTCGCTCTCTTTCGCGTTCGGGTAATACTGAAGCAATCACTTAACTATTATCGCAGACCCGTTGAGTCAAGCCGGAGCCTCCACGCCTAATGATGCGCGACGATGGCGTCGACGATCTGCGGCCAGTCGTTGCGGTGCTGTTCATGGCCGCCGCCTTCGACCTTGACCAGACTTGCGCCGCGAACCGCCTTTGCCAGCGCTTGGCCATGCTCGATCGGAAAGAGCGGATCGGCGGTGCCGTGGATGACGAGCAGCGGCGCGGTCAGGTCCCGCACCGTGCGCTGCGGGCCGCCGCCCATGAGCAGGAAATGGTTGGTCGCGCTGGCGAGACCGCCGGAGCGGTCGTAGTCCGCCTCGATCATCACGCGCGTCCGCTCCTCGTCGAACGGATGGCGCGTGCTGGCGATCGCTCGCGCGTCCTTGACCATGAAGTCCAGGACCTGCTCCCGGTTCGACCAGTCGACGTCGCCGCCTTGCGCTGAATGCTCCCTGTAGGCCTCGGTCATTCCGGGCAGAGCGGACGTATCGACGCCGAGCGGCGAGCTTGAAATCACGGTGAGCGCGCTGACGCGTTCGGGGTATTTCAGCGCCACGCTCTGCGCGAGCATGCCGCCCATCGACATGCCGACGACATGGGCCTCGGCGACGCCGTGGTCGTCGAGCACGCGCATGGCGTCGTCCACCATGTCCTCGAATGTGTAGGCCGGCGCACCTGGCGGATATTTGGTCGACAGGCCGGTATCGCGGTTGTCGTAGCGGATGACGAAGCGGCCGTGCCCGGCGAGTTGCCGGCAGAAGACTTCGGGCCACCACGACATCGAGGCCATGGCGCCCATGATCAGAAGGATCGGCGGATCTTCCGGACTGCCGAAGGTCTCCGAAACGATGTCGGGGCGCTGCGCTGCGGTGGTCATCTGCTCCTCCAATCCGATTGCATTTTGCAATCAGTTGCACGATAATCAAACCGATATCATAATGCAACTGGTTTTTCTGGAGAGAGTGCCATGAGCATCGACCGCCGGTCCGGCTGCCCGATCAATCTGTCGCTGGAGGTCTTCGGCGATCGCTGGAGCCTGATCATCCTGCGCGACATGATCTTCGGCGGCCGGCGCCATTTTCGCGAGCTGCTCAACGGCTCGCTGGAAGGCATCGCCTCCAACATCCTGGCCGACCGTCTGAAGCGGCTGATGGAGCTCGGGCTTCTGACCAAGGCCGACGATCCCAGCCACAAGCAGAAGGCGATCTACAGCCTGACCGAGATGGCGATCACGCTGGTGCCGATCATGGCGCAGCTCGGCGCCTGGGGACGCGTCTGGCTGCCGGTTACGGAAGAATTGTCGATCCGCGCCGAGCTCTTGGAAAAGGGCGGTCCGCCGCTATGGGAGCAATTCATGGACGAGTTGCGCCACGAGCATGTGGGAGCGCCTTCGAAGACGCCGCCGGGCACGCCGACGGTGCGCCAGCAACTGCGCGCCGCCTACGAGGAAGTGGTCGCCCGCAAGGCTGAGGCGCCGTCAGTTTAGGTTGATATCCCGGCTCGCCGACCGCATCGACACGGAGAAGCCGGCCAGCACGTCGAACAGCGCGATGATCATCAGCGTGAAGAAGACCGAGTGCGCCGCGCCCTTCACCAGCAGGAATTCGACCAGGAAGGCGATGAAGACCAGCGTCGACAACAGATGATCCAGGATCGAGGCATTGGTCGTGCGCACCGATTTCGAGATCTCGATGAACAGGAAGATCAGGCCGATCAGCACCATCAGGTCGCCGAGTGTCATCGAGAACACGCCGCCCGACATCATGCGGAAGGAGAACATTTCAGCCATCCAGGGATCGTCGCCGCCGCCGAACAATCCGAGCAGTCCGAGATTGTAGAGGACGAAAGGCACGATCAGCAGCGGGATGGCACCGAACATCTGGGCGACTCCTATGGGGGCACCCTTTTGTAAAATCCGCCACAGGCGCGCCGTCAAGGGTTTTCGCCAGCTGCGGCGAACACGCTCTAAGACCTAATGAAATAACGATGTCAGCCGGTTGTCCGGCCGACATCGCGCCCCTCATATTGCCCTTAGCGCTTGAAATAGCCGGCGCGCACGGCCGCGCCGATGACATTCAGGATGATATGGCCGGCCGTCATCGAGGTGATCTCGTTGACATCGCGCGCCGGCGCGATCTCGACGATGTCCATGCCGACCAGTCTGCCCTTGCCGACCAGGCCCTTGATCAGCTCGATCGTCTGCCGGTAGGTGATGCCGCCCGGCTGCGGGCCTTCCACCGCCGGCATCACCGAGGGGTCGAGCCCGTCGGCGTCGATGGTGAGATAGTAGCGGCCGCCATCCGGGATACGCTTCAACAGCGCCGCGGTGCCGATATCCTGCCATTCATTGGTGGTGATGATGTTGGCGCCGTAGGCGCGTGCCGCCTCGACCTCCTCGGTGCGCGCGCTGCCCTGTCCGCGGACGCCGACCTGGAAGATCTTGTCGATATGCTTCATCTCCGAGGCGCGGCGGATGGTGCTCGAATAGCCTTCCTTGACGCCGTTGACGTTGTCGCGCCAGTCGAGATGGGCGTCGAGCTGCACCAGCGTGATCGGTCCCTCGCCGTCCAGCGCGCGGAAGATCGGGATCGGGATGCCGTGGTCGCCGCCAATGGTGATCGGCATGGCGCCGGCGGCCAGGATCTTGCGGATCGCCGCCTCGGCTCTGCCGTAGTGCCCGACATGATCCGCGGCATTGCCGGGCACGTCGCCGACGTCGACCACCTTGATGTCCTGCCCGGCGAAGACCGGCCCGCCGATATCGAAATCATAGCGGTCGAGCGCCTGGCTGATGCGCTTGGAAGCACGCCGCACCGCGGTCGGCGCATTGGTCTGGTCGTTGATCAGCTCGTCGATCGTGTAGGGATCGCCATAGGGCATGCCGATGACGGCGACATCGGCCTTCAGCGTGTCGAGGTCCTCGACCAGCGGAAAGTTCATGAATGTCTGGAAGACATCGCGTGGCGCGGTGGTGAGCTTGGACATGTGGTCTCCTTCTGTGTTGAAAGCCTTGCGAATTCAGCCGCGCGAGACGGCGAGATGCGGTGTCAGCCGGCGCTCCAGCGCGCGCGCCGCGGCGGCCACCAGCACGGTGAGAGCCCAATAGAGCAGCGCGATCGCGGTGAAGATCTCGACCGGCGCGAAGGTGCGGCCGATGATGTCCTGCGCCATGTAGGTGAGCTCGGGCACCGTGATCGCCGACAGGATCGCCGATTCCTTGATGAGCGTGATGGTGAGGTTGACCGCCGCCGGCAGGATGTAGCCCGCCACCTGCGGCAGCAGCACCTTGCGCAGGATCAGCGGATAGCGCAGTCCGAGCGCATAGCCGGCCTCGGTTTGCCCTTTCGGAATGGATTGGACCGCGCCGCGCACGATCTCGGCGAAATAGGCGCTGGCATAGGCCGACAGCGCGATGACCGAGACGGCGATCGTCGACAGCCGCACGCCCGCCATCGGCAGCACATAGAACAGCAGGAACACCTGGATCAGGAACGGGATGTTGCGGAAGAGCTCGACATAGAAGGCGACGATCGATGCCGGCACCCGCCCTGCCCTCAGCCGCACCAGCGCCAGCACCAGGCCGAGCGCGAAGCCGAGCGGCAGCGTGACGGCGCAGATGACGAGCGTGTTGCCGAACCCCTTGGCCAGCGCCGGCCAGTTGTCGGTGATGACGGCGAAGTCGAAGCTCATGCCCGCGCCCTCTCCGCTTGGCGCTCGAGCCGCCGCACCAGCAGGCTGCAGGCGAACAGCACGATGAAATAGAGCGCGGCCGCCACCGCGAACGCCTCGACCGGCCGGTAGGTCACGTTCATGATGTTCTGCGCCGTGCGCGTCAGCTCGACGACGGTGATGACCGACAGGATCGACGAGGCCTTCACCAGCATGGTGAACTCGTTGACCATCGGCGGGATGATGATGCGGAAAAGCTGCGGCAGGATGATCTTCAGCCAGGTCACCGCCGGCTTCAGCCCGAGCGCCTTGGCAGCCTCGTACTGGCCGGCCGGGATACGCGTCAGCCCGGCCCTGAGGATCTCGGCGACGAAGGCCGCGCTGTTGAAGGAGAGCGCCAGCACGCCGGCAAGCAGCGGCGGCAGGTCGAGGCCGACCAGCCCTGGCAGCACGTAATAGACGACGAAGATCTGCACGATCAAAGGCGTGCCGCGGATGAAGCTGGTGTAGAGCGCGCCGATGAAACGCACCGTCCGCCAGCGTGAGCGGCGGCACGCGAGCAGGCCGAAGCCGATGACGGTGCCCAGCGCGAAGCCGAGCGCCGAGACCGCGAGCGTGATGCCGGCGCCGGTCAGGAACTGTGGCAGGAAGGCGATGGTTCTGGAGAAGTCGACCATGGCTCTGGCTCGAGACACGCGGAGAGAACGGCCTCACCGCGAGGCCGGTCTCCCGCCTTGTGGGAAGCGGCTAGAACATGATTCCGAAAAGTGGGAACCGGTTTCCGGAAAAGATCATGCTCCAACTAAGAGTTAGATCAGGGTGACGATTCGACGAAACGTCATCCTGATCTAAAGGGCGCCCGTCGGCAGGTAACCCTGGTCGGGCGTCTGCATCTCGAAGCCGAACCATTTCAGCTGCAGCTCCTTGAGCTTGCCGCTGTCCTTCAGCTCGCCGATGCTGGCGTTGATGAGGTCGCGCAGGTCCTTGTCTTCCGGCCGCACCACCCAGGCGAGATACTGGAACTCGCCGATCGAGCCGACGATCTTGTAGGTGTCGGGCACGTTCTTCATCAGCACGGCCGCTGAAGGCGAAGCGATGACGATGGCGTCGACCTGGCCGGAGGCGAGCGCCACATGCGTTTCCGGGAACGAGGTGAACAGCTTGATCTCGCCGATGCCGCCGCCCTTGGCCTTGAGTTCCTTGTCATAGGCTTCGATCACCGGCTGCACCGAGGAGGCAAGCTGGGTGGCCACCACCATGCCGTTGATGTCCTCCGGCTTCTTGATGCGGTCCTCGTTGGCGCGCACGACGATGACGTTCTCGAACGAACCGGTCGGCCGCGTATAGGCATATTTCGCCGCGCGCTCGGCATTGATGCCGGTGGAGGTCGCCATCAGGTCGAATTTCTTGGCCAGCAGGCCCGGCAGCAGACCCTGGAACGGCAAATTGAGCTGGTCGAGCTTCACGCCGAGCTTCGCGACCACATAGTCGAGAATGTCCTTGTTGTAGCCGACGATCTGGCCGTCGCGCACGAATTCGAACGGCTCGAAGGCGGCTTCGGTGCCGACGACGATCGTGCCGCGCTGCTTGATCTGATCGACCAGCCCGTCGGCATGCGAGACGGTGGAAAGAATGAGAAGCGGCGCGGCGGCCAGCAGGCGAAGTGCCGAGCGGCGCGCGGTGGAAAACAACCCAACCATTTTGTTACCCTCTTTTTTCTTCGGTTTTACTGCGCTGGTAAGCCCGGCCGGAGTGCTTGAACACGCGGCCGATCATGTAGCTCTCGGAATCCTTGATCCCGGGGACATTGGCGAGTTCGCTGACCAGGAAGTCATGCAGGGCCGTCGTCGACGGCAGGGTCAGCTGGATGATGATGTCGAAGGGTCCGGTCATCGCGTAGACCGAGTCGACGAAGGAATATTCGGAGAGTTTGCGCGCCACGCTGATGATGTGCTCGCGGTCGACGTCGAGCCCGACGATCGCCGCGATGCCGAGATCGCTGCGCAGCGGCCGCACGACCGCCTGGATGCAAATATCGGGATCTTCGAGGATGCGCGCCATCTTGCGCCGCACCGTCGCCTCGGTCACGCCGATGCGCTTGGCAATGTCGACGCTCGACATCCGCCCGTCGGCCTTCAGTTGCGAAAGAACCGCCTGTTCGGTCTCGTCGAGGTCATTGGTGCTGACGAAATCCCACATAAATTCCCTCATTCATGTCGATTTCCGACTATGAATTTTAAATTTGCATAAGAATTCGTCATTTGCAAGCTGATTGCGAACGGAAACAAACGCGATGCCGGGATGGCGTCGACGTATGGGCGGGTTTGAAATGTTTAGCAGGGGGACGGCTCAGGGCCGCGCGGACGCGAAGTCAGGCCGTGCCGATTTCGGGTCGGCCGCCATGGGGTCGCCAAAACAAAAAGACCGGCCAGAGGCCGGTCTTTTGAAACGTCGGAAATCCTTGGAAGCTTCTCAGCTTTCCTTCGGCTCCAGAACCTGGCGGCCGCGATACATGCCGGTCTTCAGGTCGATGTGGTGCGGGCGGCGCATTTCGCCGGAATTCTTGTCCTCGACATAGGTCGGGGCCTTGAGGGCGTCGGCCGAGCGGCGCATGCCGCGCTTCGACGGAGAGGTTTTTCTTTTTGGAACGGCCATGGATATGCTCCACTACATGGTCAAAATGCCCCGGCAACCCTCGCGAAAGGGCCGCATCGAGGCCATAATCTGAGAAAGTCGGGTGCCTATACACGCCTTGCGCCGTTTTGGCCAGCGTCGCTCGCGAATTTTTTTGAGCCGGCGCCGCTTCGCCCTAATCAAGACATCCCACATAGGCGCCGGATCGGCTGGCACGGCGTTCGATCAGGCTCGCAAGTCGCCGCAGTCCGGGCCCAGGCTTGGCCGGATTGCGCGCGATCGGGTTGGGCAGGCTGACGGCAAGCAGCGCCGCCTGCCTTCGCGACAATTGTTTGGCCGAGACGCCGAAATGGTGCTGGGCGGCGGCCTCGATGCCGTAGATGCCCGGCCCCCATTCGGCGATGTTGAGATAGATCTCCATGATCCGCCGCTTCGACATCACCGCGTCGAAATAGACGGCGAGCGGCAGCTCGACCACCTTGCGCACGCTGCCCAGCGGTCGCGACCACAGGAAAAGGTTCTTCACCGTCTGCATGGTGATGGTGGAGGCGCCGCGCGTCACCTCGCCGGCCAGCGCGTCGTCGACCACGCCGCGCAACTCGCCGAGATCGACACCGCGATGGAAGCAGAACTGCCCGTCCTCCGACATGATCACCGAATGCGCCAGCACCGGCGCCACGTCGTCGATCGACACCCAACGCCGGTCGTAGCCGGAAAAAGTCACGAGGTCCTTCAGCATCAAGGTCGAGACCGGATGCACGAAGGACGGCAGATAAAGGAAGGTGAGCACGGCCGGGATAGCCGCCAGCACCAGCGCCACGACCAGGCAGCGCCGGACGATGCGCTTCAGACCGGCGCGGTTCAGGCGCCGACGTCGCGCCATGTCCAGCCCTTCGCTTTCATATTCGACGATCGGTTCCGTCAAGCCGTCCCACCCGTGCCTCGCCCCCTCCGGCATAAAGGCGCGCGCCTGCTTGCGCAATGTCTGAGTGTCGGCTACCGCTCCCGGCCATGAGCAAAGACGACCAGATCGCCTTCGAATCCGCGCTTTTCATGCGTGCTGCCGCCGTCGAGGCCGAGCTGCGGCGGACCCTCGACGCGCGTCCGCTCACCAGTGAGATCGCACGGCCGGAGCGCCTGATGGCGGCGATGCGCCACGGCGTGCTCAACGGCGGCAAGCGGCTGCGCCCCTTTCTGGTCATGGAAAGTGCTGCACTGTTTTCGGCCGATGATGACGCGGCGGTTCGAGTCGCCGCCGCATTGGAATGCGTGCACTGCTACTCGCTGATCCATGACGACCTGCCGGCCATGGACGACGACGATTTGCGCCGCGGCCAGCCGACGGTGCACAAGGCCTTCGACGAGGCGACCGCGATCCTCGCCGGCGATGCGCTGCTGACTTTGGCCTTCGATATCCTCGCCGACGAGGCAACGGCATTGCCGGCGGAGCGCCGCGCCACCCTGGTTCTCGCCCTTGCCCGCGCGGCCGGCGCCGGCGGCATGGTCGGCGGCCAGACGCTCGATCTCGAAGCCGAGCGCAAACGGCCGGACGAGGCGGGCATCATCACCTTGCAGGCGATGAAGACCGGCGCGCTGATCCGCTTCGCCTGCGAGGCCGGCGCCATCCTTGCCGGCGCGTCGCCCACCGATCGCGAGAGGCTGGCGGAGTTCGGCTCGGCGATCGGCCTTGCGTTCCAGCTCGCCGACGACCTGCTCGACCTGACGGCGGACGCCAAGCAGATGGGCAAGGCGACCAACAAGGACGCCGCCGCCGGCAAGGCGACGCTTGCCGCGCTGCACGGACCTGCCTGGGCGCGCGGCCAGCTCCACGGCCTGATCGACCAGGCGCATGCGCTGCTCGAGCCCTATGGCGATGCGGCCGAGCTGCTCAAGCAGGCCGCGACCTTCGTGGCGACCCGCAGCAGCTGAACAGCGGCGCAGGCCGGCGGCCGATGCCGGCCGACAGCGGCTCGATTGTTCGCTCTATCCGAATACTGCTGTCGATAGCTGGGTGATTATCCGGCATCCGCAGCGGTCTATATCCGCTCCAGGACAACGGACCGACATCGATCCGGTCGATGACGCTTCCCCGGCCCTTTCCATCCAGAGCCGTGATATCCAACCCGAAAGGACCCTGGAAATGCCCTTCGCCAACTTCAAGATGCCCGAGGCCGCGCTCACGAAAGCGCAGAAGGAGGACCTCGTCCACAAGACCACGCAGATGTTCGTCGACTATTTCGGCGAGGGCGTGCGCCCCTACACCATGGTGCTGATCGAGGAAGTTCCCGACGGAGGCTACGGCCGTGCCGACGAGGTCTTCATTCTTCCCGACGCCTACCGCGCCAAGGACACAGCCTAATTGGAAACAGGCGAGCAGCTCCTCCACACCTGAATAATCCTGGTGATGCGCATCCATTCGTCCAAGATCGCCGACTGACAAATGCCGGAGGATGCCGGGAACCGATGCTCAAGCTGCAAGCCTGGCTGGCCGATTATTGGGTCATCGGCGCGGGGTTCATGGCAGCATCGCTTATAGCGGCTGCGCCGGTTGTACCGCTTTCGCTGCCGGTGTTCCTGATCTTCCTGCACAGCCCGGTCTACATGGTCCATCAGGTCGAAGAGCACACCGGCGACCGATTCCGCAAATTCGCGAACGAGCATGTTTTCGGCGGCCGCGACGCCCTTACCGCCGGCTCGGTTCTCATCATCAACCTGCCGTTTGTCTGGGGCATCAACCTGCTGGCTCTTTACGCGGCATTCCTATGGGGACCCGCTTGGGGCCTGGTTGCTCCCTATATCATGATCGTCAACGCGCTCGCGCACCTCGTCACATCGGCGCGGCTCCGCAAATACAATCCCGGCCTCGTTACCAGCGTCATCCTGTTTTTGCCGCTGAGCGTCGTCACGATCTGGATGATCGGCTGGACGGCAGGTCTTGTCCCGCAATTGACCGGGGCAGTTCTCGCGATCCTGCTTCACCTGGCGATCATTGCGGGGGTGAGTGCCCGATACCGCTCTCTCGTCGCCACCTCGCCGCAGGGCTTCAACGTCTCCCGACGCGATGCCTAAAATGTGATCCCACGGAACCTACCTGCGAAGCTTCGGTCCCCTACCCTTTGACGAAGACGTTCCGCCGTTGCGTGGACTTCATTCCGATCAGGGAGGAAGAGGTGCTCACCCTTACAATCAACGGACAATCGCGCGACGTCGATGTGCCGGAAGACATGCCGCTTCTGTGGGTGCTGCGCGACCATCTCAACCTGGTCGGCACCAAATATGGCTGCGGCGTCGCCCAATGCGGTGTCTGCACGGTGCATGTGGGCGGCAAGCCGGTGCGGTCCTGCCAACTGACGGTCGGCGACGTCGGCACCCGCGCCGTCGTCACCATCGAGGGGATCGGCTCGACGCCCAATGGCGCGAAGGTCCAGCAGGCCTGGATGGAGGCCGCGGTGCCGCAATGCGGCTATTGTCAGGCCGGCCAGATCATGTCGGCCACGGCGCTGTTGGACACCAATCCGCAGCCCGACGATGCCGATATCGATGCGGCGATGGCCGGGAATCTGTGCCGCTGCGGGACCTATATCCGCATCCGCCGCGCCATCAAGAACGCCGCCGCCAAATCGGCCTGATCCATGAAAAGAGCCGTCGGCATTCTCGTTACGGTTATTGTCGTGGTCGCGCTTGGCATTGCCGGCTGGCTTTATCTTGGCCGCCAACCGCTTGCGTTTGCCGGCGGCTCGACCGTGGCACTGACGGATTATCATGAGGCCGAGGTCTCCGGCGTGCCGGCGGCACTTGCCGGCGCCGACCTGGTGAAGCGCGGCGAATATCTTACCCACGCCGCCGACTGCCAGGCCTGCCACACCGCGCCGGGCGGCGCGCCTTTCGCCGGCGGCTTTGCCTTCAACATGCCGTTCGGCACGATCTATTCCACCAACATCACGCCGGACAAGCAGACCGGCATCGGCAATTACAGCGACGCCCAGTTCCTGGCGGCGGTCCACCGGGGCATTCGCGCCGATGGCACAAAACTCTATCCGGCCATGCCCTATGCCTCCTACAGCCTGATGACGGATGCCGACGCGCTGGCCATCAAGGCTTATCTGTTCACGCTGGCGCCGGTGAATGCCCCGGCAAAGCAGAACCAGCTTTCGTGGCCCTTCGACCAGCGCAGCCTGATCGCGCTATGGAACGTGGCGTTCAACCCGGACCGGCGCTTTCGTCCCAACACCGGCCAGAACCCGCAATGGAACCGGGGCGCCTATCTTGCCGAGGCGATGGGCCATTGCGGGGAGTGCCATACACCGCGCAACCTCGCCTACGGGCTCGACAATCACGGCAAGTTCGCCGGGGCGCTGACCGCGGGCTGGCGCGCCTACAACATCACCGGCGACAAGGTTTCCGGCATCGGCGACTGGAGCGACGACGACCTCTATGCCTATCTGTCGACCGGCCACGCCAACGGCCATGGCGGCGCCGCGGGGCCGATGGGTGAAGCGGCGGACGACAGCCTGAGCTACCTGGTGCCGGACGACACGCATGCGCTGGTCGCCTATCTGCGCAGCATTCCGGCGCATGCCAGCGACCTGCCGCGCACCGTCACCACGGCGGCGCCGGCCTCCTACAAGCAAGGCGCCGTGGCCGATGCCAATCCGCGCGGCGAGAAGATCTTCGCCGGCGCTTGCGCCTCCTGCCACGACTGGACGGGTGTGAGCCCGGTCACCGGCTTTGCCACGCTGACTGGCGTGCGCGCGGTGAACGATCCCGGCGCCACCAATGTGGCGCAGACGGTGATCAACGGCGTCAGCCGCAAGACCGCCGACGGCAGGATCTTCATGCCGGCCTTCGGCGAGGGCTATTCCGACGACGACATCGCCGCCGTCGCCAACTACGTCACCGCCCGCTTCGGCGCCAAGGGTGCGCATCTGACGGCCAAGGACGTGGCCGCGCTCAGAGAGCAGGCGGCGCAGCAATCGAAAGAGGCTCCCAATGGCTGAAACGCATTTCGCCCAGTCCGACGCCTATCTCTCCGCCCTGCTCGACGAGGTTCATTCGGTCGGCGCCGCCAGGACGGCAATGACGATGGGACGGCGCACCTTCTTCAAGCTGACCGGGGCAAGTGTCGCGGGACTGGTGCTGGGCTTCCATATCGGCGACGCGGCATTCGCGGCCGCAGCGGCCGACGGTGACGCCGCAGCCGCCAAGGACGAGGCGATGAACGCCTTCATCCGCATCGCGCCGGACAACACGATCACCATCTATTCGAAATGCCCGGAGATCGGCCAGGGCATCAAGACCTCGTTCGGTGTCATCATTGCCGACGAGCTCGATGCCGACTGGAACCATGTCGTCATGGAACAGGCCGACATCAATCCGAAGGTCTATGGCAGCCAGGGCGCGGGCGGCTCGACCTCGATCCCGCGCGCCTGGAACCAGCTGCGCCAGGCCGGCGCCGGCGCCAAGGCGATGCTGGTTGCCGCGGCCGCCCAGGCATGGTCGGCCGACCCGTCGCAGATCACAGCGCAGGCCTCGATGCTGACGCACGCCGCCAGCGGCCGCTCCGCCACCTATGGCTCGTTGGCGGCAGCGGCGGCAAAAATGCCGGTGCCCGATCCGAAAAGCCTGAAGCTGAAGACTCGCGCCGAGTACCGGCTGATCGGCAAGCGCTTTCGCGGCGTCGACGATCCCAAGGTGGTCAGCGGCAAGCCGCTGTTCGGCATCGATGTCCAGCGTCCCGGGATGGTCTATGCCACCTACACCAAATGCCCGGCGGTCGGTGGCAAGGTCCGATCCTTCAACGCCGACGAGATCAAGCGGCAGCCCGGCGTGCTCGACGCCTTCGCGGTCGAGGGCACCGGGCTTGCGGTCGAAGTGATGCCGGGCGTGGCGATCATCGCCAGGGACACCTGGAGCGCCTTCCAGGCCAGGGACAATCTCAAGGTGGACTGGGACCTCAGCGAAGCCTCGACGGACTCCTCCTCGCGCTTTTCAGCGGAAGCGAGAAAGATCGCGGCGAGCTTCCCGCAGAATCCGGACGACAATGTCGGCGACGTGGACAGGTCCTTCGCCAATGCCGCCAAGACGGTCGAGGCCTATTACGAATATCCCTTCGCAGCGCATGCGCCGCTGGAGCCGATGAACACCACGGCACACTGGCATGACGGCATCATGGAACTGTGGGTGCCGACGCAGCAGCCGGATCGCGGCCTGCCGCTCATCGGCAAGGTCGCCGGCATTCCCCCCGAGAAAGTCGTGATGCACCAGACCCGCGTCGGCGGCGGCTTTGGGCGGCGGTTGGTCAATGACTATGCCTGCGAGGCCGCTGCCATCGCGCTGAAGGTCAACGCTCCGGTCAAGCTGCAATGGAGCCGCGAGGACGATTTCAGCCACGACTTCTACCGGCCCGCCGGCTACCACCAGTTCAAGGGCGCAATCGACAAGAGCGGCAGGCTCGATGCCTGGCGCGAACATTTCATCACCTTCACCGCCGACGGCAAGAAAGAGGCCTCGGGCGCCAACCTCACCGACAATCTGAGATATTCCATCAAGGCGCCGAACCTGCGCCGCGCAAAGACGATGTTCCCGCTGAAGATCCCGACCGGCGCCTGGCGCGCGCCGGGCGACAACGCCCAGGTTTTCGTTGCCCAGAGCTTCATGCACGAATTGTCGCTCGCTTCGGGGCGCGACCATGTCGAGTTCCTGCTCGATGCGGTGAACCGCGACGTGCCCGAACTCGCGCCCAAGGACGGAAGCGTCAATTTCAGCCCCAGGCGAGCGACCGACGTCATCAGGATGTGCGCCGGAAAGGCGGGCTGGGGAAAGACGCTTGCCAAGGGCAGTGGCCTCGGGCTTGCCTGGTGCTATTCGCATGCCGGCCATGTCGCGCAGGCCGTCGAACTGAGCATCGACGCCGACAAGCGGATCAGGATCGCCCGCATCGTGGTGGTGCTCGATGTCGGCCCGATCATCGATATGGCGGGCTCCGAGGCCCAGGCGCAAGGCGCGTCCACGGACGCGCTCTCGACCGCGATGGGGCTCAAGATCAACATCGAGAATGGCAGTATCCGCGAGCAGAACTACAACGCCTATCCGATCCTGCGCATGCCCTTCGCGCCGATGACGATCGATGCCTATTTCATCCAGTCGGACAATCCGCCGACCGGCATGGGCGAGCCTGCCTTCCCGGCGCTGGCGCCGGCGCTCGGCAACGCGATCTTCGCCGCCACCGGCGAGCGTGTCCGCCGGCTGCCGCTGCGCGACCTCGGCTATTCGCTGGCAACCTGAGCCCGGTTGAGCGCTTATGGGTTTTTCTGGACGCGCTTTTCGAGTTCGGCCGTGCGTGCGCTCAAATCGTCCAGTTCAAACCCTTGCGAGTCGAGGAAGGCGGCCGATCCATTGTCGGGATCGGCGGCAAGACGTTTCGTCTCCTGCAAATGATGTTTCAGCCAGGCGCGCTGCTCGCGCTGCAGCCGCGCACGTTCGGACCCATGTTCGCGATGCATCAAGGTATTGTAGGCCGCGTTCAACCTGGCATCGAACTTGTCGATCTCGACTTTCCCGCAATCCAGCATGGCCGTGGAGACGCCGCCGGACCGATCGATGCACGCTTTCATTTCGGCATCGCTTTGCGCCATCGCGGGGAGGATCGTCGTTATGGTCGCAATTGCGAGAAGGCAGGCATATCGAAGCATGGAGGCGGTTCCTTGATTTCCGAACCTGAAGGCGATCGGCCGAACACGGTCATCTGCTTATCGAACCGAAGTCGCCTTAGGGTCAAAGCCGTTATTCGTCGACAAGGCAACCATCCCGCCACCAACGAAATCTTAATGTAAATCAAGCGTAATCCCGACCATTAAAATTGTGCGTATGTGTTGGGGTTGCGCATGCCGGAATATTCCTCCTTCCTCCGGTCGATCCGGATCCGCTACATTTCGGGACTGCTTGTCTTCGCGCTGGCCTCCGCCGCCGTCATGTTCGCGCTCAACCGTGTGAATTCTTACCGTCACGAGGTCGATGCCCTCAGCGGCAATTTCGTCATCTTCGCCCGCGACCTGCGCAACGCCACCAATTTCGCCGAGACCACCGGCACCGCCTGGCGCAGCGAGACGCGCGACGCGCTGACGACCGCCGCGCGCGGCCATTCCGAACGCCTGATGGCCGAGATCGGCATCCTGGACGCCCAGCTTGCCGCGATCAGGCCGCGCCTGTCGAAGGGCACCCTCAACGCATTGGACACCGCTTCGGTCAATGACGACCTGTTCTGGTCGGCGCGCGACATGGTGCGCAACTTCAACCTGATGGCGGTCGCCCAGAAGGTCGACGAGTGGAGCTACCGCGAGATCCGCAACCAGAACGACCTTTTCGCCCAGCCCATGCTGGTGAAGGTGCGCACCGCGCTCGACGAGGAACGCCGCCTCGCCGATGCGTCCGGCGACCGGCTGCTTTTGTGGGCGAGCGGCCTTTTGTTCGCCGTGCTCGCCATCGCGGCGGTTCTGATCTTCCGGCCGATGGAGAATGCGATCCGCCGCGCCTTCACCGAGACCGCCGCGTCCTTGTTCAAAGCCGAGGCCGCCGACCGCGCCAAGTCGGAGTTCCTCGCCAATATGAGCCATGAGATCCGCACGCCGATGAACGGCGTGCTCGGCATGGCCGAGCTGCTCGCCAAGACCGAGCTGACACCGCGCCAGAAGACCTTCACCGACGTCATCGTCAAATCCGGTAATGCGCTGCTCACCATCATCAACGACATCCTCGATTTCTCGAAGATCAATGCCGGCCAGCTGACGCTCGATCCCGCCCCCTTCCGCCTGGCCGAAGCGGTCGAGGATGTGGCGACGCTGGTGTCGGCGCGCGTCGCCGAAAAGAACCTCGAGCTCATCGTGCGTGTCGACCCGCGCCTGCCGGCCTTCGTCGTCGGCGATGCCGGGCGCTTCCGCCAGATCGTCACCAACCTGCTCGGCAACGCCGTGAAGTTCACCGAGAAGGGCCATGTGCTGATCGATGTCGGCGGCGATGTCGTCGACGGCGTGGTCCAGCTCAAGGTCCGCGTCGAGGACACCGGCATCGGCATTCCGGCCGAAAAACTGCAAAGCGTGTTCGAGAAATTCGCTCAGGTCGACGGCTCCTCGACTCGCCGCCATGAAGGCACCGGCCTTGGCCTCGCGATCGGCGCGCGTCTCGTCGACCTGATGGGCGGCAAGATCGGCGTCGAAAGCGAGATCGGCCGCGGTTCCGTGTTCTGGTTCGCCGTGCCGCTGCCGGCGCATAACCAGCAGTCGCGCGACGAGCTCGTGCCGGTGGATGTCACCGGCGCCCGGGTGCTGGTCATCGACGACAATCCGGTCAACCGCGAGATCCTGCTCGAGCAGCTCAGAAGCTGGAGTTTCGACTGCGCGGCCGCCGAAAGCGGCGCGGTCGGCCTCGCCTTCCTCGACCGCGCCTGCCAGCTCGGCGCCTCGGTCGACTGCATCATCCTCGATTACCAGATGCCCGGCATGAACGGCGCCGATGTCGCGAGGGCGATTGCCGCCGACAGCCGGCTTTCCTCCATCCCGGTCGTGCTGCTCACCTCGGTCGACCAGGTCGATTTCGGCAGGATGGTGATCGATTTCGGCATCGTCGCGCATCTCACCAAGCCGGCACGGTCGGCGGTGCTGCTGGGCACCGTGATCTCCGCCATCCAGAAGGCGCGCACGCAGGGCGCCAAGGCACATTTCGTGCGCGAGCCGGCCGCGGCGCAGGCTGCCCCGCCGGCCTTCACAGTCATTCGCGGGCCGGCCGTTCAAGTTCCGGCGGCGCCGGAATCGACCGTCGCGCCAAGCGGTCCGATCGATATCCTGATCGCCGAGGACAATGACGTGAACCAGCTGGTCTTCGGCCAGATCCTCAACGGGTTCGGTCTGAGCTACCGCATCGCGGGCAATGGCCGCACGGCGGTCGAGATGTACCGCTCGCTGCGCCCCCGCCTGGTGCTGATGGACGTCTCCATGCCGGAGATGAACGGCTATGAGGCGACCCGCGCCATCCGCGCCATCGAAGCGCAGAACGGCGACCGCACGCCGATCATCGGCGTCACCGCGCATGCGCTCAAGGGCGACCGCGAAAAATGCATCGAGGCCGGCATGGACGACTATCTGCCGAAGCCGGTCTCGCCCGACCGCCTCGGCGCCAAGATCGGCACCTGGCTCAGCGAGACGGTGGCGGCGAAGACGGCATAGTCAGACCGCCGCGTCGAGACGGTAGCGGCGCATCCAGTCGAGGCTTGTCGCGTCGGAAAGCTTTGCTACGCCTGGTCTGATGTCGCCGACGCCTGGAGGTTGAACGCCCAGCGCCTCGCAGATCGAAATCAGCGTTGCGGCGGGATCGGTGGCGAGACGTTCATAGCCGATCCGCAGCCTGCGCAAGCTTGTCCTCGCGCGAAAGATGCATGTAGAGAACCCGGTCGAAGGCCCTCCCGAAACGCGCCTTGTCCGACGGAAGACCAGGATGGATTCGGTCGAGGATCGCCGAGAGCTCGTCCAGGTTTTCCCGCATCAGGCGCAGTCCGAAGATGCCGGTGCCGCCCTTGCCGGCCTTGATCGCCGCGTTGAGATAGGCGGCATCGAAGTCGAGCCCGCTCATCGTGTCGCGGCCTGGAAGCTTCCATTCCTCGGCCCATTCCAAGATGTCCTGCCGGCGGTAGAATGAGTGCGGCGCCCCGGTCCGCCCGGTCGACGTCAGCAGATCGCACAGCAAAGTGCTGCCGGTTCTGGGCGTACCGCAGATAATATATGCGTCGAACATCTCGGCTCCTGCGCCCCCTCAAAGACGGCCCAATCCAGTGCTGCCTATAGCCGAATTCCGGGACAGGAAAGCAGGACTCCCCGCGATCAGCCGCGCTTGAACGGATAGAGGAATTGCCGCCAGTATCCTTTCGGCACCGGATGGCCATGAATGCCGTATCCCTTTGGCCAGCGCCCCTCCGGCAGATGGTAGGTGCCGAACAGCCGGTCGAGCAGCGGGAAATGGATGGCGAAATTGACGTCGATCGCCTCTTTCTCGAGGCCGTGATGCCAGTGATGGAAGCGCGGCGACACCAGCACCTTTTCGACCGGGCCGAAGCTGGTTCCGATGTTGGAATGGATAAAGGACGAATAGACGTAGACGATCAGGATATAGGTCTGGATCGCCGACTCATCGAAGCCGAGCACGAACATCGGCGTGGCCGTCAGGCTGCGCAGAACGATGATCTCCAGGAAATGCATCCGCGCGCCGGCAATCCAGTCCATCGACTTGGCCGAATGATGCACGGCATGAAAATTCCACAAGAACGGTATGCGATGGAAGGCCCGGTGTACCCAATATTGGGCAAGATCGGTGAGGAACATCACGGCCAGCAGTTGCACGATCCAGGGCAGGTCGTGGACCCAGGCGCGCACCGAACCGAGACCGCTTTGCGCGTTGACGAAGTTTGACGGCGCGAGCGTCAGGTAGGTCAATACCTGCACCAGCAGCGACGAGACCAGATAATAGAACAGGTCTTCACGCCATTCGTCGCGGAACACGGTCTGAGCCTTGTTGCGGGCAAAAATGCGTTCGAGCGGGACGAACAGCACACCCATGAACAGGACGTTGAGAATGAAGAAATCGAGGCCGAAGAACACGCCGTCGACATGCAACTCGTGACGCGCCGGCAGCATGCCGATGAGCGAGGCCAACAGCACGGTGACCATCGCCGCCACGCCGAGCGTCTTTTCCTTGCGCAGCATCATGCTCAGGATGGCCAGGACGTAGCCCGAGATGAGCACGAAATAGAGGACCGGCTTGAAGAACAGCATCTGGTGGATGGGCGCCAGATCCGGCATCGAGGTCAGCGACGGGTAGCGCAAGACTATGACCATCAGCAGGCCCGTGACGCCAGCCAGCAATGCGATCGAGCCGGACAGCCAGCCGGACCCGAACGGCCGCTCGGTACGCGGTGTTTCCAGCTCGCCCACAACCCTTTTGAAGAAATTCCCCGCCGGCATGATGCTCCCCCTGTAAGATTCGCGAATAAAGAATATGCCCCGGAAATACTGAGCCCGCTCTTACTATGGCAGGGCGTATTAAGGTTTAATCGCCGCCGCCCTGACAAGCCGATTCTCGTCGCAACATTAGAGCAATTCCAGGAAAAGTGTGGCGGTTAGGCTCGGCGACTTCGCCGTAGCCTTCCTTCCGGTAAGGCAAAGAGATAGCGTGTTTCGCCGTTTCCGTGAAATGGTGAAACGCGTTAGTAATTGGCAATCTGCGTTGTTGACGACCGGGAAGCTCGATCCCCCGCAAGGAATGCAAGTGGCTACAATTTAAATCGCTGCAGGATGAGGCGGGCGCATTCCTGCGCGGTCAGCATGCTGGTGTCGACCTCGAGATCGTAGCGTATCCCCCTGTGCACGCGCTCGAACTGCCAGCGCGCAAGTCCGGGCAATCGGTCGGTTCGCGCGCTTTCGCGGGCTTCGAGCATATCGAGCGGCGCTAACACGCCGATGCGGAAAAGCTCGAAGTCGGACAGCAGTTCCTGATACCGCGCCATTTCGCCGTCGAGCATCACATCGTCGACGATGAGGTTGTTGCCCTGGCGCGCCATCGCCGCGATGGCGTGCCGCATGCCTTGCATGGCCCGCCTGCCGACCGGCCCTGCCTCGATCGCGACGGATGGCTTGCCGTCCTCCCAACTGGTCCTGAAGGCGAAACCTGGCAGGTTCTCCTGCAGCGCCTCCGGCAGCATTTCCAGGAAGGCGTCCATCGCGACATGCAGATACGGCTCGGCGGTCATTCCCTGCAAGGCCCCCGCGATCGAGCTTTTGCCGGCGCTGCCGACGCCGTTGAGCAGGACGATCTTCGCTGCCATGTCCAGCCCCCTTCACGTCACCGGTTGCGCAACACCACGCAGGCGCCGCCGACGCCCTGCAGCTTGTTGCAGATGCCGTTGGCCTCGCCGCGCGAATCGGCGCCGATCCTGACCGCATAGATGCCGCGCCGGCCGATCGGCGTGCGCACCCGGCTCACCACCGGGTCATGGCTGGCGAGCAGAGCCGGGAACCGGCCCCTGACCCGCAGCCATTGGCCGATCGCAGCCGAGCGGCGGAAATTGCCGGCCACCTGGACACCCCACGGCTTGACGTTGATCGAGGCCATGGCGACGGTTCGCGACATGATCACCGGCAGCCGGCGGCAGGCGACCGCGAAGCTCATCTTGGGATCGAGCGGCTGGACGGTGCCGGCATAGGACTTGTCCGAGAACTTGTCGACGGGCTCGCCCATGACGTCGAAGACATAGCTTTCCGTCTCCATCGGCAGGAAGCCGCCCGAACTCAGCCAGCGCGACACTCTGTTCTCACCGGCATTGTAGGCTGCTGCTGCGAGGCCGAGATTGCCGTAGCTGCCCTTCATTTCGGCGAGATACTTGGCCGAAGCCGGGATGGCCTGCTCGATGTCGAAGGAATTGGCCAGGCCGCGCATCTTGGCGGTTCCCGGCATGAATTGCGCGATGCCTTCGGCGCCGACCGGGCTCACCGCGTTCGGATCGAATCGGCTTTCCTTCCAGATCAGCCGGGCGAAGAAATCCTTGGGCAGGCCGTTCTGTTGGGCCTGGGTTTCGATCAGATCGCAGACACGGTTGATCAGCCGTTTGGCCGCGGACCGCGACTGCGGCGGATCGGCGAATGCCTGGCCGGCCGTGATCATCACGAAAAGCAAGAGCAGCGTTGCCTTCAGGAAACGCTGCATCGGCTCATTCCGCGGCGGCTTTGCCGTGTCCGTAGCGCTGCTCGATATAGTCGCCGACCATCTTCTCGAAATCCTGCGCGATCGAGGGGGCGCGTAAAGTCGCCGCCTTCTTGCCGTCGATGAAGACGGGCGCGGTCGGCGTCTCGCCGGTGCCGGGCAGCGATATGCCGATATCGGCATGCTTGGATTCGCCGGGACCGTTGACGATGCAGCCCATCACCGCGACCTTGAGGTTCTCGACGCCGGGATATTTTTCACGCCACACCGGCATGTTCTTGCGGATGTCGGCCTGGATGCTCTGGGCGAGCTCCTGGAACACGGTGGACGTCGTGCGGCCGCAGCCGGGGCAGGCCGCGACGATCGGCACGAACTGGCGGAAGCCCATCGTCTGCAGGAGCTCCTGCGAGACCTGAACCTCGCGCGTGCGGTCGCCATTCGGCTCCGGCGTCAGCGAAATGCGGATCGTGTCGCCGATGCCTTGCTGCAGGAGGATACCCATGGCGGCGGACGAGGCGACGATGCCCTTGGTGCCCATGCCGGCCTCGGTCAGGCCCAGATGCAGCGCATGGTCGGAGCGCGTGGCAAGCTCGGTATAGACGGCGATCAAATCCTGCACGCCGCTGACCTTGGCCGACAGGATGATCTTGTCGCGGCCAAGCCCGATCTCTTCGGCCATCTCGGCCGACAGGATCGCCGACTGCACGATCGCCTCGCGCGTCACTTCCTGTGCCGTCAGAGGAAAACCGTGGGCCTGGTTGTCATCCATCAGCCGGGTCAAAAGCTCCTGGTCGAGCGAGCCCCAGTTGACGCCGATGCGCACCGGCTTGTCATGCTTGATCGCCATTTCGACGATCGCCGCGAACTGGCGGTCCTTCTTGTCCTTGAAGCCGACATTGCCGGGATTGATGCGGTATTTCGCCAGCGCCTCGGCGCAGGCCGGGTGATCGGCCAAGAGCTTGTGGCCGATATAGTGGAAGTCGCCGACCAGCGGCACGTCGATGCCGAGCCGCAGCAGCCGCTCATGGATGCGCGGAACCGCGGCCGCGCTTTCGTCGCGGTCGACGGTGATGCGCACGATTTCCGAGCCGGCCCGGTGCAGCGCCGCCACCTGAGCGACCGTCTGGTCGACATCCGCGGTGTCTGTGTTGGTCATCGACTGAACGACGACGGGCGCGCCACCGCCGACGATGACGCCGCCGACATCGACGCCGACCGACGTCCGGCGCGGGAAAGGGGAGGAAAAATATCCGGTCATGCCGGCCGCCTCTTATCTGCAAGGTCCGGGCATGAGGTGGCGGAGCAAAGATGGCTTGTCAATGGCAAGCCATCGCCAATGTCTACAACGGCCACGCTTGATCGGTGGATCGCGCAGACAACGACAGCGCGTCGGGCCACGGGGGACGCGCCCAAACTTCAGGTGATTTCAGTCAAAAGCACCAAGCCGGTGGCAGTTGTTGCCACCGGAGGACTTTACCGCGGCGGGTTGCGGTGATGGTGCCTGGAAGAGCTTCAGTGCGTGGTCGGGCTTCCCTTCAGCTTTTCAATCTCGTCCTTGATTGCCAGCTTGCGTCGCTTGAGATTCACGATTTCGAGGTCGTCCACCGATGGATGGTTCATCGCGTCGATGAGCTCGCGCTCGATGTCACCGTGTTTCCGCTGCAACTCATCAAGATGGGATGCAAGAGACATGATTGGTTCTCCCTTTCATGGTTTCCTCGATTGCAGCCGTCGCGGGCGCCTCCACCGCAGGTTGCGACTGTGACGGCACGATGACAGTTTGCCACCAACCGATCTCGATGTCGAATGCCACGTGGTAGCATTCCACGACAAAGTGAAATGTGATAAGGGCTGCGCGCCGGTCACCAACCGGTTCCGCCCAACCAGCCCGATTGGGCGATGCATACGCTAAACGGTAGATAATGTCCGAACAGGAACAGGCTGAAATACGCCTCGAATATTCCCGGCTCAAACAAGAACACGCCGATTTCGACGCCGCCATCAACGCGATGATCGCCACGGGCTGCGACCCGCTTCAGATCCAGCGCATGAAGAAGAAGAAGCTGATGCTGAAAGACCGGCTGTCGGCGCTGGAAGACCGCATCATTCCCGACATCATCGCCTAAAGCATGTCTCCCGAAAGTGGAGTCGCGGCCACGAGGTTGCGGGGCCGTGCGGGCAGCGAAGGGGCGCTCTTCGCGACAATCCTTGCGGCTATCGGCGAATTCCGCTAAGGCGCGCCTTTGCCGCCGGGGAGCGAAGCCTTGACCGATCAGCGTGCCGACGTCGCCATCATCATGGGCAGCCAGTCCGACTGGGCGACGATGCGCCAGGCCGCGGAAACGCTTGAGGCGCTGGGCATCCCGCACAAAAGGCTGATCGTCTCCGCCCACCGCACCCCCGACCGTCTCTATGCGTTCGCCAAGGGCGCCAAGGCCGCCGGCTTCAAGGTGATCATCGCCGGCGCCGGTGGCGCGGCGCATCTGCCCGGCATGACGGCCGCGATGACGCCGCTGCCCGTGTTCGGCGTTCCGGTCGAATCCAAGGCGCTGTCGGGCCAGGACTCGCTGCTCTCCATCGTGCAGATGCCGGCCGGCATCCCGGTCGGCACGCTGGCGATCGGCAAGGCGGGCGCCGCCAATGCCGCGCTTCTCGCCGCCGCCGTGCTGGCGCTCAACGACGACAAATTAGCGGCCCGGCTCGACGCCTGGCGCTCGGCGCAGACCGCCAAGGTCGCCACCGAGCCGACGGACGCGCCGTGAGCCTGGCTCCTGGATCGACCATCGGCATCATCGGCGGCGGCCAGCTCGGCCGCATGCTGGCGATGGCCGCCGCCCGCCTCGGCTACCGCATCGTGGTGCTGGAACCGCAGGCCGACTGCCCAGCCGCGCAGGTCGCCAACCGCCAGATCGTCGCCGCCTATGACGACCCCGCGGCGCTTGCCGAATTGGCCGCCGCCAGCGCCGTCGTCACCTATGAATTCGAGAACGTCCCGGTCACGGCGGCTGAAACGCTGGCGGCAAAGGTCCCGGTCTATCCGCCGGCACGCGCGCTCGAAGTCGCGCAGGATCGCGTGACCGAAAAGAGTTTCCTGAACGGCATCGGCATCCCCACGGCGGCATTCCGCCCGGTCGACAATGACGACCAGTTGACCGAGGCGTTGAGGACGTTCAACGGCAGCGGCGTGCTGAAGACCCGCCGCATGGGCTATGACGGCAAGGGCCAGCGCGTCTTCCGCAACATGGAGACGGCCGGCTTTGCCGGCGTCTGCGAGGCGATGGGCAATGTGCCGCTGATCTTGGAATCGCTCGTCGCCTTCGAGCGCGAGATTTCGGTGATCGCCGCGCGCGGCCTCGACGGAGCCATCGCCGCTTTCGATCCGTCCGAGAACGTGCATCGCGAAGGCATATTGCGCACATCCACGCTGCCGGCGGCTATCGGGGCTGAAACGGCTGCGGCAGCCAAGGATGCCGCAGCGAAAATCCTTTCCGCGCTCGGCTATGTCGGCGTCATCGGTGTCGAGTTTTTCGTCCTTGCCGACGGCTCGCTTCTGGCCAACGAGCTGGCGCCCCGCGTGCACAATTCCGGCCATTGGACGGAAGCTGCCTGCGTTATCTCGCAGTTCGAGCAGCATATCCGCGCCATCGCCGGCCTGCCGCTGGGTACGCCTGCCCGCCATTTCGACTGCGTGATGGAAAACCTGATCGGCGACGACATGCTTAAGGTGCCGGCGCTGCTCGCCGAACCCGACCTGATGCTGCATCTCTACGGCAAGGCCGAGTCACGCCCCGGCCGCAAGATGGGCCATTTCACGCGCCTCATCAGGCCGAAATAACGCCCTACTGCATGTCCTGGTCGTCGTCGCCCGCGTCCGAGCCGGCGCAGCTCGGATCGCTCAGCTTGCAGTTGGCGCCGGACGTGAGCTGCTTTATGCGCTCGTTGGTGAGCTTCGTCAGGCATTCCGAAACCTCCATCGGATGGATGGAGCCGCCTTCGCTGTCGGCGGTCGAATAGGTGCATTCGGCATCGCGGAAGGCGATCCAGGCGCGCTGCGCCGTCTGCAGCAGCTTGTTCGAGGCCTGATCGTTGCTGCCGACGATGTTCTTATATGCGGCATTGAGCTTGGCATCGGCGGCCTGATAGTCGGCATCGGCGCAGACGTTCAGCATCGACTGGCTGTCGTCGTTGCGGTCGCAATCCTCGGCAAAGGCGGCCGGGGCGGTCGCAAGCAGGACCAGACAGGCAGACAGAAGCAGGCGGCGCATGTGGAATCTCCGGTCGTTTCGCCGAGACCGCACCATTCCAGCCGCTTTTGAGTCGCGCAATGGCGCGCCGCCGGGATGGCGAATATTTGATATGCCGCGTCCCTTGTGGCATTCGGACATCGTCACGTGGTTGACACGGACGACACTCCTCGTTTATGAGCCACCGCAAGTTCAAAGGCGCGCCTTTTCCGGGCGCGCCTTTGAAATTCGGCCCGGGACGGGCCCTGACCGAACAGGCAAGACCATGAAGATCAAGAATTCGCTCAAGGCGCTCAAGGCGCGTCACCGCGACAACCAGCTGGTTCGCCGCAAGGGACGCATCTACATCATCAACAAGACCGCTCCGCGCTACAAGGCGCGCCAGGGCTGAGGCTTGCGCGCGGCTTGATGCATGTCGCCCGTAAGGAAGCGACATGCGACGAGGCCACACCGCGCTGATGTCGAATGCCGGTTCGCCGGCGCTCTCACGCTAAAATCACTTTGACGATCCGCCGTCCGGGACTAGATTCCGGCGATGCGGATTCTTTTTGCATTTTTCACCGCCCTTCTGCTGTCCGCCGCAGCTTTGCCTGCGGGAGCGGAAACAGTGCCGGGCGCGCTGCCTCCGGATGCCGCGCCGCCCGCCGCCACGCCGCCGCCGGCCGCTCCGACCAAACAGGGTCGCCTCGACCAGCTCTTCACCGAGTTGAAGCGCGAGCGCAATGAAAAGGCGGCAGAGCGCATCGCCGGGCGCATCTGGAACGAGTGGAACCAGTCGGGCAGCGCCTCGATCGACCTGATGATGCAATGGGCGCAGAAGGCGACCGCAGACCAGAAATTCGATGTCGCGCTCGACTTCCTCGACCAGGTGGTGACCTTGCAGCCGGATTATGCCGAAGGCTGGAACCGGCGCGCCACCGTCCATTTCATGATGAAGAATTACGGGAAGTCGATGGCCGATATCGACCGCACCTTGCAGCTCGAGCCGCGCCATTTCGGCGCGCTCTCGGGCCTCGCCCAGATCATGGCCGAGACCGGTCACAAGCAGTCGGCGCTGGAAGCCTGGCAAAAGGTGCTGGCGATCTACCCGATGATGCGCAGCGCCCAGAACCAGGTTTCGACGCTTTCGGAAGAATTGGCTGGTGAAGGAATCTAGTGGGGGAGAAAGGGAGTATGTTTTGGGCGCTGTAAAAACGGCGCTCGGAAATGCTTCCCCTACTCCCCTACTC
>NZ_VFUA01000074.1 GCF_006440735.1 Mesorhizobium sp. B2-7-1 | reverse complement strand
ATCGATCAACCATCGCGAATCCCCTTTCGGATATCCGCATGGAATCATCAATCCGATTCTGTGCAAAGGCCTCACAAGGGGAGAAGGAAGAGCCCCAACGCCGGGGCCCCTTTCCCTATAGCTATTCCAAGCATGGGTTGAGACCTGCCGCTCGACCCCTTATGGGAAGGGCATTGATCTCGAATGGACCGCCCCACATGCCCACAGTCGCCCCGCTTGATCTCGAAGGCCATTGCCTCGCCGCCGTTTTCCTCAACGACGTGCCGCATTTTGCTTTGGCCGACGGCGCGATCCACCGCTTGGACAACGGGCAAAAGACGGTGCAAGCCAATGACGGGTTGCTCGCCGCCTTCCATGACGCGGCCAACGACCGGCTGATCACCGGCGGCGAGGACGGCAAGGTGTTTGCCGTCAAGGCTGGTGGCGCGGTGAGCGAGCTGGCCAGCGCCGGCAAAAAGTGGGTCACCAGCGTCACCGCCGGACCGCAAGGCGCGATCGCCTATGCCTCGGGCAAGACCGCCTTCGTGCGTTTCGCCGACGGCAAGATCAAGGAATTCGCCCATCCGCGCTCGGTGGAGGGGCTGGCGTTCTCGCCCAAGGGCATGCGTTTCGGCGTCGCCCGCTACAATGGCGCGACGCTGCATTTCCCGGCGGCCGAGGGCAAGCCGGTGGAGCTCGAATGGGCCGGCGCCCATACCGGCATCACCTTTTCGCCCGACGGCGCCTTCCTCGTCACCACCATGCAGGAGAATGCCCTGCATGGCTGGAAGCTCGCCGACGGCAAGCACATGCGCATGAGCGGCTATCCCGGCAAGGTGAAGAGCCTGTCCTGGAGCGTGAAGGGCAAATGGCTGGCAAGCTCCGGCGCGCCGGCGGCGATCGTCTGGCCGTTCTCAGCCAAGGATGGCCCAATGGGCAAGGCGCCGCTGGAACTCGGCACACGCGGCAACACGATGGTGACCTGCGTCGCCTGCCATCCGAGCCAGGATGTCGTGGCGATCGGCTATGAGGACGGCATGGTGATCGCGGCGCGCTTCGCCGACGCCAAGGAAGTCTTGCTGCGCCGCCCCGGCAAGGGCGCCATCACCGCCATGATGTGGGACAAGGAAGAGCGCCGCATCGTCTTCGGCAGCGCCGCCGGCGATTGCGGCGTCATCGATATCACGGGGTGAGGCAGTAGGGATTAGGCAGTAGGCAATAGAAGGAGAGCCCGACTGCCTACTGCGATTTGATCATTCCGCTCCGCAGGAAACATCGCCCTTGAGCTCGACGGGATCGCTGTCCACGCCTGCCGTGCCGTCGTAAACCGCGAGCATGTAGCGCCCGTCATAGGTGCCTTCGTCCTTGGCCTTGGTCAGGATCGTCAGTTCCACCGAACGGTAGTTGTCCTTGGCTTCGTGCTCGCGGTAGACGAGCAGCCGCAATTCGTCGCCGTCGAGCCAATATTGCGCGAGGTTCTGATCCTCGAACACCGTCTTGCGCAGGCTGTCGGCGGCGGGACGGGCCTTGATCTCCAGATCACCCCGGAAATTGAAAGTCGGCCCGCCCAGGCCCCGGGTCACACCGGCGTCGAGCTGGAAGGTGACCTTGGCGTCGTCGACCGAGCACCAGAGCGCTCCCGAGGCAAGGGCCCCGCTGGCCGACGCAAGAAGCACTGCCGCACAAAGAACTGTCCGCATTTCCCCCTCCTCCCTGCCCTGGCCGCATTGAGGCCCCGACGGCCACGCGGGGTCAAGTGCGCTGATCCAACGCGAGCCCCCGGCGCGGCCAATTGCGGTTTTGCCATCCGATTGGCACAGTGCCGCGCGAAACACAGGGGTTTTCATGCAGGCATCGGATTCACGAACTTCCATCGGCGGCATCGACATCGCCCGCATCGCCGAATTGCGCGAGGCGGAAGCGGCCGCCTTCCGCAAGGCGCGGCCGAAATCCGAGGCGAAGCTCGGCAACGGCATCGCCGGTTTCCTCGGCGGCGTGCCGATGCACTGGATGACCGACTGGCCGACGCCGTTCCCGATCCTGGTCGAAGGCGCCAAAGGCGCCACCATCACCGATGTCGACGGCAACAGGCTCGACGATTTCTGCTTGGGCGACACCGGCTCGATGCTTGGCCATTCGCCGCCGCCGGTTGCCCGCGCGATCCGCAGGCAGGCAGCGCGCGGCCTGACCTACATGCTGCCCAGCGAGGATGCGCTGGCAATCGGCACGCTTCTACAACAGCGCTTCGGACTGCCCTATTGGCAGATCGCCACAACCGCCACCGACGCCAACCGTTTTGCGCTGCGCGTCGCCCGCGCCGTGACCGGGCGCGAAAAGATCCTGGTCTTCAACGGCTGCTATCATGGCTCTGTCGACGAGACGATGGTGCGGCTGATCGACGGCCGGCCGGTCAACCGGCCGGGCCTGGCCGGCGAGTTCCGGGATCTGACTCGAGCGACCAAGATCGTAGAGTTCAACGATGTCGCCGCCCTCGAGGCCGCGCTGGCCGACCGCGACGTCGCCTGCGTCATCACCGAGCCGGTGCTGACCAATTCCTGCATGGTGCTGCCGGAACCCGGCTTCCACGACGCGCTGCGGCGCCTGACCCGCGTGGCCGGCACGCTGCTTCTGATCGACGAGACGCACACGATTTCGACCGGCCCTGGCGGCTACACGCGCATGCACGGGCTGGAGCCGGACCTGTTCGTGCTCGGCAAGCCGGTGGCCGGCGGCGTGCCGGCAAGCATCTGGGGGATGAGCGAAGAGATCGCCACCCGCTACGGCGCCTACAACCAGACCAAGGAACCCGGCTATTCCGGCATGGGCACGACGCTGTCGGCGAACCCGCTGCAATTTTCGGCGATGCGCGCCGCGTTGGAAGAGGTGATGACCGAGGAAGCCTATGTGCATATGGACCGGCTGGCACGCCGGCTCGATGCCGGGCTGACCGCTGTGATCAATCGAAACAAGCTGCCCTGGCATGTCGCGCGGGTCGGCGCGCGCGTCGAGTTCATCTGTGCGCCCGGGCCGCTCGGAAACGGCGGCCAAGCGGAAAAGGCGCACGCGCCGGAGCTGGAAGCCGCCATTCATGTCGCGCTGGTCAATCGCGGCGTGCTGATCGCGCCGTTCCACAACATGATGCTGATCTCGCCGGCGACGACGTCAGCGCAAGTGAGCCGGCTGATCGCAGCCTTCGCCGCGGTTGCGGCCAGGCTTGCGGCATGAGAAAAGCGGCAATGGACAATCTGAACGCCGTCACCACGTCGCCTTCAGGCTCGACGCCCGCCGAGGCGAAAGCCTTTCTCGACGCGCATCCTGAGATCGAGGCGTTCGACATCGTGCTCACCGACGCCAACGGCATCGGGCGCGGCAAGATCGTGCGCCGGCACGAGCTGATGGGCATTTTCGAGAACGGCCGGCATCTGCCGATCTCGATCCTCGGCCTCGACATCACCGGCGAGGACGTGCACGAAACCGGACTGGTGTGGGACACCGGCGACGGCGACCTCAGGGCATGGCCGATCCCCGGCACGCTGGTGCCGCTCTTCGGCACCAAGCCGCCACGCGGCCAGTTGCTGATGTCGATGCACCATCTCGACGGCCAGCCGATGACCTCCGACCCACGGCTGGTGCTGGCAAGGCAGGTGGAACTGCTGGCTGCACGCGGCCTGCATCCGGCCGGCGCCTTCGAGCTCGAGTTTTTCCTGCTGTCGAATGACCGCGACGCCGACGGCAAGGTGCAGCCTGCCCGCGCGGTGCTCGACGGCCGCCGTTCGGCCAAGACAGAGGTCTATTCGGTAGACCATCTGCACGGCATGGAGCCGCTGTTTTCCGACATCTACGCCGCGGCCAAGGCGCAGGGCATTCCGGCCGAAACGGTCATTTCCGAATACGCGCCCGGCCAGTACGAGCTGACGCTGAACTACCGCAAGGACGTGATGCGGGCAGCCGACGACCTGGTCATGCTGAAGCGGCTGGTCAGGGCGCAGGCGCGGCGGCACGGCGTCACCGCCTGCTTCATGGCCAAGCCCATCGAGGCCTATGCCGGCTCCGGCATGCATTTCCACGTCTCGTTGCAGGACGATGCCGGCCGCAACGTCTTCACCGAGGTCGCCGGCCAGAAATGGTCGCCAAAGCTGCTCAACGCGCTGGGTGGCCTCATCCACACCATGGCGGAATCGATGCTGGTGTTTGCGCCGCACGCCAATTCCTGGCGGCGCTTCGTCTCGCAATCCTATGCGCCCGTAGCGCCGAGCTGGGGCGTCAACAACCGCTCGGTGGCGCTGCGCGTGCCGGCGGGCGACGCCAGGAACCGCCGCATCGAGCACCGGCCGTCGGGCGTCGACGCCAACCCCTATCTGATCGCCGCAACGGTGCTGGCCGGCATCGTCAAAGGCCTGGATGAGGGCCTGGACCCCGGTTCCGAGACGACGGGGAACGGCTACGAGCAGGCCCCGGAGAAATCGACCATGCCGGCCGACTGGCGCGCCGCGATCGAGGCGGCCAGGAGCTCCGACTTCCTGAAATCGGCGCTCGGTCCCGACCTGCACCGCACCTTCGTGGCGATCAAGCAGGCCGAGTATCTGCGCGTCGCGCGCACCGTCAGCGAGCTGGACTACCACCTCTATCTGCACGAGGTGTGAGGGCTGGCGCGACAGGCGCGGCGATCACGTTTTGCGGACGGCAATCAAAAGTTATAGCCAATTGCATTTCTGGAACATATCATGAACAAATGGCTGTGCTTTCCGTCCGCGAGAAACTGGCGATCCTGTCGGACGCCGCCAAATACGACGCCTCCTGCGCCTCTTCCGGGTCGGCGAAACGCGACTCGCTGAGATCGGGCGGCATCGGCTCGACGGAGGGGTCCGGCATCTGCCATTCCTACGCACCGGACGGGCGCTGCATCTCGCTCTTGAAAATCCTGCTCACCAATTTCTGCATCTACGACTGCAGCTATTGCATCAACCGCTCGTCCTCGAATGTGCGGCGCGCCCGTTTCAGCGTCGACGAGGTGGTGAAGCTCACGATGGATTTCTACCGCCGCAATTACATCGAGGGGTTGTTCCTGTCGTCCGGCGTCATCCGCTCGCCGGACGAGACGATGGGCGAGATGGTCGAAGTGGCGCGGCGGCTCAGGATCGAGGAAAAATTCGGCGGCTATATCCACCTCAAAACCATTCCCGAAGCGTCGGCGGAGCTGATCGAGATGGCTGGTCTCTATGCCGACCGGCTGTCGATCAATGTGGAACTGCCGACAGACGAAGGCGTGAAGAAGCTGGCACCGGAAAAGAAGCCGGAAACGATCCGGCTTTCGATGGCCAAGCTGCGCCGCAAGATCGAGGAAAAGGCCGAGCCGACATTGCGGAGCCGCAAGCGCGAGCGCTTCGCCCCGGGCGGCCAGTCGACGCAGATGATCGTGGGCGCCGACAAGACGTCCGACGACGGGATCCTGCGCGCCAGCGCCCGGCTCTATGGCAGCTACCACCTGCGCCGCGTCTACTATTCCGCCTTCAGCCCGATCCCGGATTCATCGTCATCGCTGCCCTTGCAGAAGCCGCCGCTGATGCGCGAGCACCGGCTTTACCAGGCGGACTGGCTGATGCGCTTCTACGGCTTCTCGCAGCCGGAAATCCTGGACGGCAGCAATGACGGCATGCTCGACCTCGCTGTCGACCCCAAGCTTGCCTGGGCGCTGCGCAATCGGGGCCGCTTCCCGGTCGACGTCAACCGCGCCGAGCGCGAAGCGCTGCTGCGCGTTCCCGGCCTCGGCAGCAGGGTCATCGACCGGATCATCGAGACACGCCGCCACCGGCGGCTGCGGCTCGAGGATGTCGGGCGCATATGCCACTCGGTCGCCAAGGTGCGGCCCTTCATCATTGCGGAAGGCTGGTCGCCTGGCGCGCTGACCGACAAGGCCGGCTTGCGCCAGGTGATCACCCGTTCCTGCGAACAGCTGTCGTTGTTCTGATCATGGCCAAAACTCAGCTCAACCTCGCCGTCCATCTCGTCCGGCTCGAAAGCCAGACCGATTTTGCCGGCTGGCGCGACGCGGCGCGGCGGCTGGCGACGAATGACATACCGCCGGAGGATGCCGCGTGGCAGGTCGAGCCGGATGGCGAAACCCGCGGCAAAGATTTGCCGGCTGCGCACGCCGATGCCCGGCTTGTCGTGCCGCGCGACTTTATCGAGCGCGCAGAGACGGTGATCTGCCATTGCGATCCCGAGCGCTTCGGCTTTCTCTACCGGCTGCTTTGGCGGTTGCGCTCCGAGCCGAAGCTGCTTTCGATCGCTACCGATCCCGATATCCGGAAGCTGGAGGCGATGGAAAAGGCGGTGGGGCGCGACATCCACAAGATGCGCGCCTTCGTGCGTTTCCGGAAGATCGGCGAAGGCGCGGAGGAGCGCTATGTCGCCTGGTTCGAGCCCGAGCATTTCATCGTCGAGCGCAATGCCGATTTCTTCGTGCGCCGTTTCACCGGCATGCGCTGGACGATCCTGACGCCGCATGCCTCGGCCGACTGGGATGGTGAGCGGCTGGCGATCGGACCCGGCGCCGGCAAGCGCGACGCGCCGGCGGAAGACGATGCCGAGGCGCTGTGGCGGACCTATTTCGAGAATATCTTCAACCCGGCCCGCCTCAAGGTGAAGGCGATGCAGAAGGAGATGCCGAAGAAATATTGGCGGAACCTTCCCGAGGCCTCGCTCATTCCCGATCTGATAGCAGGAGCAGACAAAGCCGCGTCAGACATGATCGCCCGGATGCCCACCACCCCAGCACCGCACCACGCCAAGGTGAAGGCCAAGCACTGGCCGGTGCCGCAGCCGGCCAATGCCGATGAAACCGAAAACGCCGATACGATCCCGGAACTGCGCGCGGTTGCGAAAGGCTGCCACCGCTGTCCGCTCTGGCGCGATGCGACGCAAACGGTGTTCGGCGAAGGGCCGGAGAACGCCGAGGTGATCTTCGTCGGCGAACAGCCGGGCGACCAGGAGGACCTGGCGGGCAAGCCGTTCGTCGGTCCGGCGGGCAAGATGTTCGACAGCATATTGGACGACGCCGCGATCGACCGCCGCAAGGTCTATGTGACCAATGCGGTGAAGCATTTCAAATTCGAACCGCGCGGCAAGCGGCGTATTCATTCAAAGCCCAATGCCGGCGAAATCCAGGCCTGCCGGTGGTGGCTGGACAAGGAGCTCGACCTGATCAAGCCAAACCTCGTGGTGGCGCTTGGCGCGACGGCGGCGCAATCACTGCTCGGCAAGGCGGTGCCGATCACCAAGATGCGCGGCGACGTGGTCGAGCGCGACGATGGGTTGAGGGTGTTCCTGACCATCCACCCGTCCTTCATCCTGCGCATACGCGAGCAGGAGGACAAGGAGGCGGAACGGGGGCGATTCCTCAGCGATATGCGGAAGGTGAGGGAATTGATGGGGGCGTGACCTGGACGGAAGCCTACCCGACTTCGTCATCCACGGGCGGAGCAAGGAGCGAAGCGACGCGCGCAGACCCGAGGATGACGAGTTCTGCGGGGCTCCGCGCTACCTAACCAGAATCGCCCTCAGATCATTCACGTTCGTGCCCGTGGGACCCGGCACGAACAGATTCCCAACCGCGTTGAACGCAGTCCAGGCATTGTTGCCGGCAAGCATCGCCTTGGCGTCCACGCCGGCCGCACGCATGCGCGACACGGTCGAGCCGTCGGCAAACGCGCCGGCATTGTTCTCCGAGCCGTCGATGCCGTCGGTATCGGCGGCCAGAGCGTGGACGCCGCCAACACCATCGATGCCGATGGCGAAGGCGAGCAGGAATTCGGAGTTGCGGCCGCCCTTGCCCTTGGCGCGCAAAGTCACGGTCGTTTCGCCGCCGGAGAGGATCAGCACAGGCTTCTTGAAGGGACGATTGCGGGTCGCCACTTCGCGCGCGATCGCGGCGTGGACGCCGCCGACCTCGCGCGCCTCACCCTCGATCGCGTCCGACAGGATGACTGCCTCGATGCCTTGACGCTTGGCTTCGGCGGCGGCGGCGTCCAGGGACACACCGGCGGAGGCGGTCAGGTGCACCTCATTGCCGGCAAAGCGCGGATCGTCGGGGCTTGGCGCATCGGCGGCCGGTGAATTGATATGTGCCATGACCGATGCCGGCAGCTTCATCCCATAGGCAGCAATCGAGGCCAGCGCATCCGCGCGGCTGCCGGTGTCGGGAACGGTCGGGCCCGAGGCGACCAGCGCCGGATTGTCGCCGGGGATGTCTGAGACGACCAGCGACACCACACGCGCCGGGTGCGCGGCGGCGGCAAGGCGGCCGCCCTTGATGGTCGAGACATGCTTGCGGATGGTGTTCATCGCCGCGATCGGCGCGCCGGAGGCGAGCAGCGCCTCGTTGACGGCGACCTCGTCGGCAAGCGTCAGGCCGGGGGCCGGCGACGGCAGCAGCGCCGAGCCGCCGCCGGAAATCAGCGCCACGACCAGATCGTCGGCTGTCAGCCCCCGCACCTTCTCCAGCAAGCGGCGCGATGCCTCAAGGCCGGCGGCATCCGGCACCGGGTGCGCCGCCTCGATGATCTCGATGCGCTCGCATCTGGCGCCATAGCCATAGCGGGTGACGACAAGGCCGTCGATCGGGCCGTCCCAGACCTTCTCGAAGGCCGCCGCCATCTGCGCCGAGCCCTTGCCGGCGCCGATGACGATGGTGCGGCCCTTCGGCCTTGCCGGCAAATGGTCGCGGATCGTCTTTTCCGGATCGGCGGCGGCGACGGCGGCGTTGAAGATCGACGTGAGGAGGCTTTTCGGGTCGGTCATTTTTCTTCCGGCGGCAGCGCGAGCCCGCTCGCATCGATGCCAAGGTGAGCGCAAAGCGCATCGACGACGACGCCATGATCCTCGCGTTCGGGCAGGCCCGAAACGGCAATGACGCCTATGACGCCGGCGCCCTTCACCGTGACCGGGAAGCCGCCGCCGGCCAGCACATAGTCGGCAATATCCAGGCCCTCGCCGACCTTGAAGGTGCGGTCCGGGCGCTGCTGCTCGAGCACGAGGCGATAGGTGCTTCTCAGATAACGCTTCACGACATTGATCTTGCGCCGCGCCCAGTCGGGATTGGAGGCGTTGGAGCCCGGCATCGCGGCATAGAAGAGCGGCCTGTCGAAGGTCCTGATGTCGACGATAACAGGCAGGTTTTCCTTCAGGGCGCGGTCCCGGATAGCGGAACCGATCTTGAAGGCGACGGCCTCATCGAAAGCCGGGAAGACCAGCGCGGCTTCCTGTTTCTTGATCAGAGCGATGTCGTCGGCGGTGGCCATGGCGTTCCCCTGTCAAATGTCGCCGCACGCTTTGGCCGATGGCTGACGCGGGGTCAAGCGAAGAGCACGTTTAATCTATGCGACAATCGCGCTCTTCGCCGGCCGCCCCGCCACATAAACCTCGCGCACGGCGCGATCGTCGCCCAGCGTCTGCAGCAGAAAGAGTTCCTCGGCCAGCGTTTCCACCGTCTCCATCCTGAGCCGCATCGCCGGCGTCGAACGGGCGTCGAGCACGACTATGTCGGCGTCGGTGCCTTCCTCCAGCGTGCCGACCTTGTCGGCCACCGACAGCGCCTCGGCATTGCCGCGCGTCAGTTGCCAGAAGGATTGGTACGGGTTCAATTTCTCGCCGTTCAGCGCGATCACCTTGTAGCCCTCGTCCATGGTGCGCAGCATCGAATAATTGGTGCCGCCACCGACATCGGTGGCCGCTGCGATGCGAAGCGGTGCCTCGCGCCGGCGATAACGCTGGTAGTCGAACAGGCCGGAGCCAAGGAAGAGATTGGAGGTCGGGCAGAACACCGCCACCGAGCCCGACTGCGACAGCGCGTCCGCCTCGCGCTCGGAAAGATGGATGCAGTGGCCGAACAGGCTCTTTTTGCCGAGCAGGCCGTAGTGTTCATAAACGTCGGTGTAGTCGCGCGACCAGGGATAGAGTTCCTGGGTGAAGGCGATCTCGGCGTGGTTTTCCGACAGATGCGTCTGCATGTGGAGATCGGGATATTCGCGGCAGAGCGCGCCGGCCATTTCCATCTGCTCGGGCGTCGACGTGATCGCGAAGCGCGGCGTGACGGCATAGAGCTGGCGGCCCTTGCCGTGCCATTCGGCAATCAGCGCCTTGCTGTCGTCATAGCCGGTTTGCGGCGTGTCGAGCACGCCGTCCGGCGCGTTGCGGTCCATCATCACCTTGCCGGCGATGTTGAGCATGTTGCGCTCATGCGACTCGGCGAAGAAGGCCTCGGCCGAAGACTTGTGCACCGAGCAGTAGGCGACGACGGTCGTCGTGCCTTGTCGCAGCATCTCGTCGAGGAACAGCCTGGCGATGCGACGGCCATGCTGCGCGTTCTGGAACTTCGATTCTTCCGGAAAGGTGTATTTGTTCAGCCAGTCGAGCAGCTCGGCGCCGTAGGAGGCGATGATCTGCATCTGCGGCACATGCACATGCGCGTCGAGGAAACCGGGCAGGATCAGATGCGGGCGATGGTCGATCGTCTCGACGCCTGCGCCCGCCTTCGTCGAGACCTCCGCATAAGAGCCGGCGGCAACGATCTTGCCATTGTCGATCAGCAGCCCGCCATCCTCCTCGTAATGCCAGGCGGAATGGTCGTCGATCGTTTCGGGCCAACGCAGGAAGGAGAGTGTGCGGCCGCGCAGAATTTTCGCTGTCATGCTTACTTTCCGGCACCTTCGAACCAGGCGACCAGAAGGGCCCGTTCCTGGTCGGTGATGTGGCTGACATTGGCGGGCGGCATGGCATGCGCCCGGCCGGCCTGGATATAAATCTCGCGCGCATGCTCGGCGATGCGCTCGTCGGTGTCGAGCAGCACGCCCTTCGGCGCATGGTAGATGCCTTCATAGACCGGCTCTTCCGTGTGGCACATGGAGCAGCGGCCGAGCACGGTGTCGCGCACCGCCGGGAAATGCGCTGAGGCGATGTAGACCTGCGCGGCGGCGGAGACGGCCGAGGTCTTCGGCTCGCCGGTCAGCACCTTCGGCACGGTCGACAGCCAGATGATGATCATGAACAGCACGGCGGCGCCAAGCCAGGTCCAGGTCGGGTTGCCCTTCCTGGCATGCACGGTGTTGAAATAGTGGCGGATCAACACGCCGATGATGAAGACCAGCGAGGCGATGACCCAGTTGAACTGGGTACCGAAAGCCAGCGGGTAGTGGTTCGACAGCATCAGGAACAGGACCGGCAAGGTCAGGTAGTTGTTGTGCAGCGAGCGCTGCTTGGCGATCTTGCCGTATTTCGGGTCCGGCTTGCGACCGGCGATCAGGTCGGCGACGACGATCTTCTGGTTGGGGATGATGATCATGAAGACGTTGCACGACATGATCGTGGCGGTGATGGCGCCGAGATGCAGGAAGGCGGCGCGGCCGGTGAAGAGATGCGTCAGCCCCCAGGCGATGAAGACCAGCACGCCATAGAGCACCAGCATCAGGCCGGTGTCGCTTTTGCCGAGTGGCGAGCGGCAGAGCAGATCATAGACGATCCAGCCCGAGGCGATCGTCGCCATCGAGAGCAGAATGGCGACCGGGGCAGACATCGGCAGCACATTGGGGTCGATCAGGAACAGGTCCGCGCCGGCGTAGTAGACCACGCAGAGCATGGCGAAGCCCGACATCCAGGTGGCGTAGGATTCCCATTTGAACCAGGTGAGGTGTTCCGGCATTTCAGCCGGGGCCACCAAGTATTTCTGGATGTGGTAGAAGCCGCCGCCATGCACCTGCCACTCCTCGCCGAAGGCGCCGGCGGGCAGGCCGGGACGCTGGCGCAGGCCGAGGTCGAGGGCAACGAAATAGAAGGACGAGCCGATCCAGGCGATGCCGGTGATGACATGCAGCCAGCGGACCGCAAAACTCAGCCAGTCCCAGAAAATCGCGAAATCCATCATTGAGATCGTCCCTGCCGATGAGAGCGACTTTACGGTCTGGCGCGCAAACGAAAAGAGGCGAGGTGCGCGATGACTTTCAAAAAAAAATAAAAAATACTAGGGTTGCTTTACGCAGCCGCATGAGAGCCACGCATGGCCTATCTCGACAACATTGCCGTCTTCGTCCGTGTCGTCGAGCTCGGCAATCTGTCGGCGGCGGGGCGCGACATGCGCATTTCGCCGGCGGTGGCTTCCAACCGCATCAAGGAACTGGAGAAGCATCTAGGGGTCAGGCTCTTCAACCGCACGACAAGGCAGTTGATGCCGACCGAGCATGGCACGGTGTTCTACACCGGCGCCAAGCAGGTGCTGGACGCGATCACCGAGGCGGAAGCCGCGGTGGCGGCCCTTTCCGGACAGCCGCGCGGCACCATCCGGGTCATGGCGCCGCTCGGCCTCGGCCGCCGGCTGATCGCTTCCGGCATCCCCGACTTCCACGACAAATATCCCGATATCGAGGTGCGGCTCAGGCTCTCCGACCACAATGTCGACATCATGAAGGAAGGCATCGACGTTGCCTTCCGCCTCGGCATCATCGAGGATTCGAGCCTCAGGATGCGCGGCATCATGGAATGCGAGCGCGTGCTGGTGGCGGCGCCGAAATATCTGGAAACGCGCGGCGAGCCGGCCGAGCCGCAGGAACTTGTCGGCAAGAAGCACGACTGCCTGATGCTGCGCTACGCCGGCACGCGCGAGTTCGTCTGGACGCTGCAGACGCCGGGCGGCGTGCAGAAGCTCGAAGTGCATGGTCCCTACGACACCGACGACGGCGACGTGCTGACCGGCTGGGCGCTGTCGGG
The DNA here is from genome assembly GCF_006440735.1 of Mesorhizobium sp. B2-7-1. Lineage (GTDB taxonomy): Bacteria > Pseudomonadota > Alphaproteobacteria > Rhizobiales > Rhizobiaceae > Mesorhizobium. Next base: position 21,116 of record NZ_VFUA01000074.1, on the reverse strand, counting down.
GCGAGGCATCATCAACAAGCCGCGCTTCGAGGTGGAGCCCTTCATCCGCGACCAGCGGCTGAAGGTGATCCTGGCCAAGACACCGCCGACGCCGGTGCAATTTGCCGCCGTCTATCCGCACAAGAAGCTGCAGGACCCGAAGGTGCGGCTGCTGCTCGACTTCATGGCCGAGCGCTGCCAGCGGCTGATCAAGGATATCTTGGCGGGGAAGTGACAGCCGCGTGGCCCATCCGCGCCGGTTGCCTTGCGCGAAAGCCGGCCTAGGTTGGTAGCCGGATGGCTGCGAGACGTCGCCGCCGCCGAATGGGCCGCCACATGCATCTCGCCGTTTCGCTCAACATCGCCGCCGCCGACGGACAGGACGTCCTGGACTTCGGCCAGATCAGTGCCTTCGTGCGGGACCTGGAAGCGGCGGGCGTCGATATGGCTATCATTTCCGACTCCGCGGAGGCGCCATCGAGCAGCCCCTTCGAAGCGACGACATTGCTGGCCGCCCTGGCGGCCGTGACCGACAGTATCGGCCTCGTCGCCAGCGCCTCGACGCTCGCGCACCAGCCTTACAATCTCGCGCGCCGTTTCGCTTCGCTGGACATCATCAGCCATGGCCGCATCGGCTGGAACGCGACGCTTGCGCAGAACCCGCGCGAGGCGGCGAATTTCAGCCGCCCGGAGGGGTTTTCGGACGACGACTTTCGCCGCCGCGCCAAGGAATTCATCAACATTGTGCGGAGGTTATGGATCGGCTGGAGCCGCGACGCGCTGCTCTTCGACAAGGCATCAGGCCGCTTCCACGATCCGGAAAAGATGCACCCGATGAACTTCACCGGCGAATTCTTTTCGGTGCGCGGGCCGCTCAATGTCGCGCGCTCGCCGCAGGACAGGCCACTGCTGGTGATGTCGGGCCTGAAACAAGCCGACCTCGATTTTGCAATCCGAGCCGATGTCGTGCTGCTGGACAAGCGTCAGCCGCCGGAGGCGAGAGCCGCCTGCGAGGAGATAAAACGCAGGGCGCACGAAGCGGGACGCGACCCAAGGACAATCAAGATGCTGGCGGTCGCCGATGCGCGGCAGGAACGCGATGGCGGCAGCCTAAAAGCGCTATGCCTCTCATCCGGCTGTGACGGCATCGTCCTGACAGTGCAGCCTCGGGCCGACGCCTTGAAGGATTTTGTCGAACGATTGCTGCCGGACCTCGAGCAACACGGATTTGCCAAGGCAAAACCAGGCAGGACGCTGCGCGATCGTCTCGGGTTGGACGAGGATGGCAGGTCATGAGCACGCGCCAGATGAAACTCGGCCTGTTCCTATGGGCGACCGGCCATCACATCGCCGCCTGGCGCCATCCGGATGCGCATGTGACGGCCGGCATCGACATCGACCACTGCATAAAGCTGGCGCGCACGGCGGAAGCGGCGAAGTTCGACATGGTGTTCTGCGAGGACGCGGCCGGCCTGCGCGAGGCCAATGTCAACATTGCCAGCCAGACCTCGCGCTCGATCGGCTTCGAGCCGATCAGCCTGCTGTCGGCGCTGGCCGCGCAGACCGAGCGCATCGGCTTGGTTTCCACGGCATCGACCAGCTACAACGAGCCCTATGGGCTGGCGCGCATGTTCGCCTCGCTCGACAATCTGAGCGGCGGGCGGGCCGGCTGGAACCTCGTCACCTCGGCAAGCCCGATCGAGGCCGCGAATTTCGGCGCGACGGGTTTGCGGCCGCATGCCGACCGCTATGCGCGGGCACGCGAGTTCGCCACGGTGGTTACCGGCCTGTGGAACCGGCGCGCCGCCGGCCATGACGGCGAGAGCTTCTCGGTGCGCGATCGGCTCGACATCCCGCCCTCGCCGCAAGGCGCGCCGGTGATGGTGCAGGCCGGCGCTTCCGATGACGGCAAGGATCTGGCCGCGCGCACCGCCGATGTCGTGTTCTCGGCGGCGCAGACCTTCGAGGAGGCCAAGGCCTTCTACGACGACCTCAAGGCCCGGCTCGCCGCTTATGGCCGGCAGCCGGACGATGTGAAGATCATGCCCGGCGTGGCGCCGATCGTGGCGGCAACGAAAGCCGAGGCGCAGGCCAAATACGATGCGCTGCAGGAATTGATTCCCGACGATGTCGGCGTGGCGCTGCTCTCCAGCTATCTCAGCATCTCCGACCTCGGCCGCTACCCGATCGACGGACCGTTGCCCGAGCTGCCGGAAAGCGAAGGCATGAAGAGCCGGCAGGCGCTGGTCATCGAGCAGGCGCGCCGCGACGGGCTCTCGATCCGCGAGCTTGCGCGTTACTTTGCCGGCGCGCGCGGCCATTGGCGCGTCGTCGGCACGGCCGGGGAGATCGCCGACGAATTGCAGGCGCGCTTCGAAGGCGGCGCGGCCGACGGCTTCAATGTGATGCCGTCCTGGTTCCCGGGCGAGCTCGACGCCTTCGCAAAGCTTGTCGTGCCGGAGCTGCAGCGGCGCGGCCTGTTCCGCAAGGACTATGAAGGCCGCACGCTGCGCGAGCATCTCGGCCTGAAGCGGCCGGTTTGAGCCGGTTCAATCGGCGTCCATCAATCGTGCCGTTCCGGACACCCTGATAGAGCTGCCGGGCGCCGGCGGGATATCGGCATGAAGCCGCGAGCGCATGCCCATGTCCTCGCCCTGGACGATGTCGATCGCGCCGCCATGCGGCCAGCCGAGATCGCGCAGATAGCCGGCAAAGGCCGCGGTCGCGGCGCCTGTCGCCGGATCTTCGTAGACGCCACCGGAGGCGAAGGGATTGCGCGTGTGGAAGAGGCGCGGCGTCTCGGCATAAGCGAGCAGGATGGTGACCAGGCCTTCGCGCCGCATGAAGGACTGACCTTTCTTGAGATCATAGGCCATGGCGGCCAGCGCCTCGCGCGACTTCAGCGCCAGCACGAGATGATCGGCGCCGCCATGGATGAGTGCCGGCGGAATGGCGGGATCGAGATCGCCCGGCTTGTATCCAAACAACGCCAAAGCCTCCCCGACCAGCTCGGCCGACGCAGGCGTGCTGCGCGTCGGTGGCGACTGCAAGGCGGCGGCAAAGTTGGCGCCATCGCGAAACCCTTCGACGGTGATACCGGCCTGGTTGAGGGCCAGCTTGAAGACGCCGTCGCCGAACTTTCCGACCAGGGCCGCGCCCAGCGCGATGGTGGCATGGCCGCAGAACGGCACTTCCGATTCCGGCGAGAAGTAGCGGACGCGCCAGCCGTCGCCTTCGGGCGCGGCGAAGGCGGTCTCCGAGAAGCCGACTTCGGCCGCGACACGCTGCATGTCGGCTGCGCCCGGCAAGGCCTCGCCGATCACCACGCCGGCGGGATTGCCGCCGGTGTTTCCGTCCGAAAATGCCGCTATGCGCAAAACGTCCATATCGCTTATCCGTGTTCGTGAGGTGCGCAGAAAACACGTTTCACAGCCGTTTGGGAAACGAAGAAAGCGACGAGCAGCTGTGAGCGGCAGTCATATCTCACGGCATCGTCGGTGCTCTTCGGGACGGAACGAAGTCGCGTCATCGCCGTTTGGCGAATGGCGGCGCGCTAGGCCGCCCCCCGCCAATCGAGGCAGCGCGACAGGAGCCAATCATGGATGCCATCGTCACCAAGAACGACCTCAAATCCGATGCCAAGAAGGAATCGATCGATCTGCTCAATGCCAGGCTTGCCGACGCCATCGACCTGGCGCTGATCACCAAGCAGGCGCACTGGAACGTCAAAGGCCCGCAATTCATCGCCATCCATGAAATGCTGGATGAATTCCGCGAGGAGATCGACGGCCATGTCGACATCATCGCCGAGCGCGCCGTGCAGCTCGGCGGCACCGCGTATGGCACCTCGCAGGAAGTGTCGAAGGCGACCAAGCTGAAACCCTATCCGACCGACATCCACAAGACCAAGGACCATCTGGCGGCGCTGATCGACCGCTATGCCGCGGCGGCCAAGCTGACGCGCGAGGCGATCGATGAATCGGACGATGCCGGCGACGCTGACACCGCCGACATCTTCACCGCCTATTCGCGCTCGCTGGACAAATTGCTGTGGTTCCTGGAGGCGCACACGCAGGAGAAGGAATAGCCAGGAAACTGTTCGGCCTGGCTTGGATCAGCCGGCCATCGCCTTTTCAGCGCTGGCTGCGCTTGGCGCATCCGAGGCATGCGAGACGAGCGCCGTCATGATCTCGGCGGCGGCGAGCGCGGCGATCACCGGCGGGCGCTTGTCCTTCACAGCATTGCCGCCGATCGGCGAGATAAGCCGGCCGAACTGCGCTTCGCTGCCATCGGCGGCCTTCAGGAACCAGTTCCGGAACGTCGCCTTCTTGGTCTTGGAGCCGATCATGCCGACATAGGCCGTGTCGTCGCGCTTCAGCGCCTCGGCGACGATCAGGAAATCCACCGCATGGTCGTGGGTCAGGATGGCGAAGACCGATCCCGCGGGCGCCTCGCGCACCACGGCTTCGGGCATCGGCGTCAGCCGCGTTTCCACCGTTTCCGGCATGTCCTCCAATGCTTCGGATCGAGTTTCAACGACGACGACGTGGATCGGCAGCAGCGCCAGCGACGCCGCGAGAGCCTGGCCGACATGGCCGCCGCCGAAAAGATAGACATGCGGAAGATGCGCTTCTTCCGCCTCAGCGCCGGCGATCAGCTTTTCTTCGATTATCGCATCGACCAAGCGGATCGACACCTCGACGCGGCCGCCGCAGCATTGGCCGATCTCCGGTCCGAGCGGGACATCGAGCGTGGCGCAGACCTCATCGACCTCGATGCGGGCTTCCCTCCCCCTTGAGGGGAGGGTGGCGGCGGAGCCGCCGGGTGGGGTCGCCCGCGCAGTGCTCGACGTTTTTGCGGTGCCTCCTGAGAGGACCCCCTCTGGCCGCTTCGCGGCCATCTCCCCCTCAAGGGGGGAGAGCATCTGCCGCGCCTTGTCGATCGCCATATATTCAAGCTGGCCGCCGCCGATGGTGCCGAAAATCGCCGATGCCGAGACGATCATGAAGGCGCCGGCCTCGCGCGGTGTCGAGCCTTTCGTGGCCGCCACCTCGACGAGGGCGACCCGGCCGGCCTGGCCGAGAAACGCCTTCAGATTTTGCACTTTCGAGTTCATCGTCTGCATTTCCATCTCGGAAATATAGCGTTTTACGCCTCGATTTGCACGTTTGGCCGGATTTCAGGCCGGTTTCGCGGCTTCCTGCTTCAACCGCTCGATCGCCATCAGCACCCGTTCCGGCGTTGCCGGCGCATCCAGCCGCGGGCAGATCTTATGGTCGGCGACGCTTGCCACCGCGTCGGAGAGCGCGTGCAGCACCGACATGCCGTGCGGCAGCGGCGGCTCACCGACAGCCTTGGAGCGGTGGATGGTCGGCTCATAGGCTGACGACCAGTCGGTCAGCTTGACGTTGAATATCTTCGGACGGTCGGAGGCGAGCGGGATCTTGTAGGTCGACGGCGCATGCGTGCGCAGCCGGCCGCTATTGTCCCACCAGAGCTCTTCCGTCGTCAGCCAGCCCATGCCCTGAATGAAGCCGCCCTCGATCTGGCCGAGGTCGATCGCCCGGTTCAGCGAACGGCCGGCGTCGTGCAGGATATCGGTGCGCTCGACGACATATTCGCCGGTCAGCGTATCGACCGAGACTTCCGCGCAAGCCGCGCCATAGGCGTAATAGTAGAAGGCGTGGCCGCGGCCCTTGGCGCGGTCCCAATGGATCTTCGGCGTCTTGTAGAAGCCCGCCGCCGACAGCTGGACGCGGTTGATGTAGGCCTGCTTGACCAGGTCGTTGAAGGCCACCTCCTGATTGCCGACACGCACCCGGTTGGGCAGGAACACCACCTGGTCGTGCGGCACCTGATATTTGTCGGCGGCGAAATCGGTCAGCCGCTTGCGTATCTGGCGGGCGGCATCCTGCGCGGCCATGCCGTTGAGGTCGGCACCGGAGGAGGCGGCCGTCGGCGAGGTGTTCGGCACCTTGGCGGTGGTGGTGGCGGTGATCTTGACCCGGTCGAGATCGATCTGGAACTCTTCCGCCACGACCTGCGCCACCTTCAAGTGCAGGCCCTGGCCCATTTCGGTGCCGCCATGGTTCATATGCACCGAGCCGTCGGCATAGACATGCACCAGCGCGCCGGCCTGGTTGGCCTCGGTCTTGGTGAAGGAAATGCCGAACTTGACCGGCGTCATCGCCAGGCCGCGCTTGATGAAGCGGCTGTTGTTGTTGAAGGCGCTGATCTCGCGGCGGCGCCGCGCGTAATTCGCGCTTTCCTCCAGCTCGGCCACGATGCGCTGGATGATGCAGTCCTCGACCTTCTGGTGATAAGGCGTGACGCTGCGCTCGCCGATGGCTTCCATCGGGTCGTAGAAATTCAGCTTGCGGATCTCGAGCGAGTCCTTGCCGACGGCGAAGGCTACCTCGTCGATAACGCGCTCGGCGCCGACCATGCCTTGCGGGCCGCCGAAGCCGCGGAAGGCGGTGTTCGATACGGTGTTGGTGTAGAGCGGCGCGGACTTCGCATGCACCGCCGGATAGAAATAGGCGTTGTCGCAGTGGAACAGCGCGCGGTCGCCGACCGGACCGGACAGGTCCGCAGAGAAACCGCAGCGCAGGGCATAGGTGAAGTCGACGCCGAGGATGTTGCCCTCGTCGTCGAAGCCGACTTCGTAATCGATGGCGAAATCATGCCGCTTGCCGGTTGCGGTCATGTCCTCGTCGCGATCGAGCCGGATTTTCACCGCGCGCTTGAGCTTCTTGGCCGCGATCGCGGCGATGGCAGCGCACTGATTGGCCTGGGTCTCCTTGCCACCGAAACCGCCGCCCATGCGGCGCACCTCGACCGTGACGGCATGGCTCGGCACGCCGAGCGCATGGGCGACCAGGTGTTGCGTCTCGCTCGGCCCTTGCGTCGAGCAATAGACGATGACCTCGTCATCCTCGCCGGGGATCGCCAGCGAGACCTGGCCCTCGAGATAGAAATGGTCCTGGCCGCCGAGCCACATGCGGTTCTTGATGCGGCGGGGTGCGGCAGCGATCGCCGCGGCCGCGTCGCCACGCTTTAGGATCAACGGCGTGGTGACCTGCTTGTCCTTGACCGGGTCGAGGTCCCATATCTCGACGACGGCGGGAAGCTCGTCATATTCGATCTTGGCCAGTCGTGCCGCGCGGCGTGCTTCCTCGCGCGTCTCGGCGATCACGGCGAAGATCGGCTGTCCGTAAAACTCAACCTTGCCTTCGGCGAGCACCGGATCGTCATGCATGTTGCTCGGCGAAACATCGTTCTCGCCCGGCACGTCGGCATAGGTCAGCACGTCGACCACGCCAGGCGCCGTGCGCACCGCCGACAGGTCGACGCTCTTCAACGCGCCGTGCGCGACCTTGGAAAGGCCCAGGCCGATATGCAGCGTGCCGGCAGGCTCCGGCATGTCGTCGATATAGACGGCGGCGCCGCTGACATGCTTGTGCGCGGAATCGTGCCGCTGGTCGGTGGCAACGCCGCCTACGATCTTCTCGGCCTTGAGGTTGGCTGGAGCGTGCTTGTTCATCAGGCCGCCTCGTCGCGTGAGACCTGGAACGGCGCCTTCGTTCCGGTCGTCTCGATATAAAAGCGCAGCAACAGGTTCCTTGCCGCCAGCGCCCGGTATTCCGCGGTCGCCCGCATGTCGGTCAGCGGCGTGAAATCCTTGGCGTACTCAGCCATCGCGGCCTCCACCGTCGCCTCGTTCCAGACCTTGCCGGCAAGCGCCTTCTCCACCGCCGCGGCGCGCTTCGGCGTCGCCGCCATGCCGCCATAGGCGATGCGGATGTCGGCCACCGTGCCATCCTTGGCCAAGGTCAGATAAAATGCCCCGAGCGTCGCCGTGATATCCTCGTCCCGGCGCTTGGTGACCTTATAGACGGCAAACTTCGTGCTTTTTGCCGGCACGGGCACGTGGACCGCCTCGACGAACTCGCCGGGCTGGCGGTCCTGCTTGCCATAGGCGATGAAGAAGGTTTCGAGCGGGATCGTGCGGCGCTTCTTGCCCTTGCGCAGGGTGAGCTGCGCGCCGAGCGCGATCAGCGGCGGCGGCGTGTCGCCGATCGGCGAGCCATTGGCGATGTTGCCGCCGATCGTACCCATGTTACGCACCTGCTCGCCGCCGATGCGGTCGACCAGCGGTCCCAGTGCCGGGATACGTCTCGACAGCGTCTCGAAAGCCTCGGTGTAGGTGACGCCGGCGCCGATGGTGATCACGCCATCCTTCTCGGACATCGCGCCAAGGCCATCGAGATTGCCGATGAAGATCGCCGGCGCGATGTCGCGCATGTGCTTGGTGACCCAAAGGCCCACGTCGGTCGAGCCGGCAACGACGGTCGCTTTCGGCTCGTTTTCGAAGATAGCAGCGAAATCGTCGGCATTGGCCGGCACGATCAGCCGCGCCTTGCCCGACCCGATCTCGACCCTGGCGCCGTCGCGCAGCGCCTTCAGCCGCGCGGTGATGTCCTTGCGCTCCACCGCCAGCGGATCCTTGGCCGCCTTGCCATAGCTCGAAATGGCGTGCGCGGCGCGCATGATCGCCTCATAGCCGGTGCAGCGGCAGAGATTGCCCTGCAGCGCCTTTTCGATCGCGGCATTGGACGGATCGGGCGTCTTCATCCACAGCCCGTAGAGCGACATGATAAAGCCCGGCGTGCAGAAGCCGCATTGCGAGCCATGGAAATCGACCATCGCCTGCTGCACCGGATGCAATTTTTCGCCGTCGCCGCGCAGGTGCTCGACGGTGACGACATGGGTGCCGTCGAGCGAGCCCATGAAGCGGATGCAGGCGTTGACGCTTTCGTAGACCAGCCCTTCGGCGGAGAGCTTGCCGACCAGCACCGTGCAGGCGCCGCAGTCGCCCTCGGCGCAACCCTCCTTGGTGCCGCGCAGCGAGCGGTTGAGCCGCAGCCAGTCGAGCAAGGTCGCATCGGGCGCGACGTCTTTCAGGGCCACGTCGGCGCCATTCAGGATGAAGCGTATCTCGTTGCGGGTCTCAGCCATGTCTCAGCTCCCCCGATAGGTCGAGTAGCCATAGGGCGAAATCAAGAGCGGGACATGATAATGCCGCGCTTCCGCCATGCCGAAGCGGATCGGCACGATGTCCAGGAAAGCGGGCTCGGGCAGGTTGGCGCCTTGGCCGCGCAGATAGTCGCCGGCGGCGAAGACCAGCTCATACTCGCCGGTGCGGAAATCGGCGCCGGTCAGCAGCGGCGCGTCGCAGCGGCCATCCTCATTGGTGGCAACGGTCTTGAGATGCGTGCGGCTTTGCCCTTCGATGCGGAAAAGCCCGATCGACAGGCCCTCTGCCGGCCGTCCGGTCGCGGTGTCGAGCACATGGGTCGTCAGGCGCCCGCCATCGGCTTTCGACGTTTCTGCCACTGGCGGCCTCCCATCCCGGTACAGTTTCAGGTCAATTGTGCGCCAATTAAAGGCCATGCATAAGCCCCGGTCGAGCGGAGCGCGGCAAAAAGCACTTTCAAAAATTTTCGGGGGAATGCATGCGCACTCCTTTCGATATCTTCATCCCAACCATCGGGCAGGAGCGACAATGCGTTACGATAGGGACATGCGCGGTTACGGGGCCAATCCGCCGGACCCGAAATGGCCTGGAGGCGCGCATGTCGCGGTGCAGTTCGTCGTCAACTATGAAGAAGGCGGCGAGAACTGCGTGCTGCATGGCGACAAGGCTTCCGAAGCCTTCCTGTCCGAGATCGTCGGGGCGGCGCCCTGGGTCGGCCAGCGCCATTGGAACATGGAATCGATCTATGAATACGGCGCCCGCGCCGGCTTCTGGCGGCTCCACCGGCTGTTCACCGAGGCGCAGGTGCCGGTGACCTGCTACGGTGTCGCCACCGCGCTGGCGCGCTCGCCCGACCAGGTCACGGCGATGCAGGAGGCCGGCTGGGAAATCGCCTCGCACGGGCTGAAATGGATCGATTATCGCGACTACGCGGCCGAGGACGAGCGGCACGATCTCGAAGAGACGATCAAGCTGCATTACGAGGTGACCGGCGCACGGCCGACCGGCTGGTACACCGGCCGCACCTCGGTCAACACCGTCCGCCTCGTCGCCGAGGAAGGCGGCTTCGATTACGTCTCCGACACCTATGACGACGAGCTGCCCTACTGGTTCGACCGCGACGGGCTGGAAAAGCCGCAGCTCGTCATTCCCTATACGCTCGACGCCAACGACATGCGCTTCGCGACGCCGCAGGGCTTCAATTCGGGCGACCAGTTCTTCGCCTATCTGAAGGACAGTTTCGACACGCTCTATGCCGAGGGCAAGGCGGGCCGGCCGCGCATGATGAATATCGGCCTGCATTGCCGGCTGGTCGGCCGCCCAGGCCGTGTCGCGGCGCTGAAGCGTTTCATCGACTATGTGAAATCGCACGACAAGGTCTGGCTGACGCGGCGCATCGACATCGCCAAGCACTGGCGCGAAACGCACCCCTACGAGGCGCCGGCGCTGCGTCCGTCGCGGATGGAGTTCGAGGAATTCGTACATGCCTTCGGCGGCGTTTTCGAGCATTCGCCCTGGATCGCCGAGCGCGCCTACGAATTGGAACTCGGGCCGGCGCATGACAGCGCCGGCGGCCTGCACAATGCGCTCTGCCGCGTCTTCCGCGCGGCGACGGAGGTTGAACGGCTTTCGGTGCTCAACGCTCACCCCGATCTTGCCGGCAAGCTGGCCAAGGCCAGGCGCCTGACGCCGGAATCAACCAAGGAACAAGCCTCCGCCGGGCTCGACGCGCTGACCGACAAGGAGCGCGAGCTGTTCTCGAAACTCAACGCCGCCTATGTCACCACCTTCGGCTTCCCCTTCATCATCGCGGTCAAGGGCAAGACCAAGGACGAAATCCTGGCGGAGTTCGAGACGCGCATCGGCAACAGCCGCGGCATCGAGTTCGAAACCGCCTGCAGACAGGTCGAGCGCATCGCGCTGCTCCGCCTGAAAGACATGCTCCCGAAATGATGCCAGGGATCCCCATGGATATGATCAAGACTGCCGAGCGAACCTATTATGCGCCGCAAGGCGGCCATCCCGGACAGAACGAGCTCTTGACCGGCCGCGCCGTCTTCACCGAAGCCTATGCGGTCATCCCCAAGGGCGTGATGCAGGACATCGTCACCAGCCCGCTGCCGTTCTGGGACGAGACGCGGGCCTGGATCATCGCAAGACCGCTGTCGGGCTTCGCCGAGACCTTCTCGCAATACATCGTCGAGGTCCTGCCCGGCGGCGGCAGCGACCGGCCGGAACTCGATGCCGGCGCCGAAGGCGTGCTGTTCGTCGTCGAGGGCGAGATCACCATATCGCTTGCCGGCAAAAAGCATGTGCTTGTCCCGGGCGGCTTCGCCTTCCTGCCGCCGGCGAGCGGCTGGACGGTGCGCAACGGGAGTGGCGCCGCCGCCCGCTTCCACTGGATCCGCAAGGCCTATGAAGCGGTCGACGGCCTCGACGTGCCGGAAGCCTTCTTCTCGAGCGACCAGGACGTGGCGCCGAGCCCGATGCCGGGCACGGAAGGGCGCTGGGCAACGACCCGCTTCGTCGACCCCGCCGACATGCGCCACGACATGCACGTCACCATCGTCACGCTGAAGCCGGGCGCGGTCATCCCCTTCGCCGAAACCCATGTCATGGAGCATGGGCTCTATGTGCTCGAAGGCAAGGCGGTCTATCGTCTCAACCAGGACTGGGTCGAGGTCGAAGCCGGCGACTTCATGTGGCTGCGCGCTTTCTGCCCGCAGGCCTGCTATGCCGGCGGCCCCGGCAATTTCCGCTATCTGCTCTACAAGGACGTCAACCGGCACGCCAGGCTTGGTGGCTATCTTGGGGGCGGCTATCTCGGGGGCAAGGCGCGGTGAGCCACATCGTCGCCCGACCGCTGACCCGCGAGAACTTCGCGCCCTTCGGTGACGTCATCGACATGGGCGGCGACAACCGCTACCCGATCAATGGCGGCCGAGCGATGCGCTATAACGACCTCGCCACCGCCGAGGCTACAGGCCCGAATGCGCGCGTGCTGATCTCGATGGTGCGCGGCACGCCCTACGAGATGCCGCTGAAGCTCACCATGGTCGAGCGCCATCCGCTCGGCAGCCAGGCGTTCATCCCACTGTCGCCACGCCCGTTCCTGGTCGTCGTCTGCCACGAGACCAAGGATGGGCCGGGCGAGCCGCATGCCTTTCTCGCCGGCCCCGGTCAAGGCATCAATTATCGCCGCAACCTTTGGCACGGCGTGCTGACGCCGATCGGCGAGGAACAGGATTTCCTCATCGTGGACCGCGGCGGCGACGGCTCCAATCTCGAAGAGTTTTACTTCTCGCATCCTTACGAGATCCACCTTCCCTGAAAGCCTTTCCCATGACCGACGTTTCGCTGATCGACCGCCTGCTCGACGTGATCGAGCACGACATCGTGCCGAAGACGGCGCAAGGCGTTGCCCATGGCAACAAGCTGTTCGGCGCCGCAATCCTGCGGAAGCGCGACCGCTCGCTGGTGCTGGCCGAGACCAACAACGAGATGGAAAATCCGCTGTGGCATGGCGAAGTGCATTGCCTGAAGCGCTTTTACGAGATGCCCAGGGCCGAGCGTGTCGACACCAAGGATGCGCTGTTCGTCGCCACGCATGAGCCCTGCTCGCTCTGCCTATCGGCGATCACCTGGACCGGCTTCGACAATTTCTACTACCTGTTCAGCCACGAGGATTCGCGCGACAGCTTTGCCATCCCGCACGATCTGAAAATCCTGAAAGAGGTCTTCACCCTCGATCCTGGCGGTTACAACGCCGAGAACGCCTATTGGAAAAGCTTTTCCATCCGCAGGCTGGTGCGGGCTTTGCCCGAGGCCGAGCGCAAGCGGCTGGAAGCGCGCATCGGCAGGATTTCGACGCGTTATGACGAGCTGTCGGGCGCCTACCAGGCAAGCAAGGCCGAGAACGACATTCCGTTGAACTGACGCGGATTGCCTACCTTACCTTCGCGTTTTTCAGCACTTCATTTATCTTTGCCTGCCAGCCTTTGCCGGTCGCCTTGAATTTTCTGACGACGTCCTGGTCCAGGCGGATGGAGACGACTTGCTTTGGTTTCTCCAGGGCAGGCCGGCCACGGGAACGCCTTATGCTCTCGAAAAGTTCCGGGAGCGCTTCCGCGAAAGACTTGGCTTGCGCCAGCTGTTCGTCGGTCGCCTCCCCGTCTTCGGGATCAGCGGCAATCTGTCTTTGAATTTCAGCTTCCTCGGCATCGGTAAGCCGCCGAGACTTAGTATTGCTCATACACGGACCTTTCCTTTCGGCTGGCATGACGCATCGAGATTCACCGAGATCGCTTCGGAACCGTGCGGCTTGAAGATCACGGCGAGAATGATCCCTCCAAATTCTCCAATTGCCTTGAGCCGACCGGCCTTGGCCGGGAGGATGATCGACGCGGCAAAAAACTCGATATCGAGATCGGCGAAGTCGAGACCTCGGTTTTCGAGGTTCGTCACCCGTTTTGGCTCATCCCAAACGATTTTCAGGCGAGATCATCCACTGTGTATGCGTCGAGCCACGTGAATAAACGTAATACATAAATTAATCTGGAGATGCAAGAAGAAGCCGGGTAATCGGAGATGCGCTCGCTAACGACCCAGGTCGCATTTTTTGATGCTCCAGTCGCGATTGGCGATTGAAAGTCGCTACGCCGCGGAGCGTTATGCGTCCCATGAAAACCGTCACCGAATTCCCTCGAAAAGTCATCGAAATTCCCGATATGGGCATCGTCATGCCGGATGGCTGCCGGCTGTCGGCGCGCGTCTGGATGCCCGAGGATGCCGCCGATGATCCGGTGCCGGCGATCCTCGAACACCTGCCTTACCGCAAGCGCGACGGCACCATCTTTCGCGATCAGCTCACCCACCCCTATTTCGCCGGGCACGGCTACGCCTCGATCCGGGTCGACATGCGCGGCAACGGCGATTCCGAAGGGCTGATGGACGACGAATATTCCGAGCAGGAATTGCAGGACGCCTGCGACGTCATCGCCTGGGCGGCGGCGCAGCCCTGGTGCAACGGCAATGTCGGCATGATGGGCATTTCCTGGGGCGGCTTCAACTGCCTGCAGGTGGCGGCGAAACAGCCGCCGGCGCTGAAGGCGGTGATCAGCCTGTGCTCGACCGTCGACCGCTATGCCGACGACATTCACTTCAAGGGCGGCTGCCTGCTGCTCGAAAATTTCGGCTGGGCCTCGACGATGCTGTCCTATTCGTCGCGGCCACCGGATCCGGCGATAGCCGGCGGCAATCGCTGGCGCGACCTGTGGCTCAGCCGGCTGGAGAACCAGTCTTTCCTCCTCCCACTCTGGCTCAGCCACCAGCATCGCGACGCCTATTGGAAGCGCGGCTCGATCTGCGAGGATTTTTCGGCGGTCAAGGCGGCCGTGCTGTCGATCGGCGGCTGGCACGACGGCTACCGCAACACGATCTCCAATCTGGTCACCAGCATCCAGTCGCCGGTCAAAGGCATCGTCGGCCCCTGGATCCACAAATACCCGCATTACGCCGGACCCAATCCGGCGATCGGCTTCCTGCAGGAAGCGTTGCGCTGGTGGGACCGCTGGCTCAAAGGTACTGCAACCGGCGTCGAGGCCGATCCGGCCTACCGCGTCTATGTCATGGACAGCGTGCGGCCGGCGCGCTGGCATCCCGACCGGCCTGGCCGCTGGGTGGCGGAGCAGCAGTGGCCGTCCTCAAACATCAGGGTCGAGGCGATCGAGCTCATTTCGGCGGGCGCGAGACCTTCAATCGTCGCTTCGCCGCAGACTTGCGGGCTTGCCGGCGGCGAGTATTTTCCCTTCACCTTCGGGCCGGAACTGCCGGGCGACCAGCGCCCCGACGACGCGCTGTCGGTTTGTTTCGACCAGCCCGAGCTCGGCGAGGCGATCGACATCGTCGGAGCGCCGGAGCTGGAGGTCCGGGTCGCCTCCGATCGGCCCCAGGCCAACATCACGGTGCGTCTCTGCGACGTGCATCCCGACGGCGCCTCGGAGCTGATTTCCTACGGCGTGCTCAATCTCACCCACCGGAACTCGCATGAATTCCCCGAGCCGCTGGTTCCCGGCGAGACGGTGTCGGCGCGCCTCGTGCTCGACCAATGCGCCTACCGGGTGCCGGCCGGCCACAAATTGCGTATCGCCGTTTCGACCGCCTACTGGCCGATGATCTGGCCCTCGCCGGAGCCGGTACAGCTGGATCTCGCGAAGGCCACGCTGAGACTGCCACTGCGCCCGCCGGCGAAAGGCAATGAGGTTTCGTTCCCCGAGCCGGAAGGCGCGACGCCGTGGGCGACCGAGACGGTCCGGCCGGCCAACTCCGAACGCCACATCGATCGCAATGAGAAGACCGGCCTTGTCACGCTCTCCATAACCGATGATTTCGGCGAGGTGCGCGATCTCGACCATGGGCTGGCCAATGGCAGCATCGTGCGCGAGACATGGACGATCCATCCCGACGACCCGCTGTCGGCCACCGGAGCCACACATTGGACGCAGACATTGTCGCGCAATGAATGGTCGGTGCGGACCGAAACCTTTGCCCAGATACGATCGGACGCCGGGAACTTCATCGTCAGCGCCAGGATCGAAGCCTATGAGGGCGAAAAGCTGGTCTTCGAACGCGACTTCGAGCAGACGATTCCCCGCGCCCTGGTTTGAGCCGGGCAAGATTGGTCCAAACCCGACGTGCGATTTACGCCACCGCATGTCGCATTCGGTCTTGCCTGCCGCTTTCCCTTACGGTCATTATCTCCTCCAATAGCAAGAAACGACCAAAAGGTCGGATACCCAGAGTGAGGAACCGTAATGTCCAACGAACTCGACTATCTCAGCCGGCGAGTCGCGGCCGGAAAACTTAGCCGTCGCGACTTTCTCGGTCGCGCCGCGGCGCTCGGCGTCGCCGCCACCGTCGCCAACTCGATGCTCTCCAGCGCCGTGCGCGCTGCCGGTCCGGTCAAGGGCGGCACGCTGAAGGCCGGCTTGCAGGGCGGCGAATCCACCAACAGCCTCGATCCGGCAACCTTCCTCAGCCAGGTTCCGTTCGCCTTCGGCAAATGCTGGGGCGAGACGCTGGTCGAGCTCGCGCCGGGCGGCGGCATCGAATATCTCATCGCCGAGGAGATCGGCAGCTCGAAGGACGCCAAGACCTGGACGATGAAGATCCGCAAGGGTGTCCAGTTCCATAACGGCAAGGAAGTGAGCGCCGACGACGTCGCGGCGACGCTGAAGCGTCACAGTGACGAGAAGTCGAAATCCGGTGCGCTCGGCGTGCTGAAGAGCATCGACACCATCAAGGTAGACGGCGGCAATGTCGTGGTCACGCTCAAAGACCCGAACGCCGACATGCCCTATCTGATGGCCGACTATCACATCATTATCCAGCCGAATGGCGGGACGGACAAGCCGGACGCCGGCATCGGCACCGGGCCGTACAAGATCACCGGCAACCAGCCCGGGGTGAAACACACCGCCGCGCGTTTCGACCACTACTGGCAGCCCGACAAATACGGCCATGCCGACCAGGTCGAGATCGTCGTCGTCAACGACCCGACCGCCCGCATGGCAGCGCTCCAGGGCGGCCAGGTCAACATGATCAACCGCGTCGAGCCGAAGATCGTCGACCTGGTCAAGCGGCTGCCGGGCGTCACCATCCGCGCCGCCTCGGGGCGCGGCTTCTACCCGTTCAACATGTTCTGCGACACCGCGCCCTTCGACAACAACGACCTCAGGATGGCGCTGAAGCTCGCCATGGACCGCGAGGAGATGCTGCAGAAGATCCTGCGCGGCTACGGCTCGGTCGGCAACGACATGCCCGTCAATGCCGCCTACCCGCTGTTTGCGGAAGACTTCGAACAGCGCAAGTTCGATCCGGAAAAGGCCGCGGCCGCCTACAAGAAGTCAGGCCATAGCGGCTCGATCCTGATGCGCACCTCCGACGTCGCCTTCCCGGGCGCGGTCGACGCCGCCCAGCTCTACCAGCAGAGCGCCGCCAAGGCCGGCATCAAGATCGAGATCAAGCGCGAGCCGGGCGACGGCTACTGGACGGAAGTCTGGAACAAGCAGCCCTTCTCGCTCTCCTACTGGGGCGGCCGTCCGACCCAGGACCAGATGTACTCGACCGCCTACCTGTCGACCGCCGACTGGAACGACACCCGCTGGAAGCGTCCGGACTTCGACAAGATGGTGCTTTCGGCGCGCGGCGAGCTCGACGAAGCCAAGCGCAAGAAGATCTACCGCGACATGGGCGAGATCATGCGCGACGAAGGCGGCCTGATCGTGCCGTTCTTCAACCAGTTCGTCGACGCGACCGGCAAGGGCGTCGAAGGCTGGGTCGACAACCCGGCGCAGGAACTCAGCAACGGCCATGCCCTGATCGAGTGCTGGCTGCAGGCTTGACGAAGGACAAAGGAAGGGCCGGCGCGAGCCGGCCCTTCCCGGCTTTCATGACCCGCCCGAAAGGCGGGCGTCATCCCTTCTTCACCATTGCAGGTAGCCGATGTCGTCTCCGATCCTGAGATTGGTCGCTCAGCGTATCTTGCTGGGCCTGGTTCTTCTTTTGGCCGTTTCGGTGCTCATCTTCGCCGGCACGCAGATCCTGCCGGGCGACGTCGCCCAGGCGATCCTCGGCCAGTCGGCGACGCCGGAGGCGCTGGCGAACCTGCGCGAGCAGCTCGGCCTCAACGATCCGGCATGGCTGCGCTATGTGCACTGGCTGTGGGGCATCCTGCATGGCGACTTCGGCACGGCGCAATCGAGCGGACTGGACATCGCAAGCTCGATCAGCACCCGGCTGAAGAACACGCTGTTCCTGGCCGCCTGCGCGGCAATCGTCGCGGTGCCGCTGGCGATCATCCTCGGCTTGATTGCCGTGCGCTACCGCAACGGCTTCGTCGACAAGCTGATCTCCGGCCTGGCGCTGGCCTCGACATCGTTCCCGGAATTCTTCATCGGCTACGTGCTGATCTATTTCTTCGCCGTGAAATGGCAGATCTTCCCCAGTATCTCGACAGTGGACGACTCCACGCCGTTCCTCGAAAGACTGCAGGCCGTCGTGCTGCCAGCCACCGCGCTGACGCTGGTGGTGCTTGCCCACATGATGCGCATGACGCGCGCGGCGATCCTCAACGTCATGCAATCGGCCTATATCGAAACGGCTGAATTGAAGGGGCTGAAGGCCTTCGACATCATCCGCAAGCATGCTTTCCCGAACGCGATCGCGCCGGTCGTCAACGTCGTCATGCTCAACCTCGCCTACCTCATCGTCGGTGTCGTCGTGGTCGAGGTGATCTTCGTCTATCCGGGCATGGGACAGTATCTGGTCGACCATGTCGCCAAACGCGACGTGCCGGTGGTGCAGGCGGTCGGCCTGATCTTCGCCGCGGTCTACATCACGCTCAACATCGTCGCGGACATCGCCGCCATCGTGGCCAATCCGCGGCTTAGGCATCCGAAGTGACGGGAGCATCCGAAATGACGAACCGGATGCAAGACGACCAGAAGGGGAACTGAGGCGAATGGCCCTACGACAAATCCCAGTCACCGCCTGGATCGGGCTGATCCTGACCGGCGCTTTCGCGTTCTGCGCCATCTTCGCGCCCTGGGTCGCGCCGCACGGCAATGGCGAGATCGTCGGCGACGTGTGGGAGCCGATGTCGGCCGCTCATTGGCTGGGCACCGACAATCTCGGCCGCGACCTTATCTCGCGCATGATTTACGGCGCGCGCATCACCATGGAGATCGCGGTGGCGGCGACCGCGCTGTCCTTCTCGCTGGGGTCGATCCTGGGCTTCTCCGCGGCGGTGTTCGGCGGCTGGTTCGACACGCTGATGTCGCGCTTCGTCGATCTTTTGATGTCGATCCCGACGCTGATCTTCGGCCTCGTCGTGTTGTCGGTGCTGCCGACCAACGCGCTGACGCTGATCCTGGTCATGGGCATCCTGGATTCCACCCGCGTCTATCGCCTGTCGCGCGCCGTCGCGGTCGACATCAACGTCATGGACTTCGTCGAGGCGGCGAAGCTGCGTGGCGAGGGCAAGGCCTGGATCATCTTCCGCGAGATCCTGCCCAACGCGCTGTCGCCGCTGGTGGCGGAGCTTGGCGTGCGCTTCATCTTCGCTGTTCTCTTCCTGTCGGCGCTCTCGTTCCTCGGCCTCGGCGTGCAGCCGCCGGATTCGGACTGGGGCGGCATGGTCAAGGAGAACAAGGACGGCATCGTGTTCGGCGTGCCGGCGGCGTTGATCCCGGCCGCCGCGATCGCGGTGCTGGCGATCTCGGTCAACCTCGTCGCCGACTGGGTGCTCAACCGCACGACGAGCCTGAAGGGAGGACGCGGCTGATGGCTGGCAATCAGGCGAAGTCCGGGCAAGCAAAGTCCGGCCAGGCAAGTTCGGGCAAGCTCCTGGACATCCGCAATCTGCGCATCGAGGCGACGGTCTATCCGCCGGGCGAAGCGCCGAAGACCATCACGCTCGTCCACGACGTTTCGCTGACGCTTGAAAAGGGCAAGGTGCTCGGTCTCATCGGCGAATCCGGCGCCGGCAAGTCGACCATCGGCCTGTCGTCCATGGCCTATGGCCGCGGCGGCGTGCGCATCACCGGCGGCGAGGTGATCCTCAACGGCCGCGACATCCTTAAGGCCGGCGCCAGGGGCGTGCGGGCGCTGCGCGGCCGCGAGGTCTGCTATGTCGCGCAGTCGGCGGCGGCCGCTTTCAACCCGGCGCACAGGCTGATCGACCAGGTGGTCGAGGCAACCCTCCTGCACGGCACCGCGAACCGCGCCGAGGCGGAGAAGCGGGCCATTGCGCTGTTCAAGAAGCTCAGCCTGCCCAATCCCGAAACGATCGGCGAGCGCTACCCGCACCAGGTCTCCGGCGGCCAGTTGCAGCGCGTGATGACGGCGATGGCGCTCTGCTCGGAGCCCGACCTCATCGTCTTCGACGAGCCGACCACGGCGCTCGACGTGACGACGCAGATCGACGTGCTGGCGGCGATCAAGGACGCCATCCGCGACACGCATGTGGCGGCTCTCTACATCACCCACGATCTTGCCGTCGTCGCCCAGGTGTCGGACGAGATCATGGTGCTGCGCCACGGCCGGCTGGTGGAGTGGGGCGGCACGCGGCAGATCATCAAGGAGCCGCGCCAGGAATACACCAACGCGTTGGTCTCGGTGCATGAGATCGAGCACCAGGAGCAGCAGCCCGGCACAACGCCCTTCCTGTCGGTGAAGAATGTCACCGCCGCCTATGGCGGCGGCCATGTGAAGGTTCTGAAAAACGTCTCGGTCGACATCTATCCGGGACAGACGCTGGCCGTGGTCGGCGAGAGCGGTTCCGGCAAGTCGACCCTGGCGCGCGCCATCACCGGCCTGTTGCCGCCCGAACAGGGCAGCGTCGTCTTCGACGGCCGCACGCTCGGCAACAGGCTCGCGGACCGGCCGAAGGAGGATTTGCGCCAGCTGCAGATGATCTACCAGATGGCCGACGTGGCGATGAATCCGCGCCAGACGGTGGGCACCATCATCGGCCGCCCGCTGGAATTCTATTTCGGCATGAAGGGACGCGAGCGCGACAAGCGCGTGACCGAACTGCTCGACGAGATCGAGATGGGCAAGGGTTTTGTCGACCGCTATCCGGCCGAGCTGTCCGGCGGCCAGAAGCAGCGCGTCTGCATCGCGCGCTCGCTCGCCGCCAAGCCGAAGCTGATCATCTGCGACGAGGTGACCTCGGCGCTCGACCCGCTGGTCGCCAACGGCATCCTGAAGCTGCTCTTGAACCTGCAGCAGCACGAAAAGGTCGCCTATCTGTTCATCACCCATGACCTGGCGACGGTGAAGTCGATCGCCGATTCGATCGCGGTCATGTATCGCGGCGAGGTGGTGCGCTACGGCTCCAAGAGCAAGGTGCTGACGCCGCCTTTCGATGCCTATACGGACCTGCTGCTCTCCTCCGTGCCGGAAATGGAGATCGGCTGGCTGGAGAAGGCGATCAAGGGCCGGCGCATGGCGAGCGCCGGAAATTAAAGCGCGTCGCGCTGAAACGGATTCAGGCGACGCGCTTTAAGTCTTTGTTTTGATGCATGTCGTTCCCCCAAAA
>NZ_VFUA01000073.1 GCF_006440735.1 Mesorhizobium sp. B2-7-1 | reverse complement strand
CCGATGATCGGCGTCAAGGCGACACTGATGGACGGCGCCTACCATCATACCGACTCTTCGGCGCGCGCATTCGAGATCGCCGGCCGCGCCTGTTTCCGCGAAGCCGCACCCAAGCTTGGCGTACAATTGCTCGAACCGATCATGAAGGTCGAGGTGGTGACGCCGGAAATCTATGTCATCAACATTATCGGCGACCTGCACGGCCGCCGCAGTCTGGTCAAGAGTCGGATAAGCCGCGGCGAGGCCATCGTCGTCAACGCGATGGTGCCGCTGGCCACCATGTTCAAGTACTTCGACAACCTGCGCTCGATGAGCCGGGACCGCGCGACCTACACGATGCAGTTCGACCACTACGCGCCCGTTCCGACGGCTGGCCGCGATCCGCCACCGGCAGTGGCTGCCTTCGGCTGACTTGTTCTTCGTCGGAGCCAACCGAGGCACTGCAATTTTGTTCTCTTTACGTTCCGGCTTGTGACTGGTAGCCTGAGTTGTCGGATGCGCTAGCGATTGCTGCCGACAACGGCCGGCATTGCGGCCAACCTTGTCTTTCGTCAGCGAATCCGGTCTGTCGCACTGATGGAATTTTCTCCCCAACAGGATGAGGCGCTGAAAGCGGTCGGGCGCTGGCTCAAGGAGGGCCGGCCGCAGGTCTTCCGGCTGTTCGGCTATGCCGGCACCGGCAAGACGACGCTGGCGCGCTATTTCGCCGAGCATGTCGACGGGCAGGTGCAGTTCGCTGCCTTCACCGGCAAGGCGGCCCAGGTGCTGCGCTCGAAGGGAGCGACCAACGCCCGCACCATCCATTCGCTGATCTATAGGCCGAAGGGGGAAGAATCGGTCGCGGACGAGGTGACCGGCAAGACCTCGATGTCGCCGACCTTTTCGCTCAACCGGCAAAGCCCGATATCGCGTGCGAAGCTCGTCGTCATCGACGAATGCTCGATGGTCGACGAGCAGCTCGGCCGCGACCTGCAGAGTTTTGGCACGCCAATCCTGGTGCTGGGCGATCCGGCGCAGCTGCCGCCGATCTCGGGTGGCGGCTTCTTCACCGAACACGAACCAGACGTGCTGCTGACCGAGATCCACCGCCAGGCGCGCGACAATCCGATCATCCGCCTCGCCCTCGACGTGCGCGAAGGCCGTGAATTCATGCATGGCGACTACGGCACGGCGCAGGTCATCGGCAGGGAAGGCGTCAACCAGGACCTCGTGCTCAAGGCCGATCAGGTGCTGGTCGGCACAAACCGCACGCGCCGGCGCTACAATCAAAGGCTGCGCGAGCTGAAGGGGTTCAATGCCGATTTTCCGCAGGCCGGCGACAAGCTGGTCTGCCTGCGCAACGATCCGGCCAAGGGGCTGCTCAACGGTTCGCTGTGGAAGGTGATGACCTCGTCGCGCGAGACGGTGAAGCCCGGCATCAATCTTCTGGTCTCGCCGGAAGAGGACGATCCCGACCGCGGCGTCGCCAAGATCAAGCTGCTCAAGGCGGCCTTCGAGGACCCGGATGCCGAAATCCCCTGGCAACAGAAGAAGCGTTTCGACGATTTCGACTATGGCTACGCGCTGACCGTGCACAAGGCGCAGGGCTCGCAGTGGAACGACGTCGTGCTGTTCGACGAAAGCTGGGCCTTCAAGGAAACCAGGCAGCGCTGGCTCTATACCGCCATTACCCGCGCCGCCGAGCGGCTGACGGTGGTACGCTAGGGGCGTCGGGGTTCAGGAGAGGCTGGCCTAATCCGTCGGCCTTGCGCCAAGCCACTGCCAGGCGGCCTCCTCGTCGTCGACATCGAAGCGTCTGAATTCGAAGGGCGGCGTCTTGGGAAAAACGCCGGTGACGAGAGCGGCCCAACCCGGCTCGCCGATGGCCGCGCAGCGCACGACATGTTGCATCGCGTCGGCAACGCCCTGACGCAGCGTGTCCTTGGAAATATTGGCCCAGTCCACGCTTTCCTCGTCGGTCAGCCTGACCAGCACGTCGATCCTCGGATGCAGCGCATAGGCGGCCTCCAGCAGGCCGAACAGATTTTCCGCATCGGCCGGCGAGACGTCGCCGACGACGTCAATGGCGAAAAGCGCGTCGCGATTGGTTTCGATGCGGCGGATCGCCGGCACGGCTTCGAGGAAATTCACTGATAGATCCTTACGTTAGCCTGCATCTATCCCCTGGAACACGCGAAACCCTCTATCTGTTCCCGTCAAAGACGGTATAGATGCGCGCCGATCCACTGGACCCAGCTCATGCCCGCCAAGCTTTCGGTCAATCTCAACGCCGTCGCCATGCTGCGCAACCGCCGCGACCTGCCATGGCCGAGCGTCACCGGACTTGGCCGCATCGCCCTTGCCGCCGGCGCGCATGGGCTGACGGTGCATCCGAGGCCAGACGAGCGGCACACCAGGCATTCCGACCTGCCGGAGATCAGGGCGCTGATCGACGACGAATTTCCCGGCGCCGAGTTCAACATCGAAGGCTATCCGACCGAGGATTTCCTGGCGCTTGTCGAGAAAACCCAGCCCGAGCAGGTGACGCTGGTGCCGGACGACCCGGCGCAGGCGACTTCGGACCATGGCTGGAACTTCGTCGCCCAGGCGGCGTTCCTCACTCCGATCGTCACGCGGCTGAAGAAAGGCGGGTTCCGCGTGTCGTTGTTTTCCGATGCGGCTCCGGACGCGGTCAATGCGGCTCGCGACACCGGCGCCGACCGCATCGAGCTCTATACCGGCCCCTATGGCGGCTTCCATTCCGATTCCGCAAAGGCGGCGAAAGAACTGGAAAGATTGGGAAAAACCGCAGACGTTGCATTCAAGGCCGGGCTCGGCGTCAATGCCGGCCACGATCTGACCGTGCAAAACCTGCCGGCACTGGCCAAGCGCATTCCGGCATTGGCCGAAGTATCGATCGGACACGGGTTGACAGCCGATGCGCTGGAGTATGGCATGGCCGGCACGGTCGGGCGGTTCTTGAAGGCCTGCGGATGGTAGGGCGCCTTGCGTAGTTTCGGCAGTCTTGGTGCGTCCCGCGCGTTGCGGCGGCCTCGGAGCGTGACGAATCCGGTGAAGTGGGGTTCATGGTGCTAGCCAACGCCAGCGAGACGGAATCCCTCGAACGCCCGGGCCATGCCGAGACCGAACGGCAGCAGAGCACCAAGGTGCTGATGCTTGGCGCGCTGGGCGTCGTCTACGGCGATATCGGCACAAGCCCGATCTACGCCTTTCGCGAGGCGCTGCATGCCTCGTCGAGCTCGGTCGCCCGCCATGACGTGCTGGGCGTCCTGTCGCTGATCGTGTGGGCGCTCACCATCATCGTCACGATCAAATATGTCGCCTTCGTGCTCAGGGCCGACAACAAGGGCGAGGGCGGCACGCTGTCGCTGATGGCGTTGGCGCGCAGCGCCTATCCCCCGGGCTCGCGTCTCATCCTGGTGATCGGCCTCTGCGGCGCGGCGCTGTTCTTCGGCGATTCGATCATCACGCCGGCGATCTCCGTGCTTTCGGCGGTGGAAGGCCTGGAAGTCGTCACGCCGGCGCTCGATGCCTACGTGGTTCCGATCACGCTGGTCATCCTGGCGGTGCTTTTCGCCGTGCAGCGTTTCGGCACGGGCAAGGTGGCAGCTGTGTTCGGGCCGGTGACCGCGACATGGTTCGTGGCGATCGGCGCGGCTGGCCTCTACCACATCGTCGACGATCCATCCGTTTTCCTGGCGATCAATCCTTATTACGCGCTCTATTATCTCGCCACCACGCCGACGGGCGCCTTCGTCACCGTCGGCGCCGTGTTCCTGGCGGTCACCGGCGCCGAGGCGCTCTATGTCGACCTCGGCCATTTCGGCCGCAAGCCGATTGTGATGGCCTGGTTCGCAATCGTTTTCCCTTGCCTGCTGTTGAATTATTTCGGGCAGGGCGCGTTCGTGCTCTCGCATGGCGGCAAGCCCACCAACCCGTTCTTCCAGATGCTGCCCGAATGGGCGCTGATGCCGATGGTGGGCCTGGCGACGGCAGCCACGGTCATCGCCAGCCAGGCGGTCATTTCCGGCGCTTTTTCGCTGACAAGGCAGGCGGTGCAGCTCAACATTCTGCCCCGCATCGAGGTGCAGCACACATCCGAGATGCAGAGCGGCCAGATCTACATGCCGAGGGTCAACCTGCTCGTCGCGCTCGGCGTGATGCTTCTGGTCGTCGGTTTCGGCAGCTCGAGCGCGCTGGCGTCCGCCTACGGCATTTCGGTGACGGGCGAGATGCTGATGACGACGATCCTCCTGTTCGTCGTCATGCGCTGGCTCTGGAAATGGCAGGTTGCGGCCGCATTGGCATTGGCCATGCTGTTCGGCGTCATCGATCTCGGCTTCTTCTCGGCCAATGTCGTCAAGATCGTCGAGGGCGGCTGGGTGTCGATCAGCGTCGCCTGCCTCATGGGGCTGATCATGTGGACCTGGATCCGCGGCACCCGCTATTTGTTCGACAAGACGCGCCGCAACGAGATCCCGCTCGATTTCCTGGCGGCGAACCTCTTGAAGAAGAAGCCGCAGCTGGTCTCGGGCACCGCTGTGTTCCTGACCAGCGATCCGCTGAGCGCGCCGACGGCGCTGATGCACAGCCTGAAACACTACAAAGTGCTGCACGAAAAGAACGTCATCCTGTCGGTGGTGACGGCGCCGCAGCCGGTGGTGCCCGACAGCGAGCGCGTCAAGATGGAGACGGTCAACGAGCTGTTCATGCGCGTGACGCTGACCTTCGGCTACATGGAGCAGCCCAACATTCCGCGGGCCCTGGCCATTTGCCGCAAGCAGGGCTGGAAGTTCGACATCATGACGACGTCCTTCTTCCTGTCGCGACGCTCGCTGAAGGCCTCGCCCAATTCCGGCATGCCGGTCTGGCAGGACAGGCTGTTCATCAGCCTGGCACGCTCGGCGGCCGACGCGACGGAATATTTCCAAATTCCCACCGGGCGCGTGGTCGAGATCGGCACGCAGGTCGCCATCTGACGACGCCGATTTTTTCCGGATGAAGAGGCCCGGGCGTTCCGTAACTGAAAGCCGTGCGTCGGCGGCATGGGAGCCCTCACGTCAGGGCACTTGATATTGCACCGCAGCAAGCGTAGAGCACCGCGCGTTTTATCGGAGTGTCGTCCATGGCCCTTGCCAATGGTGCTGAGGCAGAACCCGCCGACCAATCGAGCCACCCGGAAATCGAGCAGCACAGCACCAAGGTGCTGATGCTGGGCGCGCTCGGTGTCGTCTATGGCGATATCGGCACCAGCCCGATCTACGCGTTCCGCGAGGCGCTGCATGCTTCCTCAGGCGGCGACGTCGCCAATCGCGCGGACATTCTGGGTGTGCTGTCGCTGATCATCTGGTCGCTGACGATAACGGTCACGGTCAAGTACATCATGTTCGTGTTGCGCGCCGATAACCGCGGCGAGGGCGGCGTGCTGTCCTTGATGGCGCTGGCGCGCGGTACTTTCCCGACACGTTCGGCGATCGTGCTCGGCATCGGCATCGTGGGAGCATCGCTGTTCTTCGGCGACGCGGTCA
Organism: Mesorhizobium sp. B2-7-1; assembly: GCF_006440735.1. Classification (GTDB taxonomy): domain Bacteria; phylum Pseudomonadota; class Alphaproteobacteria; order Rhizobiales; family Rhizobiaceae; genus Mesorhizobium. Next base: position 28,335 of record NZ_VFUA01000073.1, on the reverse strand, counting down.
TCACGCCCGCCATCTCCGTGCTGTCGGCGGTCGAAGGCATGAATGTCGTCACGCCGGCCTTCCAGCCCTATGTCGTGCCGCTGACCCTTTTGATCCTTGCGATGCTGTTTGCGGTCCAGCGCTTCGGCACCGGCGGCGTGGGCCTGGTGTTCGGCCCGGTCACCGCCATCTGGTTTCTCGCCATCGGCCTGTCCGGCCTCAATCACATCATCGACGATCCGGAAATCCTGTGGGCAATCAGCCCACATTACATCGTGGCCTTCTTCATCAATTCGCCCGACGTGTCCTTTGTCACTGTCGGCGCGGTGTTCCTGGCCGTCACCGGCGCCGAGGCGCTCTACGCCGACCTCGGTCATTTCGGTCGCAAGCCGATCGTTCTGGCATGGCTAGCGATCGTATTCCCGTGCCTGCTTTTGAACTATGCCGGGCAAGGCGCCTATGTGCTCGCCAAGGGCGGCACGGTCGGCCACCCGTTCTTCGAGATGAACGAAGGCTGGGCGCTTATCCCGATGGTGGTGCTGGCGGCGGCGGCAACGGTTATCGCCAGCCAGGCGGTGATCTCCGGGGCCTATTCGCTGACGAGGCAGGCGGTGCAGCTCAACATGCTGCCGCGGCTCGAAATCCTGCACACGTCGGAGAAACAGTCGGGCCAGGTTTATATGCCGCGCGTCAACATGCTGATCGCGCTGGTCGTGATGATGCTGGTGGTCGGTTTCGGCGAATCCAGCAAGCTCGCCTCGGCCTATGGCATCTCGGTCACCGGCAACATGCTGGTGACGACGACGCTGCTGTTCATCGTCATGACCCGCATCTGGAAATGGAACATCTGGCCGGCCGCCGCGCTGACGGCGGTGTTCGCCTTCATCGATATCGGCTTCTTTGCCTCCAACATCGTCAAGGTGTTCGAGGGCGGCTGGGCTTCGCTTGCGGTCGCCTTCGCCATCATCCTCGGCATGTGGACCTGGGTGCGCGGCAGCCGCTATCTGTTCGACAAGACCCGCCGCAACGAGATCCCGCTCGATTTCCTGGCGGCGAACCTCTTGAAGAAGAAGCCGCAGCTGGTCTCGGGCACCGCCGTGTTCCTGACCAGCGATCCGCTGAGCGCGCCGACCGCGCTGATGCATAGCCTGAAGCACTACAAGGTGCTGCACGAGAAGAACGTCATCCTGTCGGTGGTGACGGCGCCGCAACCGGTGGTGCCCGACAGCGAGCGCGTCAAGCTGGAAACGGTCAACGAGTTGTTCATGCGCGTGACGCTGACCTTCGGCTATATGGAGCAGCCCAACATTCCGCGCGCGCTGGCCATCTGCCGCAAGCAGGGCTGGAAGTTCGACATCATGACGACGTCCTTCTTCCTGTCGCGTCGCTCGTTGAAGGCGTCGCCCAATTCCGGCATGCCGATCTGGCAGGACAGGCTGTTCATCGGCCTGGCGAAGACGGCAGCGGATGCGACGGAGTATTTCCAGATTCCCACCGGGCGCGTGGTGGAGATTGGCACGCAGGTCGCGATCTGACAGACTGCGCCGCACAGGCTGACGTCACGCAATTCCGGATGGAAGACGCAGTTTTCCAGGGAATCGCTTTCGAAAGGGGCGGGGTATGGGCGGCGAGTTGGTGCTTGTGACCGGCGGGTCCGGCTTTCTTGGCGCTCATTGCATCCTTGCGGCGTTGAACGCGGGCTACCGCGTGCGCACGACGGTGCGCTCGGCTAGGCGCGAAGCCGATGTTCTTGCCATGCTGAAGGTCGGTGGCGCCGAGCCGGGCGACGCGCTTTCCTTCGCTTATGCAGATCTCATGAGCGACAAGGGCTGGCCCGAAGCGGTCGCCGGATGCCGATACGTCCTTCATGTCGCTTCGCCGTTCCCGCCCGGCGTGCCGAAGCACGAGGACGAGCTGATCGTTCCGGCGAGGGAAGGGGCGTTGCGCGTGCTGCGGGCGGCGGGCGATGCCGGCGTCGAACGCGTCGTGCTCACCTCGTCCTTTGCCGCTATCGGCTATGGCCAGACACCGGTCGCGGGCCGTCCGTTCATGGAAGAGAACTGGACCGATCTGTCGCAGAAGGTCAGCGCCTATGTGAAGTCGAAGACGCTGGCCGAGCGCGCGGCGTGGGATCTCATCGATCGCGAAGGCGGGTCACTGCAATTGGCCGTCGTCAATCCGGTCGGCATCTTCGGGCCGGTCCTGGGGCCGGATCATTCGACCTCGACGGATTTCATCAGGCGCCTGATGGATGGCGAGATGCCCGGCCTGCCGCGCATGGTGTTCGGCGTGGTCGACGTGCGCGACGTCGCGGACCTGCATCTGCGCGCCATGACCAATCCCGCCGCCCGGGGCCAGCGGTTCCTGGCCATCAGCGGCGACTTCATGACGATGCTGGAGATCGCGCGGACGCTGAAGGCGCGGCTGGGCAACGCGGGATCGCGCATCACGACCAGAGTGCTGCCGGACTGGCTGGTCCGGATCGTCGGGATGTTCGACGGGCAGGCGGCCCAGATCGTGACGGAGCTGGGCAAGCCGAGGAACGCCACGAGCGCCAAGGCCACGCGCATGCTGGGCTGGACGCCGCGATCGCGCGAGGATGCGCTGGTTGCCACCGCGGAAAGCCTGGTCCGGCTTGGGTTGCTCAAGAAGGCGAAGTAGCGCGGCGACAGGCAGGATAAGGCCTCCCGCCGCGCAGAAAGATATTCAACCAGCCAGCTTGGCCTTGTTGGCTTCCAAAAACCGCTGGAGCGACAGGGACTTCCGGCCAGACAGTTTCTCGACGGCATCGGTCACCATGCCGAGGCCGCCGGCCCGCGTGGCGGCGTCGAAGGAGACGAGAAGCCGGGCGATAGGCTCGGGCAGGCCTGCCGCCTTCATGCCTTCTGTCAGCGCTTCGTCCGAGAGTTGCACGACCTCGATCGGTTTGCCGGTGACTTCGGTGACCAGGGCGGCAACTTCGGCGACGGTGTAGGCTTTCGGGCCGGTCAGCGTGTAGGTGGTGCTTTGATCGGAGGCCAAGGCCAGCCCGCCAGCGATCGCCGCCGCCATGTCGTCGCGCGCGCAATAGGAGATCCGGCCATCGCCCGCCGAAGTATACCAGTGTCCCGACGCCAGGGTCTGCGGCAGTGACATGAACAGGTTCTCATCATACCAGCCGTCGCGGAAGAATGTGTAGGGTATGCCGGCCGCCTTGATTGCCTGCTCGGTATCGTAGTGGTCGGGCGCGAACAGGATTGGCGAGCCCGGCTCCGGATCGGGCAGCGAGGTGTAGAGTAAGTGGGCGACGCCCGCCTGTTTGGCTGCGGCGACGGCGGCAAGCTGCTGCTCGCGCCGCTTCCCCTGGATCACCAGTTCGCTGGTCGAGATGATGAGCACGCGGCTGGCGCCCGCGAAAGCCTGGGCGAGTGACGCCGTGTCGTCGAAATTGGCTTCCCGGACTGCGACGCCCAGCCCGGCAAGCTCGGCAAGGTTCGCCGGCGTGCGCGTGGTGGCGATGATGCGTTCCGCTGGAACCTTGAATGTGTTCAGCAGATGATTGATGACGGCTCGGCCAAGATGGCCGGATGCGCCGGTGACGAGAAGGGTTTCGGACATTGGGGATCCCTTGAATTGCCAAGAGGCGGGTCGAGTTGAGTGGTCTCAAAAAGAGACCAGCACTAAAATAGGAATTGACCTCGAGCCGTAAAGAAGGCAGTTTTTCGGGAGGTAGGCACAGCCGGGGAACCACCTGGGTGGCCGAGTTTTCGATCAGCGGATGTCGCCATGGACAGCAAGATCTTCAATCTGAAAGCCAAGCTCGAGGTCTATAAGGCCATGACGAATGGCGCCAATTTCGCCGACTGCCCGGTCCGCGACGTCATCCAGGGCATCAGCGGCAAATGGAGCTCGCTGCTGGTCATGGCGCTGGCGGAGAAGCCCTATCGCTTTGGCGAGCTGCGCCGGCTGGTTCCCGACATTTCGCAGCGCATGCTGACTCAAACGCTCCACGACCTGCAGCGCGACGGCTATGTGCATCGCGAAGTGTTCCCGACCAAGCCGCCGAGCGTCGAATACAGCCTGACCGATCTCGGACGATCGATGTTCGACCCGCTCTATCATCTCGTCCAATGGGCCGAACTCAATCATGACGCGGTGCGCGACGCGCGCGCCGCCTTCAACGCCACCCAAGACTGATTTCCCGCTACAAGCGTCAAAGCGCCCGATTGATCCGGCGCGTTCCACGCGGGATTGTCCCCGCCGGTTCGGGTTGGGGGGCGATGGGCAAGTCTTACGAGATCGCGATTGCAGGCGCTGGTCCGGCCGGGCTGGCGGCAGCGCTTTACCTCAAGCAGGCCGGGCACAAGGTCACCGTTTTCGAGCGCTTCGATGTGCCGAAGCCGGTCGGCTCCGGCCTTATCCTGCAGCCGACCGGGCTGACCGTGCTTGCCGATCTCGGTCTGCTCGACGAGATCCTGTCGCTGGGCAGCCGCATCGAGCGGCTGCACGGCACCGACGCCGGCAGCGGCCGCACGGTGCTCGAAGTCCGCTACGACGCGCGGCGCGGCCGCCGCTTCGGCCTCGCCGTGCATCGTGCGGCGCTGTTCGGGGTGCTCTACCGCGCCGCCTTGCGCGAAGCGATCGCCATCGAAACCAATGTCGAGGTCGAGACGCTGGAGACGGCTGAGCGCGCGATGCTCGTCTGCGGCGACGGCGGGCGGCTCGGGCCGTTCGACCTCATCGTCGATGCCAGCGGCGCTCGTTCGAAGCTGCGGCATTATCTCGGCGATGCCGCAATGCCGCGGCCGCTTGCCTATGGCGCATTCTGGGCGTCGCTCGGCTGGCGGGACGGCTTCGACAAACGCGCGCTGCTGCAGCGCTACGACAAGGCAAGCGTCATGGTCGGCGTGCTGCCGATCGGCCGGCCGGAGCGGGGCGCGGAAGACATGGCGGCTTTCTTCTGGAGCCTCAAGCCGGCCGACGCGGAACAGGTGAAGGCGAAGGGGCTGGGTGCCTGGAAGGCGAGGGTGGTTTCGGTGTGGCCTGAGTGCGAGGCCTTCACCAGCCAGATCGACAGTTTCGAGCAGCTCTCGCTCGCCCGCTACGGCCATCACACGATGACGCCGCCGGCCGGCTGGCGGCTTGCCGTCATCGGCGATGCCGCGCATTCGACCAGCCCGCAACTCGGGCAAGGCGCGAACATGGCGCTGCTCGACGCGGCGGCGCTCAGCCACGCGCTGGCGCAAGCGAAAAGCGTCGAGCACGCGCTGGAGACCTATGCGAGCGCGCGCCGTTGGCATGTGCGCGTCTTCCAGGCGCTGTCGCTGTCGCTGACCCCGTTCTACCAGTCGGACTCCGCGGCCCTGCCCTTTATCCGCGACCGCATGGTGGCGGCACTGGCGAGGATCCCGCCGGGGCCGCAGTTCCTCGCCGCCATGGTCGCCGGAACCGTGATCGACCCGTTCAGGCGGATCGGGCTTGCGGAACTGCAATGGCCTGCAGCCGAATGACCCCGGACATGTAGGATCTTTTTGCCAGCAGGAAGGCATGCAGCCGCTGCGGATAGTCCGCGCTGACCGCCTCCTTGACCGATTGCCGCCTGCTCAAGGCCGCGCGCCAGGCCTGGACGAGCGGCTTGCCGTCGAGGATACCGAAATCGCCGATACGGTCGAAGGTGTCGAAATAGCGGAAGATCGGCCCGTAGACCGCATCGACCAGCGAGAAGCGCTCGCCGGCGAACCACGAACCGCTTTGCCTTGCCGATAGTTCTGCTTCCAGACGTGAAAACATGTCGGACAAACCTCTGCTTTCATGGAGGAAAGCGACCTCGTCGGCAGCGGAATAGAGGCGGCCGATGGCGTTGAGGATGGCCGAGCCGAATTCGATCCAGGCGCGATGCCTGGCTCGCGCCAGCGGATCGGCCGGGTGCAAGGGATTGGCCTCGGTCTCCTCGAGGAATTCGAGGATGACGGCGGATTCGAAAATCACTTCCTCCGGATGGTCATGCCGGACGCGGAGCAGCGGTACCTTGCCGAGCGGCGAGACGACCTTGAACCATTCCGGCTTGTTGGAAAGGTCGACATGGACCCGCTCGAACGCCACGCCTTTCTCGGCAAGCGAGATCGCGGCGCGCTGGACGTAGGGGCACAAATGATGGCTGACCAGGGTGAGCCTTGCGGTCATTTCACTCTCCCCAGACATAGTTGAGCGCGCCGTCTTCAATGCGGGTCGACAGGAACAACAGGCGCGAGCCCTTCGGCGCCGGCCCTTCGAGACGTTCGCCGTTATCCATGTCGAATTTCGCGCCATGCCACTGGCAGACGAATGCACCGTCCTTGCAGTCCAGCGGTCCGCCGAAATGCAGGCAGACATTGGCCGCGGCGCGGATGCGCTCGCCGCTGCGCCAGACATGGACCTCACGGCCGAAGAAGGGCGCGATCAGGCTGCCGGTCTGCGGGACATCGGCGATCTTGCAGATTTCATATTTCATCGGAGAGTTCCTTGTCGATGCAATTGCATCTATATGAATGCAGATGCATCGATCGTCAAGCTTGATGCAATTGCATCTATCCAATAGGCTGCGCCGATGACGAAGAAATCCCCATCACCCGAAGCCATCGCCGCCTGGGCGCGCCTCGTGCGCGTCTCGCGCCAATTGGTCGAAAGGACCGAGGATGCGCTGAAGGCAAACGGCTTGCCGCCGCTCGCCTGGTACGACGTGCTGCACGAGCTTGCCGAAGCGGGCGAGGGGGGCCTTCGGCCGTTCGAGCTGACCGATCGCGTGCTGTTGGCGCAGTATAGCGTCTCGAGGCTGCTGGCCCGGCTGGAAGTGGATGGCCTGATTGAAAAGCTGCCTGTGTCCGACGATGGCCGCGGGCAGACCGTTCGCATCACGGCAAGCGGGCGTGAGATGCGCCGCCGCATCTGGGCGATCTATGGCGCTTCCATCGCCGAGCGATTGGGCGACAGGCTTTCAGTCCAGGACCTGAAGACATTGGCCAGCCTGCTCGGGCGGCTGCGGGATCCGCCGACCAGCGCTTAGTTCCCCAGCACGGGGATTTGACCGGTTGTCAGCGTTGGCAGGGGGGAGGCCTTGGAGATTGGCCGAAACGCCCACTCTCCAAGGTGTGTGACCTGCCAACACAAACATACGACCGGTGTGTTGGGGGAACCTATTGCGAGGTCTTCTTCCGCCCCTGCCGTCCTGATTTTCGACAATGGCCCCTTGCATCGGAAACCGGAATGCGCCATAAGCCGAACCGTAACGTACGGTACGCCTTGAATACGCATTCGGAATTGGGAACAGCGGTGTTGCAGCCAGCGGAGATCGATACGAGCGAAGCGCTCACCGAGCGGCAGCAGGCCGTTCTCGACGCGGCGCTCCGCCTGTTGGTCGAGGAGGGCGACAACCTGACCATGACGGCGGTGGCGCGGCGGGCAAGCTGTTCCAAGGAAACGCTCTACAAATGGTTCGGCGACCGCGATGGCCTGCTGACTGCGACGGTGCAGTGGCAGGCGTCCAAGGTGCGTGTGGCGGCTATCGATCGTGAAAGACTGGATATCGGTTCGCTCACGGCGAGCCTGGAGCGTTTCGCTTCGGATTGGCTGAAGGTTATCTCCAGCGACACTTCGATCGCGCTGAACCGTGTGGCAGTCAGCCATGCCGGTTCCGGCAAGGACGATCTCGGCGCGATCGTGCTGCAGAATGGCCGGTTCGCGCTTGCCAAGCGGCTGAAGCCGGTGCTTGAAGCAGGCCGGCAGGCCGGGCTGCTCGATTTCGAGGACGCCGAGACGGCGTTCCGGACCTTTTTCGGCCTGGTCGGCCGCGACGTGCAGATCCGTCTGCTGCTCGGCGACCGGGTGGAATCGACTGAGGCGGCGATCGGCGGCGACGCCCGCCGCGCGACGCAGCAGTTTCTCGCTCTCTTCGGAGCAAACAACCGGCTGCAAAGCCCCTGATTTTCAAAACGGGAAGGAAGACCAACATGCGTGTCTATTACGATCGTGACGCCGATCTCAATCTGATCAAGGGCAAGAAGGTCGCCATCATCGGCTATGGCAGCCAGGGCCGGGCGCATGCGCTCAACCTCAAGGATTCCGGCGCCAAGGAGATCGCCATCGGTCTCAAGGCCGGTTCCGCCACCGCCAAGAAGGTCGAGGCCGACGGCCTCAAGGTCATGAGCGTGGCCGACGCCGCCAAATGGGCCGACCTGATGATGATGGCGACGCCCGACGAATTGCAGGCCGATATCTACAAAAACGAGATCGCGCCGAACATCCGCGACGGCGCCGCGATCGCCTTCGCGCACGGCCTCAACGTGCATTTCGGCCTGATCGAGCCCAAGGCTTCGGTCGACGTCGTCATGATCGCGCCGAAGGGCCCGGGCCACACCGTGCGCGGCGAATACCAGAAGGGCGGCGGCGTGCCGTGCCTGGTCGCCGTCAACCAGGACGCTTCGGGCAATGCGCTCGACCTCGCTCTGTCGTACGCCTGTGGCGTCGGCGGCGGTCGTTCAGGCATCATCGAGACCAATTTCCGCGAGGAATGCGAGACCGACCTGTTCGGCGAGCAGGTTGTGCTGTGCGGCGGCCTGGTCGAGCTGATCCGTGCCGGCTTCGAGACGCTGGTGGAAGCCGGCTACGCGCCGGAAATGGCCTATTTCGAGTGCCTGCACGAAGTGAAGCTGATCGTCGACCTGATCTATGAGGGCGGCATCGCCAACATGAACTACTCGATTTCGAACACCGCCGAGTGGGGCGAGTATGTCTCGGGTCCGCGCATCATCACCGCCGACACCAAGGCCGAGATGAAGCGCATCCTGAAGGACATCCAGACCGGCAAGTTCACCTCGGAATGGATGCAGGAATATCGCGCCGGTCTGTCGCGCTTCAAGGGCATCCGCCGCAACAACGACAGCCACCAGATCGAGGAAGTCGGTGCGAAGCTGCGCGCGATGATGCCGTGGATCGCCAAGAACAAGCTGGTCGACAAGGCGAAAAATTAATTCTCGACTTCCGTATGCATCTGACAAGGGCCGGCGGAGCGATCCGTCGGCCCTCTTTCTTTGCCAGGCAAGCCAATTGGTGCTGCTCAGCCGTAGTGCCAGTGCGGCTTGGGCTCAGTGCCGGTGAACTCGACGCCGATGCGATCCTCGCGGCGCCAGCGCACCACCGCCTTGTAGCCGATCCCGTCGACCGGCACATAGAGCAGGAATTCGTCCGGCACGCGTGCGTCGATCGGCACTTTCAACTCCGCGCCCTTCGAATGCATGTTGCGCACCGCGCATTTCACTTCGGAATTGTTGATGCCGGTCAGGATTGCGGCGCCCTTAAGCACGCGTTGCCTGTGTTGGTTTCTGTGTTCGTTTTCGGCCATGGCGGGCACGTCCTCGCACCCTGTTCGCGCGAATCGTCGTGTCGGGACATTGGCATGGCTGAATAGAAGCCGCCGATAAATTTAGGGTTATCGCCTATCGTAGCCACAGTTGCCGCAAAATAAAAACGGCGCCGCGAAGGGCGCCGTTTTTATGTCTGTGCTGGCGGCCGCTCACCTATAGGGCGACCAGCATTGCTTGCGTGGGCCATAGTTGGGCTGGAAAGTATTGTCCCAGGCGCGATACGACCGGTAGCGGTCGTAGCACCACCGGACATGCGCGCTGGAGAGCCGCTCGGTCCGGTAAATGCGCCGCGGCTGAGCGTAGCGCGGGTAGTAATCGTACTGATAGGGATCATAGTAGTTGCCATAGGCACTGCCCAAGCCCAGGCCGAGGCCCAGCCCAAGGATCGCCGCGTCGCCGCCACGGAAGTGGCGGCGGTGGTGGTGCCGCCAGCGCCAGTCGCCGCCGCCGTCCCAGTGGCGCGAGAAGCGACGATCGCCGCCACGCCATCTGAAGTCGCCGCCGCGGTTACGCCAGCGCCAATCCTGGAAGCTGCCGCCGTTGTTGTTGCCGGCCCAGCCCTCGCGCACGGGAATAATATTCGGCGCGACGGTGTTCGTTGCGACGCCGAGATCGGGCTGCAGGATCGGACCGGCGACCGATGGCGCCGTCACGCCGGCAACGAGGCCCAGGGCCAGGAGCCCGGATCTCAGGGAAGAAAAAAGCGGTTTCATCTCACTCTCCAAGGAGTAAAGGCCCCACGCCCAGCACACCCCGGGGAAAGGCACATTGTTGGAACTTTCCGTCTGAACGGGGGATGAACGGAAAGGTTCCATCAACCATGACGAGCATTGGCGTGGCCCTTGTTTTCGCCATCGCTTGCAGGCAAAGGTCACGGCCATGTCGCTGCGCCTCGCCACCTTCAATGTCGAGAACCTGATGAACAGGTTCGATTTCTCGGGCTACCGCAACCAGCTCAATGAAGACCGCACGCTGGCGCTGTTCGACATCCAGAGCGAGGCGGAATACCGCATCCTCGAGCAGGCCCGCGCGATCGCCCAGTCCGACGACACCCGCCAGTTGACGGCGCTCGCCATCGCGGCCACCCGCGCGGACGTCATCTGCATGCAAGAGGTCGACAATATCGAGGCACTGAAGGCCTTCGAATACGGCTATCTGTTCAAGATGGTCGGGCAGGGCTACCGGCAGAAATACACCACCGCCGGCAACGACACGCGCGGCATCGATGTCGCCGTGATGATGCGCAACGAGACCGCACAGGGGCAGCCGATCGAGTTCGTGCGCATGACCAGCCACGCCTATGTCACCTTCGAGCAGTTCGGGCTGTTCACGCCGGAACTTGCCACGCTCGGCTACCTCGCCAATGAGCGTATCTTTCGCCGTGACTGCCTGGAGATCGACCTGCGGGTCGGCGGCGCGCCGTTGACGCTCTACCTCGTGCATTTCAAATCGATGGGTCCGCCGCGCAACGGGCTGGACGGCCGCCAGGCGTCAATGCCGCTGCGCATTGCCGAGGCGCAGGCGGTGCGCCGCATCATCGAGGAGCGTTTCGGCAAGGACCACGCCGCCGACAAGCGTTGGGCGGTCTGCGGCGACATGAACGATTATCGGCAGCGTGTGAAGATCGATGGCGACACCATCGACGGCTACCGTTTCGAGGTTGTCGACGAAGCCCGGTCCTCGATCGATGTGCTTACCGCCGGCGGCTTTTGCGAAAATGTCGTCGAGCGGCGGCCGGAGATGGACCGCTGGAGCTTCTACCACACGCGCGGCCCGGAGGAGCGGCATCTCTGCCAGCTCGACTATATCCTGCTGTCGAAGGCGCTGGCCGCGAAGAACGCCACCGCCGTTCCCGATATCATCCGCAACGGTCAGCCCTGGCGCACCATCTTTCCGCCCGGACAGGAGGTCGAGCGTTTCCCGCGCGCCGGCTGGGACAGGCCAAAGGCCTCCGATCACTGTCCGGTGGCGATCACCCTGGACATGGCGTGACCATCTTGAGTTTCGACCTGCCGCGCAACGTCATCCTGCCGGTCGATGCGGTCGACGTCCGCCTCGATCCCGGCCCGCATCCCTTCGTACTGGGCAACGCAGAGGCGATCGCCGAGAACTGGCGGCAGGAAATTGCGGCCAATCCGGCGCTGTTCGACGGCACCGTGGTGCTGCTTTCCGAACTTGCTTATCGAGACAATCGCCTCGTCGGCCGCTGCCATGCCGTGAACTATTCCACGTTCCTGCTGTGGCGCAAGCGGCGCGAGAATTCCGGCGCCGAGCACGCCTATGCGCACGCCGTGCTGGTGGCCGGCGACAATGCGCTGGTGGCGATCCGCATGGGGCCGCGCACGGTCAATGCCGGCCGCGTCTATTTCGCCGCCGGCTCGTTCGAGCCGATCGACTTTCGCGAGGGGCTGGTCGATGTCGACTTCAACATGATCCGCGAGGTGGGGGAGGAGACAGGGCTCGATCTTTCGACGGCCGAACGCGGACAGCGCTATCACGCGCTGTCGACGCCGAGCGGCACGGTGATCTTCCGTCGCTACCGCGTGGCCGAAACGGCCGACGATCTGGCGCGGCGCATCAGCGCCTTCGTCGCCACCGAGACGGACCCGGAGATCGAAGGCCCGGTCATCATCCGTAGTGCCGCCGATCTGCCCGACGGCTTGATGCCCCACATGAAGCCGCTGATCGAGTGGCATTTCGCCGACGGCAGCAAGGTTTCCTGACCTGCGGCATCGGTGCCGGCGGGTGCGCCCTATGGAAAGAGCGGCGGCAGCGCGTCGCGGTCATGCGGCGCGCCTTTCCGCGGGCCGCCGTCATCTTTGTAATAATAGCTGTAGCCGTTGATGGCCGGTGCGCCGCCGAGATGCGCATAGAGAATTCTCGATCCCTCCGGGAAGAAGCCTTTCCTGGTCAGATCGATCAGCCCCTGCATCGACTTTCCCTCGTAGACCGGGTCGGTGATCATCGCTTCGGTTCGGGCCGCCAGCCGGATCGCGTCATTCGTCTGTTCAGACGGAACGCCATAGGCGGGATAGGCATAGTCGGGATTGATGACGATCTCGTCCTCGCGCACGGCGCGGCCCAGCCCGATGAGAGCGGCGGTGTCGTCGACTATGCGGCGAACCTGCGCGCGGGTCTGGTCGAGCGTGCCGGAGGCGTCGATGCCGATCACCCGGTCGGCGCGATTTTGCGCGGCGAAGCCGACGATCATGCCGGCCTGCGTCGAGCCGGTCACGACGCAGACGATGATGTAGTCGAAGGCAAAGCCGAGTTCGCTCTCCTGCCTGGCGATCTCCTCGGCAAAGCCGACATAGCCTAGACCGCCGAACTTGTGCACCGAGGCGCCGGCGGGAATAGGATAGGGCCTGCCGCCCGCGTCCTTCACCGACTGGATCGCATCCTGCCAGCTTTTGCGGATGCCGATGTCGAAACCGTCTTCGACCAGCCGGCTGTCGGCGCCCATCAGCCGCGTCAGCAAGATGTTGCCGACCCGGTCATAGACCGCATCGTAGTGCGGCACCCATTTCTCCTGGATGACCACGCATTTCATGCCGATCTTGGCAGCCGTCGCGGCGACCATGCGGGTGTGGTTCGATTGCACGCCGCCGATCGACACCAGCGTGTCGGCGCCGGACGCAATCGCATCGGGCACGATGTATTCGAGCTTGCGCAATTTGTTGCCGCCCATGGCCAGCCCGGAATTGCAATCGTCACGCTTGGCGTAGACCTGCACTTTTCCGCCGAGCGCCGCGCTGAGGCGCGGCAGATGCTCGATCGGCGTCGGGCCAAAGGTCAGCGGATACCGTTCAAACTTGTCGAGAAGTGACATCGAGTTGCCTCCGCCGTGTTCGTTTTTCGATGCCCAGAGAATAGACGAACTGGGGCGAAAGGTGCTCTCGAAGAGGCCTCAGCTTTTTTGCATCTTTGCAACGAGATGCGCTACATTTAGTTCAATCGTCCATAGAAGCAGGCAAAGATGGAAGAATCTTCCGACCAGACTTTTGATCGCATCGACATCAAGATCCTGCGGGCGCTTCAGGCCGAGGGGCGGCTGACCAACGCGGAGCTCGCGGCCCGCGTGAATGTCAGCGCCGCCACATGCCACCGGCGCACGCAACGCCTGTTCGAAGAAGGCTACATCACCGGGGTCAGGGCGGAGATCGCGCCGGCCGCGGTCGGGCTCGGCGCGCTGGTCATGGTCGGCGTCGTGCTCGACCGCTCGACACCCGAAAGCTTCGCCGCTTTCGAGGATGCCGCCCTCAAGCTCAAGGAGGTCTTGGACTGCAATCTGGTGGCCGGCGACTTCGACTATCTGTTGAAGATACGCGTGCGCGACATGGCGGATTTCAACAAGCTGCATGGCCAGAAGCTGATCGCGCTGCCTGGCGTTCGGCAAACCAGGACCTTCTTCGTCATGAAGGAGGTCAAGGAGAACGCGCGGCTGCCGTTTTGATGGTCCGCAGCCAAGGGGGCGGCGCCCTACTCGTGCCGCAGCGCGTCGATCGGGTCGAGCCTGGCGCCGCGCAGCGCCGGGAAGAAGCCGAACACCATGCCGATCAGCGCCGAAAAGCCGACAGCGAGCAGGATGACGGCCGGGCTCGGCGCAAAAGGTATTGTCAGCGCCATCGAGGCGAGGCCGGCCAGCGACAGGCCGATCAGGATGCCAATGATGCCGCCAAGCAGTGAGAGCACGGTCGCCTCGACCAGGAACTGGATGAGGATGTGTTTTTCATGCGCGCCGATCGCCAGCCTGATGCCGATCTCGCGTGTGCGCTCGGTGACCGAGACCAGCATGATGTTCATGATGCCGATGCCGCCGACCAGGAGGCTGACGCCGGCGACGGCCCCGAGCATGCCGGTCATGGTGGTGGTGGCGCTGGTCATCGCGTCGGCGATCTGGGTCATGTCGCGGATGGCGAAATCGGGATCGCGGTCGGGCGTGATGCGGCGCGTGTCGCGCAAGATGTCCTCGACGCGCGGCTGCAGCTCGGTGGTCGGCGTGCGGTCGTCGGCGGCGATATAGATGTTGTCGATGTCGCGGTTGCCGGCGATGCGGCGCTGATAGGCGTGCAGCGGCATCAGCACGACATTGTCCTGGTCCTGGCCGAAGCCGGTATAGCCCTTCGGCTCGAGCAGGCCGATGATCTTGCAGGAGGTACGGTTGACGCGGATGATCTCGCCCTCCGGATCGCCAGCGCCGAAGAATTGCTGGCGCACGGTTTCGCCGATCAGGCAGACACCGGCGCCGGCACGCGTTTCGGAATCGCTGAAGGGACGACCCGACACCAGTTTCCAGTCGCGGGCATCCAGATAAGCGCTGTCGGTGCCGGTCACGCCCGACGTCAGGCTTTCGGTGCCGAAGATGACGCGGACCTGTTTTTGCGACGCCGGCGAAATGGCGCGCGCGCCGCTCAGATGCGCGTCGAGCGCGGTGATATCCTTTTCGGCCAGCGGCCGCACCGCCTGGTCGAGGCCTCCCGGTCCGCCGGGGCCTGCTGGCCGGCCGGCGCGTACGACGAGAAGGTTGCTGCCGAGCTTCGAGATATCGGCCTTGACCTTCTCCGTCGTGCCGGAGCCGATGGTGAGCATGGCGATGACGGCCGCGACGCCGATGACGATGCCAAGCAGCGTCAGGAACGAGCGCAGCACGTTGCGGCGGATCGAGCGCAGCGAGAGGCGGACGGTCTCCCAGATCATGCCGCTTCCTCCGCCTTCAAGGTATCGGAGGCGACATGGCCGTCGAGGAAACGGATGGTGCGGCCGGCATAGTCCGCAACATCGGCTTCATGCGTGACCATGACGATGGAAAGCCCGAGCCCGGCGTTGAGCCTGGTCAACAGCTCCATGATCTCATGCGTGCGCGCGGTGTCGAGATTGCCGGTCGGTTCGTCGGCGACGAGCAGCGTCGGCCTGGTGACGATGGCGCGGGCGATCGCCACGCGCTGCTGCTGGCCGCCCGAGAGCTCGGCCGGGGTGTGGTGCTCGCGCCCGACAAGCCCGACCTCGGCCAGCGCCTGCATGGCCAGCTCGCGACGTTCGCGCGCGGCGACGCCGCGATAGATCAGCGGCAGCTCGACATTTTCCGCCGCCGTGGTGCGCGGCAGGAGATTGTAGCCCTGGAAGACGAAGCCGACATAGAGATTGCGCAAAAGCGCGCGGCGGTTGCGGTCGAGGCGGCCGGCATCGACGCCCATGAAGGAGTAGGTTCCGGCCGTCGGCGTATCGAGGCAGCCGATGATGTTCATGGCCGTCGACTTGCCCGAGCCGGAAGGACCCATGATGGCGACGAATTCGCCACGCCGGATCGCGAGATCGACGCCGGCCAGCGCGTGCACGCGGGCCTCGCCCTCGCCATAGCTTTTCCAGACCTTGTCGAAGGTGATGAGCATGGGAGCCGACATGTCGTCAGCTCCGCTGCTGCGCGCCGGTGATGACTTGCGCGCCCTCGTCGAGGCCTGACGTGATCTCGGTCAACTCGCCGTCGGTCGAGCCGATCCTGACATTGACCGGACGCGGCCGGCCGTTCTCCAGCACATAAAGCGTGCGCGAGCCGTCGGCCGGCGCCTTCGTCGCCTCGCGCTGCCGGTTGGGGCGGCCCATGCGGCCGGTGAAGAGGTCGCGCAGGCTCCAGCCGCGCGCCTGCTGTTGCATCGGGCGATAGCGGAAGGCCGTCGAGGGAACGGTGAGCACGCCCTTGGCCTGCCTCGTGACGACCGAGACCGTCGCCGTCATCCCTGGCCTGAGCAGAAGCTCGCCATTATCGACTTCAAGCCGCGCATTGTAGGTGACGACGCCGTCGGTGGTGACCGAAGCGTAGGAGATGTCGCGGATCTCGGCGTCGAACGGCCGGTCCGGGAAAGCGTCGACGGTGAAGCGGGCATGCTGGCCGGGCTTCACCGCGCCGATATCGGCCTCGTCGACCGCGGCCTGCAATTCCATGTTCCTCAGGTCGGCGGCGATGACGAAGAGCACCGGCGCCTGCAGCGAGGACGCGACCGTCTGGCCGGGATCGACCGAGCGCGTCAGCACGATGCCGTCGATCGGCGCATAGATGGTGCTTTTCGCCAGATCGGTCTGCTGTGCCTTGAGGTCGGCCTGGGCGATGGCGAGATTGGCTTCGGCACTGTCGAGCGCCGCCTTCGAGCGATCGCGCGTCGCGGTCGCCGCTTCGAGCGACTGGTCCGTCGCCATGCCGCGCTTGGTTAGCGCGCTGGCGCGCACAACCGCGTTCTCGTTTTCCTGCAAGGTCACCTTGGCGTCCTCGACGGACGCGGCCGCCGCCTTGGCGGAGGCAGTGGCGCGCTCGATCTGGACCTCCAGCTTGGCGGTGTCGAGCGTCGCCAGCACGTCGCCTTTCTTGACCTGCTGGTTCTCTGCGGCCGCGACCGAGCGGACGATGCCGGAAAGCTCGCTGGAGATGTCGACCTGGGTCAGCGGCTGCAGCGTGCCGGTGGCGGATACCTCGACCGTGAGGTCGGCGATCGCCGCGGGCACGGCGGTGTATTCGATCCTGGGGGGCGCTGCGGCATACCATCGATAGAGGACAATGCCGGCCGCGACGATCGCTATCGCCAGCAGCGCGTAGCGCCAGAAGCGGCGGCGCTTGCGGCTCAAGCCCTTGCGGTCGAGCCCGAGCGCTGCCTCTATGGAAGTACCGGATTCCGCATTTGGCGGATTGACAAGCTGGTCCACGCCGGACCCCTATGCTGAAAATTGATGTCCCTATCCGGCACAAATCAGGCCTTAAGGTTCGAATTTCAAATTAAATTTCCCTCATGTTGGGATTGAGGCAGAAATTCGGGGCGAGGCGAAAGGTCTTCTCCATGGCGCGCAATTACTTGCTTTACGATGTGTTTACCACCGAAAGGCTGGCCGGAAATCCGCTCGCGGTGGTGCTCGACAGCGATGGGCTCGACACTGCCGGCATGCAGGCTATCGCGCGCGAATTCAATCTTTCCGAGACGGTGTTCGTGCTGCCTCCCGACAATCCGAAGCACCGCAACCGTATCCGCATCTTCACGCCCGACTATGAAATGCCTTTTGCGGGGCATCCGACGGTCGGCTCGGCGATCGCGCTGGCCGAGCTCGCCGGCGAGGCGGCCGGCATCTTCGTGCTGGAGGAGAATATCGGGCCGGTGCGCTGCGCGGTGAGCAAGCATGACGGCTCGACCTTCGCCGAGTTCGATCTGGCGAAACTGCCGGAACCGCTGGAGCTCAAGGCCGATCCCGAAGCAATCGGCGCGGCGCTCGGCCTTGCCCCGCACGAGATCGGCTTCGAGAATCACCGCGTCGCCTTCTGGTCGGCCGGCGTGCCTTATGTGACGATCCCGGTTGCCGGTTTGGAAGAGGCGGCCAAGATCAGGCTGGACGACCAGGCGTGGTCGGAATTGGCACCACGCAAGAGCGAGTGGGCCTTCGCCAGCCCCTATGTCTATTGCCGCGAGCGGGTCCATCACGACAGCGCCTTCCACGTGCGCATGATCGTGCCCGGCACGCCTTCCTATGAAGATCCCGCGACCGGTTCGGCCGCGGCGGCCTTTGCCGGCGCAATCATGCATTTCGACGCTCCGACCGACGGCATCTCGCAGCTCTGGATCGAGCAGGGGCTGGAAATGGGCAGGCCGTCGCGCATCCGGCTCGAGCTCAATGTCGAAGCTGGAAAGCTGGCCTCCGCGCGCATCGGCGGCCATGCGATCAAGGTGGCTGAAGGCCAGCTTTTTGTTTGATGGGTGCGGCACTTAGGCGATTTGTCGGGAAATGATCCCGGCAGGGCTGGACATCCCCGAAAGCGGCGGCTATATGCGCCGCCGACGCTGGTTTTTCCGGCGGTGTGGGTGTGTAGCTCAGTTGGTAGAGCAGCTGACTCTTAATCAGCGGGTCCACAGTTCGATCCTGTGCACACCCACCAAATCTTCTCATCAAAACAACGAAGTTGACCGCAAGAGCGGCGCCTACGGCGCCGTCTTGCCGAGGCTCGCCTTGAACTTGACCTTCATCGTGATCTGACCGCTCACCGTGAGCTGCGATCCGCCGTAACCGCCTGTGTTGCGGTCCCTGGCATTGAGATTGGTGCTCATGCCGGCAATCTCGCATGTATCGGCGACGGTCTCGAGCACCATGGCGCAACTGCCTGCAGCGATCTTGTAGAAGGAGCGAAGCGCGACCTGCTGCTGCGCGGCAGCGTCGTCGTCATCCTTGACCGGAAAGGTCATCGAGATCGACGACTGGATCCTGGCCGACCCGTCTTCACCGGGGCGAAGCGGGCGAACATATTGATCCTGAGACAAGGCCGGCGAAGCTGCGGAAACAAGAATCGCAGAAGATATTAGATATTTCAAATACATCGATCGATCTCCCATGAGACATATACGTTCCATGGAATAACCGAGATGACGTTATTTCGATGTTTCAACAGTGTTGAAATTTCGACCGATTTTTATTTTTCCGAAACGCCGGCCTCGGCGAAGCTTGCCATCCTGGCATGGCATTCCAGCGCCGAGCGCACGATGTTGACGGCAAGGCAGGCGCCGGAGCCTTCGCCGAGCCGCATGCCAAGATCGAGCAGCGGTGGCAGGCCGAGTGATTCGAGCAGGCGGCGGTGACCGGCTTCGGCCGAGACGTGGGCGGCGACGGTGTGGGCAAGGCCGGTCGGGTGCAGCCTGGCCAGCGGCGCGACAGCCGCGGTGCAGACGAAGCCGTCGAGCAGCACCGGCACGTTGTTCTTGCGCGCGGCGAGCGTGGCGCCGAGGATGGCCGCCAGCTCACGTCCGCCAAGGGCCGCGGCGATCTTCAGCGGGTCGGAGAGCGAATCGGCATGGCGCTTGAGGCCTGCCTCGATGGCCACGACCTTGCGCTGCAGCCCGGCATCGTCGACACCGGTGCCGCGCCCCGTCCATTTTTCAGCGCCGCCGCCGAACAGCGCGGTCGAGATCGCCGCCGCAGGGGTGGTGTTGCCGATGCCCATCTCGCCGAAGCAAACGAGGTCGAGATCCTTGGTCACGGCGTCGTAGCCGGCCGAGACGGCGGCGAGGAAAGCCTTTTCGTCCATCGCCGGAACCTGCGTGAAATCGTCGGTCGGGTGATCGAGATCGAACGGGATGACGTCGAGCTTGGCGCCGGCGATGCGGGCGAGCTGGTTTATGGCAGCGCCGCCGCCCGCGAAATTCGCCACCATCTGCACGGTGACTTCCGAAGGATAGGCCGACACGCCCTGCGCGGTGACGCCGTGATTGCCGGCGAAGACGAAAACCTTCACCGCATCGAGCTTCGGCATGTCGCGGCCCTGCCAGCGCGCCAGCCAGGCGGCGATCGTTTCCAGCCGGCCCAGGCTGCCCGGCGGCTTAGTAAGCGTGTCCTGGCGGCGGGCAACGGCTGCTGCCGCGGTGTCGCTGCCGGCGGAAAGGTCGAGGCAGGCGGCACGCAGGTCTTCGAGGGATTTGAAGGACGTTGATTGGGGGGACATGGGGGCAAGGTCTCCGAAAGAGAATCAGGAAAGGCAAACGGATGCGACGAGCAGCACCGCGATCTCACCGAGCTGCTGCAGCGCGCCGATCGTGTCGCCGGTCTGGCCGCCGATCTGGCTGAGGCAAAGCGCGCGGAAGGCCGCAAAGATCAGGCCGAGCAGGATGAGGGCGGCGATCGCGCCGCCAAGGCCGAGCGCCAATAGTGCCACGGCACCAAGCGCTGCGCCGATAACAGCGGTTTCGGTGGTGACGGAGCCAGCGCCCGCCGACAGACCATCGGCGCGGGCCGGGGGCAGAAGGTGCATGAAGGCGCCGAACAGACCGCGCGAGGCGGCATGCGCGGCGAGCAGCGCCAGGAAGACATGGCCCGGCCCAGCCAGTTGCGACAGCGCGCTCCAGCGGATCAGCAGCGAGATGCCAAGCGCTGCCGCGCCATAGGCGCCGATGCGGCTGTCGCGCATGATCTCCAGCTTCCTGTCGCGCGTCCTGCCGCCCCAAAAGCCATCAGCGATATCGGAAAGCCCGTCCTCGTGCAGGCAGCCGGTGACGAGCATCGTCGCGGCAAGCGCAAGTGCGGCGGCCGGCCCGGTGGCGAGGCCGAGAGCAGTGGCGATGGCATAGACGAGCGCGCCGATGATCGCCACCGCGAGGCCGGCGAATGGTGCGGCCCAAATCGCATCCGCCAGGCTGCGGCCGCCGAAGTCGCTCGATGGCAACCTCAGCCTAGTGAAGAAGACGAGGCTGAGGCCGATATCGTCAAGCACTTGCCGGGGTGCGGAGGGGCCGCTCATGCGCCCCTCGCTATGGCATGGAAGAAAGTGCCGCTGACATGGCTGCGCCGGTAGCCGGAGGCGCCGAGCGGATTGCCCTGGCCGTCGGCAAGGTCGGCCAGTGGCTCGTCATTGCCCGAGGCGGTCATCTGCGCGTAGTGGAATTCATGGCCGCGGATCAGCGTGCCTTCCGGCCCCAGCGGGCAGGCGGCGCGCAGCCGCGCCTCGCGATAGCCGAGGTTCATCTTGCGCCTGGCGAAGCTGGTCGAATGGCCAAGCAGGCCCAGCATCCTGTGGCTTGTCCCCTCCGCGTCTTCCAGCCCTTCGCCCAGCACCATGAAGCCGCCGCACTCGCCATGAACCGGCTTCGTCGCCGCAAAGCGCGCCATTCCCTTCTGCAAATTGTCGGCGGCCGCGAGCTTGCCGGCATGGAGTTCCGGATAGCCGCCGGGGAGCCAGCAGACATCGCAATCTTGGCCCGGCGCTTCGTCGGCAAGCGGCGAAAAGGGCACGATCTCGGCGCCTGCCTTGCGCCAGTACGAGGCGACATGCGGATAGAGGAAGGTGAAGGCGGCGTCCTGCGCCAGCGCGATGCGCTGTCCAGGCGGCTGCAGCGCATCGCCGAAGTCGCCGGGGGTCGGTTCCAGCGGGGTCGCCAGCGCCAGGATGGTGTCGATGTCGAGCGATTTCTCGACCATGTCGGCCAGCCGATCGAGATGCGCCATCAGGTTCTCGTACTCGCCGGCCTGGACGAGGCCGAGATGGCGCTCCGGCAGGTTGAGCGTCGGATCGCGCAGGATGGCGCCGACCACGGGCAGGCCGATCGCTTCGATGGCGTCGCCCGACAGGCGGCGATGGCGTTCGCTGCCGAGGCGATTGAGCACGACGCCGGCCATGCGCACGTCGGGATCGTAGGTGGCAAAACCCTTGGCCACCGCCGCCGCCGTGGTCGACTGTCCGGAAACGTCGAGCACCAGAAGCACAGGGAGGCCGTAGAGCCGCGCAAGATCGGCGGCCGAGCCGGAGCGACCTTCCGGCGCGGGGATGCCGTCGAACAGGCCCATCGCGCTTTCGAGGATGATGTATTCGGCGTCGTCCGCCGCTTGGAACGCCAGCGCGTTGAGCAGGGAAGGCGACATCGCCCAGCTGTCGAGATTGACGCCGGACAGGCCGGTAGCAGCGGTATGGAAGCCCGGATCGATATAGTCCGGGCCGGACTTCGCGCCGCGCACCTTCAACCCGCGCCGGGCAAGCGCGCGCAACAGGCCGATGGTGACGCTGGTCTTGCCCGAGCCGGAGCGCGGCGCGCCGATGATGATCGCCCGCGCCGTCATATCTCGCCCGCCAGTGCCGCGCGCATGGCGACGATGCCGCCGACGACGATCAGCGCCGGGGAGGCTAGCCCGGCGGCCGCGGCCTCCTCGGCGATGGTGGCGAGCGTGGCGACGACGATGCGCTCCTGCGGCGTGGTTGCCGCGACGATCACCGCGGCGGGTGTCGAGGGCGCGAGGCCGCCTTCGAGCAGCTTTGCCGCGATCACCGGCAGATGGGCCATGCCCATATAGACGACGACCGGCTGTCCGGTGCGGGCGATCGCCGCCCAGTCGATGTCGTCATCGGTGCCGGCGGCATGGCCGGTGGCGAGGATGACGGCCTTGTTTATGCCGCGCATGGTGGCGGGGATGTCTGTAGCTGCAAGCGCGCTGAGGCCCGAGGTCAGGCCTGAGAGCACGCGGAACGGAATTTTCTCGCCGGCGAGCGCCAAAGCCTCTTCGCCGCCACGACCGAAAATATAAGGGTCGCCGCCTTTCAGCCGCACCACGCGGCGGCCCTCGCGCGCCAGCCGTACCAGGAGTGTGTTGATGTCGTCCTGCTTCATCGAGGGCTGGCCGCCGCGTTTCCCGGCGTAGAAGAGGTCCGCGCCTTGAGCGACCGCCACGACATCGGGCGAGACCAGCGCATCATAGACCAGCGCGTCGCATTGTCCGAGCGCGGCCAGCACCTCAAGCGTCAGGCAGCCGGGGTCGCCGGGGCCGGCGCCGGCCAGCCAGACATGACCGGGTTCCAGTTCGCGCGGCTTGAAGTTCAGTCGCGCCAGCGCCTGATCTATATTTGCCCGTCCGTTCGTATTGGCGCTGCCGTTCACAATCCGTCCCGTCCGCGAAAACGCCGCTGATAGTGGGCGTCGTAGAGTGAGCTTTCGCCGAAATCCTGGGTGGCCAAAGCGCTGCCGACGAAGATGATCGCTGTGCGCTCCATAGGGTTTTCCACCAGTTGCGCTTCGATAGTGCCGAGCGTGCCGGTCAGGATGCGTTCGTCCGGCCACGAGGCGCGGAAGACGACCGCGACCGGGCATTCGGCGCCGTAAAGCGGCGTCAGATCGGCGACGACGCGGTCGATGGCGTGAATGGCAAGATGGATGGCAAGCGTGGCGCCGGTGCGGCCGAAGCCGGCCAGCGTCTCGCCCGGCGGCATTTTCGAGGCGCGGCCGGAGACGCGGGTCAGCACCAGGCTTTGCGCGAGCTCGGGGATAGTGAGCTCACGGCGCAGTGCTGCCGCCGCCGCGGCGAAGGAGGGCACGCCTGGGGTCAAAGTGTAGGGGATGCCGTGCTTTTCCAGTCGCCTTATTTGCTCTGCGACTGCGCTCCACACCGAAAGATCGCCGGAGTGCAGGCGCGCGACATCCTGGCCGGCCTTGTGCGCGGCGACATATTCGGCCTCGATCTCGTCGAGCGACATCGGCGCGGTATCGATCAATTTGGTGCCGGGCGCGCAATGCTCGAGCAGCTCCGGCGCGACGATCGAGCCGGCATGGAGGCAGACCGGGCAACTGGCCAACAGCCGCGCGCCGCGCAGCGTGATGAGATCGGCAGCGCCCGGACCGGCGCCGATGAAATGGACCGTCATGGCGCGTCTCCGCTGATGGCGATGGCGCAGGTGACCGGGCCAAGCACCGTGCGAGGTCCGAGCAGTCTTGCACCGGCCCCGGCAACCGCAAGCGCCGACGCCTCTGAAACCGACGGCGTGCCAGCGCGGCTCTGCGACAGATCGCAGCGGCTGCGAGCGCCCGGCGAGGCCAGCTGCAGGACCTGGTCTTCGGCAATGACCACCGGCAGGTTGAGCGCGCGGCCGGCGGCGGCAATCGCCGCCTCATCCTTCTTGAGCGGGGCGGTCGCCAGCGCCGAAAGCGCTGATATCGCGAAGCCATGCGCTTCAAGCGCGGTCTCGATCGCCGCCAGCACTTCTTCGACGCTCACGCCCTTCCGGCTGCCGATGCCCGCGACCATCATGGCTTCACCCAGTTCCACTGCGTGACAGGCATGGCCGATCGCCAGGCCTGCATGGAGCCGACCGGGGCCGCGCGCGACAGCGCGATGCGCGTGAGATCGCCGCCGCGGCTGTTGTGCTGGTCGAGCAGCAGCGCCTCCATCTCCAGCGTCACCGCATTGGCGACGAGGCGGCCGCCGGTACGCAGCGCCTTGATCGCCTTCTCCAGCACGCCGGCATCGCTGCCGCCGCCGCCGATGAAGATCGCATCCGGCGTTTCGAGCTTGGCGAATGCCTTGGGCGCGGCGCCTTCGACCACGACAAGACCGGGCACGCCGCAATGCGCGGCGTTGCGGGCGATGCGGTCGGCGCGTTCGCTGTTGGCTTCGATGGCAATGGCGCGCAGCGAAGGATGCGCCAGCATCCATTCGATGCCGATCGAACCGGAACCGGCGCCGATGTCCCACAGCAGCTCGCCGCGCCGCGGCGCCAGCGCCGACAGCGTGACGGCGCGGATCTCGCGCTTGGTGATCTGACCGTCATGTTCGAACAGGTGATCGGCGAGGCCGGTGGTCAAGGGCAGAACGCGCGCATCCGGCGTCGATTCAATTTCGAGCGCCAGCACGTTGAGCGGGTTGATGTTTTTGAGATCGAAGGCATCGGCGCGGGAGGTTCGATGCGCCTCATCGGCACCGCCGAGCGCTTCAAGGACCGTCAGCCGCGACGCGCCGAAGCCGAGTTCGCTGAGCAGTGCGGCGATGGCTACCGGCGCGTCGGCGTCGGAGGTAAGCGCCAGGATACGCGCGCCGGGATGGAGCAGGGGCCGGATCAGGTCGATCGAATGGCCGTGCAGTGAGATGGTCTCGACGTCCTGCAGCGCCCAACCGAGACGGGAGGCGGCCAGCGACAGAGAGGAAGGCGCCGGCAGGACGAGCATCTCATCCGGCTTGACCTTGCGCGCCAGCGTGACGCCGACGCCATGGAAGAACGGATCGCCGGAGGCCAACACACAGATTTTCTTGCCCTTGAGCGCCAGCACGTCGCGCATTTCGGCGTCGAAGGGCGTCGGCCAGGAGCGGGTTTCGCCCTTGGCCAGAGGTGAGACGAGAGCGAGATGCCGCTTGCCGCCAAAGACGACGTCGGCCTGCGCGATGCGCTGCTTGGCCTCGTCGCCGAGACCCGCTACACCGTCCTCGCCGATGCCGACGATGGCGAGCCACTTTTGGGCGGGCTCGGCGGCGCGCGGACCCTTAGCAGGCATGATGACCCACCGTATCCTGATCCTCGGCGGCACGACGGAAGCCCGGCAGTTGGCCGGGAAGCTCGCCCGTCGCGCGGATTCCTCGGTCACGCTGTCGCTGGCCGGCCGCACCGAAAGCCCGGTGGCGCAAGGCGTGCCCGTGCGTGTCGGCGGCTTTGGCGGGGTGGATGGACTGGCTGCCTATCTTCGCGAGGAGCATGTCGATCTGCTGATCGACGCCACGCATCCCTATGCTGCGCGTATCTCGGTCAATGCGGCTGAAGCGGCAAGGCAGGCTGGCGTGCCGATCCTTGCGCTGCGCCGTCCCGGATGGGAGCCTGTCGCGGGCGATCGCTGGACGCTGGCCGACAATGCCGCTGAGGCGGCAAAAGCGCTTGGCGAGGCGCCGCGTCGCGTCTTTCTGGCGATTGGCAGGCAGGAGGCCGGCGCGTTCGAGGCCGCGCCGCAGCACCGCTACCTGATCCGCAGCGTCGATCCGGTCGAGCCCAAGCTTGCCGTGCCCGATGCGCTCTACCTGTTGGCGCGTGGACCGTTCCCGGAGGCTGACGAACGGGCACTGCTGGAAAAACACGGGATCGACGCGATCGTTTCCAAGAACAGCGGCGGCGAGGCGACCTTTGGCAAGATCACTGCTGCGCGGGCGCTTGGCATCGAAGTGGTCATGATCCGCCGTCCGACCTTGCCGGGCGTTCCCTCGGCCGAAACCGTCGATGCGCTGGCGGCGATGGTCGATCATCTTTTCGACCCCGTTGCCGAACGCGGCGTGTAGACCAGCGCCGGCTTTTCATCACGCCTGATAATGCGGGTCTCGGGCGAACCGATGATGATGCAGGTCGACATGTCGGCCTTTGCCGCATCGGCGTCCGCCAGCAGAAATACCTCGATGCGCTCGTCGGGCCGGCCGGCGGCGCGGCCGAAGATCACCGGCGTGGTGCCGGGCAGGATCGCCTTGAGGCATTCGAAGGCGCGGCCGAGCTGCCAGGGGCGGGCCTTGCTGATCGGGTTGTAGAGCGCGATGACGAAGCCGGCTCCGGCTGCCGCCAGCAGGCGCAGCTCAATCAGGTCCCACGGCTTCAGATTGTCCGAGAGCGAGATGGCGCAGAAGTCATGACCGAGCGGCGCGCCGATGCGGGCGGCGACCGCCAGCATGGCGGTGACGCCGGGAACAACGGCGAGATCGATCGCACGCCATTCGGCGGGACCGGCTTCGATCGCCTCGCAGACGGCCGCGGCCATGGCGAAGACGCCCGGATCGCCGCCGGAGACGACGGCGACGCTGTGGCCTTCGGCGGCCTTGGCCAGTGCTTCGTTGGACCGGGCGAGCTCTTCGCGGTTGTCGGAGGCGATGCGGGTCTGATCCGGCCGCAGCTCCAGCCGGTCGAGATAGGGCTTGTAGCCATAGAACAAGGTGGCCTCGGCGACGGCATTGGCAGCCTGCGGCGTGACCTGATCGGCATTGCCGGGTCCGAGGCCGATGACAGTAAGGCGGCCGCTCATGGCTTTGCCCCCGGGCGAGCCGACCAGCCGGCGACCAGCACGATGGCGAAGTAGGGCGCCTTGTCGTCCGGCTTTTCGGCGAGCCGCATCGAGACGCTGCCCGCCATGGTGCCGCGCTCGACATAGACGGCCTTGGCCAGCTTGCCGGTCGCTTCAAGCGCGCGGCGGATTTTCGGCAGGTTGCGACCGACCTTCATGATGACGGCGGCATCGGTGTCGGCGAGGCGGCGAGTCAGTTCGAACTCGCTCATCGTGCCCGGCAGCACGGTCAGCACGTCGTCGCCCTGGACGATCGGCAGGCCGGTCTGCGACCAGCAGCCGGACATGGCGGTGATGCCGGGGATGACCTCGGTCGGGAAGCGGTGCACGAGGCGCACATGCAGATGCATGTAGGAGCCGTAGAACAGCGGATCGCCCTCCGACAGCACGGCCACCATCCTGCCGGCGCCGAGATGCTCGGCGACCTGTTCGGCCGAATGCTCGTAGAAATCGGTGATCTGCGCGCGGTAGTCGTCGTGATCCTTGTCGATCTCGGTCGTCACCGGATAGAGCAGCGGTAGCTCGATCATATCCGGCCGGAAGCGCGCCTCGACGATGGCGCGCGCATTGCTGTTGTTGCCGCGCTTGGCGAAATAGGCGACGACATCCGCTTCAGCTAACGCCCGCGCGGCTTTCAGCGTCAGCAGCTCCGGATCGCCGGGGCCGGTGCCGACGCCGACCAGACGGCCTTTCAGGATGGCGTTCACAGGCCGGGCCTCGCCAATGAATTGAGCGCGGCGGCGGTCATGGCGCTGCCGCCCAGCCTGCCGCGGACGATGGCGTAGGGCACGCCATAGGAATTCTCGGCCAGCGCATCCTTGGATTCGGCGGCGCCGACGAAGCCGACTGGCATGCCGATGATCGCGGCCGGCTTCGGCGCGCCGGCGCGCAGTTTTTCGAGCAGATAGAAAAGCGCGGTCGGCGCGTTGCCGATGGCGACGACGGAACCCGCCATGCGCTCGCCCCAAAGGTCGATCGCGGCGGCCGAGCGGGTATTGCCGATTTCCCTGGCGATGTCATGCGTGCGCGGGTCGCGCAGCGTGCAGATCACCTCGTTGCCGGCGGGCAGGCGGGCGCGGGTGACGCCGTGAGCGACCATCTCGGCATCGCAGAAGATCGGCGCACCGGCGGCAAGGGCGGCGCGAGCGGCGGTGACGAAATCGCCGGAGAAGACAAAATGGCTGGCGGCTTCGACCTGGCCGCAGGCATGGATCATCCGGATCGCGACATCGGCTTCGGCTTCCGAGAAGCGCGACAGGTCCGCCTCGGCGCGGATGATGGCGAAAGAGCGCTCATAGATCGCGTTGCCGTCGTGGATATAGTCGTAGGCCGCCATTCACTGGTTCCGTCGATAGAGTTCGGCGATGCCGGCCGCGCCAAGCCTTGCCAGGCAGGCAGCGGCGGTCTCGCCTGGATGTCGTGCGCCGTGGATCGCCGCCGCAATGCCGGCGACCCCGCGCGCGGCGTCATAGCCCGGCCTGTACGCGGCAGGAAGGGCCTTTGCCGTCCCGTCCACGACAAGTCCGGCTCCGTTTTCGTCGCCCACCAGGGTGAGCGCCGCTGGGCCCGGGTGCGCGCAGCCCTTGGCGCAGCCGGAAATGTGCAGCGTGAGTGAAGCGTCGAAGAGATCGGCGCTCTGCTTTGCGATCGTTTCAGCGATGGCGCGGGTGGCGATACGGCCG
>NZ_VFUA01000072.1 GCF_006440735.1 Mesorhizobium sp. B2-7-1 | reverse complement strand
GGAAGGGGAGTGCCGGCGCTGGAACTGCCAATCTCCCCCCTTGAGGGGGAGATGTCCGGCAGGACAGAGAGGGGGGCGAGGGAACGCGGCGTTCGCCGTATTCCATTCCGTTCTTCGGCGCCTAGCCATGCCCGCCAACCTCAAACCCTACCGCGCCAAACGCGAATTCTCCCGCACGCCGGAGCCGACGGGCAGCCTCGCAGGCGGAGAGGGCAACCGCTTCGTCGTCCACAAGCATCACGCCACCGCCGATCATTACGACCTGCGCCTCGAAGTCGGCGGCGTGCTCAAAAGCTGGGCCGTGCCGCGGGGCCCCTCGCTCAACCCGGCCGACAAGCGCCTCGCCGTCGAGACCGAGGACCACCCCATCGAATATATCGACTTCGAGGGCGTCATCCCCGAGGGCGAATATGGCGGTGGGCCCATGATCGTCTGGGACACCGGCACCTGGGCACCGATGGAGGATGTCGAGAAAAGCCTCAGGACCGGCGCCTTCAAGTTCCGGCTGGCCGGTGAGAAGCTCAATGGCGGCTGGATGCTGACCAGGCTGAAGCCCAAGCCCGGCGAGCATGAAAACAAGAAGAACTGGCTTTTGTTCAAGGAGCGCGACCTCGCTTCCGACACCAAGCTCGACATTCTTGAAGCCAGGCCCGAAAGCGTGAAATCGGGCCGTCGCATCGAGGAACTGGTGACGCCGCCGAAGAAACGCGAGCGCCTGCCGCCGAAAGCCGGCTCGCTGAAGCCGGGCGCGTTGCCCGGCGCGGTAAAGGGCGATCCACCCACCCGCATCGAGCCGCAACTGGCCACCCAGGTGACAGAGCCGCCAGGCGGTGAACACCCCTCACGGAAAACGCCAGAGCTCTGGCTGCACGAGATAAAATTCGACGGCTACCGCACCATGGCGCATGTGGTGGATGGCGAGGTTCGGCTGATCACCCGCGGCGGCATCGACTGGACGAAGCGTTATGGCGATCTCCCGCAGGCCTTTTCGCGGCTGCCGGTCGCCCAGGCGATCATCGACGGCGAGATCATGGTGCTCGACGACAAAGGCATTTCGCGCTTCGCGCTGCTGCAGGACGCGCTGGCCGAGGGCGCCGGCTCGAAACTGCATTTCTACGCCTTCGACCTGCTCCATCTCGACGGCTGGGACCTGCGCAAGGCGCCACTGCAAAAGCGCAAGGCCTTGCTGGCCGAACTGCTCGCCGGCCAGGCCGCCAATTCCGCCATCCAGTACAGTGACCATGTCGAGGGTTCGGGCCAAGGGCTCTACGAGCAGGCGACGGAACTCGGGCTCGAAGGCGTCGTCTCCAAGCGCGCCGACGCCATCTACCAGAGCGGCCGCACCAAGAGTTGGACCAAGGTGAAGGCGCTCGAAAAGGATGACTTCGTCATCGCCGGCTACACCGTCTCCGACCGGGCGGAGGGGTTGGCGGCGCTTGGCATGGCCGAGTTCGAGAATGGCGAGCTGCACTATCGCGGCAAGGTCGGCACCGGCTTCGACCGCGACATGGCGACGGAGTTGCTCGCCCGACTGGAGCGGCTGACCGCCGGCGCCACGCCGCCCGAAGGCGTGCCGCGCGAGATCATGCGCGAGATGCATTGGGTGAAGCCGTTGCTGTCGGCGCGCATCCACTACGCCAACCGCACGGCCGACAATTCGCTGCGCCACGGCGTCTTTCGCGGCTTGCGCGATGTCGGCGGGCTCACCACGCCGGTGCCGGTCAAGCGCAAGCGGCTGATCGCCGAGTCCGACCTCGCCACCATCTGGGTCACCAATCCGGAGCGGCGGCTGTTCGGCAAGACCGGGCCGACCAAACTCGACATCGCTGTCTACTACGCGCTGGTCGGCGATTTCATGCTGCCGCATATCATCGGCCGCCCGGTGTCGCTGGTGCGCTGCCCGACTGGCAAGCCGCAGGACTGCTTCTTCCAGCGCCACGCCTTCACCGGCATGCCGCCCTCGGTGGCGGTGTTCGAGAGCACCAATTCGGAAGGCGAAACAAAAACCTATCTCTCGGTCGAGGATGCCAAGGGCTACCTAGCGCTGGCGCAGTTCGGCGTCGTCGAGTTCCACACCTGGGGCACGCATCGCGCCAAGCTCGACAAGCCCGACCAGATCGTCTTCGACCTCGACCCAGGCGAGGGGATTTCGTGGCGCGAGGTGGTCGAGGCCGCCGTCCACATCAAGGGTGGGTTGGAAAGCCTCGGCCTGGTGCCGTTCGCCAAGACGTCGGGCGGCAAGGGCATCCACATCACCGTGCCGGTGACGCGCAAGCAGAACTGGAAGAAGCTGCACCAGGCGTCGAGCGCCATTTCGACATTGCTCGCCGCGACCGCGCCTGACACCTTCACCACCACGATGGGCAAGGAAAACCGCAAGAAGCGCATCTTCATCGATTTCCACCGCAACGCCCGCGGCCACACCTCCGCCGCGCCCTATTCGCTGCGTGCCCGCACCAACTTGCCGGCCTCGACTCCGGTAAGCTGGACCGACCTGGAGGCGATCGACGCGCCCGAGGATTTGAACTACGCCTCGCTGCCCGGCCTGCTGGAGACGTCGGGCGACCCGTGGGCGGAGATCGATGAGGCTGCCAGGGATTTGCCGGCGTTTGAGCGCTAGTTCCTCGCCCCACGAAGTGGGGAGCGGTGGCCGCGTAGCGGCCGGAGAGGGGCAGCGCCAGCGTATGTGGTCAAGCGCCGGAACATTCGGCGCCACGCCATTCCCCCTCTCCGTCTCGGCTTCGCCGAGCCACCTCTCCCCACTTCGTGGGGCGAGGAAAAGGGCGGCGCCATCTCCATCGACGCTTCCCACAATTTGAATTATCCTTCGCGCTAACCCACTCCAAGAACACTTCGCTAGGAATTCGGCTGTAGGGTGAGGGGTCGGTGTAGGATTTCCACGGCGCTGCTCGTCCTCCGGACGAAGCGCTGCAAAGAGCATGACAAGATCATGCTCCAACATAGTGTCAGTGCATGGCCGCGTAGGAGTTCATCATGGCGCCCAGGGCAAGTTGGAAAGGTTACCTCAAGCTCAGCCTCGTTAGCTGTCCGGTCCGGCTCTATCCGGCCACCAGCGCGAGCGAGCGGATCTCGTTCAATCAGCTGCACAAGAAGACCCACAACCGCATCAACATGAAGCCGGTCGATCCAGAGCTCGGCCTGATCGAGCGCTCGGATCTCGTGCGTGGCTACGAATATGAGGACAAGCAGTACATCATAATCGATGACGCCGACCTCGACGCGGTCCGGATCGAATCCAACCACACGATGAACATCGAGGCCTTCGTCGACGAGGGCGAGGTCGATGTCGTCTACCAGGACTCGCCTTATTACCTGGCGCCGGATGGCGCGATGGCGGAAGAAACCTTCGCGGTGCTGCGGGAAGCCATGCGCAAATCCGGCAAGCTGGCGATTGCCCGCCTGGTGCTCTCCAGCCGCGAGCGCGTGGTGACGATCGGTGCGCGCGAGAACGGCATGTTCGTCTGCACCTTGAGGAACCCCAACGAAGTGCGCGGCACCACTGAATATTTCGGCAACATCCCGGATGCCAAGCCCGACGCGGAAATGCTGCAGCTGGCCGAGGCCCTGATCAAGCAGAAGGAAACCCACTTCGATCCGAAGAACTACGAGGATCGCTACGAGGTGGCGCTAATGGCGATGATCCGCGAGAAGCTGAAAGGCCACAAGCCGATCATCGCCGCAGCACCCGAGCGCGGCAATGTCATCAACCTGATGGACGCGCTGAAGGCGAGCCTGTCGCAGCAGGCGAAGCCCCCGGCCAAGTCGAAGAGCAAGGCCGAGGAAGCGCCGGCCAAGCCCGCCAAGAAGGCGGCCGCGGGCGGCGCGGCTGAAAATCCGCTGAAGGCGAACCTGTTGAAGGCCGTCGGCAAGAGCAAGAAGTGAAGGGAAGTGCAGGGCCAGTGATCGTTCCCGGCGCCGTCTTCGGCGTCGTCGGCGCGCTGGCCGCCTTTCCGTTGCGCCTTGCCGCGCGCGAGGTCGAGCGCCGCCATGCAGAGTTGAGGCGCGGCGTCACCCGCCGCACCAGCCACGTCGTCTTCGGCCGCGCGCTTCTCGCCAAGGCGGCGAAATCCGGCGACGCCGAGATCGAGCGCCGCGCGAAGGCCGAGCGCGAAGCTGGGCGCCAGCTTATCAGCGAGAACGGCTTCCTGCGCCTCCTTGGCCTGATGAAGGCGCCCGACGCCTCGTCGCTCTCCAGGCAATCGCTGATTGATCGGTCGCGACTGGCTGGCGCCGATCTCGACATGCTGTCGCTGTTCGACGCCTTCGAGCATGACGGCGAACCCTATTCCTTCCGCGACCTGATCCTGGCCCGCAAATATGCCGGGCTGATCACCAGCGGCGCGTCGTGGGGCGCGATCGCACGCTCGGTGCACCGGTCCGGCCCGGTCGCCTCGCTCACCGCCAAGTCGCTCAACCTTGGCTCGCAACATGGCCGCCCGGACGCGATCTATCTCGACGACGGCAGGAGCGAGCTCGACGGCCAATTGCTGTTCGACCTCGGCTCACCGGAAGACGACACGCTGGAGGAACTGTTCGCCGAGGCGGAAATGGCGGAAGAGGAGGGGCGCCACGACGATGCGGCAGCACTCTACCAGCGCTGCCTTGCGATCGATCCCAAGGATGCGATCGCCGCCTTCAACCGCGCCAACTGCCTGCGCGGCGCCGGCCGCGCTGCCGAGGCGGCGCATGACTATGCGCGGGCGATAAAACTCGATCCCGGCTTTGTCGAAGCCTGGTTCAACCTCGCCGGGCTGATGAGCGATGAGGGCAAGGTTGCCTCGGCAAGACGGCATCTGCAGAAGGCGATCGCGCTCGACAAGAGCTACGCCGACCCGGTCTTCAACCTCGCGCGGCTGGAATTCGATGCGGGAAATCTGACGGAGGCCAGGCGGCTGTGGGGGCGGTATCTGGAATTGGATACGGACTCCGAATGGGCGAGGTTGGCGCAGAAGGGCATACAGTTCGTGGATTTGCACATGGCGAGGACGGCGGGGTGAGCGCCTTTTCCTTCTCCCTTTGTGGGAGAAGGTGGATCGGCGCGCAGCGCCGAGACGGATGAGGGGTGTTGGAGGGAATGAGACGCTGGTGATGTTGACGTGTACCGGTACATTGATGGGCGTGTACGCCAAGTTGGAGCATCCCTCATCCGTCGGAGCTTCGCTCAGCCACCTTCTCCCGCAAGGAGAGAAGGGGAGGTTGGAGCACCCATGACCCACTTCCTCTTCGACGGCTTCGACACAGCTGCCGTCACCATCCTGCTCGCGCATGGCGCCGGTGCTTCGATGGACTCGCCCTCGATGACCGCCACCGCCAAGGCGCTCGCAGCGGCTGGCTTCCAGGTCGCGCGCTTCGAGTTCCACTACATGGCGGCGCGCCGCTACGGCCACCGCAAGCCGCCGCCGCGCGCCGAGACGGTGAACCCGGAATATGTGAAGGCGATTGCCGATCTCCGCGCCAAGGGCGTGACCGGCAAGCTGATCATCGGTGGTAAGTCGATGGGCGGCCGCGTCGCCTCGATGGTCGCCGACGAGATGTACGCCAAGGGCGAGATCGCCGGCCTGGTCTGCCTCGGCTATCCATTCCATCCGCCCGCCAAACCGGAGCAATTGCGCACGAAGCATCTCATCGACCTGAAAACGCCGACGCTGATCTTCCAGGGCACGCGCGACGAGTTCGGCACCAAGGAGGAAGTCGCGACCTACGGCCTTTCCGACGCCATCGAGGTGGTTTGGCTGGAAGACGGCGACCATGATCTGAAGCCGCGCAAGGCGATCTCGGGTTTTTCGACGGCGGATCATCTGAAGACGGTGGCTGAGACTATAAAAGCCAAGCTGGCGCAGCCATCGGCTTCGTCATTCTAGGGCGGAGCAAGGAGCGAAGCGACGCGCGCAGACCCTAGAATCCATTCCGTGACGCCAAGGCGTTGCAACGGTTCGGAATTCTGCCCCGCCGCGTTCCACGGTGGTCGTCGCGGAATGGATCCTCGGGTCAAGCCCGAGGATGAGGAAGCGAGGGGCGGTTTCGGCATCCAAACATGAAACTCGCCACCTTCAACATCAACAACATCAACAGCCGGCTGGAAAACCTGCTCGCCTGGCTCGCCAAAGCAAAGCCCGACGTCGTCTGCCTGCAGGAACTCAAGTCCCGGGACACCCAGTTTCCGCTGACCCGCCTCGCTAACGCCGGCTATGGCGCGGTGTGGAAGGGCGAGCCGACCTGGAACGGCGTCGCCATCCTGGCAAGGGGCGCCGAACCGGTGCTGACGCGCGAGGCGCTGCCGGGCGACGACGCCGATCGCCAGGCGCGCTACATCGAGGCGGCGGTTGACGGCGTCGTCATCGCCTGCCTCTACGCGCCGAACGGCAACCCGCGGCCGGGGCCGAAATTCGACTACAAGCTCGCCTGGCACGAACGCTTCGCAGCACACGCCGGTGATCTCCTCGACACCGGCCTGCCGGTGGTGCTAGCCGGCGACTTCAACATCGTGCCCGAACCACGCGACATCTATGAGACCCGCTCCTATGACGACAACGCGCTGGTGCAGCCCGAAAGCCGCGCCGCCTTTGCCGCGCTGATCGAGCAGGGCTGGACGGATGCACTGCGCAAGGTTTTTCCCAGGCAAGAAAGACTCTATACCTTCTGGGATTATCGCCGGAACCGCTGGCCGCGCGATGCGGGCTTGCGGCTCGACCACATATTGCTGTCGAAGAAGCTGGCGCGGAAGCTGAAGGGCGCGGGTATCGACCGCGAGGTGCGGGGAGGGGAAAACCCCAGCGATCATGCGCCGGTCTGGGTGGAGTTGGGATGAGATCCTTCCCTTCTCCCGCAAGGAGAGAAGGGAAGGCCGGCGCTGTCCCGCCAGCATCGCAATTCATCACAATGACTTGCGGCATCGATGTCCGACGCTAATCTGCTGAAAATTTGGAGGGGGTTTTCATGCTCGTGGTCTTGAACACTGATCTGCAGCCATCGCCTGCGCACCATGGCTGACGCCGCCCTCGTCGCCCTCATCTCGGCCCTCGTTTTTGCCGGCGCGATTGCCCTCATCGCGATCGCGCTGCGCTGGCGCCGCAAGCGCCGCAGGGCGCGCGGCAACCCCAATCCGACCGGCGACTATGCGCATCGCGTCCATTGGGCGCCGACATCCGGCAAGCTCAACTTCTCGTCTTTCGTCTACATGGATGTCGACGGCGACGGCAGCTATGGCCAAGCCGACCGGCCGATGGCGGGCATCGTGGTGCGGCTCTATGACGAGCGCGGCACTTTCCTTGCCTCGGCGCGTAGCAACGGTGCCGGTTTCGCCAATTTCTCGATGTCGTCGAAGCGCCGCAGCGCGATGATCCAGCGACCCGGAATCTACCGGTTCTCGGTCTCGGTGCCGCCCGGCTGGCGCGCCAGCAGTGCCAACCAGGACCAGGCAGTGCGCCTGCGGGACGCGCCTGGCTCCATGGTAGGCCTCGTCGGCGAAGGTTTGCCGAAACCGGTCGGCCTCGCGCCGGGGCGGACGGCGAGCGGCAGCACGCCGGTGGGGATGGAAGCGACGCTGTCGGTCATGGGCAAGGGCAAATTGCTCGAAAGCCACCCGCTGCCTGCGGACGCAGTCTTTCGCTTCCCGCTGGGCGTCGATGCCGATGAAATCGTCATTGCCGGTTCCGGGCTCGACCGACGGCTCAGGTTATCGGGTTATCCGATCGACCTTGGCCTGTTGGCGCCCGGCGCGCTCGCGCCCGACGCGCCGTTCAAGGCCATCGGCTTCGACGACATAACACCGCGCGGCCTGCGCAAGGTGCCGTCGGGCCACGCCGGGCTCGACTGGCACAATCTCAACGCCATGTCGCGCGATCACACCCCAAACAGCGAAGGCTATGTCAACGGCAACGTGTCGGGCGCCTACATCGCCTATACCAGCAGCGGCCATCCGGCCGAGTTGGGCCGCGCCACGCCCTTCGGCTTCCATTCGGCGATGCTGGCCGCGGCCTGGCTGGCTTCGGAAGGCGAGGTGGCACTGGTGGAAAGCTGGCTGGGGGAAGAGTTGATCGCCAGCGACGAAATCGCGCTGTCGGCGCTGGCGCCGGTCCACTATGCGCCGATGCTTAGGGCGGTGACGCGCATACGCATCTCCACCAGGCATCATTGGCAGGCCGTTTTGGACGATCTCGTGCTTGCGCTCTGACGTCACGGGAACCGTGCCGGCGGACCGAGGCTTTTGTGGTTGCCTTGGAGGGACATCATAGCCGGCGCGAAGCGGCAGCTATCGACCGCGAGGTACGGGAGACGACCCTCCGTGATCATGCGCAAATGCGGGTGGCGCATATACGCAAATCTTACAGGACGCCCAATAGGCGGAAATTGAAACGTAATCCCTGCGGCAGGGATTATCGAAAGACAGGTTAGGTGACTCGATCAGGGCGGGGGCAGAGTGGAGCCGTTACCGTTGACGAGCGACGGACCCGCTACCACCGCCGAAAGCTTGCCCTTGCGCATCAGAATCGGCTTCTCGTAAGTCTTCTTCATGCGAATTGCGCTCCTCGAAGATCCCAGCGGATAATCTCATATAAGCAGTTTCTGTCAAGCAAGCGGCCGTTCTGTTCCTGGGGACAGCGTTCTACTGGTGTAACCGCCGCTCAATAGTACGATGGTCGTGGCTGCCGGAGCCGAGTGCGAAAGATATCGCTCGGCGACCCTTGTGTGATGTCTTGCACTTAGCCTTGGCCGCAAGCTCGGCTAGGATGCAGGGGTTGTTATCGCCGCGGGTCGGGACGGCGGGGCTGTTGCGAGGCGCGGGGGAGACCGATGAGGAGATCGACCGACAGGCTGCTGGCGCTGGCGATGCTGATCGTCGGCATTGCCTGTTTCGCCAAGCTCTATCCGGTGCTGGGCGGCAGGCCACTCGCGACGGCGCGCCTGGAAATCTTCGGCGTGGCTGGGGTGCTGTCGGTCCTTGCCGGGCTGCTTTTCCTTGCCGGCCTGCTGCCGGCGGCGGCAGGGCACGATCCGGCCGCCCCTTTGTTCGGTCGCGACGCCGAGATCGCTCCGGCCGGCCATCCGCGGTTTCGCCGCGCAGCACTTGCTTTGCCGCTTTTGGCGCTGCTCGTCATCGTCGCCGACCAATTCGGCCCGTGGCGGACGGAAGAGCCGGCAAGGGAAGTCGCCATCACACCGGTCGAGCCGGAGGCGAGCGCAAAGCCGACTTTGCCGGAGGCGAGCACGAAGCCGGCCGCGCCCGCACCCGCGCAGGAAATGGCTGCGAAACCCGTGCCGCCCGCTGAGCCGGTCGCGGCTCCCGTCCAGCCGACCGAGCAGACGGCGCTCGCGCCCGCAACGCCGCCGCAGACGGTGGCGCCGCCTCCACCGGCTCCTCCCGCCCAGCCGACTGCGCCGGAAGGCCACCGCGATGCCGTCGTCTGGTTGGCGGTGTCGCCCGACGGCCACGAGATCATGAGCGCCAGCACCGACCGCATGATCAAGCTCTGGGACATCGACGGCAAACGGCTGATCCGCGATCTGGGTGAGCACAACGATATGGCGCGCAGCGCGCTTTTCATGCCCGACGGCAAGACCGCGCTCACCGCCGGCGACGACGGCGAGATCGTGCTGCGGCAGCTATCCGACGCCACGGTGCTGCACGTCTTCTCGTCTGGAGCGAATGGCGGCGTCAGGCAATTGAAGATCAGCCAGGACGGCAAGCTCGCCGTCAGCGGTCACGACACCGGTTCGGTGGTCGTCTGGGACCTGAAGAAGGGGACGGTAGCGCATGTGCTGCCGGGCCACGACTGGTCGGTCAGCTCCGTCGCCATCTCGCCCGACGGCACCAGGGCGCTCACCGGCAGCATCGACGGTGAGCTGAAGCTCTGGGATATCGTTTCGGGCAAGCAGCTGCGCAGCTGGCACGGCCACGACCACGGCGCTTATGGCGCGGTCTTCCTGGCCGACGGCCACCACGCCGTGACCGGCAGCGGCGACTACACGATAAAACTCTGGGACCTCGACAGCTTCAAGGAAGTGAGACGTTTCGAGGGCCACTCCGGCACGGTCTATGCGCTTGCATTGTCTTCCGACGGCAAGCGGCTCGGCTCCGTCTCGCTCGACGGCACGGCGCGGATCTGGAACATGGACACCGGCGCCGAGATCGCCGAATTCGACCCTGGCACCGGGCCGATATACTCGGTCGCCTTCGCCGCCGACGGCACGCTTTTGACTGGCGGCATCGACCGCACCATCCGGGACTGGCCGGCGGCGGGAGGGGATGGAAGGGTGCTGTTTGCGGGTGCGCCGGAATAAGCCTTTATCAGTTCCAAGGTTGTCGGATTCTTGGGTGGCCTCCTTGAGTTGGTCCTCCGGAGCGAAGCCTTTCCGCAAATATTCCCGAATGGGGAGACTTGCGCTATTGATTACTTGTGTCTGCAAATGGGTTGGGGACCTTGAGCAATTTCGAATGGCCGCCTAGGTCGCAAACCGCAGTCTATAGTCCGCGTCGGCCGCGCCCCGGGCCGGCGCTATGCCTCGCCTTAGTTGTGTTGGCTGGTTTCGTTCTGTTCGGTCCGGCCTTAAACTATTACCAGCAATGGTCCGCGATAAAAAAGGCGCGGGCGGCGAACCTGGCCAAGGACTATGCGGAAGAGTATCGCCAGCTTTCTCTACTGGCGGATACAGATAATCCCGACGGGCAATATAAACTGGGGGTTCTGTATTGGCAGGGCCTAGGCGTGGCGCAAGACCGGCAGCACGCTCTCGATTGGTGGCGCAAGGCCGCCGACGGAGGAAACGCCCAAGCGGCCTACGCCATTGGTCGCGCCTACTACGTCGGCTAAGGCGTGGAGAGGGACTACAAGGTTGCGGCGCCTTTTGCAAGAAAAGCCGCCGACAAGGAAGACCCGAGCGGGCAGAGTCTGCTCGGTACGCTCTATGCGCGCGGCCACGGTGTCGATCAGGATTTCAACAAGGCTTTCGAATGGTGGATGAAGGCCGCTGCGCGTGGCCAGGTCGATGCGCAAGCCGCCATCGGCAATGCCTACGCGCTGGGCAGCGGGGTCGGCAAGGATGATACGCAGGCGGTTGTCTGGTACCGCAGGGCAGCCGAGCAAGGTTACATCCCGGCGCAGTCGGCGCTGGGCGATGCCTACTCGAAGGGCAAGGGTGTCGGCAGGAGCGATACAGAAGCCGCGTCCTGGTGGCTGAAGGCGGCTAACCAGGGCGACGCGTTCGCGCAGGCAAGTCTCGGGATTGCCTACTGGCAAGGCGCAGGCCTGGCTCGAAGCGAGGTCAATGCGATGCAGTGGTGGCTGAAGGCCGCCAGGCAAGGGAATGTAGCGGCCCAGCTATGGGTGGCCTACTGCTACGCCAATGGCAGGGGTGTGGCCCGAGATAGCAAAGCCGCCGAAAAAATGTGGTTGGAGGTGGCAAAGACAGGCAACGCCGACGCCGAGTTCAGCCTGGGCCAACTCTATTATCTCGGGGCGCTGGGAAAGCCGGACTACCCTGCGGCAGCCAAGTGGTTCCTGAAGGCGGCGGAGCACGGCAACGCGCAGGCCAAGACCTATATCGAACTCATGAAGCAGAACGGGCAGTTCGACAGCAAGACGCTGTGACTGGCATCGCTGGCGAGTGGCGAAAGCGATCGCTACATCGATCCTCCCCTCTTGCGGGGGAGATGCCCGGTAGGGCAGAGGGGGGTGACGGAACGCAACCTCTACAAGGAATTCGCCCGCCATTATGCCAACCCTCTACCTCGTCGAAGCCTCGATCGCCGATCTCCGCCGCGCGCTTGAACATGGCACTGTCACCAGCGTCGAGCTCACCGGCGCGTATCTCAACCGCATCGCGCACTACGACCGTCACGGCATTGCGCTCAACGCCGTGCCCATCCTCAACCCGAAGATGTTCGAGGAGGCGGAAGCGTCCGACCGGCGCCGGCGCGAGGGCAAGACGCTCGGGCGGCTCGACGGTATCCCTTACACCGCCAAGGACAGTTACAAGGCCAAGGGTCTGACGGTCGCCGCCGGCTCGCCGGCCTTCGAGCATCTTGCGGCGAACGAGGACGCTTTCACCATCGCCCGCCTGCGCGCCGCGGGCGCGGTGCTGATCGGCCTTACCAACATGCCGCCGATGGCCAATGGCGGCATGCAGCGCGGCGTCTATGGCCGCGCCGAGAGTCCGTACAACAAGGATTTCCTCACCGCCGCCTTCGCCTCCGGTTCGTCCAACGGTTCCGGCACGGCGACCGCCGCATCCTTCGCCGCCTTCGGGCTTGGCGAAGAAACCTGGTCGTCCGGCCGCGCGCCGGCTTCCAACAATGCCTTGGTCGCCTACACGCCCTCGCGCGGCGTGATCTCGGTGCGCGGCAACTGGCCTCTCGTGCCGACCATGGATGTGGTCGTGCCGCATACGCGGACCATTCCCGACATGCTGGAACTGCTCGACGTCATCGTCGCCGACGATGACGAGACGCGCGGCGATTTCTGGCGCGTGCAGCCCTGGGTGGCGATCCCGAAGGCCTCGGCGCTGCGGCCGGCGAGCTATGCCGCGCTTGCCGTGCAAGGCGCGCTCAAGGGCAGGCGGCTCGGCGTGCCGAAAATGTATATCGACAAGGATGAAGGTGCGGAGCGCCCGATCGAGACCCGCGCTTCGGTGCTTGACCTCTGGCGGCAGGCGGCGCGCGACCTCGGGGCGCTCGGCGCCGAGGTGGTCGAGGTCGATTTTCCCGTCGTGTCCAACTACGAGCGCGACCGTCCTGGCGCTCGCTCCATGGTCGATCGCGGGCTGGTGCCGGTCGAGTTTGCCGAGCGCGAGATCTGGGACCTGTCCATCTGGTCTTGGGACGACTTCCTGCGCGCAAATGCCGATCCGGCCATCCCCGATCTTGCTTCGGTCGACGGCGCAAAGATCTTCCCGCAGCCGCCGGGCACGTTGCGCGACCGCTATGGCGAGGCCGATTTCGATCTGGCGCAGTATGTCGAGCGGGCAAGGCGGGGCGTGGCGCCGCTTGCGGACATTCCAACCATCGAAGCGGGACTGAAAGGCCTGGAGGCGACGCGCCGCGCCGACTTCGAGGACTGGCTCGACGCCAATCGCCTCGACGCCGTGGTGCTGCCGGCGGTCGCCGACGTCGGTCCGGCCGATGCCGACGTCAACGAGGCTTCCGCCCGGCTCGCCTGGCGCAACGGCACCTGGGTCGCCAACGGCAATCTCGTCTGGCGCCATCTCGGCATCCCGACGGTGACCGTGCCAACGGGCGCCATGGCCGATATAGGCATGCCCGTCGGCCTGACCTTCGCCGGCAAGGCCTATGACGACGTGGCGTTGCTGACGATCGCCGGCGATTACGAGCACGCCACAAGGCGCCGCACCGCTCCGCCGCGCACACCGCCGCTGGCCGACGATGTGTTCGAGCGCAAGGACCCGCGCAAGGACCCGCCGGCCGGCGATGCTCCGCTCACGCTTGCGCTCACCGCTGAGACGACGCGATCCGGCGGCACCGACGAGATCGCGATCGTGCTGGAAGTCGGCGCGGACGAGCCGGCCAAAGTGAAAGTCCACGTCAACGGAGAGCCTGTCGTCATGCAGGCGGATGGCAATCGTCAGATCGGTCGGGTGGTCGTGCCGGCATCGACGCATCAGGGCTTCCACAGCGTCTGGCGCGGCGCCTATGGCTCGATCGTCACGGCCATTGCGCGCCTGCCCGACGGGCACTGTAAGGGAACCTTCACGATCACTGGCGGGATCGGGTGACAGGCCACCACCGATCTGGCAGAGTGACGATGCGAGGCCGGGCTGGTCTGTACCTTTTACTGCTCGGGAGGGGATACTTTGCACGCTTGCGGATCAGTCCGTTCGGGGGCCGGGCTTCGGTCGAAGCCGATCCGCGCCGCCTTGGCATTGATAGGACTTGCGCTGGCGCTTGACGGTTGCGCCAATCCCAAGGTTATCGACAGCGCGGTGCCCCAGGCTGCCGCTCCGAAAGCCGCCGCACCGAAGCCTGCTAACGTGGCGGTCGCCTCGCCGGCTGCTCCACGGGCGGCGGAGCCGGTTGTCGCGTCCGAGCCCTCCTGCACCGACCAGTGGAAATCCCACGGTCATACCACCCAGCCGGAGGCGCAGGCCTTCGCGAAAAACTGCCTTGCGGGGCAGGGCGCGGTGGCAAAAATGGTCGACCACAAGACCGTGACGCGCAAGCTGGCCTATCTGGTCGATGCCGAAAAGCCGCTGAGCGCTCTCGAGCCTTCCGACATAGGGGTTTTCTGCCCGGGCTATCTGCGGCAGGACCGCAGCAGCCGCGCCGTGTTCTGGCGTACGCTGCTTGCCGACCTGGTCAGCGCGGAATCCGTCAACAGCAGCTCCGCCGCCTATTGGGAAGAGGACCAGGATCAGTATTCGATCGGCCTGCTGCAACTGTCGCTTTCGGACGAGCAGAGATACCATTGCGGCTTCAAGTCGGAGGTCGACATCACCGATCCCGACCGCAACCTCGCCTGCGGCGTCAAGATCGTGACGATGCTGGTCGGCGCCGACGGCGCGCTGGGCGGCGGCGAGGGCACCGAGATGAAGGGCATCGGCGCCTATTGGCAGAATTTGCGACGGCCTTCGGAAGTGCGCGGCAAGCTGATCGCCGCCACCCGCGCGATCCCGCAATGCGTGGCCGATCCAAGGAACGCCTGAGCGGCGGCAGCTATTCCGAGCTACCCACCAGGTCGACCACCAGCGCCGCCACCCCAAACACTGCGCCGGTGGCGCACACCGCGTTCCAGCCGCCCCAGGCCCAGGCGATGCCAGCCAGCAGCGAGCCGATCGCTCCGCCGATGAAGAAGATGCCGACGAACAGCCCGTTGATGCGGCCGCGCGCCTTCGGCTGCAGCAGGTTCACGGCGCGGCGGCCGAGCGTCTGATCGCCGGTGACGCCGATGTCGAGCAGCACGGCGCTGACGCCCATGAGGATGAGCGGCAGCCATGCGCCGCCGGCCTTGGCCGCGCCGGCCCCCACGCCGGCCCACGCGGCGA
Organism: Mesorhizobium sp. B2-7-1; assembly: GCF_006440735.1. GTDB lineage: Bacteria > Pseudomonadota > Alphaproteobacteria > Rhizobiales > Rhizobiaceae > Mesorhizobium. The sequence goes on along the minus strand of NZ_VFUA01000072.1, from coordinate 19,698 downwards.
CGCCGAGCGCCGCGATTAGCAGGATATGGCAGAGGATCGTTGCCGGGCGCGTAAAACCGCGGTCGCCGGCGCGGCCGAAAATCGGCGTCACCGCCGCACCTCCGGCGCCGACCAGCGCGAACAGCGCAATGCCTTTCTGGCCGAGGTCGAAAGGCGATGCCGAGAGGCGCAAAGCCACCGCCGTCCAGAACACGCTGAAGGCCGCCATCACCAGGCTCGCGGTGAAGGCGCGGCGACGCAGCATCGGCTCCTGACCCAGAAGCCCGATCAGCGAGGCGATGAGCGCGGCGTAGCTCGCATGCGCCGGCGGCCGCCGCCTTGGCAGCGTCAGGCCGAGCAGGACGGCAAGCAGCGCAAGTGCCGCGGCGCTGATGCCGTAAAAGGCGCGCCAGCCGAAGGCGTCGGCGACGATGCTGGCAATCGGACGGGATAGGAGGATGCCGATCATCAGCCCGCTCATCACGTCGCCGATGACGCGCCCTTCCTGTCCCGGCGGCGCCATAGAGGCGGCCACCGGCACCAGCACCTGGATGCAGGAACAGGCGGCGCCGAGCACGAAAAGCACGGCAAGCAGCGAGGCGGCGGACGGCGCGAATGAAGCCACCGCGGCGGCGAGCGCGGCCGCGCACAGCATGCGCAGCACCAGCGCGCGATTCTCGACTAGGTCGGACAGCGGCACCAGGAAGAACAGCCCGGCCGCATAGCCGAGCAGCGTGGCCATCGAGACCAGGCCGCTTTCCGATGCCGCGGCACCCAGCGATGGGCCGATCAATCCGACCAACGTCTGGGGCGCGAACAAGTTTGTGACGATGATGCCGACCGAGGCGGCGAACAGCAATGTCTGCGAGCGGGTGATGGCGCCGCCGGCAGCATGCGACGGCTGTTCCACGAAGTCGGCCGCCGCGACCCGGGCGTTGTCTGTTCCGTTCATGGCTAGCCTCGCTGTCCGCATATTCGAACGGGACTTTATTCGGACCAGCTATAATGCTACAATTGAAATGATATAATAATGATTATGCGAGTTACGCATGAATATCCATGACCTCGAAGCCTTCGTCGCCGTCGTCGAGACCGGCTCCATCGTCGGCGCTTCGGCCAGGCTCAACCTCACCCAGCCTGGCGTGACGCGCCGGGTGCAGAACCTCGAGCAGCAGTTGGCGACGCCTTTGCTCGACCGCCAGTCGAAGCCGCTGAAACCAACCGCATCGGGCCGCGAGGCCTATGAGCATGGTCGCCGCGTGCTGCGCTCGCTGGAGGATCTGAAGGCGGGCGTCTCGCCGGCCGGCGAGGTGAGGGGAGAGTTCCGCCTCGGCATCATGCCTTATCTGTCGACCAGCGCGCTGTCCGAGCCGCTCGACAGTCTTCGCGCGGCCTTCCCGCAACTGACGCTGAAGATCACCTCCAGCCTGTCGCCGCGCCTGGTGGAGCAGGTGCTGCACAGCGAGATCGACGCCGTCGCGGTCTGCCTCGCCGAGGGTGTCGCGCCGCCGCCCGAGCTTGTCGGCGACGATCTCGGCGTGCAGGCGGTGCTGCTTGTGGCTTCGCCAAGCCTCGGCGTGCCGAAGCAGGCGGAGCTCAACGATCTCGCGCGCTATTCCTGGGTGCTCAACGAAACCGGCTGCGGCTTCCGCGCCTTCATCCGCCATCGCTTCGAAGTGGCGCGGTTGCCCTTCCATGTCGGCGTCGAGGCGCAGGGTGCGGACTTGCGCATGTCCCTGGTGGCGCGCGGTCACGGCATCGGCGTCGTCACGCCCGGCGCGTTGTCAGGCAGCCAATGGCGCGACGCGGTCGAGGTGGTCGACTGCCCCGGTTTCAAGCCGCAGGTGCGCTGCTGGCTGCTGCACCGCCCGCCGGCCGGCAGGTTGGCGCGCCCGATCGCGGTCTTCCGCGATGCGCTGGCCGAGGCGCTGAAGGGCCCGATGCCGCTGATGTCCTAAAAGCCAGGCGCCTTATCTTCCCCCCGATCGTGGAAAAAGCGATTTCAACATCTTGGCAAAGCTAAGTGTTAGAGACTGCCAGAGGGAGTGGACTGCGCCGTCCTTCGAGTTCGCTATTTCCGGGTCTTGCGATTGGGGCAGGGAAGCTAGCCACGAATCCCAAAATTTCTGCTGCATGGAAACGAACACGGGCATCACATCATAGCCATCGTCAAATATATTGACTAAGTCGCTCTCTTGGGACGCTCCCCCGTTTTCACCTTGCAGACCACCAATCCACGGCTCATCTCCGTCACGGTGCCTTCAGGGAAAACATTGGCGCTCGCGCCATAACAAAAGGGCAGTATTCCGTCCACTTCTAGCTGCTTGCGGATTTGGCACAGGGCTTCGAAATAGTCGTCTTCTTCAGCAGCGATGACTTTGTTGCGATAGCTGCAGGTGAGCCTGCACCGGGTTCCCACATTATGCGGCGTGAACACCGCCTGCTCGTCACCTCCCGTGTCTCCTCCGATCAGGAACACGGTGTATTGTTCATCCATTGTCATCCCCCGATCTCTTGGCCATCTTAGTTGTGATGATTTATAAGTACAACTGAAAATTGTAGTTGCGCAAGTTGCTACTTGCTGGTTCCTGGCCTTGTCCTTGACCAGCCTCTCACCCACGCTATCTTCGCGCCATGCCAAAGACAGCCCCTTCCAGCGCCGCACCGCTGATCGTCATCGATCTGCAGACCAATATGTTCGACGGCCGTTTCGAGCCGCCGATCCATGACGCCGACACGATCGCCGAGCGTGCCCGCCGGCTGATCGGTTGGGCACGCCGTTCTGGCCGCAAGGTGGCCTTCATCCGCCATGACGGGCCGGAAGGCGATCCGCTGGCGCCGGGCGCCTCCGGCTGGCCGGTATGGCCGCAACTCGGCCAGACGGCCGACGAGCCGACATTCGGCAAAAGCGTCGGCAAACGCCTTCTCCAACCCCGACCTGGCCGAATGGGTGGCGGGGCAGGGCGCGAAGGGCGTCGTGCTTCTTGGCGCCCAGACCGATTTCTGCGTCGCCGCCACGGTGAAGGGAGCCTTTGCCGAAGGGCTCGGCGTCACCGTGGTCTCCGACGCGCATTCGACGCTGGACAGCGACAAGGAAAGGGCGCCCGACATCATCGCCCGCCACAACGAGGCATTCGAGGGGCAGGGCGTCCGGATGGCAACGACGGCGGAGTTGGTCGAAGGCTGAGCGCGCCTTCTCCTTCTCCCCTTGTGGGAGAAGGTGGATCGGCGCGAAGCGCCGAGACGGATGAGGGGTGTTCCAGGGGAGTGCGACGCTGGTTTTCCCTGGAACACCCCTCATCCGTCGCCTTCGGCGACACCTTCTCCCACAAGGGGAGAAGGGACAAATCCCAACCCAAGGAGCCCATCTTGCCCACTCTCGCTCTCCCCGCTGAAGGAGGCTGCCGCTGCGGCCGCGTGCGCCTGAAGATTTCGGCGAAGCCGCTGCTCACCATGGCTTGTCACTGCACCGGCTGTCAGTCGATGTCGTCCAGTGCCTATTCGCTGAGCGCGGCGATCCCCTCGGAAGGCTTCGAGGTGACAAAGGGCGAGCCGGTTGTGGGCGGCCTGCATGGCGCGTCGAAACATTATTTCTGCGGCTACTGCATGACCTGGATGTTCACGCGGCCGGAGGGGATCGACTGGTTCGTCAACCTGCGCCCGACCATGCTCGACGAGCATGCCTGGTTCGCGCCCTTCATCGAGACCTGGACCAGCGAGAAATTGCCCTGGGCAGCGACATCGGCGGTGCACAGCTACGAAGCGCTGCCGTCCTTCGAGGAATATGAGCCGCTGGTCGCCGAATACGCCGGCACGCAAGGCTGATCAAAAGCAGGGCCGGTCAAAAAACGGCGACCTGGGCAAGGTCGCCATTGCCATTTCCGTTCATGGTCGACGCGGCCGTTGGGGGCGCATTGTTGGGGATGTGCTTGGGCGTCCGCGTCGACCACGGCGGCCTCATACCGCAGACTTCACCATGGCACATTTGCCGCCCGCTGAAACTTCCGCGAAAACGGTATATGGCGGCGGTTGCACCTGCCTTCCTCCGCACGGAGGAGAAAGCAAGGGTGGAAACAGTTTCTATCCCTTGCCGCATTGACCTCGTCCGCCCGACCGGCGACGACTGACGCTTTCCTTTCAATGGATTGCACCGTGGACCAGACTCATTATCTCAACGCCAGGCTCGCCGACGGCATGGTCGCTGACCTCACCGTAGCCGACGGCCGCTTCAGCGCCATCGTGCCTGCAGCCAATACGGTCACGCCGCCCTCCGGCGCCATCGACCTCGCCGGCCAGCTCGTGCTGCCGGCCTTCGTCGAGGGCCATATCCATCTCGATACCTCCTTCTATGGCGACGCCTGGCGTCCGCACATTCCCTGCACCAACGGTTTTGACGTGCGCGAGCGGGTCGCCTTCCAGATGAGGAACCTCGAGCAGGCAGCGCCGATGGCGGAGCGCGCGAGAAACCAGCTCGAGCTCTGCGTCGGCAATGGCAGCCTTTCCATGCGCAGCCATGTCATGGTCGACGCCGCGGTCGGCTTGAAGCATGTCGAGACGATCCTTGGGGTACGGGAGAAATACCGCGACCTGATCGACATCCAGCTCGTTGCCTTCCCGCAGAGCGGCATCCTGTCCTCGCCAGGCACCGCGGAGGTGCTCGACGAGGCGTTGAAGCTCGGCTGCGACCTGATCGGCGGGCTCGACCCGGCAAGCTTCGATCGCGATGTGAAGGGCCATCTCGATGTCGTCTTCGGCCTTGCCGAAAAGCACGGCGCCGGCGTCGACATCCACCTGCATGACCGCGACACGCTCGGCCTGTTCGAGATCGAGGAAATAGCGGCCCGGACCAAGGCGTTGAGCATGCAGGGAAACGTCGTCATCAGCCACGCCTACGGGCTGGGCGACATTTCCGCCGACACGCTGGCCGGCGCGGCCGAGCGGATAGCCGCCGCCGGCGTCGCCATCATGACCAACGCGCCCGGCGATCATCCTTTTCCGCCGGTGGCTGCGCTGCGCAAGGCCGGCGTCACCGTCTTCGCCGGCTCCGACAACATCCGCGATTCCTGGTGGCCCTATGGCGATGGCGACATGCTCAATCGCGCCAACATGATCGGCTACCGCTCCGGCTTCTACGAGGACTGGGAACTGGAAGCGGCTTACGACGTGGTGAGCCATGCCGGCGCCAAGGCGCTGGGGCTCGAAGGCTACGGCATCGCCGTCGGCGCCAGGGCGGATTTCGTCACGCTGAAGGCCGACCATGTGCCGGAAGCGGTGGTGGCGGTGCCGAAGGAGCGCACCGTCTATCGGGCGGGCAGGGAAGTGGCGCGGAGTGGCAGGATGAGCGCAAGGTCTGATTGAATTAGCAGGCTCTCATTTGTTGCCGAGCTACAACTAACGCCATCCAAAGGTCTTTGCAGAAGTCTTTTTGATTACGCGGCATGATCCGCATTGTGGTATCGATATACGGTCGATCGATGCGGGATATTCATGAAGCTGGCGCTGCTTTGTTCGGTTGTTTTTTTGGCAGCCTCTTCTCCGGTTCTGGCGGCGGATATTGTTCAGCCGGTCGCCGCGATGCCTTTTTCATGGACCGGCTTCTATGCTGGCGGCCAGGTCGGCGGCGGCTGGAACGACAGCCACTGGTCGGGCGATTTCGTTCCCTTCAACACCAATGGGTCGGGCGGAATTTTCGGCGGCCAGATCGGCTACAACTATCAGATCGGCCAATATGTCATCGGCATTGAAGGCGACCTCGCGGGCTCGACCGTGAAGGGTGACGACCAATGTTCGAATGTCCTAGGCACGGTCTGCGAGACCAAGCAGGATTACCTGGGTTCCGTGCGTGGCCGCCTCGGCTATGCGGTCGATCGCTTCCTGATCTATGGCGACGCCGGTGTCGCCTTCACCAAGTATAAGATCGCTGAGGTCGATTTGGCTGGGCAATCCTTCGGCGGCGGCTCGCGCGTCGGCTGGACCGCGGGCCTCGGCGTCGAATATGCCCTCACCGACCATTGGACCGCCGGCGTCGAATGGAACTATTACGACTTCGGCACCAAGGCCGGTGAAAGCGACAGGATAGCGGGCTTCTTCGTCGACAATCACGACACGCAAAATGTCGTCGTCGGCAAGATCAACTACAAGTTCTAGGATAATTCCAGGAAAGTGCGTAGGGGCTTTCCTTAGCGCATTTGCGTAAGAAGGGTCTGCGCAGACCCAGGCGATGGTTCGGGTCGTGACTGCATGTGCCCGGCATGCCGTAATTTAGTTTGCATGCATATGTTTCAAGCCATCCCCGCTTCGTGAAGCATTTCACCGTTCGCGCGCAATCCACCGGTTACAGACGCATCGCAAAAGCGGCGCCGGGAAGAGGCGGCACCGGTTTGCGCCGCTGATTTATGGGGGTTTACATGTTCAAAAGTCTCAACCGAATCCGCGCCGCCTTCGCGCAGGCCAGCAAGCGCCGCCGCACGACGCGCGAGCTCAACGAGCTGCCGACCGAGATCCAGAAGGACATCGGCTGGCCCGACAGGGCCGAGCCGGACGAAATCCGGTTGCCGTTCTAAGACACAGCGCCGCCCCGGCGCGGCCGGCGTGTCGCCGTGCCCCGCCGATGGTGGTGCCGGGCATGCAAGGCGGGCCGGCTACCGCCGACGGGTAGTTCCTCAGCCTATTTCCGCGACGACTGTGCCGGACACCGGATCGGTCACGCCGAGGTCGCCGCCGAGGTCTTCGAGCATATCGCGGAACGTGTCGAGAATGCCGATCATCATCGGGCGCGCCGCGGCGAGGCTGTCCATATTGTTCCATTCGCCGACCATGCAGAATGTGCGCTCGCCGGTCTTGATAAGGGCGCCCTTGCGAAAGCCCTTGGCGTCCAGCGAGATCTTCGCATGCGCATCGATGAAGGCCTTTTCCTTGCCGGGCTTGGTGCGAAAACGGACGACGTTGTAGGCGGTCATGGCTTCCTCCGCTCAGTTGAGATCAGCCGGCTGGCTTGTAAGCGCCGGCGGCCTTGTTGGCGGCCGCGATCACCGCCTTCATGTCGAGTTCTTCGAGAACGACCATGTCGCTCACCGAACCGCTTGCCCGCACGGCAAGCGTCATGCCCATCCCGGCAATCTGATCCGGCACCTCGCCATTGACGATGACGTCGTAGATGCCGCGCGTGAACATCAGGCTGCTCATCTTGCCGCCCACGCTTTCAAAGAGCGCCTTGATCGCGGCTTCCCGATTCGATCCTTGCATCAGCCCCTTGGCGGCGTGGGGCTCGTAAGTCGCCAATATGGTAACCTTCATGGGATCCTCCTCCAGATATCATGTCCCGGGCTGCCCAATCCTGTGGCCAGCACGGACTTCCTTTCTGACATTTGACGTGGTCTGTGGACCGCCTGGGCAATACGGCAAACGGACGGGTCAGCCGGAGCATGGCTTCGGCTTCCAATAATATGCGCTTTTTCTAATATAACGACAATCCCGCTAGGCGCTGGGGCACCTTGCCGATTTATCGGCCGTCGTGAATGGCCGTCGTTACCCCAGCCACCACCATAGCCCGCCAATCACAAACGCGATGACCAGCGCAACGCCGACAAGCATCGCATAGGATCCCGTGATCATCCCGTTGATGATCTTCTTGATGCTGGCGCGGTCGTTGAGGTTGGGGAAGGGCTCGTTGGGCAGCGCGACCCCGAGGAAATCGCAAAGCGGCGCCCAGCCGTCGCTGACCTTGAACACCAAAAGCTTTTCCGGCGGCACTGCCGCCTTCACCTCGTCGATATAGGAATTGTAGCGCGCCACCGCCTTGTCGCGGTCGTTCATCACGCCCCTCAGCGTTCGGCCCCAGACCAGCTTGCGCGACATGTCGCCGAACTTGCGGCCGAAGGGCGTGAGCCATTCCAGCACTTTGAACTGCCAGACATTCTCGGTGAAGTAGATCGTGTCGATCGTGCTGTCATACCAGGCCTCGGCGCCGCGCGGATGCAGCGTCAACAGCACTTTGGCGTCGGGATAGGCGGCCATCAGCTCGCGCCAAACGCAGCAGCCCGGATTGTCGACGGTCGCCCGGTAATTGGAAAAGACCCGGTTCCAGTCGTGCTGGCTGCCCGGCTGGCTGTTCGCCACCTTGCGCCAGAAGTCGAGATGGCCCTTGTTGGCCTTGTTGATGATGACTTCCTGCATGTGGTAGCTCGGAAAGCCCAGCCGGTTCAGCGCGGCGAAAGTCGACCACGTGCCGGTGCGGCCGAAACCGGCCCCGATGACCTCGAGTGTCATGCGCGTCCCCCTTTGGTCCGGATTGATTTTCTCTCGGCTTCCGATTCCTTGGTCGCGATGGTGCGCCTGGCCCACCGATCGCGCAATGACTTTCCATTAGCGCTCGCGCAAATTTGTGGGCCAAATGTCGCCTGGACGATGCGCCATGACCGTTTTGTGTATTCACGCGAAAGGCGCGGCCTGATAATAGGTCAACCAACCTGACCTAAATAAGCACTGCGGGAGGTGCGCCTTGACCCTGTTGAACCTTCTGGCCTCGCGCTCCTCGCGCATGAAGGCTTCGGAAATCCGCGAGCTGTTGAAGCTGCTCGACCAGCCGGACATCATCTCCTTCGCCGGCGGCATTCCCGACTCTTCGCTTTTTCCCGCACAGGCGATCGGCGATGCCTACCAGGCGGTGCTCGGCGGCGCCGAGGCGGGCGCCGCGCTGCAGTATCAGGTCAGCGAAGGTTTCCTGCCGCTGCGCAAATGGCTGGCCGCCTATATGGGCAAGCTCGGCGTTCAATGCGACGAAGGCAATATCTTCATCACCTCCGGCTCGCAGCAGGCGCTCGACTATCTCGGCAAGCTGTTCCTGTCGCCTGGCGACACGGCCCTGGTCACCTGGCCGACCTATCTCGGCGCGCTGCAGGCCTTCAACGCCTATGAGCCGCGCTACGACCGGCTGAACACCGCTGGCGGCAACATGACGCCGGAAGCCTATCGCGCTGCCGCCGCCGCAAATGGCGGCAAGGTGAAATTCGCCTATCTGGTGCCGGATTTCGCCAATCCGACCGGCAACACGCTGGACGCCAAACAGCGCGAGGCGGTGCTCGACCTGGCCGGCGAGCTCGACATCGCCGTGATCGAGGACGCCGCCTACCGCGCGCTGCGTTATGATGGGGAAGGCGTGCCGCCGATCCTGGCGCTCGACTGCGCCCGTTCCGGCGGCATCGATAAGGCGCGCACGCTCTATTGCGGGTCGTTCTCGAAGATACTGTCGCCCGGCATGCGCGTCGGCTGGGTCTGCGCGCCGCATCATGTGGTGGAAAAGCTGGTGCTGATGAAGCAGGCGTCCGACCTGCACAGCCCCTCGATCAACCAGATGGTCATGCACCGCGTCGCCGAGACGATCTTCGACGCCCAGGTGGACAAGCTGATCGGCGCCTACCGCAAGCGGCGCGACGCGCTGCTTGGCGCGCTCGAGGCCAACATGCCCGACGGCATTTCCTGGAGCCGACCGGACGGCGGCATGTTCGTCTGGCTGACGCTGCCGGAAGGCGCCGACGCCACCGAGCTTTTGGCGCGCTCGGTCAAGAAGGCGCGCGTCGCCTTCGTGCCGGGCAACGCCTTCTACGCCGACGGCACCGGCCGCAACACGCTGCGCATGTCGTTCACCCTTGCCGACGACCGCGCGGTGAACGAAGGCGTGCCGAGACTGGCGAAGCTGCTGCGAGGATAAGCCTTCAATCACCGCCGTCTCGCGCAGGCGTGATTGGTAGTGCGCAGGCGTGATTGTTCGCGCGGCGGATTTGTCGGCTAGTGTCGCGACCGATCCAACACCCCCTGGATCGACCCGACCGTGGGGTCCCACCTCCATGGTCCAAACGAAAGAGCCCCGACGGCCTCCACCGGCGGGGCTTTTTCGTTTTCGCCTGTCCGCGAAATGTCAGCGAGTGGGCAAGGGGAGCCGCGGGGATTTTCTCCGCGATGGGAAGTCTCTGACGGCCTGCATCGTTCATTGCCACAGGTTCAGGTAGGCCGCTGCAGGGAATGAGCCCTTCCGCAAGAATCCGACACCGCCGCCATGCGGCCGTTTTGGCGCAGCCGGAAAAGACGCCCGGCTCTTGTCGAGAGAGGCGGGCAAGGCTCATATGCGAGTGCACGAAGAGGATTGCATGGTGAATGACGCATCGCCCCGCGTAACGCTGCTGCTCGGCAGCGCGCCGGATGTCATGCGCTGCGTTGCGTGGCCCAAGCATACATTCGCCAGCATCGTCGCCATCAACAACGCCTGGCGCGTGCGCCCCGACTGGGACGTTCTGGTGCATGCCGGGGATTTTCCGCCTGACCGCATGCCGCGCCCGCAGGAACTCAGGCAAGCCGAGATCTTCAGCGCCGCGCATTATGTGCCGGCGCAGAACAGCTTTGGCGGCTTCGTCTATGCCGGCGCCACCATGTCGCTGACGTCGGCCTATTGGAGCATTCACAGCCAGAAGCCGGACGTGCTCGCCTTTCTGGGCTGCGACATGATCTATGACGGGGCCGGCAACACCCATTTTTACGGTGTCGGCCGCGCCGACCCGCTGCGCGACGACGTTACGCTGCAGAGCCTCGAGGCCAAGTCCGCGCGCCTTCTTTTCCATGCGCTGCGGCGCGGCACGCTGTGCATCAACCTGTCGGACCTGCCGCGCAGCAGGCTGGTTTTCCCGAAGCTCCCCTTCGAGGACGTGCAAGTGTTGTCCATGTCGCAAGTCCTGGCCTTGCAGGCCGAGTTGTATGCAGGATTCGACCGTGAGGCGGTTGAGGCGGCCGAGGCGATGGAGCGCGAGTTCGGCTACTTCTACGAGGACGGGATGTACTGGAAGCATCTCGGCGAGATAGACCGGGCAAAGCTTGCCGGCATCGATCGGCTCTGGATGGCGGCCTTCGCGGGCCAGGCGATGCCGGCGGTCGCCGAATGCAGCGCGGCGGAATAGAGATCGTCATCGGCCGCCGTCACGCAAAGTTGCTCGGTGCCGCTCGGCCCTTTCAGATAGGCTCTACGATCGCTGTCAGGGAGGACGGCCATGATCCCACGCCCAAGCCTCGTCGCATGCGCCTTCGCTGTCTTCGCCACCCAGGCGTTTGCCTTCGAGATATCCAGCCCGTCCGTCTCGGACGGCAAATGGGATGCGAAATACCTCGGCGACAAGGCCGGCTGCGGCGGACAGAGCGTCTCGATCGCGCTTGCCTGGAAGGATCCGCCGGCCGGCACGAAAAGCTACGCGCTGACCATGTTCGACACCGATGCCAATGGCGGCAAGGGTTTCTGGCACTGGCTGGCCTGGAACATCCCGGCGAGCGCCAAGGGACTGCGCGAGGGCGCCGGCGCGCAGGCCGGCAAGCGCATGCCCAAGGGCTCGGTGCTGGGCAAGGGCGGCGTCGGTCGCGCCGGCTATTTCGGCCCGTGCCCGCCGCCCGGCAGCGGCGACCATCACTATGTCTTCACGCTCTATGCGCTGGGTGAAAAGACATTGCGCATACCGGCCAACCCGTTGCCGGAGATGGTCTCGGTCGCCGCCAAGAGCTCCGCGCTCGGCCAGGCGACGGTTACGTATACGTATGGGAGGTAGCGGGGCGCCGGCGATGGCCAAATCTCCCCCCTTGTGGGGGAGATCAGCAGTCACTCCGCCGCCTCCAGCTTATCCTGCGTCTTCGTCTCGAAGTCGCGGGCGTCATGGCGCTCGCGCAACTGGAAGGCCGGGTCGCCGGACATGCGGTTGACCATGCGCCCACGGCTTACCGCCGGGCGCGCGTCGATCGCGTCGGCCCAGCGCTGCACATTCTTGTATTCATGCACCGAGAGGAACTGGGCGGCGTCGTTGTAGCTGCGGCCCTTGGCGAGCCCGCCATACCAGGGCCAAACCGCCATGTCGGCGATCGTGTAGTCTGGCCCGGCGAGATATTCGCTCTCCGCCAGCCTGCGGTCGAGCACGTCCATCTGCCGCTTGGTCTCCATGGCGAAGCGGTCGATCGCATATTCGATCTTGTGCGGCGCATAGGCGTAGAAATGGCCGAAGCCGCCGCCGAGATAGGGCGCCGAACCCATCTGCCAGAAGAGCCAGGAAAAGGTCTCTGCCCGCGCCGCGCGCTCGGTCGGCAGAAATTCGCCGAATTTTTCCGCGAGATAGGTGAGGATCGAACCGGATTCAAACACGCGCACCGGCTTCGGCTCGCTGCGGTCCATCAGCGCCGGGATCTTCGAGTTCGGGTTGACCCCGACAAAGCCCGAACCGAACTGGTCGCCGTTGCCGATCTTGATCAGCCAGGCATCGTATTCCGCTCCCTTATGGCCGAGCGCCAGGAGCTCCTCCAGCATGATCGTCACTTTCTGGCCATTGGGCGTGGCCAGCGAATAGAGCTGCAGCGGGTGCTTGCCGACCGGCAGTTCCTTCTCATGCGTGGGGCCTGCGATCGGCCGGTTGATCGAGGCGAACTCGCCGCCGTTCGGCTTATTCCAGGTCCAGACTTTCGGCGGGATGTATTGGTCCATGTCGGAGGCCTTGTGTGTCGTGAGGGGCGGGAAAGTCTGCCACGGATGCCGATAGACTTAGGTGCGGTTTTGCGCGCGTCAAAGAAAAAAGTTCAATCTTCGTTGAACTAGCGCTTGTGCCAAGCCGTCAAGGGGGAAATCCACCCTTGCGTCGCGCGCCTTCGGCCATACTTATAGGCAAAGACCCGCAACGCAGGATGGATCGATGACCATCGGGAAAATTTCGCGCTCCGTCGTTGCCGTGCGCGCCACCGTGCCGGACGACGCTTTCACCGCCAATGCGCTGGGCACGCGCCGCGAGGGCAGCGGCGTCGTGATCCGCGACAATGGCCTTGTGCTCACCATCGGCTACCTCATCACCGAGGCCGAGGAGGTGTGGCTGACCGACCAGGACGGCCGTGTGGTCGCGGCCCACGCGCTGGCCTACGACCAGGAGACCGGTTTCGGCCTCGTCCAGGCGCTGTCCCCGCTTGGCCTGCCGGCGGTCCAGTTCGGCAACGCCAGGAAGGCCAATATCGGCGACTCCGTGACGCTCGCCGACGGCATCGGCCAGCAGGTCGACGCCCACATCGTCACCAAGCAGGAATTCGCCGGCTACTGGGAATATCTGATCGACGAGGCGATCTTCATCGCACCGGCGCACCCGTCCTGGGGCGGTGCCGCGCTGTTCGACCGCGACGGCAAGCTGCTCGGCGTCGGCTCGCTGCGGTTGCAGATGAGCCGTGCCGGCGAGGTCGCCGACATCAACATGGTAGTGCCCATCGATCTTTTGACGCCGGTCCTCGACGATCTCATCAAGCGCGGCCAGACCGCGACGGCGCCGCGTCCGTGGCTCGGCGCCTTCTCGGCCGAGTCGAACGGCATGGTGGTGGTGATGAGCGTCGCCGAAGGCGGTCCGGCCGCGGAGGCAGGGCTGCGCCAGGGCGACATCATCTCCGACGTGCGCGACGGCGAGGTCGACGGACTGGCCGATTTCTACAGAAAACTCTGGCAGAACCCGGCCGGTTCGGAAATCCCGCTGCGCGTCGTGCGCGACGGCCGCGAGACCTGGCTGCGCGTCAAGTCCGCCGACCGCAATTCCTTCCTGAAGAAGCCGCAGCTGCAGTAGGCTCGGCGCCCTTATGCATCCCAGGCTGCTGAAGACCTTTCTGGCGGTCGCGCGAACGCGCAACGTCACGCGTGCGGCGCAGGAGGTCAATCTCGCCCAGTCGAGCGTCAGCGACCAGATCCAGGCGCTGGAGGCCGAGCTTGGCGCCAGCCTCTTCACCCGCTCGCGGCAGGGGCTGGACCTGACGCCGGCGGGCGGGGCGCTGAAACCCTATGCCGAGGAACTGCTGGCGCTCGCCGACGACGCGAGGGCCGCCGTCGATGCGACCAGGGCCGGGCCGGCCGGCGGCCTGTCGATCGGCGCGCTGGAGACGATCGCCTCGGCAAGGCTTGCCGGCTGGCTCGCCGACTTCCGTGCCGCGCATGCCGATATCGACATCAAGCTCAAGATCGCCGGCAGCGGCGAGTTGCTGCGACGGCTGGGTGACGGCGAGATCGACGTCGCTTTCTGTTTCGAGCGGCCCCCTGAGCTTGAAGATGCCGGCGCGCCGGACCAGCGCCTTGCCAGGCGCGTGGTGGCGGTCGAGCCGCTTGCGCTGATCGCGCCGCCTGGCGACAACCGCGCCGATGTCGATCTGGCGACGCTGGCCGAAAAGCATTTCGTCGCCACCGAGACCGGCTGCGTCTACCGCGCCATGGTCGACAAGGCGTTCGCCGGAGCAGGTCTGGGCAAGCCAAGCCTTGCCGCCGAAGCCGGCAGCATCGACGCCATAGCCGGACTGGTGGCGGCCGGCGCCGGCTTTGGCCTCGTGCCGAGGTTGGCGGTCGCCGCCGCGATCGATCGCGGCGAGGTGGCCGAGCTTGCCTGGCCCGGCCCGGTCCGCTCGGCCGACGTCGTGATGACCTGGCGCCGCCGGCGCGTCCAGCCGCCGGCGCTGAAGGCGCTCTTAACAGCAATAGGCAAGGGCTTCGCGCCGGTCACACCAGCCGGTGCCCGCCCTCGACATGCAGCGTCTCTCCCGTCGTGAAGCCGTTGCCGATCAGGAAGCGGATCGCGTCGGCAATGTCTTCGGGCAGCCCGACGCGTCCCGCGGGTAACCGCTCCGCCATGGCGGCCAGGGTCTCAGCCTTCCTGTCGCCCGCGACGAATTCCCAGATCGGCGTGTCGACCCAGCCCGGGGAGACGGCGTTGACGCGGATCGGCGCCAGCTCGACGGCCAAAGCCCGCACCAGCCCTTCCAGCGCCGCGTTGACCGCCGCGACCACCGAGCCGCGGGCCGCCGGCCGGTAGGCGGCAATGCCCGACACGAAAGTGAGCGAGCCGGTTGGCGGCAGCTTCGGCGCGCCATGCTTGGCAAGCAGCAGCGGCCCGTAGAACTTGCTCTCCACCACCCGCTGCGCGGCTGAAAGCTCGATCTTCGGCAACAGCCGGTAGGCGCCTTCGATTGCAGCCGCGGTGCTGACGATATGATCGAGCGGCCCGATACGCTCGAAAAGTGCGGCGACCTCATCCTCTTGGCTGATATCGACCGCCGCCGTTTCGAGCATCCCCGGCCGGCCGAGTTCTTCCCGCGCCGCGCCCAGCTTCGCCTCGCCACGCCCGGCGATGACGACGCGCGCACCTTCCCCGAGGCATCGCCTGGCGAGCGCCAGTCCCATGCCCGAGCTGCCGCCGACGATCAGGATTGTCTGCTTGTCCATGTCCACGCCTTTCCTTTGCATGGACAGGGTTTGACAGGCCGCGACGCGAAGCGGAAACGGAAGAAACCGATGGCGCGATCGGAAGCTCCGATAGCGAGGTCCGCGGGCTCGCCGAATTACACCGCAAGCCTGGCATAACCGGTCGCGCGACCTGGCCGCGCATGAAATCCGCCGGCTGCGGTTCCCCCTGGAGGAAACCCCGACAGCGGCAACCTTGACTTGGGCCGAACCCGATCCAGATGCACAATACGGGCTCCCGAGTTCATGCATTCCGCACCACTCCTGATCGTCGACGCCTTCAGCAGACGAATGCCCGCCGAAAGGAGACATCCGTGAACAACAAGTCGCTTATCCTGCTGACCACGTCGCTGGTTTCCGGCCTCGCATTGTCGCTCGGTGCGACGACTATCGCGTCCGCGCAAAGCGCGACGACCATGGTGGTCGGCGCCGATACGACGTTCCCGCCCTTCGAGACCGAGACGAACGGCCAGGTCACCGGCTTCGACATCGATATGATCAATGCGATCGCCAAGGCCGAGAATATGACGGTCACCCTGAAAACGCTGCCGTTCGACGGCATCATCCCCAGTTTGCAGGCAGGTTCGATCGACGCCGCGGTCGCCGGGATCACGATCAAGAAGAGCCGCATGCAGAACGTCGAGTTCAGCGACGCCTATTACAAATCCGGCCTTTCGGTGTTGGTGAAGAAAGACTCCGACATCAAGAGCTTCGACGACCTCAAGAATGGCCATGTGGTTGCCACCAAGAAAGCAACCTCATCCGTCGACTATCTGACCGGCCATGGCGTTCAGCAGGACTATATCAAGCAGTTCCAGAGCATCGACGCCGCCTATCAGGCGCTGGAAACCGGCGGAGCGGACGCCGTCATCTTCGACAATCCGGTCAACCTCAATTTCAAGGCCGCCCATGACGATGTCCAGACCGTGGGTCCTTTGCTGACCGGCGAATATTACGGCATTGCCGTCAGCAAGCAGAAGCCTGAGCTGGTCGGGAAGATCAATGACGGCCTCGCCAAGATCAAGCAGAGCGGCGAATACCAGAAGCTTTTCGATAAATATTTCGGCGGCGATACCAGCGGCGTGGTCAAGGACGTGCAGAAGCCGGATGCCGTCGCGATCTCGGGCTGAGCCTGGTTCTGATCGTGTGAACGACTGATCTTTCCGGGCCGTCTTGCCGATGATGGCCCGGAAGTTGACCCAGGGCACGTTCATGGACCCTATAAGACAAAACCTACCTGTCCTCCTCGACGGCTTGCGGCTGACCATCCAGTATTCGGTCGTCGCCATCATTCTGATGGTGGCCATCGGCCTGGTCGCGGCGCTGATGCGGCTGTCGACGATCGCGCCGCTGCGCTGGATCGCGACCGGCTATGTCGAGATTTTCCGCTCCACCCCACTTTTGGTGCAGCTTTTCTTCATCGTGCTCGGCTTGCCGGCGATCCTGCCCGTCAACCGTTGGTTCGGGCAACTGACCTATCCCATCCTCGCCGCCGCTCTCACGCTCAGCCTCAATGAAGGCGCCTATGTCACCGAGATCATCCGCGCCGGCATTCTGGGCGTCGACCGGGGGCAGAAGGAAGCGGCGCAGTCGATCGCCATGAACGGCTTCCAGACGATGCGCTACATCGTCCTGCCGCAGGCGTTCAAGCGGATGATCCCGCCGCTGGTCAATCAGGCTGCCCAGACCATCAAGGACACCTCGCTGCTGGCGCCTGTCGGCATTGCGGAGCTTGTCTACAAGGGCCAGATCGTCATTGCCGAGACCTTTGCCTCCTTTGCGATCTGGGGGCTGATTGCCGCCCTCTATTTCATCCTCATCTTCTCGCTCTCGAAGTTCTCGTCCTACCTGGAGAGGAGGCTTCAAGTTGATAAACGTTAAGGACCTTCACAAGTCCTTCGGCCACAACGAGATCCTCAAGGGGATAACCACCCATGTGGAGGAAAAGGAGGTCGTCGTCGTCATCGGCCCCTCGGGGAGCGGCAAAAGCACGTTCCTGCGCTGCCTGAACGGGTTGGAGACGGCTACCAGCGGCGAGATCGAAATCGCCGGCATGGTGCTGACCGATCCGAAGACGAACATCCACCAGTTGCGCCAGCATGTCGGCATGGTGTTCCAGCAGTTCAACCTGTTCAAGCACCTGACCATCCTGGAGAACGTCACGATCGGGCCGCGCAAGGTCAAGAAGATCCCGACTGAGGCGGCCAACAGGGTCGCGCGCGAACTGCTGGCCAAGGTCGGCCTCGTCGGAAAGGAAGAAAGCTACCCCGACGAGCTTTCCGGCGGCCAGCAGCAGCGCGTGGCGATCGCGCGCTCGCTGGCTATGGGACCGAACGTCATGCTCTTCGACGAGCCGACCTCGGCACTCGATCCCGAAATGGTGGGCGAGGTGCTTCAGGTCATGAAGACTCTCGCCGTCGAGGGCATGACGATGGTGGTCGTCACCCATGAGATGGGCTTTGCCCGCGAGGTCGGACATCGTGTGATCTTCATGGATGACGGCATGATCGTCGAGGAGGGAGCGCCGAAGGCGCTTTTCTCGGATCCGCAGAGGAACCGCACGAAGAGCTTCCTGGCGAAGATCCTTTAGACTCTCCTGCTGACAGAAACTGGCACGAGAGGAGGCTACATGGGCCGCGGAATCGGCGAGACTGTCTCCCGATCAGCAATGCGGCAGAGGTGACGATGGCCCCGATCAAGGTCGATCCGGACAAGGTTCGCGAATTCCCCGATGCCGAAAGCTTCTACGCCTGGCTGGCCGACAACCACGCCGGCGAAAGCGAAGTCTGGATCAAGGTCCACAAGGTTGGTTCCGGTCTCGCCTCGATCACGCCGAAGGAGGCGGTCGACGTCGTGCTCTGCTTCGGCTGGATCGACGCGGTGCGCAAGTCGCTCGACGACAAAAGCTTCCTGCAGCGCTACACGCCGCGCGGCAGGAAGAGCATCTGGAGCAAGATCAACATCGACAATGTCGCGCGCCTGACCGAGGCGGGCCGCATGACCGAGCATGGCCTGCGCGAGGTCGAGGCGGCCAAGGCCGACGGCCGCTGGGACCGTGCCTATGGCGGGTCGAGGGAGATGACCATCCCGCCCGACCTGCAGGCCGCGATCGATGCCGAGCCGAAGGCGAAGGAGATGCTGGAAAAGCTTTCCGCCCAGAACCGCTTCGCGCTCGCCTTCCGCACCCACAACATGAAGACCGAAGCCGGGCGCAGGAAGAAGATCGCCGATCTCGTCGCTATGCTGGCGCGCGGCGAGACGATCCATCCGCAGAAGAAGTAGGGCATGATCCCGAACCGAAGGACCGCGTCTAGCGAAAAGTGGTTGCTGGTTTTCGGAGAAGATCATGCCTCACTAAGACCGCAATCAAAAACGCCGCCCGAAGGGGCGGCGTTTTCGGGAGCGATGATCCTGAACCCTTTTGCAAGCGGTCCCGGATCATCCGGTCATGAAATTCGAAACGCGTCAGGCCTTACGCGGCCTTCTTCGCAACATGCTTCTTCGCATGGTGCTTGCGCACGTGGTGCTTCCTCACGTGATGCTTCTTAGCATGATGCTTCGAGTGCTTCCTCACGTGATGATGCTTGCGAGCATGATGACGGTGATGCTTGCGGTGATGCTTCTTGTGCGGGCCATTGCTGGCCGGCTTGGCGGCATCGGTCGCTGCCGGCTTCGCGGCTTCGGCGGTCGCAGCCGGAGCAGTGGTGGTCGTCGTCGTTGCGGCGGTCGTAGCGGCGTTGGCTTCGGTGGTGCCGAGCGCCGGCACCGCGAAAGCGAGCGCGACGGCAAGGCCGAGTGCGGAAAGAAGGGTCTTTTTCATAATCGGCATTCCTTGGTTAAGAACAATGTCTTTTGTCGCGCGCCGCAAATCATCGGCTGCTCCGGTGCCGCTTATGACAGCCGCCTTTTTCGCGAGTTTTTCCCGACTGTTGAATTTTGTTTCCAGATTGTGTCTGGCGTTTTCCCTTGCGGAAGGGGATGGCCGCGTGGCGAGCGGTCGGCAACTGTCATCTTGGCGATCAGACACCTGCTTGCGATGAAGGTGGCCTGGCTGGTTTGAGGGTAGGCCTTTCATGAGCCCAATCGCGCGATGCGTGCGAATTCCGCGCCCTAATCATTCGATCCGATCGATGCCATCTTGCTGTCGACGAACCCGAACAGGAGCAGGAACAATGACCACCAACACAAATCATTCCGGCAAGGTGGCGCTCGTCACCGGCGGCAACCGGGGCATCGGCCTGGAGACGGCGCGCCAGCTTGCGGAACTCGGCTTCACCGTGCTGATCGGTGTGCGTGATCTTGCCAAGGGCGAGGCGGCGGCGAAGCGGCTTGGCGGCAAGGTCGAGGCCATCGCGTTGGATGTCGCCGCGCCTGAGGCGGCAGCCCGCGCCGCGGCCGAAGTCGAACGCCGCTTCGGCCGGCTCGACGTTTTGGTCAACAATGCCGCGATC
>NZ_VFUA01000071.1 GCF_006440735.1 Mesorhizobium sp. B2-7-1 | reverse complement strand
CCCGCATTTCTTTGATGCGAGTCCACGCGACGGAACCCCTAGCACGATTGACGTTTACGTCAAAGGGGTGTCCAGCCAGCACTACAACCTCTCGACGGCGCTCAGGCAGAGCTGGACGGGTCTATTTACCTTCACCTTCATCCTGCAGGCGCCGCTGGTGCTGCTCGGCTTTCATCCGGCTGTCATCGCCTTCGTCTTCGGCTTCAACTTGGTCTGGCAGTTCTGGATCCACACCGAAACCATCGGCAAGACGTGGGGCTGGTTCGAATTGATCTTCAACACGCCCTCGCACCACCGTGTGCACCACGCCACCAACCCGCGCTACCTCGACGCCAACTACGCCGGGACGCTGATCATCTGGGATCGCATGTTCGGCACCTTCGTGGAGGAGTTGGAGGAAGACCGGCCGCGCTACGGCATCGTCAAGAACATCGGCACCTTCAACCCGTTGAAGGTGGCCTTCCACGAATGGATCGGCATGTTCAAGGATGCGTTTGCGCCAGGGCTGACGCTCGGCCAGCGGATTAACTACCTCGTCCAGCCGCCGGGCTGGAGCCATGACGGCTCGCGCGATACGTCCGAGACGCTGAAGGCGGCTTATGTGCGGAGGAATCCGGGAGAAGCGGGCAAGCCGGGGCTGCCCCAGGCGAGTGCCGAGCCGGCGGAATAGTTGGAAATGACTAGCTGATACGCTGACCGGAGCCGAGATACAGCCCGGATTCTCCACCCATGGCGTCTGTGAAATTGGCCTCCAATTCAACCATAGCGTCGACGACCGCCGGTGTCTCTGAGGGCGCAGTTTCGGATTTGAAGCTGGCGCACACATACACACCGCGGGGGTGCGACGGGTCCAGCCGCGCTTGAATTGTCCAATACGAAGAGAGCGAATAAAGTGTCTTCATGAAATCGACGAGGATCTGATCGGTGTAAGGGCCTGGGAGGCGCTTTAAGGCAATAATCCTCTTCAGGCTCCGGTCCCGGTTCTTGATGTAGCGTTCGTTGTCGTACTGCCAACCTTTGCCGCCATGTGGCTGGCCGATCAGCGCTTCGAGTGCAGGGATATGAACCTCGCGCAATTTTTGGAGGCTCTTGCAGCGAATATAGAGGCTCCAGATAATCTCGTAGTCACCCGCAAAGGGCTCTTCACTTGCCGGCAGACCCGGCGGCAGAAGCTGAGGCAACCTGGAGACGTCAGCCATAAGCTACTCCGCCGCCTGCGCCTGCGCGGGCAGGCCCATCCATTGCCTGCAATCGGCCAGCGCCCTCGACGTGATGGCGTGGCGCTTGGCGATAGTCTTATCCTTGCCGCGCAGGCGCTTGCCTTCGGCTTTCGGCGCTTCCGCCGGCGGAAACAGGCCGAAATTGACGTTCATCGGCTGGAAGGAGCGCTTGCCCGGCTCGTCGTCGGAGACGATGTGGCCGCCGGTGATGTGGTTGAGGAGCGCACCGAAGGCCGTCGTCGCAGGCGGCAAAGATGGCGTCTGGCCGAGTCGCTCGGCGGCGGCAAAGCGGCCGGCGAGCAGGCCGATGGCGGCGCTTTCGACATAGCCTTCGCAGCCGGTGATCTGGCCGGCGAAGCGCAGGCCCGGCCGTGACCTCAGCTGGAGCGAGGGATCGAGCAGCGTCGGCGAGTTGATGTAGGTGTTGCGGTGCAGACCGCCGAGCCGTGCGAAGTCCGCGTTTTCAAGCCCGGGAATGGTGCGGAAGATGCGCACCTGCTCGGCATGCTTCAGCTTGGTCTGGAAACCGACCATGTTGTAGAGCGTGCCCAGCGCATTGTCCTGGCGAAGCTGCACCACGGCATAGGCCTTGACTGTCGGGTTGTGGGCGTTGGTCAGGCCCATCGGCTTCATCGGCCCGTAGCGCAAGGTCTCGACGCCACGTTCGGCCATCACCTCGATCGGCAGGCAGCCGTCGAAATAAGGCGTGCCTTCCCACTCCTTGAACTCGGTTTTCTGACCCTCCAGCAACGCCTGAACGAAGGCGAGATACTGGTCCTTGTCCATCGGGCAGTTGATGTAGTCCTTGCCGGTGCCGCCGGGGCCGATCTTGTCGTAGCGCGACTGGAACCAGGCAGTGTTCATATCGATCGTGTCGAAATGCACGATCGGCGCGATCGCGTCGAAGAAGGCCAGCGCATCGGCGCCGGTGGCCTCCGCGATCGACTGTGCGAGCGAGGGCGCCGTCAGCGGACCCGTGGCGATGATCGCCTGGTCCCAATCCTTGGGCGGCAGTCCGGGCACTTCCTCGCGCTGAATAGTGATCAGCGGATGCGCTTCGATCCTGGCCGTCACCGCGTCGGAAAAACCGTCGCGGTCGACCGCCAGCGCGCCGCCGGCAGGAACCTGATGCGCGTCGCCGGCGCTCATGATCAGCGAGCCGGCAAGCCGCATTTCGGCATGCAGCAGGCCAACGGCGTTGTTTTCGGCGTCGTCGGAGCGGAAGGAATTGGAGCAGACGAGCTCGGCCAGACCATCGGTCTTATGCGCGTCGGTGCCGCGCACTGGGCGCATTTCGTGCAGCACGACCGGGACGCCGGCTTGCGCGATCTGCCATGCGGCTTCGGAGCCGGCGAGGCCGCCGCCGATGACGTGTACGGGATTTTTGCTCATGAGCGCCGGAATAATCGCTTGGCGCAGCGATTGCAATTGCCGGGAAAATGGCTGGCCTGGTGACTAGCGCCAAAAACAACAACACCCGCCGGGGGAGGAGGTCCGGCGGGTGTCGTTTTGGGGGTCGATCCTCGGGAGGAGGTGAAGATCGACCGTATTCGTCATCGCCGGGGAGGAGGTCGGCTCTGACGAAATTCCTTTGGTCCTTAAGGACAAAAATTCTTTTCGCCTTTGAGAAGGGGCGAAACCTTGGAAGACGAACTTCGTTCGCTTGGAAGACGAACTTCGTTCGCTTCTGGAGAACAACGCCCGCCGGGGGAGGAGGTCCGGCGGGCGCCGTTTCGGTGGTCAACCCTCGGGAGGAGGTGAAGGTTGACCGTATCCGTCAGGGTCGGGGAGGAGGTCGACCCTGGCGAAATTCCTTACTTAGATCGCCTTGCGGGCGACCATCTTGATCTCGGCGCGAACGATGCCGAGATCATGGAGCTGGCGGTTCGAAAGCCGACCCAGCTCAGTAACGGTGTCGCGGTAGACGCGCCAGTTACGATAGCTGCGGATCAGGTTCATTGTCTTAACTCTCTTCAAAACTGGTTCGGACCATTTGCGGTCCGAAGCGGATTAGACCGCCTTGCGAGCGACGTAGTGGATGTCGCTGCGGCTGATGCCGAGGTCAGTCAGTTCACGGTTCGACAGGCGGCTCAGCTCGGAAACGGTGTCCCGGTAGCGGCGCCAGTTGCGGTAGTTGCGGATCAGGTTCATGGTAGTTCTCGTTTCGTCTTTGGTTCGGATCATTCCGTTTGTGTACGAACAGAAAATAGGTGAGATCATATCGGTTTAAAAGTGCCGTTGGCGCATGGCAGCAATGCAAATTGTGCAATGCAACATTAATGGCCATTCACGCCTGCGTCACAAAGAAGGCCGAATCGGAAAATGCCGCCGCGTCAACGGTTTGGCTGCCCCGGCTAAGAAAATGACCGGGCTCGGGGGGAAAGCATGGCGGGCTATGCGGCACGAGTGAGGGCGGATATCGCGCGCTGGCGGGAGGCCGGGCTGGTCGATCCCGCCACGGCGGAGGCATTGACGCGCGACGTCGTGGCCAATGAACGCGCGTCGCTGAGTTTCGGCTCCATCCTGGCGATGATGGCAGCGCTTTTGTTCGGCGCCGCGATCCTGATTTTCGTCGCCGCCAACTGGGAGGTCATCCCGCGTCTCGTTCGCGCGGCAGCGCTGTTTGCCCTCATCCTTGCCGGCTATGTCGGCGGCGCGGTGCTGAAGACGCGCGACCATGCCGCGATCGGCGAGGCGCTGTGGATCATCGCCGCCGCGGCCTTCGGCGGGTCGATCGCCCTGATCGGCCAGATGTATCACCTCTCGGGCGACGAGGCCTCGGCTCTGCTCACCTGGTGCGCCGGCACGGCGCTGGCGGCGGTGGCGCTGCGTTCCAACCCGCTGACCGTGGCGGCGGTCGGCATCGCGGACGCCTGGCTGGTCCTCAAGGGGTTCGGCTTCTACTGGCGCGCGGAAATTCCGCATCTCTTCATCGTCATGGCGATCGTCCTGTTCGCCATTTCGTTCTGGACGCGCAGCCAGGCCGCGCGCCACCTCATCATCCTGTCGGTCATTCTCTATCTGGTGCTGCTTGCGACGGATCACGACACGCTACCGGTGGCGGTGTCGCTAGCCATCGCCTCGGCGCTTCTCTTTGCCGCCGCGGTCTTTGCGGGCGATCCGATCGAGAGGATCCTTCAGCTCGGCCGCCGGCTGCCCTTGCACGCCTTGCTCGGCTTCCTCACCGGCATGGCGATCGTCCAGTTCGAACTAGCGGATGAAAGCACTTACAACAGCGGTTTCGCCGTCGCCTCGATCGTAGCGCTTGCCGGCATCGTCGCGGCGATCATGCTGGCGGGCCGCGAGAGCAGGGGGCTACGCTGGCTGGCCTATGCCGGTTTCGCCTTCGAACTCGCCATCATCTACAGCGTCACCTTGAAGTCGATGCTGGATACGGCCGGGTTCTTCCTGGCCGCGGCGGTGCTGCTCGGCATCCTGGCGCTGATCATCATCCGCGTCGAGAAACGCATGAGGGCGCCTGCGCAGCAGGGGGTAACAGCATGACCGGCAAGAAACTGATCGTCTCGGCGCTGGTGCTGGCGCTTGTCCAGATAAGCTTTCTCAGCTGGATCATCGCCGGTCGCGCCGCAATCCTGCGCAACGGCAAGGAAGTGCTCTTGAAAGTCGAGCCCGTCGATCCGCGCGATCTCCTGCGCGGTGACTATGTCTCGCTCAACAACAACATTTCGCGCATCCCGGCAAAGCTGATCTCCAACGTCCCGCAAGGCGCGTTTTCCACCGACGACGGCTCGATCACGGTGCGATTGAAGAAGGGCGCGGACGGCTACTGGCAGCCGACCGCGGCCTGGTTCGGCAAAGCGCCGGCCCCGGCCGGCGCGGACGAGGCGGATATCGCCGGACATGTCGCCGCGGGCTGGGACCTGCGCAGCCCCGACACGACGATCGCGCCGGACTACGGGATCAATCGCTTCTATGTGCCGGAAGGCGAGGGCATGGCGATCCAGGACGACATGCGCGTACGCCCGTTCGGCATCAAGCTCGCGCTATCGGCCGATGGCACCGCACAGATCAAGGCGCTGATGGACCGCGACAAGACGCTGTTCGAGGAGCCGCTGTACTGAATTACTAGAACCAAAGCGTCTTCATGCTTTTCAGGAAGACGTCGGTTATCGGGTAGCCTGATTTGTCTCCAAGAACGGAATCGATGCCGCATTTGGGGCAGATAGCCGTCGTCCCACGTCCGGCTTCATCTTCATCAACCCATTCTTGGATATCAGAGGGAGGATAGACGGAAAGGCAAAAGAAACATCCGCAGATTAGGCTGCTCTCCACCTCTTGCCTATGGTTGGAGCCGTGTTTGTGGGCTTGCCTAAGTTCCTCAGGGATTTCCATTATCGAAGCGACATCGGCTAAGGGCGGCCTGCCATCCGAAGCTCGTCAGAGCGAAGGATGGTGCGGATGAAGGGACTCGAACCCCCACGCCTTTCGGCACTGGAACCTAAATCCAGGGCGTCTACCAATTCCGCCACATCCGCTTTTCCCCGGCAATCCCATGTAGCCATCATTCTGTCAATGTCGGGGGTTCAAGTCATGCTTATCCGGCTAAAGCGCGTCGCGTCGGAATGGATTCAGGCGACGCGCCTTGAGTTTCGTTTGATGCATGCCGTTCTCCCAAAACCGCTGCGCACTTTTGGGCGGCATGCATTGCACCGAAGATAGTTGAAAATTAGCCTAGCCTGTGACAAAAGGCGTGTCGAATGTTACGGAACGTGAATTTCCGCTTCTGCAAGATGTGAAAAGTTATAGGTAAAACAAGAACTTATTCGCAGTTTGCAAAGCTTAGTTCAGGAGAATTTGAACCGCATCGGCGGTCAAATCGCCAGGTTCCGTACCAAAAGCCATTTCCGGCAAGATCATACCGGCAGGCTGTAAACGGTTGGGACCGTTGGCAGTCTCGTTGTTAAAACAAAGGTTCTAGGATGCAGGTCACCGAAACGCTCAACTCCGGTCTCAAGCGCGAGATCAAGATCACCGTGCCGGCCGGTGACATGGAAGCCAAGCTGATGGCGCGGCTGACCGATGCCCGCGACAAGGTGCGCATCAATGGCTTTCGCCCGGGCAAGGTGCCGGTGCAGCACCTGCGCAAGATGTACGGCAAGTCGTTCATGGCCGAGGTCGTCAACGAGATCCTCAACGACTCGACCCGTTCGATCATCTCGGGGCGCGGCGAAAAGGCCGCCATGCAGCCCGAAGTGATCATGACCGAGGACGAGAAGGAGGCCGAGAAGATCCTGGCTGGCGGCTCCGACTTCGAATTCAGCCTCAATTACGAGGTCATCCCGGCGATCGAGATCAAGGATTTCTCCGACATCAAGGTGACGCGTCAGGTTTACGACGTGCCGGAATCGGAAGTCGACGATCAGGTCAAGCGCGTCGCCGAATCGGCGCGCAGCTACGAGCCGAAGACCGGCAAGGCCGCCGAGGGCGACCGCGTCAGCATCGACTATGTCGGCAAGATCGACGGCGAGGCTTTCGCCGGCGGCGCCGGCAACGACCAACCGCTGGTGCTCGGCTCCAAGGAGTTCATCCCCGGCTTCGAGGACCAGCTGATCGGCGCGAAGGCCGGCGACGAGAAGCAGGTCACCGTCACTTTCCCCGAAAGCTACCAGGCGGCGCATCTGGCCGGCAAGGAAGCCACCTTCGACGTCACCGTCAAGGAAGTGTCGGCGCCCGGCGCGCTCGAGGTCAATGACGAGACGGCCAAGAATCTCGGCCTGGAATCGCTGGAGCGCCTGCGCGAGATCGTGCGTGGCCAGATCGAGAACCAGTTCGGCTCGATGACCCGCCAGAAGGTGAAACGCCAGCTGCTCGACCAGCTCGATGCTTCGTATTCCTTCGAGGCGCCGTCGAAGCTCGTCGAGGCCGAGTTCAACAACATCTGGGCTCAGGTCAACCGCGACCTCGAAGCAGCCGGCCGCACTTTCGCCGACGAGGAGACGACGGAAGAAGAGGCGCGGGCCGAATATATGCGCCTTGCCGAGCGCCGCGTGCGCCTTGGCCTGGTTCTGGCCGAGATCGGTGAGAAGGCCGGCGTCACCGTGTCGGACGAAGAGCTGCAGCGCGGCCTGTTCGAGCAGGTGCGCCGCTTCCCGGCCAACCAGCAGCAGGAAGCCTTCGAGTATTACCGCAGCAACCCCGAAGCCATCAACGCGCTGCGCGCGCCGATGTTCGAGGAGAAGGTCGTCGACTATCTGCTCGGCCAGATATCGGTCAACGACGTCAAGGTCGGCAAGGACGAACTGATGGCCGACGACGAGGAGGCCGAGACCGCGACTAAGGCGAAGCCGGCCAAGAAGGCTTCCTCGAAGAAAGCCGAAGCCAAGGCAAGTGAGGCAAAGACGGGCGAGGCAAAGGCGGGCGAAGCCGCCGACGAGGCCGAAGAGCCGAAGAAGAAGGCCGCGCCGAAGAAGAAGGCCGCCAAGGAAGCCGAGTAACAGGTCCCAATTCATCGATTTCGAAAGGCCGCCTCCGGGCGGCCTTTTTCATTGTGATGTGATCCATTGTGGCGGCGCGGCAACACAGACAACTTGTCTTGATGGCCTGCCGCTGGCGATACCAAGCGTTGAACATTATCTGCGCTTCATCGCGTTCGCGGCTGTTTGGAGGCACTGGTGAGGCTGGGGTTCATGATGAGAGACGTGGTCGTCGCCGCGGCGCTCTTCTTTGCCACGACCGCCGGCGCTGCCCGGGCCGAGCCGGATCTCGGCAACTGGAGCGTCGGCGCCGGCGATGACGGCCAGATCACGGCATCGCTGCACGCCAGCAACAAGCTGATCACCGGCGGCGGAGCCCTGGGTTACAGCCCGGTATTGACCTTGGCTTGCCGGCCTGACGGCGAACCGCGCTGGAGCGAATGGCTCCAGCTCAACGATGCCGTCTCCGCCAGCCGCAAGATCACCATCTCCGTCATTGTCGATGGCGGCGGCAAAATCGACGAGAGCTGGTCGGTTGGCCCGCGCGGCAGAACGCTGGTCAGGGATGGAGACGATGGCATCAGGCGCCTGGCGTCAGCCAACCGGCTGACGCTGTCATGGCGCTTCGGTCTGCTCTCGGGGCGCGGCGAGGCCGATTTCGAGCTCTCGGGCCTCTCCGAGGCGATTGGGCAGATTGCGGCAAGCTGCAAGACCGATCCGCCCTGATCCTACGCTTAGAACAGGCTTTCCAGTTCCGCGGCCGTCATCACGCGCCCGAACACCTTGCCAATGATAGCGAGCGTCGCGTCGTGCGATGCCTCGTCCAGCCCGCCATTGGCATCGCCGACGAAAGCCACTTTGTAGTCGCGCATGAAGGCGCTGCGGGCCGTCGATTCGCAGCAGATGCTCGTCACCGTGCCGATGATGATGACGGTGTCGACCTGGCCGGCGCCGCGAATGTTGCGCAGCACCGTTTCCAGCTGCGTGTTGTGGAACGCGTCGTAGCGGTGCTTCTTGATGACCACCTCGCCCGCCAAGGGGGCGAGTTCCGCGACGATCCCGGTGCCGGCGCTGCCTTCGCGCATGCCTTCGGCCTTCAGTCTCGGCTGGTAGGCGGTTTCGAGCGGCGAGATGTTGAAATGGTCGCTCAGCACATGCTGCGTGTAGACCACCGGGACGCCATGTGCGCGGCACAGTTCGATCACCCGCCGCATGACCGGAATGCGATGCCGGGCCATCGCCACTTCCATCACCGCGCCCTCGTCGACGAAGTCGCTCTGCATGTCGATGACCAGGAGCGCGGCGCGTTCTTTGTCGAACCGCCAAGGTTGTTCGTCGTTCTGAGGCATTGGCTATTCGTCCTGTTCGTATCCGTGCCGGGCGGCTCGTCAGATTTCGGGCCAAGACGCCATGTCCGCATGCATCGGGCACTGGTCTCCGGGACAGGCGGTAAATTCGCAAAGGCGGCAAAAATGGCTCACTCCGTAAGCATCCGTCGCCAGTGGCCGCATCAGCTTCTCGAGGAGGCCGGCGAGCTGCTTTTCTTCAGCGGCGGTGAGGACTTCAAGATAGTCCTTGACCGCCGCGCAACGTGCGACGAGCGCGGGCAGTACGGCTTTGCGGCCTGCCGCGGTTACATGGAGGTGGGTGGCACGCTTGTCCTGACCCTTACGAGCTTCGACGAAACCCTGGGCTTCGAGCTTATCGACCAGACGCACCGTTGCCGTGTGCGAGAGGTTCAGCGCTCGCGCGAGCTGCGCGTTGGTGATGCCTTCCCAAAAACCCATGATGTTGAGCGCAGCCGAGGCGGAGTCAGTCTGGTTGGGGTGACTTTTTAGGGTCGCCTCGACGCGTTCGGCAATTTCGCCGGCGAAAGCGGCAAGCATATTGGCGGTTCTCAGACGGGTCATGGCGGCAATCTTTATCATGAGGGGTTGACGGCGCTAGCGATTATATGGCTTACTATGTGCGTGTAGCACGCACTTATCAAGGAGGTAGTCATGGCGAATTTACAGAAATGGACCCTGGCGGCAGGGCAGGTGGTGGCTCGATACAGCGTTGTCCTCTTTTTCGTGGTGTTTGGGGTAGCTAAGTTCACCGCTGCCGAAGCGACGGCGATTCATCCGTTGCTCGTCCACAGCCCATTCTTGTTCTGGCTCCCCAGCCTGTTTGACCAGCAGCTGTCTTCGAACATCATCGGCATCGTGGAGATTGCCTTGGCCCTGATGATGGCCTCGCGTCCCTTTACGCCATGGGTGTCGGCGATCGGTAGTTACGGCGTCGCCGCCTCGCTGGTGGTCACGCTCAGTTTCCTGGCGACTACGCCGCAACTCGACCCGGCGCTCGGCGCTTTCATCGTCAAGGACTTGACCCTCTTCGGTGTGGCGCTTTGGTCGGCTGGCGAAGCTCTGGCGGCGGTAAAGCCGCGCGTGGCATCGCTTTGAAGCGGCAACGTCTGCGGACGTCGGCAATCAGGAGATGGCAATGGGCGCATCCGGCGTCACCGATCCGCGCGCAGACCGGGCTACGCATCGCGAATGGATCGGCCTCGGGATCATTGCGCTGCCTTGCATACTCTACGCAATGGACCTGACCGTGCTGAACCTGGCCGTGCCGTCGCTCAGCGCCGACCTCAAGCCGACAGCCGCGCAATTGCTCTGGGTCGTTGACATCTACGGCTTTCTGGCTGCGGGTACGCTCCTCATTATGGGCGCCCTCGGTGACCGGATAGGACGGCGCAAACTGCTGCTGATCGGATCGGCGGCGTTCGGGCTACTGTCGCTGGTCGCAGCCTTTGCACGGAGCGCCGAGATGCTCATCCTGGCTCGGGCACTGCTCGGAATCGCCGGCGCGACGATGGCGCCTTCGACACTGTCTCTCATCGGCAACATGTTCCGCGACAACCGCCAGAGGACTTTTGCCGTAAGCGTCTGGGTTGCGAGTTTCTCGTTTGGCGGCGCGATCGGCCCGGTCGTCGGCGGTTTGCTCCTGTCGCACTTCTGGTGGGGAGCCGTGTTCCTGGTGCCTATCCCTATCACGGTGGTGCTGCTGGTGGTCGGGCCGGTGCTGTTGCCCGAGCACAAGACCCCAAACGCCGGGCGGCTTGATGTCCTGAGTGCGGCTTTGTCTCTTGCGGCCGTGTTGCCAGTCATCTTTGGCATCAAGCTCGTCGCCGAGGGCGGCGGCCTCGTGTTGTCGGCATCCGCGGTCGCATTGGGCCTGGTGTTCGGGGTGCTGTTTGTAAGTCGGCAGATGGCCCTGCCTGACCCGCTCCTCGACTTGCGCCTGTTCAAGCAGTCCGTGGTGGCAGCGGCGCTCGCAGTCAACGTCCTCGATTTCTTTGTCGGCTTCGGAATTCTCGTTCTTGTGGCCCAATATCTTCAGTTGGTTCTGGGACTAAATCCGCTGGAAGCCGGCCTGTGGAGCATCCCTGCCGGCCTTGGGTTCATAGCGGGCTCCTTGTTGACTTCGGTCGTGCTCAAGCTGATGCGGCCGGCCCATGCCCTCGGCTTCGGCCTCGCTCTCGGAGCGGGTGGTCTTGCGCTGATGGCATATGCGGCGGAAATGCACAGTTTGATCCTAATCGTTCTGGGCAATGTGCTTTTCTCGATCGGCTCGGCTCCGGGCATCGCGATCGTCGCAGACCTCGTCGTCAGCGCGGCGCCGAAGGAACGGTCTGGGGCTGCTTCAGCGCTTTCCGAGACGGCCTCCGAGTTCGGTGGCGCGCTTGGCATCGCCTTGCTTGGCAGTCTGGCAACGCTGCTTTATCGCTCTGCGCTCGGCACGGCCATGCCGACTGGCGCTTCTGACGATGCGATGGAGACTGCGCTGCGCGGTATCGGCGCTGCGAGCAGTCTTGCGCCAAGTCTCGGAGAGGGCAACGTGTTGTTGTCGGCAGCGCGAAGCGCCTACACGAGCGCGGCGGCGGGCTCGTTCCTGGCTGCCGCAGGGATCATGCTACTGGCCGCAATTGTTGCTGTGGCAATGCTTCGAAACCTGAAGACGCGTGGATGATGCCTCGCAGGCCTGTCTTAGCGAGCGTGTGGCAGCGACGCAGGCGGTCTAGATCAGCAGCAGGCCCTTCATCGAGGCGTTGCCCTTGCGGCCGATGATGATGTGGTCGTGCACGGCGATGCCGAGGGGCTTGGCCGTATCGATGATCTGCTTGGTCATCTCGATGTCCGCGCGGGAAGGTGTGGGATCCCCCGAAGGGTGGTTGTGGAACTTCCTATCGCCGTAGGCTAACTTATTGAAATAGATCGCGAAAATCCCCATCTTTGAAAACGTAAGGAGCAGCTTCTGGGGTCGGTGTTGGATGCTTCTCCGTCACTAATCACCCTCACTCACCGCCATTTACGATGAATCGCTTTGACGCACGGCACGCCACTGTATTCTTTTGATCCCACGTCTCGAGTTCCTTAATTGGGTACAACACGGCTTTGCCAAGCTTGACATACGCCGGTCCAATCCTCTTGGCTCGCCAATTTCGCAGCGTTCCAAGAGAGATGCTGCCGCGATAGCGTTCCGACACTTCCTCAGCTGTCAAAAACTTCCTGTTGTCCATCAAGCTCACCAAATGTTCGTCGAGAACATGGGGGCAGGCTCACGCACGCTCCCAAGCCCACGGTAATGCAGTTGCGCGGCCTTGAGTACGTACATGCATCGGAAATAGAAGCCGCTGAGCGAGGGAGTAGAAGCAGGGGATATGCCTGGATAGAAATCGGATCAACCGCCAATGGCGTGTGCAAGGTAGGTCGATCCCAGCCAACCGGAAAATGAGGAGTGCGAGCTCCGGGACCATCACCTCGACCTGTTAGTGCTTGGGTAGATGTCGGAGACGAATTGCCTAAGCGACGCCTTTCGGCGAGTTTGAGCCATCCAAGAAGACTGAGCCGGGCGAGCGCAAGGTTCCTGGAAGATTTTCGAACTTTTGGGTCGCGCCCCGGATCGAATTGCGGGTGCTTTGCGCCCAATCTCGGTCGTGAATATTAAATCGGGGCTTCATCCAAAGCAGGTCAAGGCGGAGCTAACTACGAGGCCGGTCTTGCTAGCCACGGGAAGGTTTTTGTCCAGGGACGAGCTCTGAAAAATGGTGCAAGGCGATCTGCCATTCGTTCCCTTTGGCGACAATCACGAAGCTAGAACGGACGACGTTCTTGGTCACTGTCCCGTCGAAGTTATAGTTAAGGATATTGCCGAAGCCCTGCGTCGCAAATACGTCTGGGCCCATCGGCCGCGTGTTTTGGTCGACCAAGGTCAATTCGACCCTCTCAAGGATCAGTCTGTAGCTCCCGAAATATTCCTCGATTTCCGACCGGCCAACGTAGAGCCGCGGCAGCAGGCCGAAAAACACGGCGTCCTTAGTGTAGATGCGTGCCAGTGCCTTCGGATCCCAGGTCGCCGCGGCAGCGTTCCAGCGCGTCTGGATGTTGTCTAGGATCGTGTCGTGCATTTGGAGGCTGCTCCCAAGGGAACGGTTGGCGGCAATAGTGATCACTGCGCTCCGCGGCTGCGCCGCGTTCGCTCGGTTTGAACAATTTCATGGGGGCCGCGACCGGTGACTCCGGCCGGTCGCGGAAGCCTGTGTTGGCTTTTGTAATACTCGGCCGGGGCCTTCTTGAATTTCTGCCAGGTCTGCATGTCGTGGCCGGGTACGACGATGGCATTTTCCTTCTCGACGATGCGGCGGAGCCTGCGAACAGATGCTGCTGCCTCCCGCGCGGATGTCAGTGCGCCAGGCAGGCATTTCT
This sequence comes from Mesorhizobium sp. B2-7-1, assembly GCF_006440735.1. Taxonomy (GTDB): domain Bacteria; phylum Pseudomonadota; class Alphaproteobacteria; order Rhizobiales; family Rhizobiaceae; genus Mesorhizobium. Next base: position 21,559 of record NZ_VFUA01000071.1, on the reverse strand, counting down.
CGTTCCAATGATCCATGGTGTAGGCAGCGTCGATCGCTAGGAGGATAGGGCCAGTCTCAGGCAGCCGCACCATGATCGACTGATGGCCCGGCGTGTGTCCCGGCGACAGGAAGGTCTGGACGCTGCCATCGCCGAACACGTCGTATTGGTCTTCGTCCTCCATGACATCCCAGGTGATGCCGTCTTTGGTGAGGTCCTTCTTGATGTACCCGCCCTGCATGAACCAGTCTGCAGCAAAGGCCCAGTCGATCTCGCGTCGCTGCACCAGATGGCGCGCCTTCGGGAAGTTCCCGCAGGCGCCGGAATGATCGAGATGAAGGTGCGAATGCAGCACGAACTTGATGTCGTCGGGCTTCATGCCGATTTTGCTGAGCTGATTCACACAGCCCTCTTCCGGATCCATGATCGGATAGTATTTCTTCGTGGTGTCGCCCCACCAGCCTTCCGGATCCCTGGCCGCTTCGACTGCGGTGCCTCCGTCGATCACGATGTTGCCCTTGGGATGAACGATCAGATACCAAGGAATGGGTGTAAAGAACTCCGCTTGGCTATAGCCGAGCTTGATGTCGACCTCTTTCTGCCGGATCTGGCCGGTCTGAAACATGTAGAGCCTGATGTCAGTGCTCATGGATCGTCCTCCTTCTGTGCGATTGATTATGCGGCGCGTCTCGATATCCCGCTCAGCGTCACGGCCAGCAGTTCGTCGTAGGTCCAGTCTTTTTTCGGGGCTTCGGCGACCTTAACGCCGTCGTGGATGATCATAATCCGGTCGGCCAGGGCGAGGGTCTCGCGAAGCGATGAAGAGACTAGGAGCACCGCGGCGCCGCCGCTCGCCAGGCCAAGGATGATGTCATAGATTTCCTTGATCGCGCCGACGTCGACACCGTTGGTGGGCTCGACCACGATATAGACTGCGGCACCGGCGCTCATCCATTTGCCGATAACCAACTTCTGTTGGTTACCGCCTGAGAAGAACCGTACCTGCGTGGACGAATTGGGCGGGCGGACCGCGAGCCGCTCCATCACCCCGTCGGCATATTTTCGCATCGGACCCGGGCTGACCGTCAGCAGGCGTTGCAACGAGTTCAGCACCGGCAGGCAGATATTTTCGGCGACCGACAGGGACGGGAACAGGGCCTGTTTGCGCCGATCTTCGGGGATGAGCGCGATTCCGGCGCTCCGGGCTTGAATCGGCGTTGCCAGTGCGACTGTCTTACCTCGCACCGAGGCGCTCCCAGAGTGGCGCGTGATGCCGCCAAGCGCGCGGGCCAGTTCTTCCATGCCGCCACCGACCGGCCCGGTGACACCGAGGACTTCGCCTGCGTGAACTTTGAAGCTCAGCGGCGCCAGCCGGGCCGTGGATATGGCGGTTACCTCAAGGGTAACGTCTGGGAGGACGCTTTCGCCATTGTTGAAGGTGGCCAACTCCGAGCGATTGCGATCGACCATCAGCTCCGTAACTCGGTCCTCGGTGACCTCGCCCCTGTTCAGGGTGCCGGAGACAAGGCCGCCCCGCAGGATCGTGGCGCGGTCGCAAATCTCCTGCACCTCGCGCAGCCGGTGGGAGATGTACACGATCGCAATGCCCTGAGCCTTGAAGCCCTCGATGATCCGGAAGAGCGCCTCTGACTCGGCGGCTGACAGCCGCGCGGTCGGTTCGTCGAGGACGATCAATTTGTAGCGCCGATGGAAAAGAGTCGCCAAGGTGACAAGCTGCATCTCGGCCGCCGAAAGGTCGCCCGCGAGCCTCCTCACATCGAGGTCGATACCCATCTCGGCTAAAATCCGAGCCGCTTCTTCGTGAATGGCCCGGTCATTCAGAGAAACCCGCCCTGGCTCGTTGCCGAGCAGGATGTTCTGGCCGACGGTGAAGCTCGAGACCAGTTCCGCATCCTGGTACACGGCACCCAGACCTAGCCGGTGGGCTTCTGGTGGGCTCGAAATCCTGACCGGGACGCCGTCGAGCAGGATTTCCCCGGCGCTTGGACTGTACACTCCCGTCATGAGATTGATGAGCGTCGACTTGCCGGCGCCGTTCTCGCCGAGCAAACCATGAACCTCGCCACTGGCGAAGCTCAGGCTGACACCTTTTAGGGCCTTGGTGCCGGCAAATTCCTTTTCGAGGTTTCTCAATTCGACGAGGGGTGCTTCAGACATGACCATCCCCTCAGATGAACTTGAGATGGACTTCTTCACGGTTGAGGAGCGCGTTGGCGCCAACCGCGACGATGAGGACCAAGCCCTGGAAGATGTGACGGGCGGCAAAGGGGAAGCCGACCATGTTCATCCCAGAATCCACCATGTAAAGGAAGAACACGCCAACCAGCGTGCCGAGGACATGGGGTTTCCCCTTGCCGAGCACGGTCGCGCCCAGGAACACGGCGGCGAACGCTTCGAGCAGGTAGCCTTCGCCCCCGACTGGCTGGGCCGACGAAGAGATCGAGGTGACAATAACCCCGGCGATTCCCGACATGAAGGCCGAGAGGACGAAGGCCAGGATCACCCAGCGGTAGACATTGATGCCCGAGTAAAAGGCCGCCATGGGGTTGTCGCCGACAGCGGCGATGTAGTGTCCAATACGCGTGCGCGTCGCGGCTATGAGGGCTAGGGCGAATATGACGAGCAGGATGATGACGGGCACGCCGATGATTCCGAGCTTCCCCTGACCGAGATACAGGAAGGCGGTTTCGCCATAGTCGATGGGTACCTGGTAGCCACCGGTAATGAAGACGTTGATGCCGTCAAGCACAAACATTACCCCCAACGTGACCACGATGCCCGACAACCGTCCGTAGGTGACGAGGACACCGTTCACCAGCCCGATGACGCAGGCTGCGGCGAGGGCAATCACTATGGCGAGCCAAGGGCCGACGACCGGCATCAGGAAGGCCACCAGGATTGACGATGTCGTCACCGTGAGGCCGATCGATAAATCGAAGCTGCCCGCCATCACGACCCATGTCAGGCCCATGGAGACCAGGGCGCTGACAATCATCGAAAACAGGACATTGTTCAAGTTTGAGACGGTCGCGAAGTACGGCGAGGCGAGAGCAAACCCAAGGCCCGCAATCACGATGACGGCAATCGTTCCCCAGCGCCGCAGAAACCGCATGGCGGCAGATTCTTTGCGCCCGGAGGACACAGCGGTCTTGGCCACTTTTTGCACGACAGCGGGGGAGGTTTGGTGGTCAACTTGCGTCACTTGTCCATTCCCGTCATTCGGGTGAAGTTTTAAGCCAATCCGACAAGCGTCGGATTCCTCCGATCTGTTTGTCTGACTGCGACAGAAGGCGGGCGGCGGTTACTCGGCTGCCGCCCGCCAAATGAATCAGCCGCCAAACTGCTTGAGCAGCGCAATCGCCTGTTCGTCCCAGCTCTTAAGCTCGGCCAGAGCCGCTTCCGCCTGGTCCGGGGTCTTGGTGATCACTGGAATACGATAGACGATGTTGGGTACTTCCTCGCCACGTGCCAGCTTGACCGCGAGTTCGCCCGTCTTGCGGCCGATTTCGGGGAAGGGGGAGTCGCAGCTGAAGACGACAGGCACCTGTTTGGCCGCCCAAGCCTCGAGGAACTGGGTCGAAAGATAGTGGTTGAAGAGCGGGACGTCGTCACGGCCCATCTGCTTCAGCGCCTGACCTGCGCCGAGCGTGAACGGCCACCACCAGGAAATGAAGCCGGCGAGCGACTTAGGCTCCGGGTGGGCCTGCAGGAGCGAGAGCATGTTCTTGCGGCCGACCGAGATCTCGTCAGTGGTGCCCTGGCCGCCGTCGATGAAGGGAAGGACCTTCATGCGCGGCTCGTACTTGCACATGAGTTCGAACATGTCGACTTCCATGTCGAACGGCGTGAAATAGCCGCGCTGCTCCGCCGTCTGGGCGAAAGTGCCCTGGCGGCCGGTGTAGTTCTGCACGAAATATCCGAGGGTGGTCGCCGTCCCCCACACATCGTCCATGACAGCAGGCGAATCCTTGACGGGAATCGTAAAACCGACGGTCTTGATGCCCCTCTTGTGCGCCTCGTCGGCAATATACGCGGTTTCCGATTCCTGCGAGTAGATCCCCATAACCAGGGCGTCGATGCCACGGTCGAGCAGCGCGCGTTCGGCCGACTGCTCGCTCGCCTTTGTCGGCTCGCCGCGAACACTCACGACCTCGCCACCAGCATCGAGCACGGCCTTGACGATCTGCCAGCATCCACGGCGCCATGGCTGATTGAACGGCCCGTAGGTCAGCGGCACGCCGATCCGCACCTTCTTGCCCGGCTTCGGCGGCGTTACGTCTTCGGCGCTAGCCGTGGTGGTGATGCCTGCGAGGGCGGCGCCGCCGAGCGCGCCGCCAATGCCTTTGAGAAGGGACCTGCGGCTGAACTCGGTGTATTCCGCAGCCTCTTGAGCAAGCCTGGCAATCCTTTTGCCATCATCAAAAATGTTCATGTGTGTTCCTCCCATTACGCGGAATCGCGATGTGCAGGGCACGGGAACCCGCCCCTCCAAGAAGGCACACGAAGTCCCTCTTCGCCGCCGGCATCACCCAGCTTCGAACCAGCGGCTCCGCAGTCTTCTGACTTCGCTAATAACCATGTTGCTTGGTTGCCTGACAAGTGAAATCTGCTATGTTGACGGAGAATTTGTTTCGCCTCGCCGAGGCTGGGTTGCGTTGGCCTGCCATCCATGGTCGGAGAGGCTGATTTGGAGAATGCCATGGTGGTCGACGACAGGGTCCGACGCGCACCTTCGCTGGTTGAAGTTGTCGCGGACCGTATCCGCGAGGACATCACCTCGGGGATTTATGCCATCGGCGACAAGCTCCCGACCGAGCGCGACCTGTCGGAGAAATACGGTGTCAGCCGACCAATCGTGCGCGAGGCAATCGGCACGCTCAAAAGGGACGGCCTTGTGGCTACGCGACAAGGACTGGGTGCGTTTGTCATCGAAACAAAGGAGATCGCCTTCCGCCTAGCGGGGATTGATCTCACCGATGCCCTCGAGATCCGGAATGTCATCGAGTTGCTGATGGCCGTCGAGTCGGCTGCAACGGCCCTGGCGGCCGAAAGGCGTTCGGCCGAGCAGCTTGCGGCGATCGAAAGGCAACTCCATTCGATCCAGAAAGCCTTTGACGACGGCAGAGCAGGCGTTGAGGAAGATCTGGCCTTTCACCGCGAGATTGTCGACGCGTCCGGTAACCCGCATTTTAGGGAAATGTCCGATTTTCTCGAGACCCATGTCCGCAACTTCATTCGAAAGGCGCGTGCCAGCTCGCTGCGCAATGCGCTGCTCGCCGACGTTCAGAGGGAGCATGTTGCAATCTTCAATGCGATCGCGGACAGCAACCCGCAAGAGGCTCGCAGGGCGGCGGAAGAGCATCTTCGTGGAGCCGCAAATCGCCTGGCGTTGCTGCTCAGCGCCGACCCGGCAGCCAGCCACGCCTGAACATTGGCGGACCGTTGGGCTATAGCGGCAGACAGCTTATCGCCAGGGAGTCCAGGTTAGCTGGGGTTCTTGGAAGCTTTTCGAACATTCTGGATCGCGCCGCAGCCCGAGTTGCAGTTGCTTATGGACAAGGTGGGTCAGTAGATTCGACTTTCGGGTAAGAGGCATGGACCTCTGGCACGTGTGCCTTGCTGATAGCGCGCGTCAGCACGAGCGATTAAGCATCCCCAACGACAGCTTTGCGCCCATGCAGGCAGCGGCATACGTCAAAACAACGCTTAAAGCGTGTCGTCTGAATCCGTTTCGACGTGAAGCTCGGCTCTGCCGCCCCATTCCTCGGGCGCGACATCGGCGATCGTTTGCGAGAAGGTCCAGGCGTGACCGGCGAGATCGCGGCAGGAATATTGCCGTTCGCCATAGGGGTAGCTCGTCGGCGCGGTCAGCGCCATGGCGCCGCGGCGCATCGCGCGACGGTGGTGCGCATCGACATCCTCGACACGCACCATGACCGAGAATTCCTCGGGCGGCGGCGCGGATCCGCCGCTCTTCAGGGTCGTGACCACGACGGCGCCGTCACGGAAGCCGAGTTGGGCGCGATGATTGCCGATCGTCAGCCGCAATTCGAACCCGAAGGCCTCGCAAAGCCAACGGCTGGCCGCTTCCACGTCTGGGTAGGCAAGCACCGGTATGACCGTATTGGCAGGCATGGAGCGGTTCTGCATGGGCGAGCCTCCTTCCGGCGTCGATGACGGCAGCGCCGAGTTTCAATTATAGGGCGACCGGCATTGCTGCCGCGGGCCGTCATAGGGTTGGTAGCTGTTATCCCAGGCGCGGTAGGAGCGGTAGTTGTCAAAGCACCAGCGCACATGGGCGGCCGCCAGGCGCGCCGCGGGGGGCGGGGGTGGCGCGACCGTGGCGGCCGCCACGCCGGCCGCCAAGGCGGCGGCCGGGAACCAGTAGCCATTGTAGTAGCGATAGCCGGGCCGCATGCGCCAATAACCCCGGTAACCATTGTAGTAATAGGCGCCGCCGACGACGTAGAAGCCGCGCCGGTACCAGATCGGCGTTGCCTGGCTCGTCACGGACGTCGGCGCTGCCGGCGCCGCAAGCGGCATGGCCGCTGCGGGCGAGGCAAGGGCCGCAGCGCTGAGCATCACGCCGCACAAAGCATTGATCGTTCTGTTCATCGATTGTCTCCTCTGGTCTGATGTAGTCACTGGCGCCGCAGCGCCCGCAACTCGGTGACCGACAATGCTTTGTCGCCGTCGGTGTCCGCCTGCAGCAGCCTGTCGGGGACGGCAGCCGTAAATTCGTCGCGCGAGATCTTTCCGTCGCCGTTGCGGTCCATACGGCTTGCTTCGGCCTGCAGGCCGGTGAACCGTGCAGCCTGCACATCGCGCTTCGACTTGATCTCTTCGATTGCCGCCCGTACCTCGCCAGGCTCGAGCACGCCATTGTGATTGACGTCCAACCGGTCGAACATCCGCGCTCGCGCTGCCTGGATTTCGCCGAACTCGAGCTTCCGGTCGCCATTGGTGTCGATGCGTCGGAACGCTGCCCTGGCGCCCTGGTCGGCAGCGAACGCGCTGCAGCCGCACAGAAGCAGCCCCGCAAGGGCGGTTACGATCTTGGTCATCTGGGTCTCCACTGTAATCGACGGCCCGCCGCGGACCGTCCCTGCAGCGTCTCCTACGCGGGAGTTCGGCGGCTCCTACGCGCCGCCCGCAATTTTTTTTGAGAACTCGATGCCCGGGACTGACGCTATGGCGGCCAACGAAAAAAATCCGGCCGCGGGCGTAGGAGCACGGACCGGGCTGCGTATTGATCGACAGTCGCTCCCCCGCGACGTCACAATCGAAAGGAACCACCCATGATACGCTCAGCGATCTTTGCGGGCCTGCTTCTAGGCCTCACGCCGATCTGCGCCACCGCGGCGCACGACATGCCCGGCCAGCGCATCCTCCAGCGCCTCGACACCAATGGCGACGGGACGATCTCGAAGGACGAGATCCTCGCCGCCCGCGAACGTATGTTCAAAAGGCTCGACCGCAACGGGGACGGAATCATCGACGAGAAGGAGATCGAAACTGCCCGGCAAGCCATCGACGACCGCGCCGAGGCGGCCGAGGCCCGCCTCGGCAATCGTTTGCGGCGCATGGACAGGAATGGTGACGGCAAGGTCGCCGAGAACGAGTTTCAGGCGAGCACGCCGCTCTTCGATCTCGCCGACCGCAACGGCGACGGCAGGCTCTCCGCCGACGAGATCGCGACCATTCGCAACATCGTCTCCGCTCACGCCAAGTGAACCGACGCACGACCTGGAAGGAAAAACGTGATATGATTTCCAAAGCCAAACTTGCACTGCTAAGCCTCGGCGCAATGGTGGTCTGGTCGACCGCTTCCCCTGCCTCGGCGGAAGACTGGACACGCAAGACCGCGCATGGCGGCGAGTTGAGCCGCAGTGTCGGCCCGGACGGCAACGTCTATACGGGCTCGACGACGCGAACCGGACCGAACGGCGGCACTTACACGTCCGGTTCCACCTGCAAGGCCGGCGTTGTTGACCGCTGCTCCAGGAGCTATTCTGCCACGGGGCCGAACGGCAAGACCGTTTCGGGCCAGCGCTATTCCGCGGCCGGGCCGTTTCGCGGCCGTTCGGTCGGCAGCTTCACAGGCCCGAACGGCAACACGGTTCACGGCTTTCGCCGCTGGCGCCGCTGACATCTGGTGAGGGACTTGACGTCGGAATTCGCCCTTCTGCCGAGCCGGACCGTCGCGGATTTCGTCCTCGCCGTCGATGCTTCGTCAACCGGTGCCGGCCGCCGTGCCGGGTGAAGCGTCCCGCGGCGACGACGAGCTTCTGGCTCGCATCGCCGCGGGCAGTCAGGCGGCTTTGTCCGAGCTCATGGCACGCCATGGCCGTGGGCTGCGGACTTTCGCCACGCGCTATCTCGGCCATGCCGCCGACGCCGAGGACGTGGTGCAGGAGGTGTTCGTGACCGTCTGGAAGCAGGCCGCGCGCTTCGACCCCGGCAGGGGACGCGCCTCGACGTGGCTCTACCGGATCACGGCCAACCGCTGCATCGACCAGCGACGGCGCCGTGCGCTGCGCAATTTCTTCGGCCTGGACGACATCGGCGAGGAGCCCGCGGCGCCGGAAGCAAATGCCGAGACCGCGACGGCGGCCAGGCAGGAACTGGCGATCGTGCGCGAAGGCCTGCCCAGCCTGCCGGAGCGTCAGCGGATGGCGTTGCTTCTGAGGGCCGTGGCCGAGCTTGACATCGGCGGCATAGCCCACGTGATGGGCACCAGCACGGGTTCGGTCGAGCAGTTGCTCGTGCGAGGGCGCCGTACACTCAGGGATCTTTTGGCAGATGCGGCCCAGGGCCGCGAAAGGAAGTCCTCATGACACGCGAGGAATTCGAGAAGAACCGGCGCCGTTTCGGCGACGATATCGATGCCTGGCCGGTGCCCTTGAGAGGGCCGGCCCTGGCGTTCATGGCGCTTGACGGCGATGCCGGCGCGGATGGCGCGCTCGACAGGCTGGTGCGGCATGCAGCGCTGGTCGAGGGCGACGATCGCGCCCTGGCGCGCGAGGTGATGGCACGGATCGAGTGCGGCGCGGCGCGGCCGTCCCGGCTGCCGCGCTTCCTTGTTGCGCCGGCGGGCCTCGCGGTTTGCACGGCAGCCGTCCTCGTCGCCGCGACGCTCGCCGGCTACCAGGTAGCAGGCCTTCAGGACCAGCCCCAGGATTCCGAACTTCTGGCGCTGGCTGCGGGCGCCAGGCTTGCAGATGATGGAGGGTTGGCGATCGCGGCAGATCCGGGCGAGGGGGATCCGCTATGACCAGGCGTTCATGGATATGGGCGGCCGTGCTGGTTGTGCTCGCGCTGTCGCTTGCCCTCAACTTCTTCTTCATTGGCTATGCCGCGCATGGCCTGCGCCAGGCGGCCGTTGCGCGCGGGCTGCTGGCGGATGTCGCGGGCGCCTATTCGCCTGAGGTGCGCAAGGAGTTCCGCGCGGTCATGCGCGACAACCGCGCCCGCACGTTCGAAGCGCTGCGGCAGCTGCGCGCGGCGCGCGCCGACCTGAAAGCGGTCGAGAAGGCGCGACCCTTCGACGAAGCGGCGGTCAGCCAGGCGATGGCCGCAGTGCGCGCCGCCACGACCAATCTTCAGGCAACGGTGCAGGATTATCTGCTTGCCGCCATGAAGAACGTCAATGCGAAGCCGGCCGGCGGCGGATGAGCGGTCGCCGCACTCGCGGCACAATTGCCGTGACTTATTTCAACATCGGAAATATGATGACGGTCCAATGCGGCACGACGGGCTTGTCCTGATATTGCTGTGGCGCGAGCTGGTCGCCGGCCTGCGTGCGATGCGGCGCTGCGATCTTGCCTGGATTGCGTTCGGCGGCAGTGGTCTTCTGGCCTATGCGGTCGCCGATATCGTGGTCGCCTTGGATACTGCGGCGCCGAAACTCCGCCACGACCAACTTCTATGGACTGTCGGCCTGCCACTTGCCTCGGCGGTGCTCGGAGTGCTCGCCGGCAACGCGGTGTCCGAGCTCTGCCTTCAACGCGGCTTCGCGCCCTTCCTCGGGGCGCTGCCGCTTGCGCCCGGCAGCGCTGCCATATGGCCGGCGTGGCGTCGCTCGTGCTCGCAGCACCGCTCGTGCTGTTGGTTGCCGTTTCGGCCGGCCTTGCCTGCGCTGTGATTGGCAAGCCGTTGGCGCTCGCCGGGGGCTTGGGCGCTGCGATCATGTTTGTCGCTGAGATCAAGAAGGGCAAATACGTCTACTATCACTGCACGGGGCATACCAAAGGCCGGGGCGGGTACGGTGATTGCCGCCGGAAATATGTCCGCGAGGAAGTGCTCGATCAGGAATTCGCCGACCTGCTCGACCGGTTGCATTTCGACGAAGAGATACTGGAATGGGTCAAGGCAGCCCTCATGGCCAGCCGTGCCGACGAGCGCCGCGAGCATGAACAGGCAATCCATCGATGCCGGGTCGAGTACAAGCGGCTCGAGGATCGGCTGCATGCCATGTATCTCGACAAGCTCGATGGCCGCATCGACAACGCATTCTATGACCGGATGTCAGCACAGTGGCGAACCGAACAGACGCGGCTGCTTCGCGAGATAGAGCGCCATGGTAGCGCCGAAGAATCATACATGGAGGACGGCATCCGGTTGTTGGAACTGGCGCACAATGCCAGCCGACTGTCTGTGAAACAGCCTGTGCACGAGAAGAAGCGACTCTTGAATCTCGTGCTGCCGAACTGCCAATGGCACAAAGGCGAGGGTCACGCCATCTTCAGGCAACCCTTTGATCCACTTGCGGAAACGGTCGCGTCCGGAGCGGCAACTAGCGCACAGCAAACAGCGTTGCCGACGGGGGGTCCTAGAAGCTTTTCGAACTTTCTGGGTCGGACCTCACCCACAATTACGTGCACTTATCGGGCAATTTGGGACATTAGATTCGGTATTCGAAAAAATCTGACGGGACATCGACTTTCTGACGTAAGATCCCCGGATAGTTTCTCCCGGCCGAAACGGCGGCAACCGTCGTGATCGAGATGGCCCTAAGGCGCCACGCAAGCATTCAGACCCAACGAAAAGCGCGCCTGAGTTCCTTCACCCCGTCTTTCTCGTACCAGCGGCCATGGGCGAAAATAATGCGCTCTGGCGCCCAGACAATCATCTGCCGAACCGCCTTTCGCAGAGCCTGGCTTGAGCGGAAGAAAGTCAATTGCATATCGATCGGAGCCTTGCCGTCGGGATCGGCGGCACCAGAAAGATGCACAAGCAGGCGGAGGAACCAGCTGTGGATGCGGTTCAGTTCGAAGTTCTCAATGAGATCCCTCAGGATCAGCGTCCGCGACACGCGATGGAAGAACACGGCTTCTGTCAGCACGTCGCCTTTGACCACCAGAAGATCGATTTCGTTCGGCCAGGGAGACTGTCTGTCCATCAACAGTTGGTCGACCTGGATCGGCCTTTTGGCGCGCTTTTCAAGGCCGGGGATGGCATAGACGGGGACGTCCCGCAATTGCGCCTTCCAGTCCGGTATCCACCAGTAGTGCAGCGAATTCGGCGCTACGAGGAAACGGATGGGTCCCAATTTATCGAGGGCCGAATGAAGTCCGGGCGAAAACTCAACGGGCGAGTGAAGGATCAGGTCTCCATTGCTCATTCTGATCACCGTCATCCGGGTGGTGAAGGGCAGTTTCAGCCCGATCCGGTTCAAGGTGATTTCAGGGCCATCGACGATCCATACGTCAGGGGCGACCGGCTTGAGGACATTGAGCGGCGCGTAGGACACCAGCGTCGGTTCCTTACGAGGGGTCACTGTTCATGGCGTCATCGGCTCAGATGCCTCAGCCGCCGCAGCGATTCCGCCAGCAATGGCTCCTGCCGCAGCATTTCGCGCAGGTGATCCGCGGCAAGCTTCTCCAGCAGGTGGCTGCCTTCGACAGTCATCGTCACAAGGACGCTGCGACGGTCGCTGGGAGCTTGCTTACGCTCGACCAAACCGGCGCTGACCAGACGGTCGACCAGTTGCACCGCGCCGTTCGGCTGCAGCAGCATGTCGCGGGCGAGGTCCCGGATCATGATTGCCCGGTCCGGATGCACCCTGATTGCCAGCATCGCCTGATATTGCTGGGAGGTGACGCCGGCGGCGGTCACCGTGGCCTCGCTGAAGGCGAGAAAGCGTCGCATCGCCCCGCGAAAACCGGCCAGTCCTTCATAGACGCTGTCGTCAAGAGCCGTGGATTCGACGAGATCGAAAGTGTCATCCGCGGGATCGATCGTTTGCGAGGCCACAACGTCCGTCCAGCCGCGACGGCGCGCCACACGGTTTTCGTGTGCTGAATCGCCGAGTGCCGGTCGTTCGCGCTCTGCCACTCTTCTCAATCCCGCCATTTTATGTCATGGCATGACATATTCGATTGTAGCTGAAAATGCCAGCAGATTTGGCTGACGTTTGTCGGCTGCAAGAGACGCGGCCCAGTTGCGGGCCGTCCATCGGCTTCGGGCGGGCGAACCCAATGACAAGGAGCGGCATGTCTGCGCCAAGCAATTCGGAAAGTCCGATCAGGAAGCTTGAGACTTTCTATCCCGTCGAGACGGTACCAGCCGACGAGCAAAGTCGGCGGCTGAACCTGCTTTCTCTTTCGCTGCTCGCTTTGGGACTCGGCATCGTCACCGGACTGGGCGCGGTGGTCTTTCGGGATCTGATCGGGCTGCTGCACAATCTGTTCTTCAACGGCACGCTGGCCATTGCCTACGACGCCAACGTTTTCACTGCGCCGAGTCGCTGGGGACCGTTCGTTATCCTGGCGCCCGTGGTTGGTGCGGTGATCGTCACCTTCCTCGTGTCCAACTTCGCACCGGAGGCAAAGGGCCACGGCGTACCCGAAGTGATGGACGCCATCTATTATAAGGAAGGGAAAATCCGGCCGATCGTGGCTCTGGTAAAATCGCTCGCCTCGGCCGTCGCCATTGGCTCGGGGTCGTCGGTCGGGCGCGAGGGGCCGATTATCCAGATCGGCTCGGCGCTGGGCTCGACGCTCGGCCAGATCATAAATATGCCGGTCGGTCAGCGCATTGCCATGGTCGCCTCCGGCGCCGGCGCCGGCATTGCAGCCACTTTTAACACGCCAATCGGCGGCGTGATGTTCGCCATCGAGCTGATGATGCCGGAAGTGAGCGTCAGCACGTTTCTGCCAGTGGCTATCGCGACCGGCACGGCAACCTTCGTCGGTCGCTGGTTCTTCGGCCAGCAGCCGGCCTTTCTCGTACCTCCTCTGCAGGCGCTGCCCGCCGATGCCAACGCCGTCATCCTACTGGTTCTCTATGCGGCTTTGGGTGCGATTGTGGGCGTGGCGGCAGCGGGCTTCATCCGCGGCCTGCATCTGGCCGAGGACTGGTTCGACAAGATTCCCGGCCGCTATACTCGCCATGTGATCGGCATGCTGGCGCTTGGTGTGCTGATGTACGTGCTCTTCGTCACGCTCGGGCAGTACTATGTCGACGGCGTCGGTTATGCCACGATCGAAAGCATCCTGACGGGCCACACATCCATCGTCTGGCTGCTGGTCTTGCTGTTCGTCTGTAAGATGGTGGCCACTTCCATCAGCCTTGGCGGGGGCTCGTCCGGCGGTATCTTCTCGCCTTCGCTGTTCATGGGTGCGACCCTTGGCGGCGGGTTCGCGGCGCTGCTGCAGGCGGTCGGTGTTCCCGTTCAGGTCAGCATTCCGGCCTTCGCCATGGTCGGCATGGGCGCCATGGTTGGCGGCGGTACGGGGGCGGTGATGACCGCCGTCACCATGACCTTCGAGATGACGCGCGAATACGACATCGTCATGCCGATGATCCTCGCGGTTGCCACCAGCGTCGGTGTGCGACGGCTGCTGTCCCGCGAGAACATCTACACGCTCAAGTTGGTGCGGCGTGGTCGCGCCATCCCCAAAGCGCTGCATGCTAACATGTTCCTTGTGCGTCACGCCCACGAGGTCATGGACGCCGACATCATGGTTCTGCCGGCGGAGCAGGGCTTCGACGAGTTCCTGCGCGAGCATGAGACGGAGGGGCGCCTTCGCCATGTTGTGATCACCCGAGGCGATCAGATCTTTGGCGTCTTGCGCGTCAATACGGGGCTGCGGCGCGGTCTGGGAGGCGCCCGCACCGGCGTGACCCTCGGCGACATCGCCAGCCGGGACTTCACCGTCGTGGGCGAGGACACGGTCGCCTCCGATGTCATCGAGCGAATTTGGCGCAGGAATGCCTTCATGGCGGTAGTCGTGAGCGGACGCGGCATCCCGCGGGCTTCCGATGTCGTCGGCGTCATCACACGCGAACATGTCGCCAATTCAGTGGCCGAGGGCATCCGGATCTATCCGCGATAACAGTAGGCCCGAGCGAGCAAGCGATCTTGAGCACCCTCGACACGACGGGCGGTGGAAGAAAGAGAAGGGACATTCCATGACCGAAGAAACGCCGCCGGCGGACGAGGAAAAGCCTTTGGCGGAAGAGAACTACTGGGAAACCGCCGCATGGGGACCGTGGCCGACACGCAAGAACAACCAACGAAGGCTCTTTCCTACTGTACAACAGCTCGATGCGCCCCAGCGCCTTAGCAAGATCGTGCCTTCCTGAATCTGATTGCCAGTTCGACCAACTCCGCAACCGGAAGAAATTTCCCACGGCGATGGAATAGTTTCCGGAATAGATCGGTAGATGCAGCGTTGAGGGTGAGCTTCGACTGTGGCGGGTTGCCTCCAGAGGCCGCTGTCGGAACCAGGACCGAAGCAGGCATTGATGACACATGGCTATTCGACGCCTGCACTTCGCGAGGAAAGCGCTCCCATCTGGCCCAGCGGTTGCGTCCCTGACCGCTGGGCCGATCCCAAGCCGAGGCTATGCAGAATGGTATGAGCGCGAACTTCGACGTCACACCTTATCTGGAAGATTTATGGCGTTATGCGCGGGTGCTCACGCGTGATGACTCGGATGCTGACGACCTAGTCCAGGAGGCGCTCGTCCGCGCCTTGTCTTTGGCCAAGTCCTACGATACTTCGCGTCCGCTGTTACCCTGGCTGATCGCTATCGTCCGGAATACTTTTTTGTCCAGCGCAAGCCGCATGGCGGCCGACCGTCAGCGCCTTGCCTCTTACGCTGACCTGTCCGATAGAACGTCGCCGCCAACGCAGGAGCATTGTGCCGAACTTGCCGACGTGGAAAAGGCGCTCTCTGGCATGCCGGCGGAACAGGCGGAAGTTCTTCATCTGGTTGGCGTGTTGGGTTTCACTTATTCGGAAGCCGCCGAGTTGCTGGGAGTGCCCGCTGGGACGGTCATGTCGCGCTTGAGCCGAGCCCGCTCCGCGCTGAAACACAGCGTGGAGAAAGCAAGCGGCCAGGCATCGGGTCCGTTGAGAGTTGTGGGAGGCCGTGATGTGGCCCAATAGCCGGATTTCAGACGAGGAGATCAACCGGTTCCTCGACGGCGAGCTCTCGCCGTCGCAGCGATCCGACCTGCAAGCGCGGCTTGCGCTGGAGCCGGAACGTGCGGCCGAGGTGTTTGCACATGCGCAGCGCATGGAGGCTTTGCGCAATGCTCAACCGCAGCGAACTTTTCCGCCGCGCGCGAGTCTGGAAAAGGCAAGGCAGTTGGAGCGGGTGTTCCGTCGAAAGAAGCTGGTAGCTGTCCTCAAACTGCAGGTCGCCGCTGCCGCTCTCATTGCAGTCGGGTGGTCGGCAAACTCACTGACCGTACCGCTTCGCCAGGGCGGCAAGACGGCTGATGAAAGCTTCATCCTGGCCGCGAGAGACGCCTTGAAAGTTGCGCAGCTCAATGCAGGCCCTGACAGGGGCAACGAGCCGAAGCAGGACAAAATTGAACGGCTGGTCGGTGCAGTCAACGTCAGCATGCCGACCTTGCCGTCGGTGTGGGTGGTGAAGGACGTCCAGGTGCAGCCCTGGAACGGGCAGCAGAGCCTTGTCGTGACAGCCGACACCCCCAGCGTCGGCCGGATCACGCTCGTCGCGGCTCCGATGAACGGCGAGGATGCCGTTCCTCCAACCCCCGCCACTGACGGTCGGGTGCCGACGGTCTACTGGCAATCGGGGGGCACGGCTTACGCTTTGATGGGGTCCGCCGCGCCCGATCGGCTCGAAGTCGAAGCAAAGCAAATCGAAGTCGCCACCCGCAGAAACGTTGCGCCAAAGACAAGAGGCTAGCCAGTCGGTAATACCATCAGAAGGGAACCGAATGCACTCACTCTGTGACCATTGGCAGTCGGCGTCACTAGCGTATCGTCGGAGCGGCTTTGGTTGGCCCTGTGGCCGACCGACTGCTGCCCTCCCGCAGACAGGGAGCCCAGCGCCATGAACGTGCTGTCGTTCGAAAGGCGGTACTTTCCGTCCACCTGCCCGGTCTGTGCCGGGATGGCCCTGGAGGCCGAGCTCACGTCTCGCAAGGTCGAATTCCAATGTGCATCTTGCGGGGCGTTTGAGATTACTTCCGCGGCGCGCTCCGCGATGAGAGGGCTGTCGCAGGAAAACCGTGCTGTGTGGTTGTCGCGAGCTAGGCAGGCGGGTTCCACGATTCCTCTGGTCGACTGCGCAAACGAAACGCTGCACCGAGACGACCGCTCCGGTGCGCACAGCTAGGTTCAAGGAAGTGCGGCTGCGCGGGCACTTCCTAACGGCCCGGCATCAGGCTGGGGTGGTGTCGGGCCGTTTTCATTCACCACCAGCTCAGCCCCAATATCGCAGCGTTCATATCCAGGCGATCACGATGCGCAGATTGGAAGAGTACGAAGAAATAGGCCTGATCGGTTATCCAGGCGACGAAGATTATACCGCAGTCCTCGGCGGTCGAGATAACCAGAACTGGCTGCTTGGTGGTGAGCTTTGCAGGCTGGATGGGACTGTCGTTGCCGACCAAGCCGCAGGCCTGCCCAGATACTACCAGCAGGGATCGCGTCTTGTCCTGGTGGCGATCAGGGACAACTGGATCGTCGCGCTGAGGGACTACGACACGGCTGGGATCAGCCAAAAACCCGACTGATGATCGCGAGGAGCACTTTGGCTGCAGGGGAAAGGGATTCAAGCGAGAACCAGCGGCTGGCCGATCTCCAGGCCGCGGCGATGCTGCGCATGTCTGGCTCCGTGTCGTTTGATGCCGATACTGAGAGCGATCTCTCGGCGATCGCTGCCGAGATGAATCTGGATCGATTGGAGCTCATTCGGCTGGCGGTTGGGCAATGGCTCGCGTTGCGCAAAGGCGGGCGCTTTCCGACCGACGACAGCGCGCCAGTGGTGGCTGTCCGCTCGGACATCTGTGACTAGATTTTCAACGAGAGCTGAGCCAGGCCATGCTTCACAGACACGCCAACGGTAGGTCCGCTTTGGACTTGTACGAGCCAATCAACGTTCTCAAGCCGGTGGCGTCCGACCTCTGGATTGTCGATGGATCTGAAATCAGGTTCGGTTTGGGTTGGCTGAAATTCCCCTTCTCAACGCGCATGACGATCGTTCGGCTGCGAAGTGGGGAATTGGTCCTCCATTCGCCGGTGGCGTATTCCCCCGCGCTTCGGTCAGCCATCGAGATATTGGGACCAATTCGTTATCTGGTTGCGCCGAATTCGCTGCACTATTGGTGGGTACCCGACTGGAAAGCCGCGGTCCCCGCTGCAAAGGTTCTGGCTGTACGAGGTCTCACGCGTCGGGCGAAGCGTCATATCGATGTTGATACACTGCTGGTGGGGCGTCATTCGCCCTGGCCCGACGACGTGGACCTTCTGGTGGTGCGCGGCGATATGCTAACGGAGGCTGTATTGTTTCACCGGAGTTCCAGAACATTAATCCTGACTGACCTGATCGAGAACTTTGAGCCAAGTCGGATTCATAGCTGGTTTCTCAGAATTCTCGTGAAGGTTGCCGGCGCTGCGGATCCGGACGGCAAAGCTCCTATCGACATGCGAATGAGCTTCTTTGGGCGCCGCACCGCGCTACGCATGGCCGTTCGCCAGATGCTCGACTGGGATCCGGAACGCGTCATCGTCTCGCATGGACGATGGTATGAGAAAGACGGTCTTTCCGAGCTGCAGCGGGCGTTTCGTTGGGCGTTGTGAGCACCCTGCTCAAAAGCTTAACGCCCTTTTGGTTAGTCTCTCTAATCGGAGCGTCTAGACTGGGCTCCAGCCATGAGCAAATCGCTGAAAATCGCACTCTTGATCGCGTTGCCGGCGGCTGTTGCCATCATCTTGTCCGTGTGGTTTTTCGAGCCACCCGATTGGGAGGGCGGCTCTGAGGCCCCTAAACAGCCTAGACGGCCTCTCCCGATACCGCCCGCCGCCTCCTGATTGCCTCGGCAATGAACACCCGGGACATCGCATGATAGAGTGGCTCGTGCGAAATGAGGCGGGCAGTCCCGTAAACCCAGCATCGCCGCGCACATCAGCGCAATGAGGTTGTCGTGGTCGCCGGTCATCTCCAGGACGATAACGAAGGCGGTCATCGGCGCCTGCACGACGCCGGCGCAATAGCCGGCCATACCAAGCAGGGCGGCTAGGCCGGTGCCGGTGCCGAGGATCAGGCCGAGCGTGCTCCGAAAGCCGGCGCTGACAGCAAGGGACGGCGCGAAGATACCCCTGGGATGCCTGACACCATCGACAGCAGGCCGGCCGCGAACTTCTCCACGAAAAAGAACCTTCGGAACGGGCTATATCCAGGCGCGCGGTGCAATCGGAGGCACTCCGCTGCCGCCGTTCTGCTCGGATGACTGCTGCACGGTTTGCGCCAATGCATTAGGTGCCACGGCAGGCTTCAGATAAGTTGGGGCCTGTCGCGCAATTGTACGTTTCTACCAGGGAAGCATCTCCTCCGCACACTTCCCAATGCGTGGCAGGGCCAGTACGCCAGAACCGAAGGTGGAGGAGATTCTCGCCCAGGCGCAGGTCCGTTAAGGTCATCTCCGGCATCCAATCGGGCAGCTTCGGGTCGATGTATAACTTGCCGTTGGGCGCGTCTGCTCGCATCCCAACGATCGCCTGCAAAAAGGAAAAGCATGAGCCCGCAGCCCATGCCTGCGGAACGTTTGCCCGCTTGTACTGCACTGGAAAAGTCGTAGGCGTCCGCGCCGACCCGGCGTAGAGTTCGGGCATGCGATGCTGCATGAAGTAGCTCGCCGCACCGCTCACATCTCCGGCGATACAAGCAGCTTCTTTGAAGAATCCATAGCGCCGAAACCCGAGCGCGATCAGACCATTGTCATGGGGCCAGACGGAGCCTCTTTGATACGAATGCGGATTGTAGGCTCGATGATCGGCCGAGAGTGTCCGAATGCCCCAGCCGCTCCACATGTCGGGCATCATGAGCCTCTTCACCACGCTGTTGGCTCGCTCGGGTGCGACAATACCGGACCAAAGACAATGGCCAGGGTTGGAAGCGACGCTCAGAACCGGTTTCTTGTTCCCATCCAACGCAAGCGCATAGAAGCCTGACGCCTGATCCCAGAACACGTCGTTGAACCGCTCGAACAACGTTTTGGCCTTGGCCCTAAGTTGCCCGGCACGATCACCGTCGCCTCTGGCGTCGTAGATTTCCGCCATTCGCTGCCAGGCGTCGTAGACATAGCCCTGCAACTCGCAAAGGGCCTTCGGTCCCTTGACCGGTGTGCCGTCGGGATAAACGACGGCGTCGTCGGCGTCCTTCCAGCTCTGGTTCTCATAGCCTGCGTTTGAGCGCGTTTCGTATTCCTGGAACCCGTCACCGTCGCGATCGCCATAGCGATCGATCCAGTCCAGGCACTTCTCGGCGGTGTCGATGTGCCGCTCGATCAAACTTGCGTCTCCGGTGCAGCGCCAAGCGTTGTGCAGCGCGATCAAATAGAGGGGCGTCGCATCGGCGGTGCCATAGTAGGGCGTATGCGGAATGAGATTGAAATGAGCGAGTTCGCCTGTACGAAGCTCGTGCATGATCTTTCCGGGCTCGGCGTCGCGATAGTCATCATGTGAGGTGGCTTGAAACCGAGCAAGGACATCGAGGGCGCCTCGCGCGAAATCAGGATAGATCAAGGAATTCTGGAGCGAGACAATCAGACTGTCGCGGCCGAACAGCCCGATGAACCAAGGCAAACCGGCGGCCGGAACATACTCGAGCTGGTCCGTACCTTCGATCGGCAGTCGAAGTGCCGCCATATCTTCGATCGCCTGATTGTAGAGCTGCTGGAATTCGCCATTCGGGGTGCTGAGCTTGCATACCATGCTGCGCCAGGCGGAGACCCGTTTTGCGGCCTTCGAACTCAAGCAGTCGTCGACGCAGACGCGTGAGGCCCGAGACGTCTTTTGGCCCTGTTCGAAGTCGTAGAGCAGGCAGGCGTGCCAGCCAGCGCCGGGATCGAGCCTGATGTCGAACGATATCCTCCCATTCGCATAGACAGGTTTTGTGGGTGTTCTGTCTACCGTTATGGTGATGGCCCGCCTGAAATCCCGATTGACGTACGACGTGCGAAGGCGCGCGCTTCCAGGCGTCCATTTCGTGGTGATACGACCACGGCGAACAACTGAGTCGGCCTTCACTTCGAAGAGGTCGGCGAAGTCACAACGGATGCCGACCTCCAGATTGAATTCAACCGCCTCCGCCCCGTGGTTCACCAGGTCAAAATCCTCATGCAGCCCTCCGTGACCCAGGGCGCGACCGATGATCAACCCCAGATTGCCGGCCTCTACCGGACCGGTTTCGGTCTCGAAGAGCCGGTTTACGAGATAGACCTTGGCGGCGAAGTGGGCGATGTTCCCGGAGTTGAGCAGATCCCAGGGTTCTCCATTCGCATAGATCTGCCAACTGGACATGAGGCGTGTATCGGAGGCGTATAGACCTTGGTGAGTTGGCCAGGTGATTTGGCCATCCTGATCTGTAACCAGGAAGCTGAGGCCATCGTTGATTGCCAAGCGCGGCGGTCCGATCGCAATTTCAAGCGTCATGCCGGAGGTGCCTTTTCTGTCATTGGTCGCAGTCGGTCGCCATTTGATCTGATGCGGAAAGGAATTTGGCCAAGCGCGTGGCATGCCGTCACGGATGAAAGCTCAAGGCCTCCCGCTGCTCACGCCGGCGAGAATATGTCCGGAGCCGGACTGCCAATTTCCCGGGCAAGAACAGCGGTTCCCAGCAAGGGGAGAAAGCCGATGCAGAACTGGACCGCGGGTCTCGCCTGGCCTTCTGTCCATCAGCAAGCCATCTTTCCAGCGCGGCGGCTCAAGATGTGAAACCGACGCACTGGAAAGTCAAACAGGCTCAAACCGAATGTAGTTCAGAGCAGGTCAGCCCTGGTTAACAGGCACCGCGACAAAGCGGTTCGAGTCGTCGCGGGTGATCTGCATCAGCACTGCCTTGCGCCCGGACTTCACGGCGTCAGCCATCGCCTTGTTGACGTCATCGGTGCTGTTCACCTTAGCCGAATTGATGGTGGTGATGACGTCGCCGGGCTGAACGCCGCGGTCGGCCGCGTCACTGTCAGGATCGACGTCGGTGACCACCAGGCCCTTGCCGTTGTCCGATTTGGTGACAGTGAGGCCGAGATCGGCCAGCGTGTCGGCCTTGCCGGGGGCCGCCTGTTTGCTGC
>NZ_VFUA01000070.1 GCF_006440735.1 Mesorhizobium sp. B2-7-1 | reverse complement strand
TCGAAGGCGGCGAGCGCGCGCACTTCCTTGTCCTGTGCCCGCCGCTGCACGCCGCGCGCTCGGTGCCCACGACCTCATCGCGATCAGCAACGACATCATCGCGCTTGCACCCAATGCCGAGCTCGAGATCGATATCGAAGGCTTCGAGGCCGCCGCCAAGACAGCGCTGCGGGGCAGCGAAAAGAGCGCTTTCGAACACGCCGCGGATCTTTATGGCGGCAGGCTTTTGCCAGACGACATTTTTGTTGAATGGCTCGACGCTCCGCGCGCGCAGATCCAGCAGCGCTACAGCGACCTGTTGCGCGCCGGCGGCCTGTGGCAGCGGCTGATCGCGCTCGACCCGGCGGAGGAGCAGGCGCAATGCGCACTGATGCAGATGGCACTCGACGCCGGCAACCGGGTCGAAGCGATCCGCCAGTTCAACCAGCTGCGCGACAATCTGCATGCCGAGATCGGTGTCGGGCCGAGCGCGGCGACCATCGCGCTTTACGAGAAGGCGCTGGCGCTTTCCGGCGCGGAGACAGTCAACCCCTCAGAACGCATCCGCACCTCGCTGGCCTGGGGCCTGGTGCACCTGCAGAGCGGCGAGTTCGACAAGGCAAGCGAGATCGCACGGCAGACGCGCGATCTGGCGCTGGGCGCCGACCTGCCGCGCGAGGTCGGCGAGGCGAGCGCGCTGCTGGGGCTTGCCTCGATGATGCAGGCGCGATGGCCACAATTATTCCGGTCCGAATTCATCGAATGGGTGCGCGCCAAGCCGGCCTTCGTGCAACATGTCTTCGATGGGCATCTGTGCCTGTCCGAGTTCTGTCTGTGCAGCGCCAAGGGTCATGCCGAAGTCGCGGGACTGGCCGAGGAGCTGCTCGCTGTCGCTGAGCAAGCGGAATCGAACGCCGGGCGAGGTCTCGCCTGCCTGCTTCTCGGCGAGGCGGCGCTTTTTTCGGGTGAGCTCGACAGGGCCGAGCAATTCCTCACCGAAGCAGAGCGGCTGCTGCTCGCGGCGGATGCGGTCGCCGGCCGCGTCCTGGCCATCGAGCGGCTGGCCGAGATCGCCCTGGAGCGCGGCCAGAAATGGCGCGCCAGCCGGCTGATCCAGCGCGGCCTCAGCGATGCCGAACGTTCATGGCTTTCGCCGCACCTCATCATGCGCATGCAGGCGTTGGCCGTGCGAGCGGCATCGACGCCGAAGATGGTGGCCGAAGAAATCCTCGCAGGCGACCGGCTGTTGACACCGGGCGCCTGCCAGCCCTGCTCGATGGCACTGCGCACCGCCTCGGCGATCGCGCTTGCCGAAGCAGGCGAGTTGGAACAGGTCGACCGCCGCCTGAACGACGCCGAACGCATCGCCGGCATGTGGCAAGGCGGTCCTTGGGCGGCGGCCCTTTGGGAAGCGCGCGGCGTGCAGCGGCGGGCACAGGACAAGGAAGTGCGCGCGCTCGCCGCCTTCGAAGAGGCGGCCGGCCGCTACGAAGAGCTTGGGCGGCCCCGCGACCAGGCCCGATGCCTGGCGCGGATGGGAAGCCACGGCTGATCTTGCGCCGGAGGCCAATCGGCGAGATGGTAAGGCAGGCAGCCGGGGGCGCTGGCACGCCCGGATATGCATGGCTGCTGGAAATCGAGATGTCGCGCGCTTGCCTGGCCTTTGTCGCCCTGGTTGCCCTGATGGGGCCGACAGAGGCAGACACGCGCATGTCCCATCTATTCGACCGCTCCGACCTGGCGACGACTTATTCGGGTGAGTCCGATCTCGTGACCGCCTACACGACCGGAATGGCGCGCTACCGTCTGTTGCTGGCCGATGCCATTGGCACAGCCGATCTCGCCGCCCCGCTCGAACCGCTGGCATTGCGGCCAGAATTCCAGCAACGGACATGGCGCTCGGCGGACGGCAGCCTGCTGCAGGGCTTTGCCGGCAAAGGCGGCTTCCGGCTGACCATGGGGAACTGCGTGGCCCGCATCTGCGTGGCCAGCGAATGCAGCGAAGCCGGCTGGCCACTTTATGCCTGCAGCGACGGGCGCAAGCGCAAGATGTCGGTCAAGAGCTTCGTGACGGCAACATTCGACGGCGTCTCGTACCGGCGACTGAGCACGCCACAGGAATGACATTGGCGGCCCGGACCGGGCGACGGAACCGCTTGCGCCCATCTCGCCAAGCATGGCATCGGTTGCGGCGTTTTGAGACGTTCGAAGACAAAGACAGTGGCACGCCAACCGGACCGACGATCCGCAATCCCAAAGGTCAGCCTCGCCCGAGCGCTGTCCAAGCTTGGCTTCTGCTCACGCACGCAGGCCGAGAACCTGGTCGCCGAGGGGCGAGTGCAAGTCGGCGGCAAGACGGTGCGCGATGCCTTGCTGCGCATCGATCCCGACCACGACCGCATCACCGTCGACGGCGAGCGCGTGGTTGCCGAGCGCAAGGTCTATCTGATGCTCAACAAGCCGCGCGGGCTGGTCACGACCCGCGACGATCCTGAAGGCCGCGGCACGGTCTATGACTGCCTGGAAGGGCTCGACCTGCCGTTCGTGTCGCCCGTCGGCCGCCTCGACAAAGCGAGCGAAGGGCTGCTTTTGATGAGCAACGACACGCGCTGGGCGAACGGCCTGCTCGACCCCGCCTCGCATGTCGCCAAGACCTATCATGTGCAGATCGCTCCCGCGCCCGACGAGGAAATGCTCGAGCGCGTTCGCCAAGGGACCATTGTCGACGGCGAGTTGCTCACCGCAAGCTCGATCACGCCGTTGCGCAGCGGCGGGCGGACGGCCTGGCTGGAGATCGTGCTCGACGAAGGCCGCAACCGACAGATCCGCAGGCTGCTCGGCGCTTTCGATATCGAGGTGCTGAGGTTGATCAGGGTGGCGATCGGGGATCTGAAGTTGGGCGAGCTTGCCAAAGGCACGGCGCGGCATTTAACGGCCGAGGAACTGGCGATGCTTTCAGCTTAAGCCGCGAGGCATTCCCCCTCACCCGGATTGCCAACCGAATTGCAAGAGCAACTCGGGGCAATCCGACCTCTCCCCGAGGGGAGAGGAGTTGATCAGCGCCGGCGCCGACCTCTTCTCCCCTCGACCGCGAAGCGGCCGGATGAGGGGGAGTCGCGCTCGCTACTTCTGGTTCCACCTGCGGATGACCGGCTCGGTCAGGTCGTGCTCGTAGCCGAGGACGCTGAGGCTGGCGGTATCGAGCACGAAGTGCTCGCCGCCTTCGGGCGGCAGGCCGACCCAGCGCGCGGCGAAGACGCGCAGGAAATGCGAGCTGGAGAAGATGAGCACATTGCCGGCAACCGCGCGCAGCCCGGCGATGACAGCATCGGCGCGGGCGCCGACATCGGCCGCCGTCTCGCCTTCCGGGCAACCGTCGCGAAACAACTGCCAGCCTGGGCGCTTGGACAGGATCTCCTTGGTCGTCACGCCTTCATAGGCGCCGTAGTCCCATTCCTGCAGGTCGGATTTCCTGACCGCACGCTCGCCGAAGCCGGCAAGCCGGCAGGTGTCGAAAGCGCGCTGCGAGGGGCTCGACCAGACCGCTTGGAATGTCAGGCCCTTGAGCCTCTCGGCGATGCCGCGCGCGGCCTCTTCGCCCTTGGCGGTCAAGGGGATGTCGGTGCGGCCGGTGTGCCTGCCTGAGGCGCTCCACTCCGTCTCGCCATGGCGAACGACGTAGATCTCGGGATACGCGCTGCTCATCGACCGCCCTCTCGGCTGAATGTCTTGCCGAGAATCCGGCTCGTGCAGCCTATGCGGCGGCTGACAAAAAGAACAGGCCGCGGCGGAGCTACGGCCTGTCCGGCATCGGGAGGATGCCGTTTGTCTTCCGCAATTCCAGACGGTGATCAGGCGGGCTGCAGCCCGCCCGACAGCGCGAGGTCGGCCTCCTCAGGCAACTGACCGGCCATGGCGGCGGCGAATTGCTTCTGGTCGAGCTCGCCTTCCCAGCGCGCCACGACGATGGTCGCCACCGCGTTGCCGACGAAGTTGGTGAGCGCGCGGCATTCCGACATGAAGCGGTCGACGCCGAGGATCAGCGCCATGCCGGCGACCGGCACCGAAGGCACGACCGAGAGCGTGGCGGCCAAGGTGATGAAGCCGGCGCCGGTGATGCCGGCCGCACCTTTCGAGCTCAGCATGGCGACGAGCAGGAGCAGGATCTGGTCGCCGAAGGTGAGCGGCGTGTCGGTCGCCTGGGCGATGAACAGGGCGGCAAGCGTCATATAGATGTTGGTGCCGTCCAGGTTGAAGGAATAGCCGGTCGGGATCACCAGGCCGACGACCGAGCGGTTGCAGCCGGCGCGCTCCATCTTGGCCATCAGGCCTGGAAGTGCTGCTTCCGACGATGAGGTGCCGAGCACCAGGAGCAGTTCTTCCTTGATGTAGCGGATCAGCGCCAGGATGGAGAAGCCGTTATACCATGCGACAGTGCCGAGAACGACGAGCACGAAGAGCAGCGACGTCAGATAGAAGGTGCCGATCAGCATGGCGAGGTTGGCGATCGAGCCGATGCCGTATTTGCCGACGGTGAAGGCCATGGCGCCGAAGGCCCCGATGGGCGCCGCCTTCATCAGGATGGCGACGAGGCGGAACACCGGCGAGGTCAGTGCCTGCAGGAAATCGACCACCGGACGGCCACGCTCGCCGACCAGCGCCAGCGCGATGCCGAACAGCACCGAGAAGAACAGCACCTGAAGGATGTCGCCCTGCGCGAACGCGCCGGTGATGGTGTCGGGGATGATGTTCATCAGGAAGCCGACAATGGAAGTGTCATGCGCCTTCTCGGTGAAGGTCGCCACCTTTGAGGGATCGAGGGTCGCTGGATTGATGTGCATGCCGGCGCCGGGCTGGATGACGTTCGACACGATGAGGCCGACGACGAGCGCCAATGTCGAGAAGACGAGGAAATAGATCATCGCCTTGCCGGCGACGCGGCCGACCTTGTGCAAGTCGGAAACACCGGCAATGCCGGTCGCCACGGTGAGGAAGATCACCGGCGCGATGACCATCTTGACCAGCTTGATGAAGGCATCGCCAAGCGGTTTCAGCGAGGCGCCCAGGTCGGGATAGAAATGGCCAAGCAGGATGCCGGCGGCGATCGCCACCAGGACCTGCACATAGAGATGCCGGTAAAAGGGAACCTTGCCGCGCGGTTCGGCGGCAGCGATTGCTGTCTGCATGATGTCCTCCGTTCGACCCCCGATCGAGACGCTCGACCTCCCTGGGGGCTGTTGACCTCCACAGCCTCGCGGCTGCTGCCGATGTGTTTGCAATGCGCTTGCCAGATTGCGCGCAGCGTTTCGCTCCATTGATTTTGCTAGCTTTTTTAGCCTTTCGGCATGCTCTTCGGCGACACCAGTGCGGTTATCCGCATAGGTCGAATTGCGCTTTGTGCGAAAACATGCACAGATGCGACATGCTGCAACGCCCTGCCGCTGCCCTCGCCCCGACGCCGGAACTGCTTGCCGGGCGGGCGCGGCGCGCCTGGCTGCTGTTCGCGGCGGTGGCGCTGGCGATCATCGCGGCAGCGCTCTACGGGGCCGGCCTCTATGGCCGCTCGACCGAGATCGAGGCTTTGGCCTCGCAAGGGCGCACGGACGCCAACCTCAAGGTCGCGCTGCTGCGCGCGGTGCTGGAAAACCCGCGCGCGCTGCCGCTGCTCCTGTCGGAGGACCAGCAGGTGCATGACGCGCTGAGCGAGCGCAGCCCTGCCTCTATCGACGTGCTCAACCGCAAGCTCGAAGGACTGGTCTCGGGCACCAAGGCCTCGGTGCTCTATGTCACCGGCACGGACGGCCTGGCGATCGCTTCCAGCAACTGGCGCGAGCCGGTGAGCTTCGTCGGCAACGACTATGGCTTTCGCGCCTATTTCTCGGGCGCGATGGAAACCGGCACGGCCGAATATTTCGCGCTCGGCAATGTCAGCAAACGTCCCGGTCTCTACATCTCGCGCCGGGTCGACGGCGCTTCGGAGCCGCTCGGCGTCGTCGTGGTCAAGATGGAGTTCGACCAGCTCGAGTCCGACTGGCGCGAGGCGAACCGGCCGGCCTATGTCAGCGATGCGCATGGCGTGGTGCTGATCACCAGCGTCCCCTCCTGGCGTTTCATGGCGATTGCGCCGCTGGCCGCTCCGGTCACGGCCGACATCCGGGCCAGCCAGCAATTCGGCGAGGCGCCGCTGGTGCCGTTGCCGATCACGAGGCCACAACCGCTCAGCTCCGACGTCGCGCTGGTCCATGCCATCACGCCCGGCGGCAGCGATGCGGAGTATCTGCGACTGTCGACCGCTGTGCCGTCGACACCCTGGCGGCTCGACTATCTCGTTCCCGCTGAAGCACCGGTCGCGGCAGCGCAGCGCGAAATGCGGCTCCTGGCGCTCGGTGTCCTTGTCCCGCTCATCGCCTTTGCCGCCTATCTTTTGTGGCGCCGGCAATCCGGCCAAATGCGGATTGCCGCCGAACAGGCCGCGCGCGCCGAGCTCGAGCGCCGGGTCGTCGAACGCACGCAGGATCTCAGCCTGGCGCGCGACCGGCTGCAGGCCGAGATCGCCGACCATCGCAGCACCGAGGCGAAGCTGCAGGTGATGCAGCAGGAGCTGGTGCAGGCCAACCGGCTTGCCACGCTCGGCCAGGTCGCCGCCGGCGTCGCGCATGAGATCAACCAGCCGGTGGCGACGATCCGCGCCTATGCCGACAATGCGCGCGTCTTCCTCGAACGCAAGCAAAGCGCCTCGGCCGAGGAGAACCTTGGCGCCATCTCGGCGCTGACCGAGCGTATCGGCTCCATCACCGAAGAGCTGAAGGCCTTCGCCCGCAAGGGCCGCATGGCGGCCGAGCCGGTCGAATTGCGCGGCGTGATCGAGGGTGCCGTCGTGCTGCTCAGGAGCCGCTTTGCCGGCCGGCTGGATGCGCTGTCGATCACACTGCCCCCGCCGGCGCTGAAGGTTATGGGCAACCGGCTGCGGCTGGAGCAGGTGCTGATCAACCTGTTCCAGAACGCGCTGGAGGCGATTGAAGGCCGTGACGACGCGAAGGTCGAGGTTTCGGCGGCTGAAACCGGCGATGACGTCACGCTCACGGTCTCGGACAACGGCCCGGGCATCCCGCCCGCGATCCTGAAATCGCTGTTCACGCCCTTCAACACTTCGAAGGAGAAAGGCCTGGGCCTCGGCCTCGTCATCTCCAAGGACATCGTCGCCGACTATGGCGGGCGCATCGAGGTGGCGAACAGCAGCCAGGGCACACGCTTCACCATCCATCTGTCGAAAGCCGGCGCAGCATGACCAAGGACGACCCGGCACCAGTCATCCTGATCGATGACGACAGCGAATTGCTCAAGGCGACACGGCAGACGCTGGAGCTCGCGGGCTTCGCCGTGTCGGCCCACCCGGTGGCGAGCGAAGCGCTGGCGACGCTCGGCCGGAATTTCGCCGGCGTCGTGGTGTCGGACATCCGCATGCCGGAGATCGACGGGCTGCAGCTCTTCAACCGCGTGTTGCGGCTCGATCCGGACATTCCCGTCATCCTGGTCACCGGTCACGGCGATATCGCCATGGCGGTCAAGGCGATCAAGGACGGCGCCTATGATTTCATCACCAAGCCTTTCGCCGCTGAGCGGTTGGCGCAGAGCGTTGCCCGCGCCGCCGAAAAACGCCGGCTGGTGATGGAAAACCGCGCCCTGCGCGAGGCGGCCGAACAGGCGCAGGAAGGGCTGCCGCTGATCGGCCAGACGCCGGCCATGGAGCGACTGCGCAGGACGCTGCGGCAGATCGCCGACACCGATGTCGACGTTCTGGTGACCGGCGAGACCGGTTCGGGCAAGGAGGTGGTGGCTGGCCTGCTGCACCGCTGGAGCCGCCGCGCCAAGGGCAATTTCGTCGCACTCAACTGCGGCACGTTGCCGGAGACGGTGATCGAAAGCGAATTGTTCGGCCACGAGGCCGGCGCCTTCACTGGGGCGCAGAAGAAGCGGGTCGGCCGTATCGAGCATTCGAGCGGCGGCACGCTGTTCCTCGACGAGATCGAGAGCATGCCGGCCTCGACGCAAGTGCAGATGCTGCGCGTGCTCGAAATGCGCGAGGTTACGCCGCTCGGCACCAATGAGGTGCGGCCGGTCGACCTGCGCGTCGTCGCCGCCGCCAAGGTCGATCTCGGCGACGCCGGCCAGCGCGGCAATTTCCGCGAGGACCTCTATTACCGGCTCAATGTGGTGACGCTTTCGATCCCGCCTCTGCGCGAACGGCGGGACGACGTGCCTTTATTGTTCGGCTACTTCGCCGAGCGCGCCGCATCCCGTTTCCGGCGCGCCGTGCCGGCAATCTCCGCCTCGGTCCAGCGCCATCTCGGCGACCATGACTGGCCGGGCAATGTGCGCGAGCTCGCCCATTTCGCCGAACGCTTCGTGCTCGGGCTGGACGACATTGCCGCTGCGTCTTCTCCTGCGGCAACGGAGATCGACACCTCAATGCCCTTACCGGAACGGCTCGATCGTTACGAAGCCGAAATCATCCGCGAGACACTTGGTCGCAATGACGGCGACGTCCGCCGCACCATCGAGGCGCTCGGCATTCCGCGCAAGACCTTCTACGACAAACTGCAACGGCACGGCATCGTGCGCAGCGATTTTTCCCGGTAGATCAAGGCTTGAGATGGTGCATGATGCAGCCCGAAAACCGCTTCACACTTTTCGGCATCATGCTCTGGAACCGCAACGCCGCTACCTCGTTGAAACCAACCGGGAAACCGTGGCACGTTGGCACCAGCCGGGCGGCGAACGCATCGCCGCGACGGCGTTGCCGGGTTGCGCTCGGCAAGCGTTGATGGTTTGTTGCCGCCCAGCGGAGAACGAATAATGCGCGAATCCCTCGGTCAAGACGAATACGGCTCGACCAGCCCTTTCGACCCGGACGACCTGCCCAATCTCAATGCGATGGGGCCGGCGATGGGCGGCGGCAATGATTTCGAGAAATACGCCGTCGCCGTCATCATCGTGTTCGGCGCGCTGATCATCGGCGGCCTGATGGCCGCCTCCATGTCCTTCGGCCACCGCAACGGCTTCCTATTCGCGCTCGGCGGCGCCACGGCGGCCTGGATTTCCGGCAATGCGCTGTTGCTCGACCGGCCGCGCATCTATGCGCTGTTCGTCGCCATCGCCGCCGTGATGCTGATCGCTTCGACGATCACGCTGGTCGTGTAATCCATCAATATCCGAGTGCTTCGCCGGCCGCCGCGCGGCTGTCGATGGCGCCGTTGTAGCGCGCGCCGCCGCCCTTCTCGATTTCGCTCAGGCTCTTGCCGCCGACCAGAATGCCGGCCGCCTGGCCCCAGGTCTCGTCGCTGAGGTCGAGATGGTAGCCCATGCCGGCAAGTAGCTTCTTTGTGTCCGGCGAAAGGCCGAACGGCTCGACATAGACCGTGTCCGGCAGCCATTGATGATGGATGCGCGGTGTGTCGATCGCCTGCTGAATGTTCATGCCATGATCGATGACGTTGACGATCGCCTCCAGCGTGATGGTGATGATGCGCGAACCGCCCGGGCTGCCGATGACCATGAACGGCTTGCCATCCTTCGTCACGATCGTCGGGCTCATCGAGGATAAAGGTGTCTTCTTCGGCTGGATGGCGTTCGCCTCGCCCTGCACCAGCCCGTAGAGGTTCGGCACGCCGGGTTTCTGGGTGAAATCGTCCATCTCGTTGTTGAGCAGGATGCCGGTGCCGTCGGCGACGACCCCGGCGCCGAAGGAGCCGTTCAGCGTGTAGGTGACCGCAACCGCGTTGCCGTCATTGTCGATGATCGAATAGTGGGTGGTTTCCTTCGACTCGCCGAAGCCTTTCGGCATCAGGTCCTTCGAAACGCCGGCACGGAACGGATCTATCTTGTCGCGGATGTCTTTCGCATAGGTCTTGTCGAGCAGCTTCGAGATCGGATTGTCGACGAAATCCGGGTCGCCGAGCGCCGAGTTGCGGTCGACATAGGCATGGCGCATGGCTTCGACCATGACATGGACCGTCTCGGCGGAGCCCGAGCCGAGATAGGAGAGCGGGTAGCCTTCGAGCACGTTGAGTATCTCGCAGATGATGACGCCGCCCGAGCTTGGCGGCGGCGAGGAGATGATTTCGTAACCGCGATAGGAGCAGGTCACCGGCTTCAATTCGCGCACGGCATATTGCTCGAAATCGCCCTTGGCGAGGATGCCGCCCTTGGCGCCGCTCGCCTTGACGATTTCATCGGCGATGGCGCCCTTGTAGAAGGCGTCCGGCCCCTTTTCCGAGATCGCCGACAGCGAGGCGGCAAGGTCCGGCTGAACGAGCGTCTCGCCAATGCCATAGGGCTTGCCGTCCTTTTTCAGGAAGATGGCGGCCGCCGCCGGGTCCTTGGCCAGCCGGTCGGCGCTGCCGGCGAAAGAAGCCGCGTCGCCCTGGTTGAGCACGAAGCCATCCTTGGCGTAGGCGATTGCCGGCGCCATCAGGGCCTGCCGCGACTGCGTGCCGTATTTCTCGCGCGCCATCTCGAAACCGGCGACCGAGCCCGGCACGCCGACCGCGAGATAACCGTCGAGGCTGGCGCCCTTCACCGGATTGCCGTCCTTATCGAGATACATGGTCTTCGTCGCTGCCAGCGGCGCGCGCTCGCGGAAATCGAGGAAGGTCGTGCGGCCATCCTTCATGCGCACGGTCATGAAACCGCCGCCGCCTATATTGCCGGCGTTGGGATAGACCACGGCGAGCGCGTAGCCGACGGCAACGGCGGCATCGACGGCGTTACCGCCTTTCTTCAGCACCTCGACGCCGACTTCGGTGGCAAGGTGCTGGGCCGTCACCACCATGCCGTGCTCGCCCTTGGCGGGAGCGGGCGACGCGGCGAAGGCGACGATCGACGGCGTGAGGACAATTGCGAGCGAGAGGGTGACGCCGATCAGCGTCCGACGGGTCAAGGGCATGGCGGTGCTCCTGGCGTTGGGGACGCCTAGGAAAGACCCTCAGGGCGAATTAGTCCAATAACAATTGAAGCAGCGCGCAAGAGACCCCCTCACCCGGATTGCCAAATCGAATTGCAAGGGCAATTCGGGCAATCCGACCTCTCCCCTGGGGAGAGGAGCTTGCGCTGACCTCTCTTCTCCCCTCGGGGAGAAGGTGGCCGCGCAGCGGCCGGATGAGGGGGAGTGGCTCGGCTTCAGACGATGCCGCCGCCGCCACCCGCAACCGCCGGCCGCTCCGCAGCGACCTTGGCCCGGTAGCCGGCTTCGCGATAGGCCGCAACCGGATCGACGGCGCCGCCGGTCCTCAGCCGCGCCATGGCGAGGATCGGCTCGACATCGGTGCGGTAGGCGCTTTTCAGCGTCTGCGTCGCCATCAGCGCGTCATTGGCCTCCTGGAAGCCCTCAAGCGCCTTGCGGTCGACCAGCAGCGCCTGCGCATAGGCGCGCTGCACCTCGACTGCCGACAGCATCAGGCTTTCGATCGGATCCGTGACGTTGTGGCTCTGGTCGAGCATATGCGCGGGATGGAAGCCCTTGGCGCCGGAAAGCTCCGCATCGACCAGCTCGTTGAAGACGAGGAACAGCCGATAGGGATCGATCGAGCCGGCGTCGAGATCGTCGTCGCCATATTTGGAATCGTTGAAGTGGAAGCCGCCGAGCTTGCCGAACTGGATCAGCCGCGACACGATCATCTCGATGTTGACGTTGGGCGCATGGTGGCCGAGGTCGACCAGGCAGAAGGCTTTGTCGCCGAGTTCCCTGGCGATGATGTAGTTGGTGCCCCAGTCCTGCACGACGGTCGAATAGAAGGCCGGCTCGTACATCTTGTGCTCGGTGAACAACCGCCAATCGTCCGGCAGACCGGCATAGATTTCGCGCATGGCGTCGAGATAGCGCTCGAAGGCCTTTGCGAAATTGACCTGGCCGGGGAAGTTCGAGCCGTCGCCGATCCACACCGTCAGCGCTTTCGAGCCCAGCGTCCTGCCGATCTCGATGCATTCGAGATTGTGCTCGACCGCCTGGCGACGCGTGCCGGCATCGGCATGGGAGAGCGAGCCGAACTTGTAGGAGAGCTTCTGGTCCTTGGCATCGGAGAAGGTGTTGGAGTTCATCGCGTCGAAGCCGAGGCCGAAGCGCGAGGCCGCCTGCTTCAGCCGGTTCGGATCGGCCTTGTCCCAGGGGATGTGCAGCGAGACCGTGGGCGTCGCCTGCGTCAGTTGGCTGATGACGGCGCAGTCCTCGATCTTGTCGAAGATGTCGCGCGGCTCGCCGGCGCCAGGGAAACGGGCGAAGCGCGTGCCGCCGGTGCCGACGCCCCAGGACGGGATCGCCACGCCGAATTTCTCGACCTTGTCGCGGATCGCGTCGATGGCGATGCCGCGGCGGTCGAGGCGCTCGCCGAGCGAGGCGTAGTCGCGCTCGAGGTCGGTTTTGCGCGCGGCGTTGTGGCTGGCGACCAGATCGGCGCGGATAATCGTTTCGGACACTGCAATTCCTCCCAGAACTCGTTTGGCTGGCGCTGCCCTCATCCGCCCTTCAGGCACCTTCTCCCCGTGAACGGGGAGAAGGGAAAGGGAGCCTAGCGCGTGAAGCTTTGCGCGTTGCCGGCGTCGACGTTGACGATGTTGCCAGTCGACTTGGCCGACATGTCGGAGGCGAAGAAGTAGATCGCCTCAGCGATGTCCTCCGGGAAGACCGAGCGCTTCAGCATCGAACGCGAGCGGTAATGCTCCTCGAGATCGTCGGTCGACATCTTGTAGGCGGCGGCGCGCTGTTCCTTCCACTCGCCGGTCCATATCTTGGAGCCGCGCAGCACGGCGTCCGGATTGACGACGTTGACCCTGATCTGCGCTTCCGCGCCTTCCAGCGCGAGGCAGCGTGCCAGATGGATCTCGGCGGCCTTGGCCGTGCAATAGGCGGACGCGTTCGGCGAGGCGGCTAGGCCGTTCTTGGAGGCGACGAAGACGACGTTGCCGCCGATCTTCTGGGCGCGGAACAGGCGGAAGGCTTCGCGCGAAACGAGGAAATAGCCGGTGGACAGGATGTCCATGTTCTTGTTCCACAAGGCTAGCGTCGTTTCCTCGATCGGCGCGGAAGACGCCAGACCGGCGTTGGAGACCAGGATGTCGATGCCGCCGAACTCGACCGACGTTTCGGCGAAGCCGGAAAGCACCTGATCCTCGGAGGTTACATCGATGCGAACCGGACGGACGAAGTCCTTGCCGTAAGCTTTCGAGAGCTCGTCATTGGCGCTGGCCAAAGCCGTCTCGTCGATATCGGCGAGCACCACGCAAGCGCCTTCGCGCAGCAGCCGGTTGGCGGTGGCGCGGCCGATGCCGCCGGCGCCGCCGGTGACCAGCGCGATCTGGCCGGCCAGCGCCTTCGGCTTCGGCAGGCGCTGGAGCTTCGCTTCCTCGAGCTGCCAGTATTCGATGTCGAAGGCTTCCTGCGCCGGCAGGCCGACATAGGACGAGACGGTCGAGGCGCCGCGCATGACGTTGATGGCGTTGACGTAGAACTCGCCGGAGATGCGGGCCGTCGCCTTGTCGCCGGCGAAGGTGAACATGCCGACGCCGGGCATCAGATAGACCACCGCATTCGGATCGCGGATGGCCGGCGAGTCCGGATGCTTGCAGCTGTCATAGTACGCCTGATAGCCGACACGATAGGCGGCGATGTCGTCAGCGAGGCGCGCGATGACGGCGTCGACGTCCGGGTTTGCCGGGTCGAACTCGATCACCAGCGGCCGGATCTTGGTGCGCAGGAAATGGTCCGGGCATGAGGTGCCAAGCGCCGCCAGCGGCCGCAAATCCTTCGAATTGACGAATTCAAGCACGGCCGTCTGGTCGTCGAAATGGCCGAGCTTGTGGCTCTTCTCGGAAATCAGGCCGCGGATCCTCGGCATCAGCTTGGCGGCGATGGCGCGGCGCGCCGGCGCGTCGAGCGCCTGCACCACTTCGCCGCCGAAGATCGCCTTGCCCTGCGACTTACGTTCGAACCATTCGATTGCCTGGTTGATCACCGAGATCGTCGTCTCGTAGCATTCCTTGGGCGTGTCGCCCCAGGTGAACAGGCCATGGCTTTCGAGCACGACGCCCCTGGCGTCGGGGTTTTCGAGGCAGAATTTCTCCAGCCACAGGCCCAACTCGAAGCCCGGCCGTTTCCAGGGCAGCCAGCCGATGGCGTCGCCGAAAATCTCCTTGGTGATCGCCTTGGAATCCTTGGCAGCGGCGACCGCGATGATGGCGTCGGGATGCATATGGTCGACGCAAGCCTTCGGCACGTAAGCGTGCAGCGGCGTGTCTATGGAGGCCGCGCGCGGATTGAGGTTGAAGGTGCAGTGGGGCAGGTAGCCCACCATCTCATCCTCGTGCTCGACGCCGCGATAGAGAGCTTTGATGGCGCGCAGCTTGTCCATGTAGAGGGTCGCGAAACCGTCAAGCTTGATCGAGGCGCTGTCGCCCCCCGAGCCCTTGACCCACAGCACCTCCACCTCCTCGCCGGTCAGCGGGTCCTTCTGCCGGACCTTGGACGAGGTGTTGCCGCCGCCATAATTGGTGACGCGCTTGTCGGACCCCAGCGTGTTCGAGCGATAGACCAGGAGCTCGGGACCGCTCATCCCTGCGGCTTTTGCATCGTCCCAAAGATTGGCGAGGCGCGAGCCGGAGCGCTTGTCGAGCATAGGTATCCTCCCTTGGAACGCGAACGCCGCGCCCCTCATTTCTCGCCGGGGAATGTCTACGCAAGCGCTGCGCTTGTCAATCATAAACGATCAAGATCGATCATATTGCACTGCACAATGAAAATATTTGATCGGAAATGATTGACACTGCGCGTTTTCTAAGGCCTGATGCTTGGGCAGGGAGGAACCATGCACGAAAAAGAGCGCCACAGGATCATTCTGTCCGCCGTCCAGGAAAAGCCTGTGGTGACGGTGCAGGAGATGGTCGAGCTGACGGACTCCTCCGAGGCGACGATCCGGCGCGACATCGCGGCCCTGCATGTCCAGAAACGCCTGCGCCGGGTGCGCGGCGGCGCCGAGGCGATCTCGCCGCCGCAATTCATCGGCCTTGCCGGCCGGCCCTTCTCCGTCAACGAAACGCTGAACGCCGCGCAGAAGCGGGCGATCGCGCGGGAAGCGGTGAACCTTTGCACGGATGGCGAGCCGATCATCATCAATGGCGGCACCACCACCTTCCAGATGGTGCATTTCCTGACCGGACGCCGCATGCCGATCTTCACCAACTCCTTCCCGATCGCCGAGCATCTGCTCAAGCACTCCAAGAACACGGTGATGCTGTCGGGCGGCACGATCTACCGCGAGCAGAACATCATCCTGTCGCCCTTCGACAATGACGTGACGCGCAACTTCTATGCGCGACGCATGTTCATGGGCGCGCAAGGGCTGGGGCCGCTCGGGCTGATGGAAGGCGATCCGCTGCTGATCCAGGCGGAGCAGAAGCTGATCGACCAGGCCGACGAGTTGGTGGTGCTGGTCGATTCCTCGAAATTCCGCATGCGCTCCAGCCTGATCCTGTGCGGGCTGTCGCGCATCGCGACCGTGGTCACCGACGACGGCATCGAGGACCGCGAGGCCAAGATGCTCGAAACCGCGGGCGTGGCGCTGATCGTCGCCCGCAAACAGTCAAGCGACAAGGAAGAATCTTCACTGCAGGCCTGAGGGAAACTCACGCCCGCAGCGGCGATGGAATGCAACGCTCAAGGGAGGATATTCGATGAGCCTTTTGAAGAAACTGCTGGTTACGGCGGCCTTTTCCGCCGCCATGTTCGTGAATGCCGCCTATGCCGAGAACGTCAAGATCGCGCTGGTGGTGAAGTCGCTCGGCAACGGCTTCTTCGACGCCGCCAACAAGGGCGCCGAGGAAGCGGCCAAGGAACTGGGCGACGTCAACGTCATCTACACCGGCCCGACCAAGGCGACCGCCGAAGCGCAGATCGAGGTGATCAATTCGCTGATCGCGCAGAAGGTCAACGCGATCGCCGTTTCGGCCAATGACGCTGACGCTCTTGTTCCCGTGCTGAAGAAGGCGATGGAACGCGGCATCACCGTGATCTCGTGGGACTCTGGCGTCGCCAAGGAAGGCCGTCAGCTCCACCTCAACCCGTCCGACACCGGTCTGATCGGCGAGACGATCATCAAGCTTGCCGCCGACTACCTGCCGGAAGGCGGCGACGTCGCGATCCTCTCGGCATCCTCGACGGCGACCAACCAGAATGCCTGGATCGAAGCGGCCAAGAAGGTGCTGCCGGAGAAGTTCCCGAAGATCAAGCTGGTCGCCACCGTCTATGGCGATGACGACTCGGCCAAGAGTACCGACGAAGCCAAGGGCCTCTTGAAGTCCTATCCGAACCTCAAGGCGATCATCGCGCCGACCACCGTCGGCGTCGTTGCCGCCGCGCAGGTCGTCACCGACGAGAACCTGATCGGCAAGGTCAATGTCACCGGCCTCGCCCTGCCGTCGGAATTCAAGAAGTTCATCGACAATGGCGCATCCCAAGCGGTTGCGCTGTGGAACCCGATCGACCTCGGCTACTCGGCGATCTACCTCGCCCATGACCTGGCGGTGAAGAAGGAAGAAGCCAAGCCGGGCGCCACGCTGTCGATCGGCCGCGTCGGCAAGGTGACGCTCGACGACACCAACTCGGCCGCGATGGCTCCGCCCTTCCAGTTCGACAAGACCAACATCGAGAAGTTCTCCAAGATCTACTGATCTCCGGACTGACGGCGCGGCCCCCTCATCCGGCCGCTTCGCGGCCACCTTCTCCCCACTGGGGAGAAGAGCCCGGAGCCAAGCTCGCAAGCCTCCTCTCCCCTCGGGGAGAGGTCGACCGAGCGAAGCGGAGGTCGGATGAGGGGGAGTCAACACTGAATATAGACGGGCTTGATACGATTATGGATACGACGGCCCATCACGGCAAAGTAGAGGCGCGGCCCCCAGCCTCGGCCCCGCGCCTGACGCTTTCAGGCATCTCGAAAAGTTTCCCAGGCGTGCGCGCCCTGTACAATGTCAGCCTGGCGCTTTATCCGGGCCAAGTCACCGCGCTGATCGGCGAGAACGGTGCCGGCAAGTCGACCCTGGTCAAGATCATGACCGGCATCTACCAGCCCGATTCAGGCGAGATCGGCATCGACGGCCAGGCGACGACGCTGCCCAGCGCGCATGCCGCCTTCGGCCACGGCATCACCGCCATCCACCAGGAAACCGTGCTGTTCGACGACCTTTCGGTCGCCGAAAACATCTTCCTCGGCCACGCGCCGCGCACCCGCTTCGGCACCATCGACTGGCGCACGATGCGCAGACAAGCCCGCGAGGTGCTGGAGACGATGCGCGCGGGCCATATCGACGCCGACGCAAGGCTGAAGGACCTCGGCATCGCCAACAAGCATCTCGTAGCCGTCGCCCGCGCGATGTCGATCGATGCGCGCATCGTCATCATGGACGAGCCGACCGCAGCACTTTCGATGAAGGAGATCGAGGAGCTTTTCCTGCTGGTCGAATTCCTGAAGAGCGAAGGCAAGGCGGTGCTCTTCATCAGCCACAAGTTCGACGAGATCTACCGCATCGCCGACCGCTACACCGTCTTCCGCGACGGCGAGATGGTGGGCGAAGGCCTGCTCAAGGACACCGGCCAGAACGAGATCGTGCGCATGATGGTGGGCCGCAACGTCGACCACATCTTTCCGCAGCGCGAGCCGAAGATCGGTGCGCCGGTGCTTTCCGTCTCCGGCCTGTCGCATCCGACCGAATTCGACGACATCGGCTTCGAATTGCGCAAGGGCGAGATCCTCGGCTTCTACGGCCTGGTCGGCGCCGGGCGCAGCGAGGTCATGCAGGCAATCGCCGGCATCACCCGCACCAGCCGGGGCGCCATCTCGCTCGACGGCCAGTCGATCGCGCCGAAATCGGCCGCCGATTCCATCGAAGCCGGCATCGTCTATGTGCCGGAAGAGCGCGGCAAGCAGGGCGTGGTGATCGGCCTGCCGATCTTCCAGAACGTGTCGCTGCCGTCGCTTTCGCGCACCTCGAAATCCGGCGTGCTGAGGCTGGCGGAAGAGTTCTCGCTCGCCCGCTCCTACACCGAGCGGCTCGACCTGCGCGCCTCCTCGCTCAGCCAGGATGTCGGCACGCTGTCCGGCGGCAACCAGCAGAAGGTGGTCATCGCCAAATGGCTGGCGACGGCGCCGAAGGTGATCATCCTCGACGAGCCGACAAAAGGCATCGATATCGGCTCCAAGGCCGCTGTGCATGGCTTCATGGCCGAACTGGTCGCGCAAGGGCTTTCGGTGATCATGGTGTCATCGGAGCTGCCAGAAATCCTCGGCATGTCAGACCGGGTCGTGGTCATGCGCGAAGGACGCATCGCGGCGACATACGACAATAAGGGGCTCGACGCCGAAACGCTGGTTAGAACGGCAGCGGGGATCGTGGCATGAAGGGCTTCCTCAAATACCGTGAGATATGGCTGCTGGCCGGCATCGTCGTTTTGATCGGGCTGATCTCAACGCGCTTCCCCGGCTTCGCCGACCCCGCCAATCTGCGCCAGGTGTTCAACGACACCTCGATCCTGATGATCCTGGCGCTGGGGCAGATGGTGGTGATCCTGACGCGCTCGATCGACCTCTCGATGGCGTCCAACCTCTGCTTCACCGGCATGGTGGTGGCGATGCTCAACGCCGCGCATCCGGCCATCCCGATCCCGGTGCTGATCGTTATCGCACTGGCCGTCGGGTTGGTGCTGGGCGCGATCAACGGTTTCCTGGTGTGGCGGCTGAACATCCCCTCGATCGTCGTGACGCTCGGTACGCTCACCATCTATCGCGGCGCCACCTTCGTCGTCTCCGGCGGCGCCTGGGTCAACGCCGACCAGATGAGCCCCGCCTTCATCAACTTCCAGCGCACGGCATTCCTCGGCCTGCCGGTGCTGTCCTGGATCGCGATCATCGTGATCGCGCTGTTCTTTCTGGTGATGACGCGGACCGCGATCGGCCGCTCCATCTACGCCATCGGCGTCAACCCGACCGCCTCGGTCTATGCCGGCATCGATGTCGGCCGCACCAGATTCATCGTCTTCTGCATTTCCGGCATGATCGGCGGGCTCGCCGGCTATCTCTGGATCTCGCGCTACGTGATCGCCTCGGTCGAGGTCGCCAACGGCTATGAACTGAACATCATCGCCGCCTGCGTCATCGGCGGCATCTCGATCGCCGGCGGCATCGGCTCGGTCGGCGGCGCGGTTTTGGGCGCGCTGTTCCTCGGCATCATCTCCAACGCGCTGCCGGTCATCAACATCTCGCCATTCTGGCAGATGGCGATCTCGGGCAGCGCCATCATCCTGGCCGTGGTGCTCAACGCGCGCGGCGAGCGCCGGCAGGGCCGCATCATCCTGAGAAAGGCGGAAGCGGCATGACCGACGCCCCTGCCCCGCGCCATATCCCCGACCGGCTCGACAAGCCGCTTTCCTCGGCGATCTTCTCCTGGGAGGCGCTGCTGGTCGTCATCGCGGTCGCCATCTTCGTAATCAACAGTTTCGCTTCGCCCTATTTCCTCGATCCGTGGTCGCTGTCGGACCTGACCTTCAACTTCACCGAAAAGGGGCTGATCGCGCTCGCCATGGCGCTGCTGATCATCTCGGGCGAGATCGACCTGTCGGTCGCCGCGATCGTGGCTTTGGCCTCGACCATGATGGGCATGGCCGTGCAGGCCGGCGCCGGCACCCCGGTGCTGGTGGCGATCGGCATCGTCGTCGGCCTGGCCTGCGGCGCCTTCAACGGGCTGCTCGTCACCCGGCTCGGCCTGCCGTCCATCGTCGTCACCATCGGCACGATGAGCCTGTTCCGCGGCATCGCCTTCATCATCCTCGGCGACCAGGCCTACAAAGGCTATCCGGAAAGCTTCGCCTTCTTCGGCCAGGGCTATGTCTGGTGGGTCTTCTCGTTCGAGCTGGCGTTGTTCCTCGTCGCGGCTTTGATCTACTGGTTCGTGCTGCACCGCACGAGCTTCGGCCGCCGGGTCTTCGCCATCGGCTACAATCCGGTCGCCTGCCAGTTCTCCGGCGTGCGCGTTGCCCGCATCAAATTCATCCTGTTCTGCCTGACCGGGCTGATGTCGGGCATCGCCTCCGTGCTGATCACCTCACGGCTCGGTTCGACAAGGCCGTCGATCGCGCAGGGCTATGAGCTCGAGGCCATCACCATGGTGGTGCTCGGCGGCGTCTCGATCCTCGGCGGCGCCGGCAGCATCCTCGGTGTCGTGCTCGCCGCCTTCATCATGGGGCTGGTGACGTTCGGCCTCGGCCTGCTCAACGTGCCCGGCATCGTCATGTCGATCTTCATCGGCCTGTTGCTGATCATCGTCATCGCGTTGCCGATCGTCTGGCGGCGGCTGCGCGAAGGGCGCTTCGCCTGATGGAAAAATACGCCTTCAAGATGAAGCTCAACCCCGGCATGAAGGCCGAGTACAAGCGCCGCCATGACGAGATCTGGCCGGAGCTGGTGGCGCTGCTGAAACAGGCCGGCGTCTCCGACTATTCGATCCATCTCGACGAGGAGAGCAACATCCTGTTCGGGGTGCTGTGGCGGCGTGACGATCACGGCATGGCCGACCTGCCCAAGCACCCCGTGATGCAGCGCTGGTGGGCGCATATGGCCGATGTGATGGAGACCAGGGCCGACAACGAGCCGGTGGCGGTGCCGCTGGAAACAATGTTCCATATGGCATGATCGTCGCCGTCATCGATATCGGCAAGACCAACGCCAAGGTAGCGCTGGTCGATCTCGCGACATTAAGCGAGATCGCGTTGCGCCGTATCGCCAACACGCCGGTACGCCAAGCGCCCTACCCGCATCACGATGTCGAGGCGCTGTGGACCTTCATCCTCGACAGCCTGTCCGATCTCAACCGCGAGCGGCGGATCGATGCGATATCGATCACCACGCATGGCGCGACCGGCGCGCTGGTCGACGCCGCTGGTGAGTTGGCGCTGCCGGTGCTCGACTACGAATTCGACGGCCCGGACGAGCTTGCGGCCGGCTATGACGCCGTGCGTCCGCCCTTCGCCGAAACAGGCACGCCGCGGCTGCCGATCGGCCTCAATCTCGGCGCGCAGTTCTTCTGGCTTGAGAAGCGTTTCCCGGCGCAATTCGCCAAGGCCGCCGCGATGCTGACGTACCCGCAATACTGGGCACTGCGGCTGACCGGGGTTGCCGCCAATGAGGTGACGTCGCTCGGCTGCCATACCGATCTGTGGAACCCCTGGACATCCGATTACTCGTCGCTGGTCGACAGGATGGGCTGGCGCCTTCTGATGGCGCCGGTGCGGCCGGCGAAGGACAGGCTCGGCTCGATCCTGCCGGCGATTGCGCGACAGACGGGTCTCGATCCCGCGACTCCCATGTTCTGCGGCCTGCACGACTCCAACGCCTCGCTGCTGCCGCATCTGTTGGCCGATCGGCCACCCTTCTCGGTCGTTTCGACCGGCACATGGGTGGTGTCGATGGCGGTCGGCGGCCGGAAGGTCGAGCTCGATGCGGCGCGCGACACGCTGGTCAATGTCAACGCGCTCGGCGACCCGGTGCCTTCGGCCCGCTTCATGGGCGGGCGCGAGTTCTCGCTGCTGACCGACGGCCAGCCGCAGGAATGGAGCGAAGCCGATGTCGCCGCTGTGCTAGCGCGCCAGGTCTTGCTGCTGCCTTCCACCCAACAGGGCTCCGGGCCATTCCCGCATCGTGACGCACAGTGGGTCAATGCCGAGAACTTGAGCCCTGGCCGGCGCTTCGCCACCATCTCGTTCTATCTGGCGCTGATGACCGCGACCTGCCTGGAGCTGATCGGCGGTAACGGGACGACGACGGTCGAAGGGCCTTTCGCGCAGAACCAGCTTTTCAACCGCATGCTGGCGGCAGCGACGGGGCGGCCCGTCGTTGCGTCGGAGACGTCGACCGGGACCAGCATTGGCGCCGCGCTGTTGGCGTCGGACGGTGTGCCCGCGATGAGTAAGGGCAAGCGGACCGAACCCCCGGCCGATCCGGCCTGGCAAGCCTACGGGCAAGCGTGGCGGAAGGTCGCCACCGCGTAAGCCAGCCGGCTCAGCGCGCCGCCCCGTACAGCAATCCTTTGGGATCGATCTGCGGCTTGCGGCCGGCGACCACGTCGGCCAGGAATTGGCCTGAGCCGCAGGCCATGGTCCAGCCGACATGGCCATGGCCGGTATCGAGATAGAGGTTGCGGTATTTCGCTTGGCCGATGACCGGCACTGAATTCGGCATCATCGGCCGCAGACCTGCCCATAGCACGGCCTTCTTCTCGTCGAAGGCGCCCGGGAAAAGGTCCTTGCCGGTTTCCAGGATGGTTCTGAAATCGCCGGGCTTGAAGTTGCGGTCGAAGCCGGTGAATTCGGCCGTCGAGGACATGCGCAGTCGATTGCCCAACCTGGAATAGCCGATCAGCCGGTCCTCGTCGGCGCCGCCCATGGTCGGGCCCTTGCTTTCGTCCTCCAGGGGAATCGTCGCGGTATAGCCCTTCACCGGGTAGACCGGCAGGTCGACGCCGTAGCGGCGGCCGAGCAGACCGCTTTCCGGCCCCATGGAGATGACGACGGCGTCACCCGTCACAGGCCCTGCCGAAGTCATGACAGCGCGCACCCGCTCGCCCTCGATGTCGAGGCCCTGGATCGTCGTGCCGAACAGGAATTTGACGCCGAGCTTCTTGGCCGCATAGGCGGCAAGGTTATCCGTGAACTGCTTGGAATCGCCGGTCTGGTCGATCGGCG
This sequence comes from Mesorhizobium sp. B2-7-1, assembly GCF_006440735.1. Lineage (GTDB taxonomy): Bacteria > Pseudomonadota > Alphaproteobacteria > Rhizobiales > Rhizobiaceae > Mesorhizobium. Next base: position 12,333 of record NZ_VFUA01000070.1, on the reverse strand, counting down.
AATAGATGCCGCCGGCGATCTTTTCCTTCACGCCGGCAAGACCAGGCTCCAGCTCGACCAGCCGCTCGCGGCCGACGATCTCGATCGGCAGGCCGTGCTCGCCGAGATAGCGGTAATTGTCGGTGCCGGTGTCGAGGCTCTTCTGCGTGCGGAAAAAGTAGAGAATGCCCTTCTTGCGCTCGTCGTAATGGATGCCGGTTTCCTCCGACAGTTGATTGATGCACGCGCGCGAATGGAGCGCGAGTCTCAGCTTGATGTCGGTGTTGGCGCGCAGCCGCTTCACGGTGCATTCGCGCAGGAAACGCAGGCTCCAGGCATAGAAATAGGGATCGAGGCGGAGTCTCACCTTGATGCCGAGGTCGTGGTTCCAGAGCGCGCGCAGAAAGGTCTTCAGCGCGGCGGGCGAGGCCCACGCGGTGGCGTCGCCCGGCGACACCAGGCCGGCATTCGACTGGCTAGTGCCGCGCGCCGCCGTTTCATGGCGCTCGATCACCGTCACCTCGTGACCGTCTTTTGCCAGATAATAGGCGGCCGCCGTGCCAACCACGCCGGCGCCGAGAACCAAGACCTTCATGCCGTCCCCTCAGGATCGAACCGGGCAGCGCGCCTCCGTGCGCTGCCCGAACGAGCCTCAATACCGCGTCTAAACGCGCCGGACGAGCCCTTGGCCCAACAGCTCAGTCTCATTACGCAATTCCGGACGGAAAGCTCCGGCGACGTCGCCGAACCCAACCGCTACACAGTTTTCCTGGAATCGTTCAGTTCGTTACGCAATTCCGGACGGAAAACCGCTGCACACTTTCCTGGAATTGCTTAGTTTCGCGCCGAGTTCTTGGTCGTCAGGATGCGCTCCCAGGCCAAGGCATCGTTGACGATCAGGTCGAGATCGTCGCGCTTCGGCGTCCAGCCGAGTTCCTTGCGCGCAAGCTCCGAATTGGCGACCACGGCGGCGGCGTCGCCCGGCCGGCGATCCCCCATGCGGACATCGAAGTCATGGCCGAAGGCGCGGCGCACACTGTCGATCACCTCGAGCACCGAATAGCCGTGGCTGTAGCCGCAATTGGCGACGAGGCTATTTCCCCCGTCGCGCAGCCGCTGCAGCGCCAGCCGGTGCGCTGCGGCGAGGTCGCTGACATGGATGTAGTCGCGCATGCAGGTGCCGTCCGGCGTCGGATAATCATTGCCGAAGACCTGCATGAAGGGGCGCTTGCCGAGCGCGGTCTCGCAGGCGACCTTGATGAGATGCGTGGCGCCGGGCGTCGACTGTCCGGTGCGGCCCTTGGGATCGGCGCCGGCGACATTGAAATAGCGCAGCGCTGTGTAGCGGATGTCGTGCGCGAGCGCCGCGTCGCGCAGCATCCATTCGCTCATCAGCTTGGAAAGGCCATAGGGCGATTCCGGCGCAAGGCGGGCGTCCTCGCGCACCGGCTCCAGCCCGGCGCCGCCATAGACGGCGGCGGTGGAGGAGAAGATGAAATGCGGCACGCCTTCACGCACCGCGGTTTCGATCAGCGTGCGGGTCTTGCAGGTGTTGTTCTCGTAGTAACCGAGCGGGTCGGCAACCGATTCCGGCACCACGATCGAGCCGGCGAAGTGGATGATGGCGTCGACCTTGTTCTCACGGATGATCCGGCCGACCAGGTCGCGGTCGGCGACGTCGCCGACGACCAGCTTTGCTTCCGGAGCCACCGCCCATTCGAAGCCGGTGGAAAGCCGGTCGAGCACCACGACGCTCTCGCCGGCGTCTAGCAGCTCCCAGACCATATGGCTGCCGATATAGCCGGCACCGCCCGTCACCAAAACCGTCATCATCTACCTCGCTGATCAAGATTTATCGGAAACTGTCTCAACAGCCACCGTGCTGGAAACCCCGCCGCAAGCCCGTTAAAGCCTATGTCGTTCCCCAAAATCGCTGTGCACTTTTGGGCGATATGCATACGCCTCCCTATAATGTTAAGTCCGTAACAGTTCCTCCCGTCCGAGGCATCGTACTGAAACAAAGTTGCTTCAAACAGCCGGGAATAGGCCACGATCCGGCATCGTTAGGAACAGGGCCGGGGCGTGGCATTTTGACCGGTTGGGCGCGGTGGACGCAACATAGGCCAATGACTATGATCCGCCGCAAAATTGGGAAGCCGACATGAATTACCAGCGGTTCTTCGAAGATGCGATCGACCAGCTCCACGCCGAGCGTCGCTACCGCGTTTTCGCCGACCTCGAGCGCATGGTGGGCAAGTTCCCGCGCGCCATCTGGCGTTCTAACGGCCGCGCCCAGGAAATCACCGTCTGGTGCTCCAACGACTATCTCGGCATGGGCCAGAACGAGGATGTGATCACCGCCTTCCAGGCCGCGGCCGGCAAGATGGGCTCGGGCGCCGGCGGCACCCGCAACATTTCCGGAACGTCCAACCCGCTGGTCGAGCTGGAGCATGAGCTCGCCGACCTGCATGACAAGCAAGCAGCACTCGTCTTCACCTCCGGCTTCGTCTCCAACGAGGCTTCGATCTCGACCATCGCCCGGCTTCTGCCCAACTGCCTGATCATCTCGGACGAGCTGAACCATGCCTCGATGATCGAGGGCGTGCGCCGCTCGGGCGCGGAAAAGAAGATCTTCCGCCACAACGACGTCGCGCATCTGGAAAGCCTGCTGCAGGCGGCTGGCCGCGAACGCGCCAAGCTGATCGTCTTCGAAAGCGTCTATTCGATGGACGGCGACATCGCACCGATCAAGCAGATCGTGGAGCTCGCCGAGCGCTACAACGCCATGACCTATATCGACGAAGTCCATGCCGTCGGCATGTACGGACCGCGCGGCGGCGGCATCACCGAGCGCGAAGGCCTGGCCGACCGCGTCGACATCATCCAGGGCACACTGGCCAAGGCCTTCGGCACGCTGGGCGGCTACATCACCAGCACCAGCGCTGTGATCGATGCCGTGCGTTCCTATGCGCCGGGCTTCATCTTCACGACGGCGCTGCCGCCGGCCATCGCCGCCGCGACCACCGCCTCGATCCGGCACCTCAAACGCTCGCAGGCCGAGCGCGACGCGCAGCAGCGCCAGGCAGCCAGGACCAAGCAGGTCCTTTCCGCGGCGGGCTTGCCGGTGATGGAATCGGCCACTCACATCGTGCCGGTGCTGGTCGGCGACCCCGAGCTTTGCAAGATGGCCAGCGACCGCCTGCTCGGCGTGCACGGCATCTACATCCAGCCGATCAACTATCCGACTGTGCCGCGCGGCACCGAGCGGCTGCGCATCACGCCGACGCCGTTTCATTCGGACGCGCTGATCGCCGAGCTGCAGGACGCGCTGGTCGAGACCTGGGATGCGCTGGGCATTCCCTATGCCAACTCCGGTCGTCCCGCCGTCGCCAAGACCGACCGGATCATTCCGCTCCTGGTGCCGAAGTCAGGCGGCTGAAGCCGCCTGTCTCAAACGGTCTTCATCCATTTCGCCAGGCGATGCGCGGCTTCCTCGAGCTGATCGAGGCGGCGGTGGAAGCATAGCCTGAGGAAGGCTTCGCCGCCGGGACCGAAGGCGGTGCCGGGCGCCAGGCCGACATTGGCGTTGTCGACGATGTCGAAGGCGGCTTTTCGGGCATCGGTGAGGCCGTCGACCTTGAAAAACAGGTAGAAGGCGCCCTGCGGCACGGTGAACCGCGCTTTGCCGGTTTCGCCGAGGATGCCGCAGACGAGGTCGCGCGCGGCATGCGTGCGCTCCACCTGTTCGGCGATGAAGCCGTCGCCCTCGTCGAGGGCGGCGACCGCGCCGCGCTGCATGAACTGGGCGACGCCCGAGGTCGAGTACTGGATCAGGTTTTCGAACACCTGCTGCAAGGCGGGATGGGTCTTGATCCAGCCGACGCGCCAACCAGTCATCGCCCAGTTCTTGGAGAAGCTGTTGACGAACAGAATGCGGTCTTCGGGCGTGGCGACGTCGAGGAAGGAGGGCGCGCGGCCACGGCCGTAGTGGAACAGCGAATAGATTTCGTCGGCGATGATCCACAGGCCCTTTTGCCGGGCGAGATCGAGGATCGCCTGGAGGGTCTCCTTGTCGGCCGTCCAGCCGGTCGGATTGGACGGCGTGTTGATGAACAACAGCTTCGTGCGCGGCGTGATCGCGGAGGCGATCTTGTCGACGTCGCAGGACCAGCCATTGCCGGACTGGTCGAGGGTGACCGGCACCGGCACGGCGCCCGCCACGCCGGCGGCCGCGGCGAAGTTCGGCCAGGCAGGCGAGAGGTAGATCACCTCGTCGCCGCTGCCGGCGATCGCGTCGATGGCCAGTTGGATGGCATGCATGCCGGATCCGGTGACGATGAACTCTTCCTCGGCGAAGGTTTTGCCGAAATGCCTGGCGTAGTAGCGGGCGAGCGCCTGCCTGAGCGCGGGGATGCCCTTCTGCCAGGTGTAGAACGTCTCGCCGTCGGCCAGTCCTTTGGCGGCGGCATCGCTGATGAAGGCCGGCGTCGGCAGATCGCCCTCACCGGCCCAGAGTGGGATCAGGCCTTCGCGCAGGCGGCCGTGATTGATGACGGCGACGATGCCGCTTTCCGGTGCGGCGCGCGCTTCGGCGCGCAGGGTCTCGATAATGGTCATGGGCGGATCCGCGTTCGTGTCGGCACGGCTATTATCAGATCGATGAAAAGAAAACCCCGGCCGCCAAGGGCCGGGGTTTTGGTCCAGAACGTTCGCCGAAGATTATCTCTTGGCGAGCAGGTCGCGGATTTCGGTCAGAAGCTGCACATCGGCCGGCGGCGGAGCAGCGGCAGCGGCGGGCTTCTCGCGCTCCAGGCGCTTGCGCAGGTTGTTCACCGCCTTGACCATCAGGAAGATGATGAAGGCCAGGATCAGGAAGTTCAGCACGACGGTGATGAAGGACCCGTAGGCGAAAACGGCGCCCTCCTTCTTGGCGTCGGCCAGCGCGGTCGCGTGGACGTTCGAGGACAGTCCGAAGAAGTAGTTGTTGAAGTCCAATCCGCCGAAAATCGCGCCGACGATCGGCATGATGATGTCGCCGACCAGCGAATCGACGATCTTGGAGAAGGCCGCGCCGATGATGACACCGACGGCCAAGTCCATCACATTGCCCTTGGAGATGAATTCCTGGAACTCTTTCAGCATTTGTCCCTCCTTGACGGGCCGCGCTGCCGCCTCACCAGTGTCCTTCGGCGCCGGCCCGCGCCCACCATAACAAAAACCCCCGGTTGCAAAACCGGAAAAAAGGCGAAAGCACCGGTTTGTGTTTACGCAGCGTCATCAACAGGATATGCGCCAAAAGCCGCGATGGACTTGGGCCCCAAGGCTGGGGTGGAGACCGGGTTTGAATTAAGAATAGAGCATGATGTCGCCCGAAAACCGCTTCCCACTTTTCGGCATCATGCTCTAGGAGGAAGTGCGTGCAGGGCTGGTTCGTCGTCATCATCGCGATCGCCTATGTGACGCTGCTCTTCGCCATCGCCAGCGTCGGCGACCGGCGTTCGGCTACGATCGGCCTGGGCCGGGCACGGCCTTTCATCTATGCGCTCAGCCTCGCCATCTACTGCACCTCCTGGACCTTTTTCGGCTCGGTCGGCCTGTCCTCCGAGCGCGGCCTCGAATTCCTCGGCATCTATACCGGCCCGGTGCTGGTCTTCGTGTTCGGCTTCCCGTTGCTCAACCGCATGATCCGGCTGGCAAAAAGCGAGAAGATCACCTCGATCGCCGACTTCCTCGGCGCCCGCTACGGCAAGAGCTTCACCGTCGCGGCGATCGCGACGCTGATCGCCACCATCGGCGCGGTGCCCTATATCGCGCTGCAGCTCAAGGCGATCTCGGGCTCCGTCAGCCTGATGGTCGAGCACTATACCGGTTCGCCGCCCTCCTTCGACCCGTTCGTCAGCGATATCTCGCTCGTGGTGGCGATGTTGCTGGCGCTGTTCGCGGTGCTGTTCGGCACCCGCCATGCCGACGCGACGGAACATCAGGACGGGCTGGTTCTGGCGGTGGCTGTCGAGACCGTGGTCAAGCTCGCCGCCTTCATCGCCATCGGCCTGATGGTGACGTTCCTGATCTTCGGCGGGCCCGGCGACATGTTCGCCAGGCTTGCCGGAAATGGCCAGGTGCGCCAAGCGATGAGCTACAGCACTTCTTTGGCCACCTGGCTGGTGCTGACCGGCCTGAGCGGCTTTGCCGTGCTGATGCTGCCGCGGCAGTTCTACGTCACCATCGTCGAAAACCGCAGCGAGGCGGAGCTGCGCACCGCGACCTGGGTGTTCCCGCTCTATCTCGTGGCGATCAACCTCTTCGTGCTGCCGATCGCCTTTGCCGGCCTGTCGCTGGTCGGCACGAAAACCAGCAGCGACCTTTACGTGCTGTCGCTGCCGCTGCTCAGCGGGCATGATCTGCTCGCGATGGCCGCCTTCGTCGGCGGCCTTTCGGCGGCAACCGCCATGGTGATCGTCGAGAGCGTCGCGCTGTCGATCATGATCTCCAACGATCTCGTCATCCCGTTGTTCGTTCGCCGGGTGCTCAAGACCAGTTCCTCGGAGAACGAGGACTGGTCGACGCTGATCCTCAACGTGCGCCGCGCCTCGATCTTCATCCTGCTGTTCATCGCCTTCCTCTACTACCGCGAGAGCACCAACAGCGCGCGGCTATCCTCGATCGGCCTGATGTCGTTTGCCGCGATTGCGCAATTTTCGCCGGCGCTGATCGGCGGGCTGATCTGGCGGCGCGCCAATGGCCGGGGCGCCGCGCTCGGCATGGTCGCCGGCATCGCCGTCTGGGGGTACACGCTGCTGCTTCCTTCGCTCGTCGGTCACTCTACCGACATCGTGGTCCATGGCCTGTTCGGCTTCGAGGCGCTGAGGCCGCAGGCGCTGTTCGGCACCGTGGGCGAGCCGCTGAACCACGGCGTGCTGTGGAGCCTCTCGGTCAACGCGCTGTTTTTTGTCCTCGGCTCCCTCTCCCGCGCATCCGTGCCGCTGGAGCGCATCCAGGCGGCGATCTTCGTGCCGCGCGAGGCCGGCCCGATGCCCAGCCTCAGGCGCTTCCGCACCGCCGTCACCGTCAACGACCTGAAGGATACGATCTCGCGCTATCTCGGCGTCGAGCGCACGGAGCGCTCGTTCCAATCCTTCGAAAGGGACGCGAAAGTCTCCCTGCACGGCACCGAACAGGCCAGCATGGATGTCATCCGCTTCTCGGAGCAGCTGCTGGCGAGCGCCGTCGGCTCTTCCTCAGCGCGGCTCATCCTGTCGCTGCTGTTCCGCCGCAACGACCGCGACTCCAAGGATGCCTTCAGGCTGCTCGACGACGCCACCGAGGCGCTGCAGCACAATCGCGACCTCTTGCAGATCGCGCTCGACCAGATGGAGCAAGGCATCACCGTCTTTGATCGCGATTTCCGGCTGATCTGCTGGAACCGGCAATACCGGCTGCTGTTCGACCTGCCGGACGAGATGGGCCAGGTCGGCGTCTCGCTCGACCGGATCCTGCGCCATCTCGCCGAGCGCGGCGATATTCCCGCCGACCAGCGCGTAACGACGCTCAACCGGCTGACCAGCTTCGCCGGCCCATGGCAGATGGAGCTGAAGACCACCGGCCGCATCCTGGAGCTGCGCTCCAACCCGATGCCGGACGGTGGCATCGTCGCCACCTATGCCGACATTTCCGGCCGAGTCGAACAGGACCTGGCGCTGAAGCGGGCCAATGAATCGCTGGAGCAGCGGGTCAAGACCCGCACCATCGAGCTCACCCGCGTCAACGAGGAGCTGGCGCAGGCGCAGATGCTGGCCGAGGAAGCCAATCTCGGCAAGACGCGCTTCCTCGCCGCCGCGGGCCACGACATCCTGCAGCCGCTGAACGCCGCCCGGCTCTATTGCTCGTCGCTGATCGAGAAGGCCGGCAAGGGACCGGCGGGCAAGGCGGCGATCAACATCGAATCCTCGCTGGAATCGGTCGAGACCATCCTCGGCGCGGTGCTCGACATCTCGCGGCTCGACGCCGGCGCGATGAAGCCCGAGGATGCCGCCTTCAATCTCGGCGGACTGCTCGGCCAGATCGGCAACGATTTTCGCCCGCTTGCCGCTGAAAAGAAGCTCGAACTCACGATCATGCCATCCTCGCTCGGCGTCATGACCGACCGCAATCTGCTGCGTCGGCTGATCCAGAACCTGGTCTCGAATGCCATCAAATACACGCGCGAGGGCCGCATCCTGGTTGGAGTGCGCCGGTGCGGCGAACTGGCCGAGATCCAGGTGATCGACACCGGCATCGGTATTGCCGGCGACAAGCTCAACACGGTCTTCCACGAGTTCACACGTCTCGACGAGGGCGTGCGCGAGGCCGAAGGCCTTGGCCTGGGACTCTCCATCGTCGACCGCATCGCCAGGGTGCTGAGGCTCGAGATCCGCATCTACTCCAACCCCGGCAAGGGCACGCGCTTTTCCGTCATCCTGCCGGTCGCGGCGGTCGCCACGCCGCCACGCGAGGCCAGTAAGCCCCCGGCCCGCTTCGCCTCGACGCTTGCCGGGCTCAATGTGCTTTGCATCGACAATGACGCGCGCATCCTCGACGGCATGCGGCTGCTGCTCGAAGGCTGGGGCTGCCGTGTCGAGACGGCTTCGGGATCGGGCGATCTCGTGAAGCCCGGCGCGCCGAAGCCGGACCTGGTGCTCGCCGACTATCATCTCGACGGCGGCACCGGGCTCGATGCGATCGCCAGACTGCGCGCCGCCTACGGCCAGGACCTTGCCTGCGTGCTGGTCACCGCCGACCGCTCCAGCGAGGTGCGCGCGGTCGCCGGTCGGCTCGACATTCCGGTCGTCAACAAGCCGCTGAAGCCGGCTGTGCTGCGCTCGATGATGGCGCGCGTCAGGCCGCTGGCGCCGGCGGCGGAGTGATCGCCTGCTCTCAGCCGCGATGGCCGAGACTTCGGAGATAGGCGCAGAACATGTCGGCGAGCGCATCGGAATAGGCTTCGATCTCGCCGGCCGTTCGTTCCTTTTCAGAGAAATCCGCTCCCACGGCGCTCAGCGTCTTCATGATCAACTCGCCGGTCATGGCGCGAGCAGCCGCGGAAACATCGGGCAGCACTTCCCGCAGGAAGGTCTCCACCGTGCGGTCGGCCATGGCTTTCGCCTCCTGCGCCTCCGGCGCGTCGCGATAAAGCGGCGCGGCGTCGTTCAGCGCGCCGCGCACTGCCGCTTCCTCGCATTCCGAGCGGATGAAGGCATGGACCAGCGTTCTTATCCGCTCGAGCGGCGATAGCTCGGCGTCTTCGAGGATGCCGCACAAAAGCTCGGTCGTCTGGCGCCATTCGTCGCTCTGCAGCCGGAACAGCAGCGCCGCCTTGTTCGGGAAATACTGGTAGAGCGAGCCGACGCTGACGCCGGCCTTTTCCGCCACGCGCGTGGTGGTGAAACGTTGGGCGCCTTCAGAAGCCAAAACCTGAGCAGCCGCCTGCAGAATCGCCGCGACGAGTTCCGTGGCGCGCGCCTGTTTGGGCTGTTTTCGGGTGGAAATTGAAGGGCTTGGACGAATGATCACCGACGCGCTCGGGAATGCGAATTGGAAACCTGAAGGATTATTCGTATTTTTCGATGCAACACAAGAACCCGCCCGGAGACAGTGATGACGACCCTGACCGAAACCCCTTTGGCCCTGCTGCTCGCCCGCCTGTTCAAGGAAGCGGATGCGGCGACCAGCCCGGCGATCGCCCGGTACTCGCGCGAGGAACGGACGCGCCTCATCCACAGCAAGACCGAATATCGCCAGTTCTACGGCAGCCTGAAGGATCTGTGGCTCGCGGTCTCGCCGGAGACCGGCACGCTGCTCTACATGCTGGCGCGGCACCGGCGCGCGCATCATCGTCGAATTCGGCACCTCGTTCGGCATCTCGACGCTCTATCTGGCCGCGGCGCTGCGCGACAATGGCGGCGGCCGCCTGATCACGACCGAATTCGAGCCGTCCAAGGTGGTGCGGGCCAAGTCCAACCTGACCGAAGGCGGCCTCATCGACCTGGTGGAGATCCGCGAGGGCGACGCGCTGGAAACGCTGAGCAAGGACCTGCCCGACCGGATAGACCTGTTGCTGCTCGACGGCGCCAAGGCGCTCTATCCGGAGATATTGAGCCTGGTCGAGAGCCGGCTCAGGCCCGGCGCGCTGGTCATCGCCGACAATGCCGACTTCTCGCCCGACTATCTGGAGCGGGTGCGCGCGCCGGCCGGAGGCTACATGTCGACGCCGTTCGGTGACGACGTCGAGTTGTCGATGCGGCCCAACTGAACACGCTCCAACACAGACCATGCTGCTCTTCGGACGGCCGTAGGCGCTCACGTCAACTAACGCGCAAGCCGGCAGCTTCAGATAGGGCTGTCGGCCATTTGCGAGTTGCGGAAACGGGGACGCGCGCCGCTGGCGGTCGGACGATGCTCGCGAAACGCCATGGCAAGGGTGCGCAATGCATCGCGCGACTGGGCGTCGGAGAGCGTGGACAACAGCACGATCTCCGATGCCGGCAGCGGCGGCAGGCCGAATTTGCGGCTGATCTCGATCGTGCCGGGCGGAACCAGGCGAGACGAGAAGGCACCGGCGGCAAGGCCCGCCGACACGGCCTCCGCAACCGCGAAGGAACCGCAGCCCAGGAAAACTTGCGTCCACGGTATGCCGACCGCGTCGAGCGCGCCGGTGACGATGTCGCGGATGCTGCAGGAGGGCGCGGAAGCGGCCAGCCGCAGCGGCTCTCCGGCGCGATAGACGAAATCCGGCGTGGCGTACCAGCCGAAATGCTCTGGCGCCAACACCTCGCCGTCGCGGCGGTCGTCCTCGCGCCGCACGATCGCGGCGTCGAGCTCGCCGCGATCGAAGGCAGCGAGCAGGTCGCGTGAATCGTCGAGCCGCACCTCGATGGTCAAAGCCGGATCATGCGCGCTGAGCCGCGCCAGCAAGGTCGGCACCTCGGCGCCGCCGACATGGGTGGCGATGCCCAGCCGGAAATGGCGGCGAACAGCCGTGAGGCTGGCGAGAGCGCGGTCATGCGCGGCAAGCAGCTCGCGCGCTGGCTCCAGGAACACCGCGCCGCGTGCCGAAAGGCGCACCAGCCTCGGCGTCCGCTCGATCAGTCTTTCGCCGATCCGATCCTCCAGCCGCTTAAGCTTGACGCTGATCGCGCCCTGGGTGCTGCCGAGAGCCTCGGCGGCGCGCGTGAAGCTGCGCAAGTCGGCGACGGTGACGAAGGCTTTTACCGCATCTACGTCCAGCGTCATGTCAGCTATCCTGTTTTGTTGTCTCTGAAATAGCCAACCATGCAATTCTAAAATGATCAAGCCTGCCCTAATGTGGGTTGGGCGCAACGGCAAACGGCCATCCGGTTTCGCCCTGCCCCAAGCAATTCAAGACCAAGGAATTCGAGAGGTTTGACCATGGCACCTGCCCTCACGAGCCGAGGCATCGTCGTTCTGTTCGCCGCATGTCTTGCCTGCCTGATGTTCGGGCTGGAGATATCGAGCGTCCCGACCGTCCTGCCGACCCTGGAACAGGTGCTCAAAGCGGACTTCAAGCAACTGCAATGGGTAATGAACGCGTATACCATCGCCGTGACGACCGTGCTGATGGCGGTCGGCACCATTGCGGATCGTTATGGGCGCAAGCGCGTCTTCCTGGTCTCGATCGCCGCCTTCGGGCTCGCCTCGCTGATCTGCGGCCTGGCGGACAACATCTCGACTCTGATCGTCGCCCGATTCCTGCAGGGCCTGAGCGGCGGCGCGATGCTGATCTGCCAGCTCGCCGTGCTGTCGCACGAATTCCAGGAAGGCCGAGAACGCGCGGTCGCCTGGGGCTGGTGGGGCGTCATCTTCGGCGTCGGCCTCGGTTTCGGCCCGATCATCGGCGGCGGCATCGTCGCCGTATCGAGCTGGCAGTGGGTGTTCCTCATCCATGTGGCACTTGCGATCGTCGCCTTCGTGCTTGCGTTGGGCGGCGTCCGTGAATCGAAGGATCCGCAAGCAGGCAGGCTGGACCTCGCCGGCATCCTGACGTTGTCGCCTTCGGTCTTCTGCCTCGTCTTCTACATCACGCAGGGAACGGAGCTTGGCTTCGCCAGCCCGGCCGCCCTGGCGATCCTTGGCCTGTCGATCGCGAGTTTCGTGGCCTTCCTCATCGCCGAAAGGGTCAGCAAGCGGCCGATGTTCGACTTTTCGGTTTTCCGCATCCGTCCGTTTTCAGGCGCGATCGTCGGCTCGGCGGCGATGAACCTGAGCTATTGGCCGTTCATGATCTATCTGCCGATCTGGTTCCATGCAGGTCTCGGCCTGGACAGCTTCGCCACCGGCCTTGCCTTGCTCGCCTACACG